>CAYYKJ010000001.1:0-100342 GCA_964441265.1 uncultured archaeon
TTAAATAATACCGCCGCATATTATTTCACAGAACTGTTTTTCACCGGGTAAATTTCAGGAGGGAAAAGATGCTCTGGGACGAAGAGGAAGACGACGACTGGGGAGAAGACGAAGAATCAGAATGAACCGGAAAAACGGGGACCTTTGAATCCCCTTCCCCTTTCTTATTTTTTTATGAAAATTCCCTTTAATAATCCAATTCCGGAAATTTCTATCAGAATGGTAAAATGGGCAGGACAAAAAACACAAAGGTCTCGGAAGCGGTCAGGATATTATACAGTTTCATAAACGAGGGTATGCCTGAGAGGGGCAGTATAACGAATCCCAACACCGGCAGGAAGATAAGAACGGATTTGCACTTCGGGGCTGGAATCTCGGAGCGATCGCCTGATAAAATAGGCATCACAAGATATATAGAAAATAAAGAACTGCCAGCAGGATTAAAATCAATATTCACATACCAGGAGAACCCCCTGAAAAACATAGAACTGAACCCGGGAAACGTCCACGTTGTTTACAAAAACCCGATAGATGCGGACGAACTGGATTCGGTGATAGAGAGGGAAAAGCCGGGAGTGGAGCCAAGGAAGGAGAGCACCAGACGGGAATATTACAAGGGAGGCGAAAAGATACTTCAGATGAACAAAATGTTGGTGAAGCTGATTTTCTTTCCCATGGAGGATGAACCATCCGGAAGGACGATATACACTCCCCACGAGGAAGCCCTCTGGATAGCGGACAAGATACACGGGGACGGGATATACCTGAAAGACGTAAAACCCTGGAAAACATATCTTGACAGAAACGGAGAAATCAGGAGCAAAAACCACTGAAAAACGGCAAAGCCATTTATTTCATTCCTACATATTCTTTCCATGGACGATTACGAAAGGCTGATTGGATACCTGTCCTCACTGGAGAAGGTGGGGACGCACCTCGGCCTCGACGGGATGAAAAGGATATCGGAATCCCTCGGAAGCCCGCAGGACAGCTACATGGTGATACACGTGGCCGGGACCAACGGCAAGGGGAGCGTCTGCGCCATCCTCTCCTCGGTGCTCCGGGAATGCGGATACAGGGTAGGGATGTACACCTCGCCCTACCTGGTGGATGTCAGGGAGAAGATAATGGTCGACGGGGAGAAGATATCCAGGGAAGAAATGGTCAGGTATTCGGAGATCATCAAGAGCGAGTACGCGGGGCTGACCTATTTCGAGTTCCTCACGGCAGTCGCCTTTCTCTACTTCAGGGACAGGGGAGTTGATTTCGCAGTGGTGGAGGTGGGGCTGGGAGGGCGTCTCGACGCCACCAACATAGTCAAGCCCGTAGTATCGGTCATCACCAACATAGGGATGGAGCACACGAATTTCCTGGGCAACGATCTCAGGGGGATAGCCAGGGAGAAGGCCGGGATAATAAAGCCGGGAATCCCGGTAGTGACCGGATCAAAGGGGGAGGCGCTGGAGGAGATAACCGGAAAGGCCAGGAAGAGCAGGTCCAGGCTGATCAGGGCAAAGGACAGTATAAGAGTCATAAGCTCTGATCTGGACTCACAGAAAATCGATCACAGCGGGACGGAAGTGGAATTTCCCCTTCTGGGAGGGTTCCAGATAGAGAACCTGAACACCGCCATGGAGACGATCAGGGTCCTGAGATCCATGGGCGCGGATATTCCGGTAGAAAAAATAAAGGCGGGGCTGGAAAAGACCAGATGGCCCGGGAGGGCCGAGATCGCCGGCATGGGTCCCATGGTCATATTCGACGGCGCGCACAACCCCGATGGTGTCAGGGCGCTGGTGGAATTCGTGAGGGGCCTGAAGTTCAGAAAGATGATTCTCCTGATGGGCATCTCCAGCGACAAGGACAGGGAAGGGATGACCGAAGGGCTCTTCCCCATGGCTGACAAGATAATACTCACGGAATCCAGCTACAGGGCGATGAGCCCGGAAAAAATAGCGAAGAAAGGCTGCATAATAGAAAAGGATCCGGGGAAGGCCATGGAAAGGGCTGAAAAGCTCGCGGGAAAGAAAGACCTCATTCTGGCGACCGGATCCCTGTACCTGATAGGCGATCTGAAAAGAAAACTCTCCGCCCGGAAAAAAATCACGGCAAATGAGAAATGATCTCTCTGACCGTTTCCTCTTCACTCTTACCGTCCGTGCCGATGACCGTTCCGGCGTCGAACTCATTCACCAGCCTGTGGACGTCCCTGACGCTCTTCTCGCTTATGTCCGATTCCCTCTCTTTATGTCGCTCCAGGCACCTTTCCAGGGAGGCCCTGAGGGTGAAAACGAAGTGCCTGAACCGTAAATTTCTTGACAGATGGTCGAGCTGGGACCTGTGGTAGAACACACCGTCAAAGATAACGATTCGTCCCCTTTCCAGGCTCCCTTTCGCTTCGGGTATCGCCAACTCGTTCGACCTTATCCTGTCCTCCTCGGAAAATCCTATCCCGTGCTCGTCCCTTATCTCGTCGAATGATACGTAAAGTGCGTTGAGTTTCCCGGCCAGCTTTTTCGATATGGTTGTCTTGCCCCCGGCGGCCGGCCCTCTTATGACTATGTAATAAACCATACTCTTTCTTAAGCAAACAAAATATAAATCCTATTTTCCGGACCTTCTCAGCCACCTGACACCCAGGTAGCACACGGGGGTGTCGAACAGGGCGACCGCCACCTTCAGTATCCAGTAGGGGATTATCAGCGCGAACACGAAATCAACGGTGAATTTCGGTGTGACCATGTAGAAGGCGATGAACATGAATATGGTGGTGTCAAGGAACTGGGAGACGATGGTGGAGGCGTTGTTCCTGAACCAGAGGAATCTCCCTTTCGTTTTTTTCTTCCAGAAATCGAAGGCAATTATGTCGTGATACTGGGATATCAGGAATCCCACGATGCTCCCGGCCATTATCCTCAGGGAGGGCGCGAAAACCTTGAGGTACTCGGGGTTCAGGTCATACCTGGAGGCTGGGGGCAGGGCTATTGAGAGAAGCGTGAAAAGTGTCACCAGTACGAGGGAGAAGAACCCCGCCATCACGAACTGCTTTGTCTTTTTCCGGCCGTGGACCTCCTCGATCATGTCGGTGATCAGGAAGGTCAGGGGATACATGAATATCCCCACCGAAGCGGAGATTACCCAGAAGGAGAATATCTTGGTCCCCAGCAGGTTGCCGCAGATTATCGCCGCGACGAAGAGTCCCAGAAGAAGGGAGGTCTTCTCTTCCATGCTGAGCTTGAAATTCATGTTACTGACTTTTTGCAGAAATGGATATTAAAAGATTACTCCATGTCCTCATATTTTCTGAGCTGCATGGTCTCCCTGAACACGTCCACCGCGAAAAGGATGCTGAGGAGGAACCACATGAACATCCCCCAGAGGAAGAGCATCTCGGAATAGGCCAGGAGCATGCTGTAAGGTATGGTGACCAGGAGGGACGCGTTAAGGAGGAATACGACTATGAGCCCTCCGCCGAGGAACCTCCTGTGGCTTATGTAAATGTAGCCGGTCCCCCACAAAATGAAATTCAGGAATGCCGCCACCAGTGGATTCCTCCGATGCTTCATCTCCATGATTATTAATCCCAGGTGTTTCTTAAAAACGTTAAAATAACCCCTGATTACGTCGATATATAGCGAAATCTTTATAAACCCTTTGGTTATCTTTTACATATAATCGGGCAACAGCCCCGATATTTCAGCAAACAACCTTCAAAAAAACAGGAGGGATTAAATGGCTAGAAAAAAGAGCGCTAAAAAGAAATACTATGTTCTGAAGAAGGGAAACAAGACAGCTGTTTTCACGGGAAGATCCCCCAGGCAGGCAGCTCTCAAGGCAGCCGCAAGGGGATACAAGGACATAAAGCTCAGGGAAAGAGGAAGAAGGAACAAGGACAAGACATACACAATACACGTCTTCAAGGGAAACGTGAAGAAAGTGGACGCACCGTCGAACAGGCCGTCCTGGCTTCCCTCGAAGATAAAGAAAGCAATGGTTTCGAAGAAAGGAATCGAAAAGGTCAAGAAGTTGTAGGCTTGGGAACATTATTTTTGGTTCCTTCTTTTTTTGTTTTTAATTTATACCAATTCAGACCAGTATCAATATGGACCTCCTCAACATCACATCCCAGTTCATTACCTTCTCCAACCAGGCTGCGGCGAATTTCGGCTACCCGGGCATATTCCTGATCTCCCTGCTGGGCTCGGCCACGATACTTTTCCCCACCCCGGCTCTTGCGGTGGTCTTCGCCTTCGGGGGCGTTCTGAACCCCTGGCTGGTGGGCATAGCCGCCGGACTGGGAGCAGCGGTCGGGGAACTGATAGGTTATGCACTGGGATACGGCGGCAGGGAGGCCCTCAAGGGCAAATACCGGGATGAGATCGCCCGCACCAAGCGGTGGATGGAGAAGCACGGCGCATTCCTGATCATAATCGTTTTCGCCCTAACCCCCCTCCCGGACGACGTGATAGGGATAATAGGGGGGATGATAAAATACGACCTGAAGAAATTCTTCCTCGCTTCTCTCATAGGAAAAGTAATAATGCACCTGATAGTGGCTTTCGCCGGCTGCATGAGCATATCTTGGATTGCCGGGATTTTCGGATGGTAGAAGACCCAATTTAAGCAGAGCGGACGAATATTAAAGCATGGAAAGGTTTTACATAAGGCTCTATTATCTCAAGATACTTCATTACCTCTTTTTCTCCTTCGCCGTCCTTTCCATGTCGCTTGCGGTGATACTTTCGGGAATATATGTATTCAGCTCGAATTCCATGATATTCCTCAGCCTCGTCTACGTCTCCAGCAGCCTCTACGTGGCCAGGATGTTCATGAAGCACTACAAGGAAAACATAGACCTGAAGAAGGAACTCAGTGAAATGACAATAAAATATTTCCTCATTTCGGTCTACATCATAGGAATGGTGATCGTTCTGATGAACGCATTTCCCTTCGCCGTCGATGTCGTCTACTCCTTCATATACGTAAACTATTACCTGTTCTTCGTGCTCCTCATAGGGTTCTTGCTGGGGAGATTCAAGGTGATCTCCATGCTATTCGAGGTCTATTCTGACGTGGTTCTCAGAAGGGGCAAATCGATCGCTCTGGAGTATTCCCGTATTGAGGAGGTCCACAAATACGAGATAGGTTCTGATATAGTGATAGACAAGATACTGGAGGAAATATGGAGCAACAGGGAATATCCCCTGGATTACGTGAGAGATCTGGAGAAGCAGATACTCAGGGCGAAAATGGAGCAGATAGACGAGTCGATAGCCGCTTTTTCTGCCAAGAACATGACCGGCCTGGTGGACCAGCTGGAAAAGGAGAGGAAAAAGACAGAGGACAAATACAAGAAGGTTCTGGAAAAGAAGGACTAATCCTTTTCTTCCTTCTCTTTCCACATTTTCACCAGATCAACGAAGTCGTCGAACCTGACCACAACGAACGGGTCGGTTCTGGTGAAATTGAAGATCAGAAAATTCAGCTCCCTGTTGTTCAGCTCCAGTATCTCCTTCTCCGGGAAGGACACGTACTTCTTGGCCTTGGTGGTCTTGGCCTTGCCGAAAAATTTCTCCTCCACTATTATGTCCGCGTTGGGTATGTCCGTGATGGGCTGGCCGACGGCGGGCTGCCTTCCGGAGAGGGCGACCCTCCTGCTGTTTATGCCGTGCTTGGCCAGCTTGTCCACTACATGATACTCGAATCTTCTTCCCCGGGCATAGCATTTGACCATGATGATAATATGACCGGCAACATTAATAAGATTCAGGCCGTCAGGACGAACCGAACGGCGGGAGCGAAACCGTTTAAATAACCAACACAAAAGAGTATTATGAAGGTTTATCTCGACCACGCGACTTCCGCTCCGGTGGACCGGCAAGTGGTGAAGGCGATGAAGGTTTATTTTTCCAGAAACTTCGGAAGCCCGTCCTCCTCCCATTACATGGGCAGGGAGGCCGCCAGGGCCGTGGAATGGGCCAGAGGAGTGGTGGCCAAGAGCATAAACGCGAAGCCCGAGGAGATATTTTTCACTTCGGGGGGGACCGAATCCGACAACCTCGCCATATGCGGCTCTGCCAGGGCCAACAGGCATCTAGGGAACCACATAATAACGTCCAAGATAGAGCACCCTTCCGTGCTGAACACGTGCTATTCCCTGGGTCAGGAGGGATTCGACGTGAGCTTTCTGGACGTCGACAAGAATGGGTTCCTTAATCCCGATGATCTGGAGAAGAACATAACCAAAAAAACCATACTGGTCACCGTCCAGCATGCAAACGCAGAGATAGGGACCATACAGGACATAAAGAAAATAGGAAAAATCTGCAGGAAGCACAGGATATTCTTACACACCGATGCGGCCCAAAGCTTCACGAAGGTTCCCATAGACGTGGGGAAGATGAACGTCGACATAATGTCCCTCTCCGCGAACAAGATATACGGACCCAAGGGAATAGGGGCCATATACGTAAGGAAGGGGGTAAAGATAAAGGAGCAGATAAAGGGAGGCCCTGAGGAATCCGGTCTCAGAGCCGGCACCCAGAACGTCCCGGGAATAGTCGGATTCGCCAAGGCGGTGGAGGTGGCCAAGAAGGACGATGTAAGCAGGATGAAATACCTGAGGGACGTTATCATGAATGATCTTTTGGGCATAAAGGACACCAAGCTGAACGGGCCCATGGGATCCAAGAGGCTCTGCGACAACCTGAACGTATGCTTCAACGATGTGAAGGCAGAGAGCCTGGTGAGCTATCTCGACACCAAAGGGGTCATGGTCTCGTCCGACCTGCCCGGGAAGCAAGGCTCCTTCAACGCACTCTCCTCCATAGGGATGGAGGAGGAAGAGATACAGGAGTCCGTGAGGTTCACCGTAGGAAAGGGGAACACACGGAAGGAAATAGATTATGCCATAAAGGTCATTAAGGAACTCATCAAATATCTCAGGAAGGTCGAACAATGAGGAGGTTATCCGTATGACGGAAGCATTGTACATGAATGACTCCTATCTGAAGGAGTTCGAAGCCAAAGTGGTCAACGTCTCCGGGGACGGGGAAAAGGAAGGAAAATTCATAGTAATGGACCGGACGGCTTTCTATCCGAAATCCGGCGGTCAGCCCTGGGACGAGGGCACCATCACGAGGGAGGACGGCACCGAATTCAGGGTGGTCTTCGCCGGCAAGTTCGGAGGGGACATATCCCACGAGGTGGACAGGGCCGGCCTGAAAGAGGGCGACAAGGTCAGGTGCGCCATAGACTGGGACCGGAGGCACCGGCTCATGAGGATGCACACGGCTGCGCACATAATCAGCGCCATACTTTACAACAAGACCGGCGCCCTCATAACCGGAAACCAGCTGGGACTCGAAAAGAGCAGGATAGATTTCTCCCTGGAGGACTTCGACAGGGATAAGCTGAAGGAATACATAGAGTATTCCAACAGTATCGTGGAAAAGGGGACGAAGGTCAGGGTCTCCCGGATGAAGAGGGAGGATGTGGAAAAGGATCCGGAGCTGGTCAAGCTGGCCAAAGGATTGCCTCCCGGGATCAGGACCCTGAGGATGGTCGAGATCGTGGGCCTGGACAAGCAGCCCGACGGGGGTACCCACGTGAAATCCACCAAAGAGGTGGGGAAAATCGAGTTCCTGAAGGCGGAAAACAAGGGGAAGAAGAACCGAAGGCTGTATTTCACCCTGAAGGATTAGGCATTCTGATGAAAAGAAAGATCATCGCGGCAGACGCGGTAATAATCAGGAAGGGAAGGGTCCTGCTCGAGAAGAGGGACAGTTCCCCTTTCAGGGGAAAATGGTGCCTTCCGGGCGGGCAGCTGGAAGAGGACGAGACCATCGAAGAGACCTGCGTAAGGGAGGTCCGGGAGGAGACCGGTATGGAGGTGAAGATCAGCAAAACCTTCGGGGTGTATTCAACCCCCGGAAGGGACCCCAGGGGAATATCCATGAGCGCCGTCTTCCTCTGCAAAGTCATCGGAGGGGAGCTTTCCGCCTCGAAGGAGTCCTCCGATCTCAAATGGTTCTCAAAAGAGCAGGCGGGGAAGCTGGACTTCGCCTTCGATCACAGGAAGATACTGGAGGACGTGGGGTTCCTGCGAACCAATATATAACCAAATATCAATACTAATTCCATGGACACGAAGGGACTCGGAATGCCCAAGAGAAAGGGCTGTGCTCTCATCGTCATAGATATCCAGGAGAGTTTCAGGCCGGTCATCCACAAGATGGAAAGGGTGATCAGAAACACCGGAAAACTCATCAGGGCCTGTCATATTTTAGGGATCCCCGTAATACTGACCGAGCAGTATCCCAGGGGGCTGGGGAAGACCCTTCCGGAGATATCGGGACTGATGCCCAGGGTATCCCCCGTCGAAAAGACGAGCTTCGACTGCTTCGGAAAGGAGGAGTTCGGGAAGAGGCTGAAAGAGCTCGGCGTCACCGACCTCATACTCACCGGCATAGAATCGCACGTCTGCGTTCTCAAGACCGCCCTATCCGCGAGACTGAACGGATACAACGTTCACGCAGTAACCGACGCGTTGTCATCAAGGAGGCCGGGTGATCATTCCTCCGCGGTGGAGAGGATGAGGCAGGGAGGGTGCTTCCCGGTAACCACGGAGATGATCATGTTCCAGCTACTTGAGAGGTCGGACCAGAAGGAGTTCAGCGGGATTCAATCTCTGGTAAAGTAACAGTCATCTTGACACCGCCCTTCAGATTACCGTTCCCGTCATTTCTGAAGGAATGGGTCTTATAAGCGCCCTTATACTCACCTGATTCTGTGACAATGACCACATCAACGGTGTCCCCTCTGCTTTCGGTCTTTATATCCCGCAGTTTTTCATTGAATCTCCCGATTTCCTTCGGGGGACCCAGCCTGCCATCCGGACCGCTGATTTCCGCGGTTACCGGATATTCGGAAAAAAGGAGGCTTCCGGTGGCAGTTATCCTGTCCGTATGCCCGTCCCCGTTCAGATCGGCCTTCAATGAATATTCATTAGCGGGACCCCCGCATCCAGCCGGCAAAAACAGGAAGGGAAACAATTTCTTAAGGGCTTTCCCGTACTTGTTGTCCAAGAGCTCACCAACACCGTATTTCATACTAGGAATACATTGGGCTGAAAATTTATAAAAAAGGCGTTTCCCAGAAATCTCAACAATCGTCGAAAAAATACTCTTAACCTTTTAAGACTATCTAAATAAATAGAGATATAACTGTAATTAGAGTCAGGATTGATTGTTCGGATCACTTGTATTCGGAAGGTGTCGGGGATGTTCGAGGTTATCATACACGGACGGGGCGGACAGGGAGCCAAGACCGCCGCGCAGCTGATTGTTGAGACGGCCATAAGCAAGGGCAAGCACATACAGGCCTTCCCGGAATACGGTCCGGAGAGGACCGGAGCCCCAATGAGGACGTTCGCCAGGATTTCTGAAGAGTCCATAAGGACATCCCAGCCCGTGACCGACCCGAGCGCCGTCATAGTGATAGATCCCACTCTGCTGGACGTGGTCGATGTGACAGCCGGAACCACGGACAGGACAGTAATGATAATAAACACCAAGAAGTCCCCGGAGGAGATAAAGAAGAAAACCGGATTCGGGGGCAAGCTGTACACGATCGATGCGACCGGTATTTCTATAGACATGCTGGGCAGGAACATGCCCAACACCCCTGTCCTCGGGGCACTGATAAAGACAACCGGAGTGATCGATCTGGAGACGCTGACGAAGAAGATAAAGGAAATGTTCACCCACAAGATAGGGCCCCAGAAAACAAAGGCGAACGTCGACTGCGTTAAAAGGGCATACGAGGAGGTCAAGGGTGGTTAGATGGGATTCCCTGAAGAGAAGCATGTGAAGAAGAAGGCGGGATGGAAGGAGATTCCGAGAGGGGGGACCATAACAACGCCGGGTTCTTCGAGGCTGAACAAGACCGGAACATGGAGGGCTTTCAGGCCGGTGAAGGACGATTCCAAATGCATCCACTGCTTCCAGTGCTACGTCAACTGCCCGGAGAACGCCATAAAGGCGGAGGGCGGGAAGGTTAAAGATTTCGACCTTGAATACTGCAAGGGATGCGGGATATGCGCCAAGATATGCCCGGTCAAGTGCATAAAGATGGAGGAAGAATCCAATTTCCAGGAGTGATCATGATGACCAAAACCAAGCCCCTCACAGGAAATTACGCGGTTTCCCAGGCGATGAGGCAGATAAATCCCGACGTCGTCGCTGCATACCCGATAACGCCCCAGAGCTCCATAGTGGAGACGTTCGCCAAGTTCGTCGCTGACGGAAAGGTGGACACGGAGATGATAAGGGTGGAATCCGAGCACTCTGCAATGTCCGCGTGCGTGGGGGCTTCCGCCGCAGGGGTCAGGGTCATGACGGCAACCTCATCCGCGGGGCTGGCTCTCATGTGGGAGGTCCTGGGCGTGGCCTCGGGGATGAGACTCCCCATTGTCATGCCCGTGGCCAACAGGGCGCTTTCCGGTCCCATAAACATACACTGCGACCATTCCGATTCCATGGGAGCGAGAGACTTGTCATGGATACAGATGTACGCGGAGAACGCCCAGGAGGCATACGACCACGTCCTGCTTTCACTCAGGGTAGCGGAGCACAGCGACGTACTGCTGCCGGTTATGACCTGCCACGACGGATTCATAACCTCGCACGGAGTCCAGAACGTCCAGATCCTGCCCGACGAGACGGTGAGGAAATTCATAGGGGAGAGAAAGCCGGAGAAATACCTCCTGAACCTGGACGACCCGGTGACCTTCGGGCCTCTTGAGCTGACGGATTATTATTTCGAGACCAAGAGGCAGCAGCTGGAGGCGATGGAGAACGCCAGGAAGGTCTTCCTGGAAGTGGGCAAGGAGCTGTCAGAAATAACCGGGAGGGAATACGGATACTTCGAGGAATACCGGACAGATGACGCCGAAGCCGTGATAGTTACGATGAGTTCCACGGCGGGGACCACCAAGGTGGTCGTGGACAGGATGAGAAAAGAAGGGAAGAAGGTCGGGCTGCTCAAGATGCGCCTCTTCAGGCCGTTCCCCTACGGTGAGGTGGCGAAGGCGCTTTCGGAAGCGAAAGCCGTGGGCGTGCTCGACCGTTCAGCCTCCTTCGGAGCCAACCACCCGCTGTTCTCGGAGACAAAGAATTCCCTTTACGATAACGACAAAAAACCCGTCCTGCAGAGCTACCTGTTCGGCCTCGGCGGGAGGGAGATATACGAGAAGGAGATCGAAAAGGTCTTCAGCGAGCTGCTCTCGGGTGATACCGGAGCGGTCAGGTACATAGGGCTGAGGGAGTGATTATGATGATGATTAAGGATTTCGCCGGGAAACCGAAGAGGTTCGTTCCCGGGCACAGGACGTGCGCGGGGTGCGCCATACCCATAATAGTCAGGACCGTGCTCGCCGCCACGGACAATCCGGTGGTCGCGGCGAACGCGACCGGGTGTCTGGAAGTGACTTCAACGATATACCCCTTCTCCTCCTGGAACATACCATGGATACACAACGCCTTCGAGAACGTCTCCCCGACTATAACCGGGGCGGAGACCGCCTACAAGGCGCTGAAGAAGAAAAGCAAGATCGAAGAGGACATCAAATTCGTGGCCTTCGGGGGTGACGGGGGGACCTACGACATCGGTCTGCAGTCACTTTCGGGAGCACTGGAAAGGGGGCATGACTTCCTGTATGTGACCTACGACAATGAGGCCTACTGCAACACGGGCGGGCAGAGGTCGGGTGCCACTCCATTCGGGGCGAACACCACGACCGAACCGGCCGGAAAGGTCAAGCAGGGAAAAGAGGTTTTCAGGAAGCGGCTGACAGAGATAGCAGCTGCCCACGGGATACCGTACGTGGCGCAGGCATCCGTATCCAACGTGATGGACCTGTACAACAAGGCCAAGAAGGCCTTCGAGACAAAGGGACCGAAGTTCATGCTGGTTTTATCCCCATGCACGACCCTCTGGAGATTCAAGCCGGACGAGACGATAGAGATCGCCAAGCTGGCCGTGGAATCCAGGTTCTGGCCGCTTTACGAGATAGAGAACGGGAAGTACAGGCTGAATTACGAGCCTTCCAAGAAGGTCCCCGTGGAGGATTTCCTCAGGACACAAAAGAGGTTCGCCCATCTTTTCAAGCCGGAGAACAAGCCCATCATAGAGAAGATACAGAGGCGCGCTGACGAGGAATGGGAAAAGCTCATGGAGAGGTGCGAATGATCATGGACGTGAAAGAAGCGATGAAAATGGCCATCGACAACGAGGTCAAGGGAAGGGAGATGTACAAGAAGTTCGCCGGGAGGGCGGAGAACGAGGTCACAAAGAGGACTTTCCAGTTCCTGGCCAGTGAGGAAACCAGGCACATCGATTCCATAAACAGCTTCGATCCCTCGTCGGCAGTGGTGCCAATGGATCCCAAGGGTTTCGGAGAGATAAAGACCATATTCGAGGAATCCATAGAGCATTTCGACAAGCAAGCCAAGCCCAAGACGGACGACCTTGAGGCCCACAAGATCGGGATGGAGCTGGAGAGGAAGAGCTTCGAGCTTTACGAGAAGCTCCGGGACGAGGCGGAGGATGAGAACATCAGGAAATTCTTCCAATTCCTCATAAAAGAGGAGAAAGCCCACTTCGAACTCATCCAGAAGTCCTTCAACTTCATTAGCGACCCGGAGGGTTTCTACGCCGAGCAGGAAGGAAGGGTCATGGAAGGATAGGGCCCTGAAAATCTCTCATCATATTAAAAACGAGGCCAAGGAGGTAAGGAACATGGCGAAATTCAAAATAGAGCACGACAGGAACGCGTGCATAGGATGCGGCGCATGCGCCGCTGTATGTTCCGAGAACTGGAAGATGTCGGACGACGGGAAGAGCGATCCAATAAAGAAGGAAGTGGACGACGTCGGATGCAACAAGCAGGCCGCCGATTCGTGCCCGGTGAAATGCATAAAAATAACAGAAGTAAAATAGTTTCATGAGGAAGATACTGTTAACCGAACCCTTTCCGGATTTTGTTATTTCCGGACTTCGGAAATTCGGGAAGGTAGTGCATATTCTCAAACCGTCTGCAGAATCTTTGTCAAAGGAAATTCCCGAGGCGGAAATCCTGATCATAAGGTCAAAGACCCGGCTGGACAAGAAACTCATCGGAAAGGGGAAGAAGCTCCGCCTGGTGATTACGGCCACGCACGGCTTCGAGCACGTGGACACGGAAGAGCTGGAGAAGATGGGGATCGAATTCCATACCATCCCCATGGCGACCACAGGGATGAGGGAGTTCGTTTTCGGGATGATGATATCGCTTCTCCGGAAGATACCGCAGGCAGACCGGTCAGTAAGGGAAGGCAAATGGCTGCGCCACGATTTCCCGGGGGGAGAGATTTTCGGAAAGACGCTGGGAATAGTGGGTCTGGGCCCCATAGGGAAGGACGTGGCCCGCATCGCGAAGCACATGGGAATGGAGATAACCGCCTGCGACCCGAACAATCTGATAACCGGGAGCGAACTGACCGGGATGGGCATAAAGCTTGAGCCCCTCTCCAGGGTCATCAGAAGCGCGGACGTGCTCACCATACACGCCCACCTGAACGAAAAGACCATGCACATCATAGGAAAGAGGGAGCTGGAAGGCATGAAAAAGGGCTCATACCTGATCAACACCGCTAGGGGCGGGCTGGTCGATCAGGAGGCGCTGTTCAGGGCAATCAAATCTGGCCACCTGGCGGGAGCGGCGCTGGACGTCTACGAGGAGGAGCCCCCGGGGGAAGATCCGATCACCAAGCTGGACAACGTCGTCCTCACCCCCCACATTGGAGGGATTACCAAAGAAAGCACCGAAAGGGTGGGGAGAAAGGTTCTGGAAATCGTAAAGGGATATGCCTGATAGATGTGGGTATAACAGTGTTATAGTCTTTTAATTATTCCAAAAAGGAGTGTACAATTATCTTATAAAATTAATCATCAATAATCACTATTGAACGGTGAAAATAATGGATATCTTCTTAAAAAGAAACAAGCTGATCAAAAGGATACCAATAGCCGGTTCAGGTGTGGACCTGGACATGACGGAATACAGGGAAATACTGGAGCAACCGGAGATAGAGCGACTGAACTGGGTTCAGCAAGTCCCTCTCGCAGAAAAAAGGTACGTCGGATGCAAGCACAGCAGGATGGAACATTCCCTAGGAGCATTCTATTATACCTCAAAGCTGGCCGAAAAGCTTAAAATGAGCCGGGAGGACACCGAAACGCTCAAGATTTCGGCACTTCTTCATGATGCCGGCCATCCGGCCTTTTCCCACGTGACCGAATGTTTAGTCGGAAAAAACCACAAATTCAGATCATCGGAGATCGCACTCAGAATGAAAACAGTGGACAAATTCGCGGACAGGGAAAGGGTAGCTGATATCATATCCAACAAGAATGATGATCTTTCCAGAGTCCTCTCAAGCATCATCGGTGCTGACAAGCTGGATTATATCGAAAGGGACCTCCATCACTGCGGCCTGGGCGGGGGAGGAAAAGCCGAAGGGGTGATAACTTACGCGACTTTAAAAGACACAGAAGGGAGGAATGGAAAGGATTACGGTGTTCTGTACGAAGGCGGAAATGCCGTCACCGATTTTCTGAAGATGTGGTGGAGCGCTCACAAATCCATCTACCTCCATCCCGCCGTGGAGATACCGAGATCGATGCTCCAGAGGGCCATAAGTTATTCTTTTGAACCCGAAGATACAGAAAAGCTCTTCGACATGTATGACAGAGATGTCTATTCTATGATAGAAAAAAGCAATAACGAAGATGCAAAAAGGCTCATCAAAAATCTGAGGGAAGGGAAACACCACTCAGAACTCGTAACGTTCAAGCTTGACGGGTATAAAATCTATGACAGCAAACCTGAAAATGTCCACACCATAACAAAGGAAGAAAGCGACAAAATAAGGAACGATCTGGAATACCTTTCCAAAAAGGAGACTGAACTCTGCAAGCATTTCGACGTTCCCCGGGGATCAATAATAGTCACGCCGAGCCAGGACGTGAAAAGGATGGATCCAGACAAGAAATACTGCGTGATCTTCATGGGCGAGGAGATGCTCACACCGATAGGAGAAGCATATCCTGATTTCGCAGAATACCTGAGGGAGGAATCAAAAAGGCATTACGCGGCAAGAATGACGGTGGATAAAGATTATCTTCCACAGATAAAATCAAAATTGAAGGGGCAAAACCCCAAATACCTATTCTTTTGATTTCTTTTTAGCACCAACCGCCCTCTTCTGCAGGACTATCCCGGCCAGTATGACCGTCACCGCCATAAGGACAGCGAGGAAGAACTGCTGCTCCGGCAGATTGACGGGAGAAGAGGCGGGGCAGTCCTGCCCGAACTCGACGAACCCGGTCTCCCATCTCCGGGAGGCGTGGCGGATGCTGGACCTGAAATTGAGAAGAGGAGAAGAGGTCTCCGCCCTGATGCTGTATGTCCCGTTGACTGTCGTGTTCTCGCCATCCACGCAGATTCCCTCATTCACATAAAAGAAGGAAGACTTCCATCCCTCCCTGGGATCGAATATCCTCCCCACCCTCCCCGCCGGGGTGGTAACGTCCACCTTGACATCGTAGCAGGCGGGCTCGAAATTCTCAAGCACGATGGTGACGTTGTATTCCCTGCACTCCCCCTCTATCTCCATGGAGACCTCCTGGGAAAGGACAGGAAAGCTCAGAAGGAGGGAAAATAAAGCGAACGAAAATACTGAAAAGGCGAAAGCTGTCAGTCCTTCCAGTCTGTTCATCAGTCCCACGTCTTTTTCTTCATCTTTATCTTGTACAGGTTCTCCAGGAAGTCGCAACCGGCATAACCCGCGAGCAGGGCGAAGCGTATGTCGTCCGCTATGAAAACTCCCACCAGAAGCCCCAGCCCCCCGGAAGCCAGGAGCGTCACCAAGAGGTATTCGGGCCTGAGCTTCTTCTTCCTGGTCGGTGAGGATCTTATCTCCTTGGATATGCCCAGAAGTCCCCGTATGACCCCGCCAAGAAAGCCAGCGATGAATATCTCGATCATGACCCCACTATTAATAATTGCCCCGGAGCGGATATAAGTATTCTCCGGGAAAAGAAAGAATTAACCGACTTCATTAAGACCATACCCAGCTTCATTAAATTTGTTGATGTCTTCTTCAGTCAACTCACAATAAATGTCAACTGTGTTATTGTTTCCCGGTTGATATCCAATACTGATTCCCATTCCGTTAGCGATCCATAAAAAACTTTCCTCCGGTTCATTTTCTCTGATTAAAAATACTCTGTATTTCTTCACGTCACTAGGGGAACCGAAATCTATATTCATTTGACCCATATAATTAATCACAAAGAAAATTTTATAAAACCAAATTGAACTGGTGACCTTTATATTGACCGGATACAATCCTGAATCATGGCCGCTGGAGAGAACGGGGACGCCCTGAGAAAGAAGATTCTGAAATTCCAGAAAAACGAAATCACAGAACACAAAATATACGAAAAGCTTTCCATGTCGACAAAGGACGAACATAACAGAAAGATTCTGAAGGGCATTTCCGGGGACGAGCTCAGGCATTACAAAATATTCAGGAAATACACGAAACAGGATGTGGAGCCCTCCGGATGGATGTTCTGGAAATACTACATCATATCCAGGATCCTGGGCATGACCTTCGGACTGAAGCTCATGGAGAACGGTGAGGAGAGCGCCCAGGAGTCGTACGACAAGATAATCCCAGATGTCCCCGAAGCAAAGATGATAGAGAGCGAGGAGGAGGGACACGAAAAAAAGCTCATAGACATGATAAACGAGGAGAGGCTGAGTTACGTGGGATCCATAGTACTGGGCCTCAACGACGCACTGGTGGAGCTGACAGGGGCGCTCGCCGGATTCACCTTCGCCTTCCAGAACACGAGAATAATAGCGCTGGCCGGGCTCATCACGGGCATAGCGGCCTCCCTCTCCATGGGGGCGTCGGAATACCTCTCCACCAAATCAGAAAATCATGAAAACGGGACGAAAAGTCCCGGAAAGGCATCGGTCTACACATCAGTCGCCTATCTGTTCACGGTGGTGCTTCTGATACTGCCCTTCTTCCTGCTCCCCAACGTCTACACGGCCCTGGGGGTGACCCTGATCAATGCCATAATAGTCATATTCGTGTTCACCTTCTACATATCCGTGGCCAAGGATCTAGACTTCAGGAAGAGGTTTCTGGAGATGGCCATGATCAGCATAGGCGTGGCAGCGATAACCTTTTTGATAGGGTTCCTGATAAGGATGTTCCTGGGAATAGACGTATGAACCGGGGCAAGCGGAGCAGGGTTCAGACAGGTATGGACTCGCACCTGCTCCCCAGTTCACCGGAACCGATTATACCGTTCAGCTCCACCTCCGGGACGTCGCATATGTAAAGCTCCGTGAAGGGTTCGTCGTCCAGTATGTAGAGGTCGGGATTTTTCAGGACATCCAAAAGGAGGTCGCTGCTACAGCCCAGTCCCTCTATCGCCATCTGCTGGGGCAGACCTCCACCCGCTCCGCCCTCCCCCGTTTCCCTGTACGTCTTATCTGTGTCTCCCCGGGCCATCTTCTCCATGCACTCTTCCTGGGACTGCTCCCATTCCTCAACCGTGATATTTGTGAAGGCGATTATCCACTCCCCGGGATATTCGCACCCGGCAGTCGCTGTATAATACTTCCCGACCAGCTTCCTGGTTGAAGCTCCGAAGAAGGGAATATGGTTCACCCTGCTCCTGTCCCCGGCCATGGAAACCACGACCAGTCCGGATTAATCCCCGCTCGTCCTGAACACCCATCTGCACCGCGGGGCCCGGACCATTGTCCCGGTATCCCTAAGCACCGCAGACGTGCATCCGGAAACCGCCGTCAGGAGGATCAGCGGCAGTCAGAGAATCAAAATCATGGCGTCCATGCTTTATTATTTTCAGCGTTTTCTTAAATATCTTTTTTCAGATCACCCAATAAATCATCACTCTCTCTCTTGCCGGGCAGAGGGGTTTGCTTTATTCCCGCCGTATATCCGTCGCTGGCCACCACCTCGAAGAATTCCGAAATATCTTCCTCCATATGTGCCAAGTCACTGCTCATGTCCATGTCATAACCCATGAATATATCATTCAGGATACCATTCAGAGCATTAATATTATGCTGATTTCCATTACCCTTATTCGCGTAAACATTCCCGGCGACTTCCAGAAGATATTTTTTCAGAAGCCCCAAATCACCGCTGAGTTCTATATCATATTTTTTGAATATGGCATTCAGCGCTTTGCCATAAAAATTTCTTCTGAATGTAGACAATTCGCCACCCTTTACCGCTCCATCGCCTTTTTCTAAGTATCCCATTATTTCCTGTTACCGGGAAGTTTTTTATGCTTTCCCGGGTAAAAAAATCGCTTTCAGGACATCGTAACAGCGTACGCGGCCAAAAGAACTATTACGTCAATCGACCGCCAGCCGTTAAGGATAATCGGGATTATCCCGTGGATCTTTTTGTGGGGATATTTTCTCAGTATGTAAATCCCGTCGGCCAGCCCGAACAGGGCAATTCCGCTCCATACGATGAAAGAAAGAACAAAGCAGATTCCTCCTAGAACGACAAATCTGGTAGGCGCCCTATCGTCCTGGCTTTCTGCCTTCTTCTCATAAGCGGGTTTTTCTCCCTTGGCCAAATTCTGCTGAAAGGCCGCCCCTACCGCCTCTTCGGCCTCTTTCGGAGGATAACATATTTTATCAGGTAACCTCTCATTTGGCTTGCACCATATCCCTGATTTTTACAACTCATGACATAATCCAGCAGGGCCTGATCCACCATGTTAATACTTTACCGGGCCTTCTAATATTTCTTGGCAAATTAATGCGGAAACATCGCTGAATTTCCGGAGATAATAAGAAAAAGGCCTATTCCATCAAATCGGGGAAGGTTTCTATCAGCTCTTTCTGTGGATCATCAGAATTGTGAATGTACTCTCTTATCTCATGGCCCTGTTTCTCGGTTATCCCGAAGTGTTCATAATATTTGGTTATCTTGTCTGTTAACAGATGATTGGAAACAGCATCCATGAAATTCTGAACGGTCAATTCCTTTCCGGAATGGTATAACCGCAAATAATTAGGATCTCTTTTCAGACCTTCCAGCACCTTTCTTATCGGTCCTTCTATCTGCTTTATGTCGTCTGCCATAAAATATCTGTGGCTGAAAGCAATTTAAGCGTTGCGTACAGAACAAAAAATAACGTACTATCCTGTTTTGAATAATAAGAAAAAAGAACGGGAACTGGCTTCCATCAGCACTGCGCCCCGCTGTCACTCCCGCCGCCTTCTCCGACCGGGCCGAAGCCTGGTGAGGCTGCTTCTGAACTCAGCTCAGTCTCGCATTCCTCCGGCGGGGTGTTGAAGGCGCTGCAGATGGCGTCCTTGATAGCCTCGGGCGACCTGTTCACCTGGACGGTCTGTCCGTTGACCACGAAGGTGGGTGATCCCCTCACTCCGTACTCCTGGGCGAGCGCCGCGTCAACCGGATATGGCGGGTATTTGTCTTCACTGCTCTCGAAAACGTTGGTAACATCGAAATCGTCCTCGAGCGACTGAAGGCATGTGCTGAAAGCCTCCTCGTCAACGCCCGATTCCGCGAGGCAGGATTCGCTGTCCTGGCTCTCGAGGAAACACCTGAGATACTTTGTGAGCTTGTCAGATCCCTGTTCCTGCACGCAGTACATATTGTTGTTATCTATCATTTCCTTCTCTCCGTGCATGAGGTAGTGGACGAAGTTCAGCTCGACATCAGCCACTTCTCCGAGGAGTTCGATAACCGGAACGTATGCCTTCATGAATTGTGTGCCGTAAGGGCAGTGCGACATCACGAAAGCGTTGGCCACCGGCCTCTCGGACTTCGGAACTTCCTGGCTTCCCTGTTCCTCCTCCTGCTCCTGCTGTTCTGGAGCTTCGTCGCAGACATCCTCGTTACCGGTGAGCTGGCACAGCTGGGTCAGAAGTGTGTCCTCGCTGCCGTAGGCCGCAGTGGTCATGAACTTCCCGTCATACAGGAGAACGTAACCAGGCGTATCCATCTGCCTGTCGAACCCGGTAGTCCTGAAGGGTATGTTCAGTGTGGAAGCGACTTCCCTGCCGACCTCCTCGAGTGATTCGCAGTCGACACACCCCTGGGGGTGTATGAACACGAACTGGTCCGCTGATTCACCATCACCAGAACCTCCGGCCACGATCTGAGCCGTCGGATTGAGGCCGTAGTTCACCATGAATCCTATGGCGAAGAATATTATTGCCACGCCCACGTAAGTCACTGAAGACTTGCTGACTTTAATGTCCTTCGAGGACTTTTCCTCGCCGGGGGCTTTCTTCTGTTCCGGCATTTTTTCTTCCTTCTTTATGCTTTCAACCGGTTTCTCGGCCGGAACATCCTCTCCGCTGGGATCGCTGTCTTTTGAAGAATTCCTTATTTTCTTGGACATATAAGCACTATTGCACGGTTATATTTATAAATGTTCCTTGTTCCACTCATCAGTGATTACAATATTAATAAAGGCCGAGGGGAAATAGATACCATGAACGATCTGATGGCAGTCGAGACCAACCGCCCAATGGAGGGGAACGAAATTGAGAAGGATGACAGTATAATCCGGATATTCGGATATGGGATACTGGACGAGATAGAAAAAAGATCAACGGAAAATCCGGAGACGACTGTGCTCGACATCGGATGCGGGAAAGAGGGGAGAGCGATAGAAGAGCTCGCGAGAAAATATCCCCGTATAAAGGCGATAGGATATAATCTGAAAATCAACAGCAACGGAAATTCACAGACTCCCAAGAATCTCACCCTCTTGGAAGGGGACCTGTTCGACATGAAAAACCTCAGGGAAAAGGCGGACGTGGCGTACACGTCCAGAGTCCTTTTTTATATAGGGGACGCGTTCTGCGACAGGGAGGGAAAGAACGCCGGGGCCTTCTCCGGGATAGCAAAAACCCTGAAGAAGGGCGGTACCGCGTATATAGACCATATAGGGTATGCGACTGCGGATTATCTACTCAAGGGGCTGAAGGAAGGAATAGAGCAAATCCATCCCGGTTTCGGTGATAAATATAACCTCTGGAGCGTGGAGAACGAGAGAGAATCAGACCTTTACAGATATTCGCTCAGGATGAAAAAGAAATGAAACATCCGCCGAATACAAAAAATGATCCAAACAACCCTAAAAATTTAAAACGGGTGTCCAATAAATCAATATGCCCGGACAATTCGGATTTTCCGATTTCAGCATGGAGCTGGGGGATTTCGAGATGAAGAAATCCAGGAAGCACCTGGACCGTCTCCACAGCGTGACCTTCGGGGGGAGCGTTCACAGCATCCCCGTAGTATCCGGGGATATGGTCATATTCTGCTGCGCCGACCACCACGTATACGCGGTCGATGTCAGGACCGGGAAGGAGGCATGGAGCTTCAAGGCGCGCGGCATAATGGCGGGAAATTCCCCGGAACTGCATGAAGGGACGGTCTACGCGGGCACCATGGCCGGAGACATCCACGCCCTCGACGCGGAGACGGGAAAGGAGCTGTGGGAATTCCGGGCAGGCGGGGGCGTGACCACCAAGCCGCTTTTTTACCTGAACATGATATACTTCGGATCCCTCGACGGCTACCTTTACTGCCTGGACATGAACGGCAAGGAGCTCTGGAGGTTCAGGACCGGGGACGAGATATTCTTTCCCCCGGCAGAGCATGAGGGCAGGATATACTTCGGCTCGGACGACGGTTATTTCTACTGCATAGATTCCGTAACCGGAAAGGAGATATGGAAGTTCAAGACGGGCGACGAGGTGATAAACGAGGCGCCGGCCAGCTTCCACGAGGGGAAAGTCTACTTCGGCTCGATAGACGGGCACCTTTACGTCCTGAATGCGGACACGGGTAGGATGATATGGAAGACGAAATCGGGTAAATACGGTAACTGCTTCTCCCCGGTATTCATGGGTGACATGATACTCAACGCCTCCAGGGACGGCATATTCTACGCCCTCGACATGAACGGCAAGGAAATCTGGAGATTCAGGACCGGGGGAGTCATAGGGGTCACCGCGGCCTTGAGGAAGGGGAAGATATACTTTGGCTCCGAGGACGGGAACATGTACTGCCTTAACGGGAACGGCAAGGAGCTCTGGAGGTTCAAAACCTCCGGTCCCGCATGGTCGCCGCCCGTTTTCCTCAACAAAAAGGCCTGCTTCGGCTCCTGGGACTGCCACCTCTACTGCGCGGACGCGGAGACCGGAGAAAAGGTATGGTCCTTCCCCACCAGCACCCAGGTAACATCGAACCTCGCCCCGCCCTACGAGGCATGGAAGGCCGAGATAAAGACGGAGGCCCATGAACCAGAAAGCGAGGGGGAAAGGGAAATAAACGTCGGAGATACGGGCAGCAGCGAGTACTCCACGGGCAGCGAATACTCGGTCAAGAGCGAGTACGTGATAGAAACCGGGTACGGATGAACTCTGGAAACAATAAACGACTTATGAGTAACAAATATAAACAAGTTTTACAATCATACTGATGGTATATCTGAAAGTAGACGAAACGGACAGGCCCCTGAGGGGCAGACTCGGAGTAGCTGTCAATTTCGGTGAACACCTGAACAATGAACTGTACAAAAAAATGGAAAAGTCCGGTCATTATATTACCGTAATGGACATCGGATCAGGGGAAAGGGCACTCGCCCTCAGGGATATCATGAAGGAAAACCCCTCCATAAAGGGGATCGCACTTAATTACAGGTTCGACAGGACAATGAAAAACCCGGAAAATCTGCTCCTTGCGGACGGCGACGTGTTCTTCATGCACAATCTCAAGGAAAGCGCTGATTTCTCGTACTCCGCCTTCCTTCTCCATGGGATAAAGGACACCTTCCCCCTCGATCACGTTTCGAAAAACGCGGAAGCCATGGTAGAGATAGCAAAATCACTGAAGCATGGAGGAGTGTCTCTGCTCCACAATCCCGAATACGCAGATGATTCCTTCTGCTTCGACGGGATGGTAAAATCAATAAACGAAATGTACCCGGATTTCTCCGGGGGATACAAAATCGAGCCCGTGGGCATGCACATGAGACTGGAAAGGCTCCGGTAACCGCCGATGTCAGACCGCCGACGGGCTCAGTTCACGGACTCCGGCAGGTATCCCCCGAAGGGATGCCCGGCCATGGGAAGACCGCGGTAATCATATTTTATCCATTCCTCCGGACTGTCCAGACCCACCACCTTCTCCCCCCTTCCCCTTACGAGAGGCAGGGTCTTCTTAAGAGACCGGTCAATTTCCTTTAGTTTCATCGTGGTTTCCTTCTGGCTTCTCGAAATCTTTTTCAGCTCCCCATTCAACTTCCGGAGCGATTTGTTCACGCCGGCCAGTCCTTCGATCGTTTCATCGAAAAGATTGCCCTCTCTTCCGGTTTCCCCGGCAACACCAGATACGGCGGTTTCCGATCTGCGCGCCCCGCCGGTTTTCACCGGACCGGGTTCCTTCTCTCCGAAAAAGTAATCAGAAAACTTGTTGACCGCATATCCGAACCCCAGAAACACGCCCGCCGCTACGATGCTCGGAGCATCCCAAGAATCGATCTTCCCGTCGGAGAGCACATTTATAGCGGGAATCAGTGAAGGCAGGTAAACCATCTTGCCGAACAATTTTGACTTATAATCCGATCCGCCGCCCTTATCCATCTTATACTCCTTCATTCTCCCACCGGCCCGATTATAACTTTGACCGGAAAATTATTAAGAGGGTCCTTTTCCATCACCTGAACGATTTTTAAACCAAGCGATTTTATTAGTCATATCATGCCGCTCAAAATTCCGCCAAAGACCGGGAAGGATCTCAGAAAGAAGCACTACGGTGTGTTCAACCATTCTGCGGTACAGATATGCGCATGGACCAAGAAGTCGCTCAAGGACGAGAACTTCTGCTACAAGCAGAAATTTTACGGCGTGGACTGCCACCGCTGCATGGAGTTCACCCCGGCCGCGGTCTGGTGCGAGCAGAACTGCGTCTTCTGCTGGAGGCCCATGGAGTTCATGAAGATGAGCAGGCTGAAGAAAGGGGACGTGGACGATCCCAAGGAGATATACGAGAACCTTCTGAAGGAGCGGTACAAGCTGATAAACGGCTTCCCGGGAAACGAAAAGGTGGACATGAAAAAATACAGGGAATCACTGATACCATCCCATTTCGCCATCTCCCTCTCGGGGGAGCCCACTCTCTACCCGAAACTCCCGGAGATGATCAGATTCCTCAGGTCCCTGGACCAGACCAAATCCATATTCCTGGTGACCAACGCCCAGGAGCCGAAGATGCTGGAACGGCTTTCAAAGGAGAAATCAGAACCCACCCAGCTCTACGTATCGGTCAACGCCCCCGACGAGAAGTCATTCAATAAAATAAACCGACCGTTCAGGAAGACCGCCTGGAAGACCTTCCTCCGCTCCTTGGGTATCGCGTCAAAAATGAAGACCAGGAGGATCATGCGCATGACCATGATAAAGGGGATGAACATGGATCCCTCCCTCATCAGGGGATACGCGAAGCTCATCGAAAGGCTGGACCCCCACTTCATAGAGGTCAAGGCCTACATGTGGATAGGGTATTCCAGGAAGCGTCTGAAGAAGGAGAACATGCCCGTCCACAGGGAGATCAGGGAATACTCCGAGAAGCTGGCAAAGGAGACCGGCTTCAGGATCATCGACGAGAAGGAGGATTCCAGGATCGTCCTCCTGCAGAACCCCGGCAACAAGACAGACAGGATAATAAGGAAGCCCTAGGGAAAACCATGAAATAAAAATCTATTCTCCAAACATCAATATGATATACAAGGCCTTCTGCGAGGTTGGAATGCCGAGATCGGCGGAGATAAGGGACGATCTCCTGGGGAGAAGACCCGAGGAAATCAGGAACTACCTGAAGAGGCATGATCCCCCGTTTTCCAAGGGAGAAAATTACAACCGTTTTGGCATAGTGGTGAGGGAAACAGATGCGGAAAAGGCCAAATACAAAGATAACAAGGATTTCGAAACTTTCGTGGTGTTGGAACAGGAAATTACCAAAAATTTCCTCATCAGTTCCGGAATTTCGGAAAATTACAGGCTGAATGCGGGGAAAATAAAAGAACTGGGGATACCCACGGGAAGGGGCGAATCATTGTGCTTCGACGGCATCTATCACCGGGACGAAATTGAAGATGAACCTATCAGACTGGCTTTTCTCAAGGATTGTTACCAATGCGCCGCGCTGCTCGCCGGGAAAATCGATGTTCCCTTCTTCACATTTATCCCGGAATATTTACTCAAAGAACTCCCGGGAAACAAGAGGAAATTCAAAAAACTCAGCGAATGGTTTAATATTTTTTACAAAAGTTATGGAGAGCCGATTAGAATGGTTTACGCGGAGATAACCAACGCGAAACTGTCTGGTGAGTGACCAGAAAGGTTTAATACGGCCGCAGATAATTATTGAAGATGAAATTCAATTTCCGGTACGTGGGAATCATACTGATCATATTGAGCATTGTTCTCTTTCTGATCATGTTCAACTTCGCGAACACCATGCTAGAAATGATCGACAGCGGACAGGCGGGATCCTGTGAAAGCTACCAGACATGTCCGCACCTGATCGTTGTAAACCAGGCCTACATAGGATATGTATTGGCTCTCATACTTTTCATAATCGGGCTGATGATGATTACCGGAGGAGAAGAGGAGGCTCGAACAAAGGCTAACGCGGGTGAATGGAAGGGCAACCTCAAGCAGCTGAAAGAAGACGAAAGAAATATTTACGAGAAGCTTATGGAGAACGAGGGATTTCTTTTCCAGAGCGAACTTGTCGAGAAGGCGGAGATGAATAAGGTCAAGGTATCGAGGATTCTAGACAGGCTCGAGGCCAAGGGCCTTTTAGAAAGGAAAAGAAGGGGAATGAGCAATGCGGTTGTGCTGAAGTAAAATCGAACGCATTCTCCAAAAGGTATGGTATTGACCGGTTTTTCGTTTATATGGGATGGATGCCAAATATATATGTAAGATGTTCTTCTGGACGAAAGAATCCGGATCAGATATGAGCATATATTTGGAGGGTATTGAAAATGAAAAGTATAAAGTGTTCCGACGTGATGATGAACTCATGTCCGTTCATCTTGCGCGGTGAAACAGCGGAAGAGATAGTCGATAACATAGTCATTCATGGCAAGAAGGCCCACCAGGAAGAAATGAAACGAATGAACCATGAGAAATTCAGGAAGCTTGATACAAGGGTAAAAAATATGCTGATCCGACGAGAATCATAGAAAACTCTGTGTATTTATCCGGTGGGCAAAATCCCATCATTCTTATTTCCAATAATAGATGAAACTAGTTTCATACATACGGGTATATGCTGTTTCATCCAATCCCTTAACACCGGAAAGAGAAAGAGAGATAAGAGGTGCCCGAATGGGGAATGCACGGGGGTACGGGCAACACCCACATTCGAATTCGGAGCGGATGGTAAAGGGTTACAGAAGTTTTGAACATCTGGCGGATCCATTAGGATGCGAACGGAGTTTTCAGAAATGCTTAAAAAACTATCAATCGAATTGTTAAATTCAGATAACTCTTCAGGGGAGATTAATCTTTATGATATGCATAATAGCGCTGATCGTCTTTGCCGTGCTGGGCGTATTCTCGGCTAGATACAGGACGATCGCCAGGGAGGCCTTCGACTGCGTGTTCAGGAGGGTCACGCTCAGGAAGTGCACCTCGGGGCTGGACAAGAGGCTGAAATCCCAGATAACCGGAAAGCTCATGAGAAGGAGCCCCAGGGCGGGACGGATCGTGTTCAGGAACTTCGAGGTGATATCGTGGATATTCACCGTGGCGCTGATCCTGAGCCTGGGATATTCCGCCTACAGCGTATACAACCTTTTCGTTTTCGGTAACTGCAACGGCCCCATACCGGACGCATTCTGCGCCTTCGACCCCTTCATAAGCGGCGGTGAGGAGACGGCTTCCTGTTCGGGGGCGGGCGTTTCCACCGAGATAACCGGGGTTCTGGAGGTCCACGGGGACGACCCCTCCATAGGACCCAAAGATGCAAAAGTCACCATCACAGAGGCCGGCTGCTTCGGATGTCCCTTCACCAGGCAGGCGGTCCCCGTGGTCAGGAAGATACTGGACCATTACGGGGACAGGATACGGTTCGTGTACAAGGACTTCCCCATGAGTTCCCTCCATCCGGGATCGGATCTTGCTGCCGAGGCGGCCCACTGCGCGGGTGAGCAGGGGAAGTACTGGGAATACCAGGATATCCTTTTCGAGAATCTGGGAATGAACTCCTTCGAGGAACTGACGGAGTTCGCCAAGGAGATGGAGTTGGACAGCTCCCGGTTCAGGGAGTGCCTGAGCTCCGGGAAGTTCAAGTCCAAGGTCGATTCCGACTTCAGGGAGGCCTTCGAGATAGGGGTCTACGGGACCCCGACGTTCTTCATAAACGACCGGGTGGTTGTGGGGCCGAAATCATTTAATGAATTCAGACAAATTATTGATAGCGAACTCGCTGAAGGTGAATGAATGGGTCTTGACGTCAAAAAGGTAAGAAAGGATTTCCCGGTCATAACCAGGGAGATCAACGGGAAGCCGGTTATCTATTTCGACAACGCCTGCATGGCCCTCAGGCCAGTGCAGGTAATAGAAAAAATCAGGGCATACTATGAGTGCTACTCCTCCTGCGGAGAGAGGAGCATACACAAGCTCGGGAAGGAGGTGGACGAGGAGGTGGGAGAAGCGAAAAAGGCCCTGAAGAAATTCATCAACGCCAAGAAGGAAGAGGAGATAATTTTCACCAAGAACACCACCGAGAGCATAAACCTCGTCGCCAATGCAATGGAATGGAAGAAGGGCGACGCAATAGTCGGCTCGGACAAAGAGCACAATTCCAACCTCCTGCCATGGCAGAGACTCCTCCCCATGGGGGTCAGGAGGAGGGTGGTCAAATCCGAGCCGGACAATACCTTCAATCTGGAGAGGTTCGAAGAAACGATCAGGAAGGGAGCAAAGCTGGTTTCCATCGTCCACACATCGAACCTGGACGGGGTCACCTTTCCCGCCAGGGAGATCGTGAAGATAGCTCACGACCACGGGGCGAAGGTCCTCCTGGACGCCGCCCAGAGCGTGCCCCACCACAAAGTAGACGTGAGGAATCTGGACGTTGACCTCATGGCCTTCTCCGGCCACAAGATGCTCGGACCGACCGGGACGGGGGTGCTCTACGGGAAGAAGGACGTACTTGAGGAGATGGGAAATTTCATAGTGGGAGGGGGGACGGTTTTCGATTCCACCTACCGGACCGCGAAGTTCGAGGAGCTTCCCATGAGATACGAGGCGGGGCTCCAGAACTACGCCGGCCTCATGGGGCTGGGAGAGGCCGCCAGATACCTGATGAGAACGGGGAAGGATAACATCCGTAAGCACGAGACCATGATCAACAAAATAATAACCGAAGGCGTGGAGGGGATGAAGTTCAGGATAATAGGGCCGGAGGACCCGGAAAAGCGGGGAGGTGTGGTCAGCCTGATCCCGGAAAAGATAAGCCCCCACGAGGTCGCAACCATGATGGATGAGATGGAGAACATATGCGTGAGGTCCGGGGCACACTGCGTACATTCATGGTTCAACGAGCACAACATGGAGGGCTCCATGAGGGCTTCCCTTTATCTATACAACACCAGGGAAGAGGCGGAAAAGTTCCTGGAAGTTCTCGGGAAGATAAACCGGATGATCAGCTAGAAAATTCTTTAATACCAGCCCGACCAAGATTATATCATGTACGTGTGGCTTGCGGTGATCTTCGGACTGGTCGTCGCGATAGCTCACTTCTTCAGCGACCGGTTCCTCGGAGTGATAGAGGAAAAGCGGAAGAAGGTCATATCTTTCGTGGCCGGGATATCCCTGAGCTACGTGTTCCTCCTTCTCATGCCGGAGATATACGGCATGGTGACCATTCTGGACAAATACATATTCCTCCTTCTCCTGCTGGGTTTCGCGGGCTTCCACCTGATAGAGAAGCACATCTACCAGCACGAGGACAAGGAAAAACTCCAGGAAGAACTCAGGACGGTCCACTCCCTGACCTTTTTCATATACCACTTCCTGATAGGTTTCATACTGCTCAACCTCCTCACGGGGGAGCTGATGCTGGGGCTGATGTTCCTGATTCCTGTGTTCTTCCACTCCGCGGTGAGCGGCGCCTCCCTGAAGGGGATACACGTCTCCATAAGGGAAAGAAACCTGCTCAAGGTCCTCCTTTCCTGCTCCACCCTCATGGGGGTTTTGATAGGATCGCTCTTCCTGATACCCCAGCACGTCCTGAACTCCGTGCTCGGCTTCGTGGCGGGGGCCTTCCTCTACATAGTGATCAGGGACTCCCTCCCCAGAGAGACCAGGGGGGACATCCTGTATTTCGTTTCCGGAATTGCTATATATACCGCAATCATATTTCTGATATGGACACTGGCCTGACTAACCGCGGGCAGGGGGTTTTTCTGACATGGAGAAGGAATGCAGCAAATGCAAAAAGGGGAAGAGATGGTACAAAGACAGGCTCCTGATCATAATCGCGGCCGCTGTGCTCATTATCGGCGCGTCATTCTTTCTGTACACGCCCATGTTCACCGCCTTCGCTGACTATCTGGGAATGATATGGTGGGCCCTGATAGTGGGGTTCCTCCTGGGAGGGATGATAGACCATTTCATACCCGATGAGTACATCAACCACTACCTCACGTCCCACAGGAAGAGGTCCATACTCTACTCTGTCGTGCTGGGATTTCTCATGAGCGCCTGCTCCCACGGCATACTGGCCATAGCAATTGAGCTTTACAGGAAGGGGGCGTCCACGCCCTCGGTGATAGCGTTCCTGCTGGCATCCCCATGGGCCAATCTGCCCATAACCATCCTGCTGTTCGGTTTTTTCGGGCTGAACGCGTTCCTTATCGTGGTCTCTGCCGTGATAATTGCGGTAATAACGGGGCTGATATACCAGGTTCTGGACAGGAAGGGACTTGTGGAGTGCAAATACTGTGACGTGAAAATAAAGGAGGGATTCTCCCTGAGAAGGGACATCAAAGAAAGGATCAGGAAAAGGAGGTCGGGAGGATGGAACCTTAAAAATGATTTCAAAGGCGTGATGAGGGGGTCTTTCGCCCTGACGCGGATGGTGCTGTGGTGGATAATAATAGGTATGCTGATGGCTTCTTTTGCACGTGCATTCATACCGCATTCCCTTTTCGCCACCTTCCTCGGGCCGGGGCTTCTCGGATTGTTCGTTACACTGGTACTGGCCACGTTCATCGAGGTGTGCTCGGAGGGCTCCAGCCCCCTGGCGTTCGAGATATTCAAGCAGACCGGGGCATTCGGGAATTCTTTTGTCTTTTTGATGAGCGGCGTGGTTACAGATGTGACAGAAATCGGATTAATATGGCATAATATTGGCAGAAAAGCTGCTATTTTACTGCCCATTATTACTGTACCGCAGGTTGTTTTCTTAGGATATATTTTCAATTTATTGATTTAAATGAATTGATATTTATTCCAGCCAATTCTTTTTATTAGCTTATTTCTCTTCCAGTTTCTAATTGCTTTATTCGCTTCCGTAGAACTTCTTCCGATTTTTTTGATATCCTCACAAAAGAACATTCTTTTCTTCCTTTTCAATTTTCCAAAAAAAAATCATTTTATTTATTTTTGTATCCCCCGCCATTAATTCCGAATTTCTAGGATCACATGTTTCGCATATATTTCTGAATTCTCTTTCCTTAAACCAAAATCCAGCATCACTTTCATATTTTGCAATAGCATTATCTGAATGTTTTAAAATTTCAGGATAATTATACATGTAAACTGTTATACCGTGTTTTCCATTTTTTGGATCGGAATTTTCTAAAGAAGATCACGAAGAGAACAAAAGGGAAGAAGGCGTCCAGAAGAAAGAAGAGAACACCCGCTTCTACCAGAGCAGGCTCCTGAGGGCATTTCTGACCTTATCCACATGATCGGGGTGGGAGCTGATCATCAAGCTCCAGTCCGGAATCTTTCTTTCCGAAAGGAAGCCGGTTATGGGGGTGTATTTATCCAGGGAATTTATTCTGCCATGGTCAATTATCCTTACCTTTTCGGAGAAATTTCCCAGCTCCCTGGAAAGGGAATTGTCCCTCCCCGGGATGTCGACAAGGGCGTGTCCCTGTGGTATGCCCGCCTTACTGCATATCTCGTCCTCGAAGTCGCTCCGCGATTTCATGCTTTCCCCTATGGATTTCAGACTCTCCTCCTGCTTCCCGGTGGTCTCCTTGGCGGAGAGAGAATAGGCGATTTTGAAGAGCCGGCGATATTTTATCATACCCGCTATCTCTCCGGCATAACCCTCGTGCCCCAGAAGGAACTGCATGAATTCCGAATCGCTCATACGCTGGAAATCCCCCAGTTCATCCGCGACGGATTCCACCGCCTTGCCCATCATGTTCTCTATTATCCGCACGGTCTTGTGAAGGTAGACGGAAAGGAACATCAGGCTCCTCCCTATGAGCATCTCCTCTATGGAGGTTATCCCCTTCCTGTTGACCACCAGCTCTCCTTCATGTATCTCCAGTACCTCCAGCAGCCTGGGAAGATCGATCACCCCGTGAACGGCCCCGGTATAATGGGCGTCCCTCAGGAGGTAGTCTATCTTGTCCACGTCTATGCCGCCGTGTATCATCTGTCCAAGGTACTTCTTCTTGCCCGGGAATCGGTTGAGGAGCTCTGCGACCCTCCCCGGATCGAGCCCCTTCTTCTCAAGAATCTCATGCACCCTCTCGCCGCCGAAGGATTTTCTGTCCTCCCCACCGAGCATGTCATACCTGCCGGTTATGACCTTGATCCCAGTTTTCTGGTGGTCTATGCCGAAAATCTCCTCGTATATGTTCTCCAGGGTGTGGGAATAGGGACCGTGACCCACGTCGTGGAGAAGGGCGGCCGCCTTTAGTATCAGCTTGTCTTCCCCCGGAAGTCCGATCGCCCCCGCCATCCTCTTGGCGGTATGGAATGCCCCCATGGAGTGCTCGAACCTGGTATGGTTGGCCCCGGGATAGACCAGATAGGTCGGACCGAGCTGCTTTATGCCGTACAGCCTCTGCATCTCCGGGGTCTGGATCAGGTCCAGGAACATCCCGTCAACCCGCATGCTCCCGTGGACCGGATCCTGTATGACCTTGTAATCGCTCATAGAAAGGGTTTGGATTCCGAATTTAAAAATGGTTCATTCAGCGGCCTTTCTGAGAAGATAAATACTCATGCTCAAATTGCTTGGGGAAATCGAATTCCCTGTAAAGTTCGCTGTAATCACCAGTCCCGAGCCAGTCAGGCTTTTGACCGATGATTTCGATATCGTCTTTGGTTAATGACACTCCCATATCGCGGAGTTCTCGCTTTATGTACACGGCCAGATTGGGCTTCGCATCCTTCGGGTGGACGGATTCACGGCCTCTTTTTCCAAAAAATTCGATGTCAACCTTCTTTGGGATATCAGTGAAAAATTCATCAGTGAAATTTGTGACAGAAACGATATCTCCCCGGGAAACCTTTCCCGCTCTCTCTATCGAAAACCCATAGCTATTGATCTTTCTGTAGTTTACAAAATCCTTTCCGATCAGTCTCCACAAGTAAAGCTTCGCCTTGGCCATATTGATGATTGAAGGAAAGGATTATAAGGTCATCATATTCCAGATCAGAACGGCCTCATGTCCCTCCACGCCTTTACGGACGCAACGCCTGTCACAAAGGCATGGGAGCGAAAATTCAGAACGGCCTCATGTCCCTTCTCATCCTGAAGATGCCGGGTATGCTTCCGGTGCGGGAGATTATGCGGTCGTACAGGTTCTCCATGTCGTCCTCAGCCAGCTTGGCCACCTGGTCGGCCTCTATGAGCACGCTGGGTATGCCGTATCCTGTGTGGTGGCCGGATATGGAAAGCACCTCGGAACCTATCTTTCCCGCCAGATCCTTTTCTCCCAGGAAGTCGATCCTCACGGGGCGGTCGTATCTGGCCGTCTTCATGTAGAATGAATGGACCCGGTCCACCATGTTTCCGAAATCCCTGAGTACCGGATGATCCCCGGGATTGTCCGAGTAGGGGAAGACCTCCGTCCTCTCCCCCTCCGAAAGCATCCAGTACAGAAGGTTGGTGTCCCTCGTCTTATCCAGAACCTTCACGAGACCCGGAATCCCGGAATGGTCGACCTTGGAAAGGATGTTCTTTTTTACCAGATTGCAGAACCTCACCCCCCTGGAATCCTCCACCACTCCGGCGAGAATCGTATTGTTTTTCCTGCAGGTATCGAACAGTTTTTTGTATGCATCTATCATCTCCAGGTAATTCCGGTAGACATCCGATCCCCTGGAGGGCCGGTCCTGGTAATGGGGAATTACGGAGCCGTCCATGAGCATGATGTCGGGTTTGTATTTCTCGACCGTCTCTCTGGCGGTCCTCGTCTCTATCCTCTCCCTGAGTATGGAGGTGGAATGCAGGTAATCCGTGTCGGAGAGGGCCTCCATGACGGAAAGTTCCGGAGTGGGCATCTTTTCCGGGTGATAGCTGGCCTTGACCACCCTGCCTCCGGAGTAATCGAAAACCACTCCCACTCCCCTGGCAAGGACGAAATCGAAACCGTGCAGGCTGCGCTTGACGATGCCTCCGTCCACGGCGGCTATCCTTATGCCGTCCGGGTCCTTCCTCTCCACCCCGCAGGCGAGGCTGGAACCGGATTTAACCGAGAGCAGGAACTTGGCCAGATCCCTCCTCCTGTTCTCCGCGGAGGATATCCTTTCCGCGATTTCCTTTATCCTCGGTATGAGATAATCCATGATAGAGATTGGAATCCAAGGAATAAAAAATCAACCGGCACAACCAATTAATTACTGTTGACTGATAATTATTATAATAAGACATTCACGTGGAAAAACATGAAAAAGGAAATTGTTTTGGTGGCGGTTTTTTTGATATTCTCCGCGCTGCTCCCGGGAATCTCCCGTGCGGAGCAGTCGCCGGGATTATACTTCCACGTCCTGGTGGTCTACAACACCGAATATACAGATGACGACAATTCCAACGGGAAGCAGGACAGTCTGGAGATAGCGGAATACTACCAGGAGAAGAGGGGTATACCGGACGGCCACGTCTGCGGGATAAACACCAGCACCAGCGAGACCATAAGCAGGGAGCAGTACGACCAGTGGTACGACACCGGAGACAGTTACCCCAACAACACCCATGTCAGGCAGGCCGTCGAGGACTGCCTGGTGAGCAGGGGCATAAAGGAAACCATAAGGTACATAACCCTCGCCAAGGGCATGCCCCTGAGGATAAGCACTTACCAGGATACCGGATACAACGCGGCGGATTACGGGTCCGTGGACAACGCCCTCTCACTGCTCTTCAACAACGTGAGCATATACTGGAGGCATACCAATCCCTATTACAACGTGGATCCCTCCTTCGATTTGGATGAGCGGTTCGACAGCTTCAAGTACAACGGGACAGATCATTATACACCGGTCGATTTCAATCTCTCTTACCTGGTCACCAGGCTCGACGGATACAACGTGACTGAGGTCCTGGACATGATAGACAGGGCAGTCCTCACCAACACCTCCATGAAGGGACAGTGGGTGCTTGATGACGATCCGGATTGCAGCGGGAGCACATGCGATTACATGAGCGCGGCGAACGCGACCCTCTGCGAAACGCTGGGGTTGTGCGACTACGTAAGTTTTGAAGACACCAATCCAGCGCTGACGTCCCCGGAGGACGTGGACAACAACAGCGTCATAGGGTACAGCAGCCACGGCGTCTACGGGAGCGGCCTGGGGAGCAATGCGATAGAGAGCGGTGTGCTTACCTTCGACCTGAACGACGGGTCCATATACACCTCATGGGAGAGCTTCAACGCCAGGAGCTACGATGACCCGGACAGCACCGGCCACAACATGGTGGCGGACTGGATAAGGTTCGGCGGGACCGGGGGGCTGGGGAGCGTGTACGAGCCTTGGTGCTCGGGAATCTCACACGAGAATTATCTCTTTCCCGCCTACGCATCCGGTTACACCTTCGCGGAGGCGGCCTACATGTCCCTGAACTATGTGGATTTCGTCACCTCTGTGGGAGGGGATCCCATAATGACCATAACCCCTGACGAACAGGGTCCGGAGATATCGATCTCTTATCCCCTGAACTACACCAGGATGAACGAGGGGGGGATAATAAACTTCAGCTTCTTCGAGGACTATCCCCACAAAAAATACATCGACCACAACGGGACCAACATCTCCTTCGATTATCCGTTCTCCCTCGACACCAGCGGTTGGAGTACGGGTATACACAACGTGACGATATACGCCAACGACACCAGGGGGAAATCGATCACGAAGACATATTATTTCGAGATAAACTCCACCACCGGGGAATATCCGAACTTCACCGATTTCGACGGGAACACAACCCAGTTCCACAGGCTGGAGGACAGGACCAACGTCAGCAGTGCGGTCCTCGAAAAGACAGGAGCGGGGAAGATAGAGTTCCTGGAAAGCGCCAACTTCAGCGGGCTGGACCTGAACACACACGTAAACATATCCCGCAACAGGATAGGAATCGACACCGTAAACCTCCCCGGACTCAACAGGTCGGCCAACCTCACCATAACCAATCTAAGCTACACTCACCCGGTTATACTCAGAAACGGATGTGTCTGCTCAGCTCCGGTGTGCACCAGCCTGAACTACTCGGAAGGGGCGTTCAGGTTCACCGTGAGCTGCTTCACCAACTACTCGGCCTCGCCAAATTCCCAGATGACCATATGGGACGAGAGCGACACCGGCATGCCCTACGGAGACAAAGAGAAAAAGGTCATGGATGAGACATGGTTTTACGCAAATTACACCAATCTCACATCAGGATTACCGATCACCGGGGCGGACTGCACGATAGATTTTGGATACGGGGAGCACGACATGGAATACAATTCATCAGGTTTCTACGAGTACAACATGACCTTTTCGGAGTTCGGCACCGTCAATTACAGCGTATCCTGCAACGCCAGCGGATACGAGCCACTTAACGGGAGCGACGACATATTCATATTCGAGCTTCACCTGGAGGACGCCCCTGTAATAACCAATCCCTCCCACGGGAATGTTTCCAGTTACAGCGCCACGAACGTTACGTGGGATTCCGAGGGAAAGAATTTCACGCTCCAGATAGATGACGGCCCCGGATTCAGAAGCCCTGAGGTGAACGCCGCGGGAATCGGGGAAAAATTCTATTGTTTCATGGACAACGGGGTCATCCTGGACACGGAAAAGGACTACCACATACGTGTCAAATCCAACGAAAGCGGATGGGGATACCTGAAATCCCCTGTCGGGGAAACCGACGAAAGGATCACCGAGAACGAATCCGGAAGCCATTACCAGCCTTCCGTCGCCGTCGACTCCAACGGCACGGCCCACGTGGCATGGAAGGGGGGAGACAACATACTGTATTCAAATGCCAAAAACTGGAGCATGGTCACCGACATAACCGATGACACATCCTACGAGCAATACTGGCCTTCCCTCTGTACAGATGAAGACGGGACAGTGCACGTGGCATGGGAGGGAAGGAAGGCTACCGCCTCCAATCCCAACATACTGTATGCGAACAGCGCCAACTGGAGCGAAAAGGTGGAGGTTAGCGGCCCGATAAACTACGACCAGCATGGCACATCCATCGGGATGGACGGCAGCGGGATAGTCCACATCGCTTGGCATGGGAAAACATCCGCTAATCCGGGATATTATAACATCCGGTATGCGAACAGCGCCAACTGGACCAACACGATAGAGATAACCGACCAGAACAGCAACGACAACACGTATCCCTCCCTGGCGATAGGCCCGGATGGCACCGTCCACATAGCATGGTACGGCATGAAGAGCGGCGATTCCTCCAATCACGTCCGCTACGCCAACAGCAAGAACTGGAGCGCCATAACCGAAGAAATCGGTTCCGGAGGAACACAGTCCAGCCCCTCCATGAAGGTAGCTAATAACGGATTGGTCCACGTGGCTTATACAGGGCTCAAGTCGATGTACATGAACATCCGTTACGCCAATAACACCAACTGGACCGAGGAGATCAAGTTAACAGACCAGACCGATTTTGACCAGATGAAACCGTCGCTGGGCATGGGAAGCGGTGAGAACGTGCATGTGGCATGGTACGGGAGGAACTCGGAAAGCCCGACAATAGACAATATCTTTTATGCGAACAGCACGGGATGGACGGACCGGCACATGGTGACTAATGCGATGGGAGACCAGCAACGCGTGTCCCTGGCGAATAACGGGGAAGGGGTGCATCTGGCTTGGCAGGGGGAGAACGAGGTTCACCACACCGGCAATATCGGCAGCTTCACCACCACCGGAAACGAATCTGTTAGCATAACGGTAAGCTCGCCGGCAAACGGGACTATCAATTCCGATTACTTCAACTTCACCTTCATGTCCGCAGCAGAATGGGCTTTGTATTCGGTGGACGGGGCGGCTAACGTGACCAATTCGTCCTTATCGGAATGGACGGGTATCTTTTCCGGCCTGTCCGACGGCATCCACAACGTGACCGTATGGGCCAATGATTCGGACGGGGATATGAACTCGACCGTCAGATGGTGGACCAGGGACACTATCATGGACTCCCCAATCATAAACCATCCCGTTAACGATACTGTAAATAACGACACTTTCAATTTCACCTTCACCGAGGTGAACTGCTCGATGTACTCTTTGGATGGTGAAGCTAATGTCACCAACTGTTCAGTTTCAGGGAGCGAATGGAGTGGGAGCTTCGCAGCTTTGAGCGATGGTGTGCACAACGTGACCGTGTGGGTGAATGATTCGGTTGGTAACTGGAACTCCTCGAAGAGGGTCTGGACCAGGGACACGAAAACCCATGACCCGGACAGTTATGACCCCGGGACCTCCACCGGCTCCACGACCATATCGATCCCTCCGTCCCCGCAGGAGGACTTCAGCATATCCTGCCCAAGCTCGGTCAACGCGAGCCAAGGAAAAACCTCCGAAATAAGGGTGATAATTGAGAATACCGGAGAAACGGGCATAAGTGAAATAAACCTGAGTCTGGACATCCCGGAATCATGGAATTCTTCAGGGGCATCCATAAATTTCCTGGCCGAAAACGAAAGTGCTTCCGCCTCCCTGGAATTCGTTCCTTTCGGGCAGGAAGGGGAATTCCGTATATCCCTGGAAGCCAAATCCTCGGATATCACCAGAAGGGAGGATATCACCGTCACCGTGCAGAGCGGGGAGAGCGCCCTGGGGAACGACACCAACGGGAGCATACTGGCCAACCAGGCAATCTCCGAAGCCAGGGAGAGTCTGGAAAGGGCGATCGAAGCGGGAATTGAGCCGGGAGACGCGGGAGACCTGCTGGAACAGGCAGAGTATTACTTCGAGCGCGGGGAATACCAGAAGGCGGCCTACCTCGCGGAAACCGCCCGGAGCCTGGCCGACAAATACACGGATGAGGCCTCCGAATCAGGGGAATACAAAGAAGATTCCGATCTCATCCGTATAGTCTTCCTTTCGGCAACGCTGGTGGCCTTGGCAATAATCGGAATTGCAATCACACATAACAAAATCATTAAGGTGTCCCGGACCGGTTTCACCCGTGCCCTGATCCGGGAACAGCGGATGAAAATCTATTAAATATCATATCCAATTATTCTTCATGCTGGAGATCGTTTTCCTGGGAACCGGCAGCGGTCCCCCGACCCCCAGGAGGAACCACGCCTCCATTTTCATGCGGTATGAGCAGGACAGGATGCTCTTCGACTGCGGGGAGGGGACACAGAGGCAGATAATAAAGGCCGGGCTAAATTTCATGAAGATAAAGCGCATATTCATATCCCACTGGCATGCCGACCACTGGATAGGTCTGATAGGGCTCTTCTATACCATGAACCTGGAGGGGAGGAAGAAACCGGTATACATATACGGGCCGGATGCCGAGAGGTTCATAGGGAACATAATGGACATGGACTACTGGGGCTCCTCCTTCAGGATCATACCCAAATCGGTCCCCTACGAGGGCAACAGGGTAACCGGCATATACGAGAACGATGATTACGAAATACTTTCAATACCGGTGAAACACACCGTCCCCTCGGTGGCGTACGCCTTCAGGGAAAAGGACAGGAAGAACGTGGACATAAAGCTGGCGGAGAAGAAATTCGGGCTCAAGCAGGGCCCAATGGTCGGGAAGCTAAAAAAGAACGGGGAGATCGAGTTCAACGGGAAAAAGATAAGGATGAAGGACGTGGAGGTCGTGAGGAAGGGGATCAAGGCAGTATATTCGGGCGACACGGAGGCCTGCGAAAACATGGTCAAAATATCAAAGGGAGCAGACGTCCTCATACACGATGCCACCTTTCTGGAAACGAAGGAGGACCGCATGCACACGGGGGTCAAGGACGCTGCAAAGACCGCCAAGAGGGCCAAGGTCCGCAATCTTATCCTGACCCATTTCTCAAGAAGGTACCAGTCCACCAAGGAGCTGGAAGAGGAGGCCAGAAAGGTCTTCAGGAAAACCCGGGCCGCCAGGGATTTCATGAAGGTGGAGATATCAGGCAAAGGTGAAATAAAGTTCGGGAATCTCTGAGAGGGAAAATCAGCTGAATGCCTCCTGCAATCACCCGGAATTATCGGTTAATGCCTTCTGCTCGGAACTCCATTTCCTGTTGGGAGTTTTCTTCATCCACTCCGCATATTTATCTATAAATTCAAGTCTCTCTTTAAAATTTTCTTCCTTCATCTTTTTCAATTGATCCAAATCAATTTCAGGTGTTTTCATTTTTCACCCAAGTATTTATTGAACAATTCATCTACTTCAAGTTTTCGGGTAAACTCCCGCAACAAAGGCAATTTCAAATTGTCCTTGAATATCCTATACAGATATCTTGCATCCTCTATGTCCTTCTCGCTCCCAAGGAACAGCTTGAAGGGTATTTGCAATTCCAACGGGGAGATAAATATAATCCCGGAATTCACAGAGGTCTCTTTTCTTTTTTCCAGTGCCCATTCATCCAACTCATTTTTTGGAAATTTCAGTTCAATATTGGGAATGAAAGTTCCCTTTCTCGCGAATCTTATAGCATTTCCCATGAGAAGATGTCTTCTGTAAGCATCCTCCGGATTATCCTCATTTATGCATTCAAAGGTTCCCGATGTTTTTTCCCACAACTTTTTGAAGACCGAAAGCCCGACCTTTTCTGCTATGACATCGACATCCTCGGAGGTCCTGCTCCTTCCGAAGAGAATAGGCACGTATCCTGAAACTATGACGTACTTAATACCCGCTTCGTTCAGTAAGGAAGTGAATTCTTTCACGAACCTGTCAAGTGAATTCAAAACCTTTCTCATTGTTATGCGTCTCCGCGAGAAATCAACCTCCATCATGACACCTCATCCGGGAAATAGCCCATAAATACCTCTAAGAATCAATCCTTAAAAGCCTTCTCTTTTATCACGTAGAGGAACAATCCTATCACCCCGATCCCGAACCCTGCGACGAAGAAATAATTCCCAAGTCCCGCGAACTCGGGGAGGAGAAAAGTGAAAACCACGTTCATTATTATGCCGATCATTATGAATATTAACGCCAGCAAACCGATCGCTGAAAGGCCTATGTTGTACTCCCTGGATCCCCCCTCTCTGATCCTCTTTGCACCGGTCCATAGGAGAAGGATTATGCCTATGGCCATGAAGATTCCGAAAACCCAGTTGATCGATCCGAAGACATCCGGGAGTATCACTATCTTGAGCCCCAATGCGAAGAGGATTATCCCGAACTCGGAGAGAGTTTTCGCGTTTATTTTGAGCCCCTTGGAAATGCGGACGATCCAGTAGACCGCTATGGCAATCCAGACGAGCAGAAGAATGACTCCGGGTATCACCAGCAGAGCTAAAAGCAGGGATCCCAGCACGAGAGCCGCCCCCAGAATAAGGAATATCCAGGAAATTTTGTAAAGGGTTTCCGGCTTGATTTCCATGCCTCATTCCTCTTTCTTTTTTCTCTTCTTGAACTTCTGCATCAGGGAGGAAAGATCCAATTCATATTTACCGGGTCCGACCCTTATCACGATCGGCCTCTGGTTGAACAGATTGGTGACGTCTATCCTGTATTTCCCGGGCTTGATCACCCTTATGGCCTCTATGTCGAGTATGACCGTGTCGCTGTCCTTTATCTTCTCCTCTTTCCCCACGATGTCCCTGATGTCGCTCTCTATCTCCTTTATTTCTCTGCGGTTTATCTTTTCCATGTCCTTTTCCGTCTGGTCGAGAACCTCCTGCCTTATGTAGAAGAAGAACTTGGAGCCACACCTGTCGCAGCCGTCCATCAGGTACGGGGCATCGTCCGGATGTATCTTACCGCATTTCGTGCATTTGTTGGGCATCTTAGTCACTTAAGGATTATGTGGTCATGATTTAAATCATTTGAAGGTTTCATTCGAGGTTCGTATGCCTCTGACTCAGTTCGTGGTCGCCCTTCTTGTATATCTTCATGAGCTGGGTGATCACGGCATCCAGAAAAACGTTGACCGTAAGCTCGAAAAGGGTCCCCATAGGTGTAAGGGGCTCGTGCTCCCCGGTGAGCTGCCTGTCCACGTAGTCGTTCTCCTTGTTGGGACTCCTGCCCCTCACCTCCACCACGCAGTCGGAAACCTTGGCGAGCGGGGAATCGTCATAAGATGTTATGGACACGGTTTTTATTCCCATTTCTTTAGCCGTTTTGGCCACATTAAGGGTGGAAATCGTCTTGCCGGAACCCGACACCGTTATCAGCAGGTCGCCCGGCTTTATGGATGGCGTCACCACCTCCCCTACCACGTAGACATTCAGGCCGAGGTGCATAAGCCGCATGGCGAATGCCCTGACGGCCAGGCCGGACCTCCCGGCCCCGACCACGTATATGGTACGGGAATGTATGATGTGATCTATGAATTTTTTTATGTCCCTGTCGCTGATCCCTTCTATGCCCTTCAGAATCCTGTCCCCTATCTTCTTCCCGATATCTCTGACCTCGGACATGTTTAACCCTTAACAGCACGAAATAAAAGCTCCGCGGTCTTCCCCGGATTTTCGGATGAGGTTATGTGCCTTCCCACTATCACGACGTCGACACCGTATTCCATGGCTTTCTTCGCGGTCTCGGCATTTATTCCCCCGGCGACTGATATCTTAACACCGAAACTCTCCTTGATTTCCGGTATGCTCTCCATCAGACCCCCGCAGTCCCTGCGCTCATCGATACCCCTGTGGAGGATGACGTGGTTTATGCCGAGGGATTTCAGCTCGCCTATCCTTTCCTTCAGATTCTTCACGCCTATGGTGTCGGCGAGAACCTCGATCCCCTTTTCCTCTGCGCCCCTCACGCATTCCTTTATGCAGCCGTCGGGACTCGCCGCGAGCACCGTCATGAAGTTCGCCCCGGCTTTCTTCACCATCCCCGCCTCTATGAATCCCACGTCTGCGGTCTTGGTGTCCGCCATTATCTCCTTATCGGGGAACCTCTCCCTGAGTTTCCTGACGGATTCCATACCGGCGGATTTGACCAGGGGCGTGCCTGCCTCCAGTATGTCCACCCACCTGCCCGCTTTTTCAGCGACTTTCATCGCCTCAGCGGTCTCAAGAAAATCAAGCGCAAGCTGTATCTTCATCGCATCTCCCCCCGGTAAGAATCACATGCAGAGGAGCAGCTCCTCCGGATTCTTCTTTATCTTGTGTATTATCTTGGCGGGGCCTATGACCGTCATGCCCCTCTTCTTGCCTATTATCCTCTCTATGATTATGTTCTTGAACCTTTCTAAATTGTTCACGCTTCCCTCGCCGTACAGATCCAGCGAGCTCAGCTCGATTCCGGAGAACTTCTCGGAAACGTTCTCCATGGTCTTCTCGATTATCTCCGACTCCTCTTCCGGCTTAAGCTTGGCATCGATGAGAATTATGGTGTTTCCCTTCATATCCTTGAGCAGCTTTGAATATTCCTCGGCCTTCAGCCTCTCGTAGGGAATGAATTTTATTTTCAGGTTCATTTGACACCCTATAATTTCTTGAGCAGCAGAGCGTAAAGGTCCTTCATGTTCTGCCCGGTCTTCGCTGATATCCCCATTACGTCATAACCGGGGAAAGCGTTCCTTATCTTGGTAGTGCTGGATTTCCGCAGATCCGCCTTGTTGGAAACGATGACCACGGGGACGTTCCTCGCGTCGAGATTCCCCAGTATCGTTATGTTGACCTGGCTTATCGGATCCCTAGTGGAGTCCAGGACCACCAGCACCATGTCCATCCTGTCCAGCCACTTTATGGATTCTATCACCCCTCTGGTGGCTTCCTTCGCCCTGGTCTTGGCCTCCTTCTTCTTCATCCCGAATTTCAGAAAGTTCTCAAAGTCTATCTTGGTGGCTATTCCGGGGGTGTCCACGAGGTTGAAGCCGAGGGATTTGCCGTTGGACTTTATCTTGACCTTTTCCTTGGTCCGTATCTCCCTGGTCTCGTGGGGGACGACAGATGCCTCCCCCATTTCCTCCCCGAGCCAGTCCATGCATATCCTGTTAGCCAGGGTCGTCTTTCCGGAATTGACAGGACCGTAAAGGCCTATCTTTATGTCTTTCTTCTTCCTGAATATCCTCCCGACCATGGAGGATATCTTCTTTTTCAGTTTCCTTATGTGCCTGATAACCATTGGATCATCCAGATTTTGTTATATTATTGTACATATGATATTTAAGATTTTAAGCGATCCCCGGTTTTGGATGAGGACGATTTTATAAAAATTAAGATCAACGGGAGGTATGGGCGATGTTTTCACGGAAAAAGAAATGGAAGGCATGAGGAAAGACGGAATATCAGAGGATTTTTTAGTCTATATCAGCAATCTCACAGATGCTGAAATGAAAGAAATCCAATACACAGTTAACGAATTGGCCAGAAGTCCTTTCCCACGCAACCCAAAACATTTACAAAAGAAAACGAGTGAATACAAATAATCGAATACACGAAATCCCGTGACCTTCACTCTTTTGACGAAACAGAGGATTAAATTAATGGAAAAAGGCGAAAAAATTTATTAGGGGAATGCGACAATAATATATCATGAAAAAGAAGACCTTTGCTCTTTCGGTCATTTTCGCTGGGCTTTTCGTGGTACTGCTTCACACCGGATACTCAGAGAGCAGCGGCTCGGCCATGTTCATACACTCCTCGCGGCTGGTCACCGACATAAGCGGTCTCGGGGTGGGCGCGGCGACCACCGGAATAATGATCGAATACATGATCTTCCTTGCAGTGATATATCTGTTTCTCAGAGGGATCGTGACCCGCTTCGGGAAATAAGCCGGGAATTCATTCATTCTCTTTTTTCACGGGACATACCGGAAGTACCGTTCTCCCGTAAACCTCGTTGAGCACCAGGGCCATCGACCCGTAGCACGCGCTGAGACCGCAGATTATCCCCTCATAACCGGCTATGATTTTGATGAGGGCTATTCCGGTGATTTCTCCCGCGGCGAGGAGGAAGAAGAGTATGGTAAGTGTCAGGAAGACGGCCTGTAGCATCCTGTTCAGTTTAAGCGTCCCGAAGAACATGAACAATGTGAAAAGCCCCCAGAGCGCGAAATAGGACGCCATGGCAGCGGGCTCCGGTACGGTTCCCCATCCAAAAGCCGGGAGTACCAGAAGGAATATCAGGCTCAGCCAGAACAGGCCGTAGGAAGTGAAGGCCGTCGTCCCGAAGGTGTTACCGTTCCGGTATTCCATTATTCCCGCGAATATCTGGGCGAAGCCTCCGTAGAATATACCCATGGCGAGTATCATTGTCCCCAGAGAGAAGAGCCCCGCATTGTGCAGATTCAGAAGCACGGTGGTCATGCCGAATCCCATGAGCCCCAGGGGTGCCGGATTGGATTTCAGATCCATACTGAAAATGAATTGTCACAGAGGAATAAATAACTTACTGAAATCAGAATTCTATTTCCTTTATCTCCGAGAGGTCGTCCAGGGAGCTGGCTATCAGCTTGCCCGGGGAAAGGGTGTAAAGCACGTCGCTTATGTAGAGCGCTCTTCTGACCGACTCGTCATATCTCGGGTAGTAAACGGGCTCTTCGCTGGTTTTGTTCTCTGAATGGGTGATCTCCCCGCGGAACACGAACCCGTCCTCCGGGTTTATGCTGAAGACCTGAGCCCCGTCCGAATACTCCACGTCATTCCACTCCTCCCCCTTCCAGTCCGAGACCCTCGCCGGTATGACCAGAAGCCCGTTCTCCCTGTCGAAGAGGAAGGCCTTGTGGTCGTGGAGCGCATAGGAGTACGATCCCCTGCCCCCTATCACGTATTTGGAGACCTCCACCGGATCGGAAACGTCGCTGACGTCGTAAAGGGAAAGCTTCACGCCGGAGGTGGAGACCCCCCAGCGGACTTCCTCGGTCTCCATGCCCACCCCTATTATGTGGTCCTCGCCGTATGGATGGAGATACTGTGAGTATCCAGGTATCTTCAGCTTACCGAGGACAGAAGGGGAATAGGGATCTGAAAGGTCGATCACGAAGAACGGATCTATCCTCTCGAAGGTGACCATGTAAAGCCGGTCACCCATGAACCTGGTGGAGTATATGCTCTCCCCGGGAGCGAGATTCTCCAGCCTCCCTATTACCTTCAGGCCGCTGTCCAGAACGTACACGTGGTTCATTGACGCGGACCGGATTCCGCCGGCCCATCCGGAAGTGGTGGTGGCGATCCTGAAGTATCCCTCATGCTCGTCCATGGAGAACTGGTTGAGGGGCGTACCGGGAACGCTCCCTCCGGCCGCGTATTCTATTTCCCCGCCGGATATCGATATCCTGTGGACCGAGGACTTCTCCATCTCCTTTGACATTTCAGCCATGAACTCCATGAGGCTCTCCTCGATCCCTTTCTGGAATTCCGCCGCCCGTTCGGGGCCAAGGCCTTCCGTGTAATCGTTCAGAATCCGGGTAATGGAATTCATCCTTTCATGGTAAGGTTCATCGGAATTCCATACGGAGGACACCTCCAGGGAAAGGCCGGGCGGGAGGCTTGGTATCAGCGCCTCGGTCACCATTCTCTCAACTATGTCTCTCTGGTCGATCCTCTTCTGGTAGGTTATGTATATGTTGTCCTTTGAAACGTAAAGATTCTGCCCGTAACCGAGGAGGAACACCTTGCTCTGCGGATCTTCGGTTTCCTCCATGAGATTCACCGAGGTTATGGTGGTGAACTGGTAGGAGCTGGCAGGAACGTCGAAATAATACACCTCCGCGCACCCGCAGGCGATTCCGCCGGAAGCTCCGGACATTATCCTTGGTATGCCCGGGTTTCCGTAACTGTACACGGGCTTCCGGGAAATCACATAAACATAGTCGCCGATCATCCTGGAATTCTGGTAGTTCCCCTCAACGGTGAGATTCCTGGCCAGAGAGGGATCCGAACGATCGCTCACGTCGTAGACCAGAACCGCGGAAACCGGCCCGTCGTGTCCGCCGGGAGCGGCAACGGCCTTCTCATCTTCGCTATCCGCAACTTCCACACCGACCATGGGAACGGGGTAACGGCCGTGAAGGGAAGAGAAAACGACCAGCCTGTCATCATTAACGTAAATCTCGGAGACGCTGCCGTTCACCTCGATCTCGGAGACTATCTCTGCCCCTCCGGCAGGGTATGCATCGACTATGAATACCTTGCCTTCCGGTTCCGAAACTATGTAAAGGTATTTCCCGTCGCTCTTGACTATGTCCGCCTCGTCCACCCCCTCGACCTGTATGTTGGTGGTGGAAAAATCATCAGACCAGCCCTTCGCCGCTTCACCGGAACTGTCTTCGGCGACCGGGATGGCGGTGGGAGATCCCATGGTGTCCATGGCCTGCACGCCTCGCATAACGCCCGTGCCGAAATAGCCGTAGCTTCCGGTCTTCTCCTCCAGGAACTCGCTCAGCTCGGAGCACGAGGAGAACCTCTTCAGCTGGTCGGTCCCGGCAATATCGCCGACCGAGCCGAGAGCGGCTATCAGCCCCGCCCCGACCAGTATCATGACCGCGAGCAAGGCCGCCGGGCCGTAAAATCCTTTCATGAATATACTTTTCCTTGTCCCTAATATATGGGTTTCGGAATGCTTCGGTTTTGGCCGAAGAAAATGCCTGAAGTAGACTTCAGATCTCCGTCGTGTTAAACAGACGGGTAGCCAGAAGTATCATGGCCATGCAGAAACCACCGAGAACCGCGAGATCCAGCAAAAGAGGCATCTGAGAGGTCCCGATTATGAGCCCCCTCAGCCCGTCCACACCGTAGGTCAGGGGATCCAGGTATGATATTCCCGCCAGCCAGCCGGGGAGCTGGTTCAGGGGGAACAGCGCACCGGAAAGCAGGAACGTGGGCATAACCAGGAAATTCATTATCATCTGGAAACCGTGCATGTCTTCTATCCTGGTGGCTAAGGATATTCCCAGACCCACGAAGGACATGGCTATCAGCAGTATGAACACGGTGGACAAAAGCAGCCCCGCAAGGCTGGCGATCTTCACCCCCATGAGCACGCTAACTCCCAGTATAAAGAAGGCCTGAAGGATCCCGCTCGTCATGCCGGCGAATATCCTCCCCATGACTATCGACACCCTGTCCACCGGGGCGACCATTATCTCCTTGAGGAATCCGAACTGCCTGTCGAAGAGTATGGAGACCCCAGCGAACATGGAACCGAAAAGCAGGGTCATGGCGACGATGCCCGGCGTCAGGAAGTCCATATAAGAGACCCCTCCCGGAAGGCCTGAGATGGCCAGGGAATTGAACCCCATGCCGAGGAAGGCGAGGAAGAAGAACGGGGTGGCGAGGTTTCCGGCCAGCCTGCTCTTGTTCCTGACGTACTTCTTCATTTCCCTGAGCCATATGACGTAGATTGCGCCGAAATTCATACCCTCTCACTTCCTCCTCATGGTCCTCACCCGCTGACGGAAGGCGTCGCCGGCGCTGGCCTCGTGCTCCCTTATAGTCTTGCCGGTGAAGTGTATGAAGACGTCCTCCAGGGTGGGCTTGTGCAGATCAACAGAATCGATTCTTATACCCTCGTTTTCGGCCTTCTTGAGGAGGCCGGGTATCCTGCTGCCCGCGTCCTTCATGGAAACCGAGACTGCACCGTCATGGCGCTTGACCCTGGTGGCCCCGCCCGTGGACTTGACCATACCGAAAAGCTTCGGGGAGCTGCCGGAACGGAGCGTGATTACGTCGCCGCCCAGAGAGTTCTTCAGCTTTCCCGGCGTGTCCAGCGCGAGTATCTTCCCGTGATCTATTATGGCCACTCTCCCGCACAGGAAATCCGCCTCCTCCATGTAATGGGTGGTGAGTATTATGGTGATCCCGTACTCCTTGTTCAGTCTTTTGATGTGCTCCCAGATAACCCTCCTCGTCTGGGCGTCCAGCCCCAGTGTGGGCTCGTCCAGGAACAGCACGTCAGGCCTGTGCATGAGTCCCCTGGCTATCTCCAGCCTCCGCTTCATTCCGCCCGAGTACTTCTCCGCCAGATCATCCGCCCTTCCGGAGAGCTCCACCAGGTCCAGTACCTCCTTTATCCTTTTCTCCCGGTCGTTCCTGGACATGCCGTACATCCTGGCATGGAAGTCCAGGTTCTCCCTGCCGGTCAGCTGGTCATCGGTTGCCGGATCCTGAAAAACTATGCCTATCCTGTGCCGGACCGTGTCGGGGTCTTTCGTCACATCGGTCCCGCCCACCATCGCCCTTCCGGATGTGGGGCGGGTCATGGTGGAGAGCATCTTTATGGTGGTGGTCTTTCCGGCCCCGTTGGGCCCCAGAATGCCGAATATCTCCCCCCTCTCCACCTTCAGGTCTATGCCGTCGACTGCCCTCACGTTCCCGCTGAAGACCTTCATGAGTTCTCTGACCTCTATGGCGGGCTTTTTCATCTTTCTATTTATTCCGTGCTACTAATAAAAAGTATTATCCCGGCAGCTGACGTGATAAAAAAATAAGATGCCCCGACCGGGATTTTCATACCCCCAGTTTTGGGTATAAACCATTCAAAAAATTCAGCACCTTCTGGGCATATTCCGCATCGAACTTCTTTCCGTAATAAAGTATCCCATTCCTGAAATATCTCAAATCGTTCATGAACCTCGTTTCATTCTCACTGAAGCCCATTTCCCGCATGTAAGAAACCTCTGCCTCGTGCGCTCCTTTACCGGAGGTATAAAACCCCTTTTCAAGTATCTTTGCCCTGAGGAGCTCTATTAGAACGTCATAAGAGTTCTCGATGAAATAATTCGCGTTCTCATCTCTCAGCCCTATCTTTTTGCGCATAGAATCGAGAAATCTCTTCCTTCCCTTTGCTTCCTCCCTCAGGGATCTCGCCCTTGCCGGATCAGGTCTTCTTTTGACCACGGTACCGGTTTCCACAAATTCCCCGAAATTCTTCAATGGCCTCATGCCTCGACCATTCCCTGGACAGTGATTCCGTTCAATATATTTGATTTGAGGTTCCTGTTTATCTCTTCAAGGTCTCCATAAAAATGGACATGAATCTTCCTTTCCAGGATCTTCTCGAATCCGGTAAAATCTCCTCTCCTCCCTTTCAAACCGATCACGGCAACGTCAATGTCGGATTCTTCGGTGTCTTCCCCGTAAGAATAGCTGCCGAAGAGTATCACCGCGCATCCGGGGAATTCTTCACCCAAAGCATCAGCCAACCCCGACTCGTATATCATTTTAAGGTTCTCTGCCCTTTTCAGTGAAGCGGCCCTTGGGTTGTCCCTGTTCAGCCCAACAGACGTGAGATTCATGTCCTTGCTCCTGTCAATCCTTATCAGCTCTTCTCTTTCCAGCTCTTTCAGCGCCTTTGAGACGGCAGTGGCCGACACGTCCAAAAATTCTGATATCTTTCTCTGGCTCAGGCCTCTCCCCGCCTTTACGCACAGGAGCCTGAAAATTTCGTTCTGTAACCTCGTAAACTTTAGTTTATATATGTCCATATTAGTTTATATATGTAAACTTTAGTTTATAAGCTTTATTCCAACAAAATGAAAAAAATAAGATGCGCCGACCGGGATTTTCCGACCCCGCAAGCATCAGCTGTTCTCTTCTTTGAGCAAAGGGTCATTTGAACCCGGGTCACAGGCTTGGAAGGCTTACACCACGATCACGGCGCTTTCGCGCTCACATCTTCCCGGTGTCTGTGTCCTAACCAGGGTCTCCAAGCCCTTTCCGATCTCTTTCCTGAAAAGGGCCTGCTAGACTATCGGCGCGTTGTTTCGGGAGACAGATTATATCTTCGGTTCAAGCTGTCATGCGCTGGTTTCGGGAGACGACCTGCTCCGATTGGCATAAGTCGTCGGGACAGCCCGGTTCAATCGATGCAGGCTGTCATACCTTCTTTTTATTGGCAGAATTAATAAATAGTTAATTGCATCTTAAAATCGAATCAAATTTATAAAATATGTCATCATTTTTACTTCATGATAGTTAATGATACGAGAAATTATCACAAAACGAAACCGCCTGATATGAGCCAGGAGATGACATTTTCACTCACGTTCACAGTCAATTTTGATCAGCTTTATTCGAATCTTTCGTACGGGAGGAAGTTGTTCGACGAACTGATCAAAAAGAGATATTTCGGAGGGGAAATCCCAAAAAGGAAATTGAACATACTCGAAATCGGACCGGGAAACGGAATGCCAACCTATGACTTTCTGATCGATTTCTCCAGAGAGCACCAGAATTATGAATACACGGCAATAGACATGGCACCGAATCTACTGAAGGTAAATGTTCTCCATGACCTCAAATCCAAGGGATTCCCCATCAGATTCATTGAGGGTGACGCACATGAAATCACTGACATAGTCGGCAAGGACACCGCCGATATAATCATAGCAAACGAAATGATCGGTGATCTCATCACAGTCGCAGAAATCCCCCGCAAGTACATGGGAAGCCGGGAATATGACGGGGAACTGGACCGGAAATCTCTGAAACACATCGAAAACCTGAGAGAAATGGTTTCTAAATATGACCTACGTCATGAGAACACATCAAAGGTTTCCTATAACCTTGGGGCCATGAAACTTGTCGATGATCTGCCGAAGATTATGAGAGAAGGGTCCATAGGATTCATTTCCGAACATAGCTGTGAACAACCCGTCCCAGGAGATAACACCAAATCAGAATCGACGTTCTACGGGCCAGGAAATGTCCCAAGACCGATAAATCTGGGGGACCCCGGGGATAGCCACACAGAATACACTGTAAGATTCTCCGATCTCGTCAAAATAGGAAAGGAAAACGGGCTTGAAACTGAAAGAGGCAAGCTGGTGGATTTGATTGATATAAAAAAGGATGCCATATTCTTGCCATATCACACCCAAGGCGAGGAACTGATCAAGAGAGGAATCGAAGCAATGGACTTCTACCAAAAGGTCGTAGCCCATAACGAGGACTTGTTCCCAGATTTCGCCAGAGTTCCCCAGATAGCGTATTGTTATATATCGGCCCATCCCGAATTATTGAGGCCAATCCTGAAACTGGACGCGGAAGGTGAAGAGAACATCATGAAAAAATCCTTCAATACGAAGGACTTTTTCGGACAGATGGAATATCTGATCTTGAACAAAAATAAACACGTCCACACCGAATAGAATAATTTTTAAGCCGTTATGCCTATTTCTCACCGGCATAAATTAGCACATCAAACATAACAGGCAAACACAGACACTGAAAGCAACAAAATAAAAAAAGAGAATTTTTCTTCCAAAAACCGTATGACTGCGGACAATAGGAAGCTTTATTATACGTTCGCACATGATAATAACCGAATGAAAGTAATTCTTTCACCTCTAAGCGACGGGGAGGGGTGAGATATGGCAAAAAAGAAAGCAAAAAAGAAAAAATAGAAAAGGAGTCATTCGTCGTTTCTTTGAAAAGAATTCTGCACAGAAATGAATGATCGCGTTTTTTTATTATCCTTTTTTTATTTTTCAGAAATTCAGAAATCGAAAAGGTCCTCTTCCTTGGGGAGCTTCTTTTCATCGGGCTTCCGGGAAGTCTCTTCCTTTTTCGGCGGGGCTTTCTTTTCCCCGGACGGGGGCTGTTTCGTCGATGACTGGGCAGGCTTCCCGAAGTTCGCCTTGATCATCTCAGCCGCCTTCTTCATGGTATCCTGCGGAAGCTTCTTCACGGGAACCATTCCCTCGAGCCCCGGCGGCCCCTCAGACATGTACCTGGGTATAACATGGAAATGCAGGTGGGGTATGACCTGGCCCGCAGCCCTGCCGTTGCTCTGCCCGATTGATATCCCCTCTGCCTTCATGGTATTTTTGACCGCAGAAGCAACCTTCTTGACTATGAGAATCATCTCCCCCGTCTCGTTGTCGGGAACGTCAAAGAGGGTCTCGTAATGCTTCTTGGGAACGACCAGAGTGTGGCCGGGGTTCCTGGGGTTTATATCCAGGAATGCAATGAAGCCGGAATCCTCGTAAACCTTGCCGGAGGGGATCTCCCCCCTCACTATCTTGCAGAACAGGCATTCGTCCGCCATGGTATCGCGCTCCGATATGGTATATTGAGTATAATGCTTATAAAAGTTAGCAGTGATCACAAGGATGGAATTTCAGCAAGGATAAGTTTTGTCTATGTCCAGATCACCCTCTTCCAAAATCACTCCCGGGTCTTCCCATTTCAATTCTGGATCTTTCAGAACATTTCTCATTTCCTCCAGCCCATTCAAAACATCTGAAAACAATTCACTGAAATTCTTCCCTATTTTTGACCTGAGATCAAATTCACCGGAGTATTTTCGCATGATTTCCATATACCTGCTGACATTGGGCAGAAGTGAATTCGTCACTGCCCTCGGAAGCGTCTCATTCGAAGGGACTGACCTGTTGTCCATCATTCTCCCCATTTCCCGAAGAGATTCCTCAATCATCTTCTTTTTTGTCTCGGGGGAAACAGAACCGTTGTCTCCGGATCCTTTATATATTTCGCCGAATGAACCCGAAAATCTGTCCATTCTTTGGAGATACGACAACAAAATTACAGCGGGACCGACAACTTTCTTTTCATGAACATCATTAATTTCAATGTATTTTTCCGAAAATTTTGAACCGCTCATTCAATTATAAGATTGGCAATAAGATTTAAAAGGAAAGAAATGGGGCCACTGAGAAAACCACGGGAAGACGGGACTAGCCCGCCGGGAAATTCCAATCACTTCGGACTGATTCCCGCTTTGAACTCAGGTCTGAGGCTCCCAAAGCCCCGATGCTAGGCCAGGCTACACTATGGCCCCGAATAGAGTAATATTCCGGGGAAACATATAAATAGGGGAAACTCAAAGGCCTTTCTTCATTCTGAGATAGTCTTCCCTGGAGATGCTAGCAGTCCTCATGCATGAATTTATTATAACGTTCTGCTGCCTGGACCAGTCCTTGTCGTCGTGTTCCCTGACGTATTTGGCCCAAATGTCAATGAACCTGAGTCTTTCCCTGTTGTTCTCATCCGTAAAATCCATGAAGCATCCTCCTATATTTTTCAACCAGTTCCCCGTCCAAATGTCCCTCCGCGACTTTCCTTATGTGCCTGGCATCTTCCATGTCCTTCGGGGATTTCAGAATCTCCTCCTTGAAGGCGACCTGCAGTTCCAGGGGAGATACGCTCAGCTCATCCCCATTCATACCAATCGTAACACTTTCGCTGAGGGCATTATCCTCTATCTTGTTCTTCGAGAATTTCATTTCGATATTGGGTATTACCTTGCCCCTTCTCGCGAATCTCGCGGCCACGCCGCTCCGCAACAGGCCGAAGATGTCTTCTGCCTTGTCCTCGTTCAGGCAGTAGAAACCGTCCTTGTTTATATCATTCAGAAGAGACGCGAACTTACCGGACGGTATCGCAGGAATTATCACGTCAATGTCCTCGCTTGCCCTGGCCCTGCCGAGCAGTATCGCTTCCCCAGTATCTTCACGAAGTCCAGCGCGAACTTGTCAAGATCAGACAGCTCCCTGCCGATCCTGATCTCCTTGTCCGAAACAAATTCCATGTTAATCTTTTTGCTCTCCGGTTTTAATAATAATGAAAAACCATGAGGAAGAAATAGGTAAATATGAAGCCCCGGGAGGGAAACTCAGACCCCAGGAAGCGAAAGCTCCTGTTTTCCATTGACGCTTTTGGATAAAAGGGTCATTTGAACCCCCGACCTATCGCTTACGAGGCGATCGCTCTTTGCAGACCGACGCAGATGCAATCTGCATCATTCGCTGTTTCCAGCTGAGCTACCGAGGCGTGTGCTTGGTCGCATGTTTGTATGGTTATATTCTATTAATTGTGGATAAAATACTTTTATCTTTTGTATATGCCACGGGTGCCTCCGGGAACGCATATAAATCAAAACATAAAAAAAGAATTATGAAAAAGTATTTTTTCCTTCTTTTATTAGTGGCCATGGTACTTATTATCCAGTCCGGATATTCAAGGGCGTTTTCGGTTTTCGGAGTAGGGTCGCAAGCAATAACCAGGGAATCACTGGAGAACTACGACAACTGGCCTTACGAAATACGGAGGCAGTGCGTGATCGAGCAGAGCAGGACGGTGATGGAATGCTCCCGGAGCGGCTACGAGAACTGGGCAGTTTATCAGACCGTGAAAGGAGAAGGGTCTGACGAGGGGAAGGATATCGAAATGTTTTACAGGGGAATGATCATGGGAAATCATGACTGCGACCCACCTTACCTGGTGGTAGAGGACGGAGAAATCACCGACCATTGGTTCCATATAAACAGCAGATCCTTCAGTGCCACTTCCAGAAGCGGCGAATCGGCCAACTACTACTGTAATTTCCTATGCACGGGCTGGAACTGTCCGGAAGGGGAAGAAAACAAGAAATCCGTTGATTACGGGAAGGGCTCGGTCATGTGCGAGAGATACCTCTGGGAGGACAGGGACTGGAACGACATGGACGATATAACCGGAGAAACCAGCGAAGAGGTCCCAGAAAGGATGCTGGAAAACAGAAGGAAGTTCTGTGAAAATATGGGTGATGAATGCGAATTCAGGGTTCTGAGCACTGAGGAGGAAACGCTGAAGGGATTTACCAAGGTGGTGGGGATGGTATGCTGGTACTGCAGCTGCATGAACATAAGCACCCCCAAGACCACCATGAGGAAGAATGACTTGAAGAAGGTGGGAAAGCTTTTGGAGCGGTATGAGAAATATGATCTCGTGATGAAGAAACTGGACGCGTTGAGCGACCGGGTATGGTCGTATGAGAGCCCCGCCTTCCTTTCGGGAAGGAAGGTCAACCTGGTTGTGTACGAAGGGGACAGCGAACTGGTGACTGCGGGAATGTATTTCGGGGAGTCCATCGAAATGGAGGAGGGAGCTTTCAGGGATACGAGCATAATCTGCGAACTGGACTACGAAGATATCATGTCTATGGAGGATATGGACGGATTGATGGCGACGGCCAAGGAGAACTGCATAGGAGCGGACATATTCACCCAGATCGTGCTGACCATTGTAAAAATATTCGTTTGACCGGATATAACAGTCAAACAGTTATTGTGAATAGAATATATAATTTTTTAAACCTCCCCGCGATTTTTTCATCATGAAAGAGGCGGATTTCTACCAGAAGCTCCCGGAGAAGAAGGTCAAATGCTCGCTCTGCCCCAGGGAATGCGTCATAAAGGAGGGGAAGACGGGATTCTGCAGGGTGAGGAAGAACGAGGGGGGAAAGCTATATTCCCTCGTCTACGGGAGGCCGTGCTCCGTGGCGGTTGATCCGATAGAGAAGAAGCCCCTGTTCCATTTTGCCCCGGGGACCCGTTGCGTCTCCGTCGCCACCGTGGGGTGCAACCTCGCCTGCAGGCACTGCCAGAACTGGCAGATATCCAGGGAATTCGGCGAAATAATCGGGGAGGAGACTTCCCCGGAGAAGCTGATCGGGCTCGCAAAGGACTCCGGAGCGAAGGGATTCGCCTACACATACACCGAGCCCACCGTCTTCTTCGAGTACGCCCTTGACGTCATGAAGGCGGCGAAGAAGGAGGGCTTTTACAACGTCTGGGTCTCCAACGGTTACACTTCGCCGGAAGCTATCAATAAGATGTCGAGATACCTGGATGCGGTAAACGTGGACATAAAGGGCAACGACGACTTCTACCGCAAGGTCAGCATGGCCCCGAAGGGGATCGATCCGGTCTTCAGCGCACTCAAGGCGTACAAGAAGGCAGGAGTCTGGACGGAGGTCACGAACCTCATAATTCCGACCTACAACGATTCAAAGGAGGACATCAGAAAACTCGTGGAGTGGATTAAAGATAACCTCGGAGAAGACACTCCTCTCCACTTCTCAGCATTTTACCCGGCGTATAAGCTGACCGACGTGCCACCCACCCCCAAAGGCACCGTGGAAATGGCTGTCAGCACGGCGAGAAAGATGGGAATGAAATGGGTGTACGCGGGGAACGTGAGGAGCGACATGGAATCCACGGTGTGCCCCGAGTGCGGTACCCGGATAATGGAGAGAGACGGCTTTTCCATGTTTTCCTTCGGGAACGAATGTCCCAAGTGCGGAACAAAAGTCCCCATAGAGGGTGAGGAGTGGATGGAATGAAAGCGCTGGCAATATGCGGGAGCCCGAGGAAAGGGAACACGGAAGCGATACTCAGAAAGATAATAGACGGGGTGGAGAGCACCGGCCACCAGGGAGAGACCGTGCTACTGAGGGAGAAGAAGATAGAGTTCTGCGACGGATGCGACGGGTGCAAAGAAGGGACCTGCCACATACGGGACGACATGCAGGAGATGTACGCCAAACTCGAGGCGGCAGACGTCATAATTCTCGGATCACCGTCCTACTGGGACAACGTGACGGCATACATGAAGAACTTCATGGACAGGACGAACCCCTACCATTTCACCAAGGGGCTGAAAGGCAAGAAGGTGGTGCTCGCTTCCGTCGGGGGCAAAAGGCCCATAAAGGCGGCCGAGGTGATGAACGTTTTCGCAACGCTCTCGAAGATGGAGGTCAAGAGATCAATCTCCGTGCTGGCCGAAGAGCCGGGCGAGATTGCGAAGGACGAGAAGTTCATGAACGAATGCTTTGAACTGGGAAAAGAGATAGCGGGTTGGTTTTAAATATAACGTAGGGTATTGATTCTTATGGACAAGAAGCTGGAGAAGGAAGTGAAAAACAGGCTCAAGGACGGATGGATAAAGTCGGCCGTGATGATAGAGGCCATGGCCATAAACGAGAATGCGGCAAAGTCCGCCCTGAACAAGCTTGTTGAAAGCATTTCCAAGGAGAAGAACATACTGCTCTGCAAGAAGGAATTTCAGGAAGCCAGGAAGGTGCAGAAGCCGCTCCCGAACGTGGAGGAGGCATCTTCTGTGATAGCGGATCTGGAGATGCTCACCGTAAACTACGACAGGTTGCTGTACGTTGTCCTGACTTACGGACCGTCATCGGTCGAGATTCTCGAGCCGGATAACATAAATCTGGACGCCGGGGAGGCCCAGGGGATAGCCAATTCTCTAGCCGCGTTCATCCACAGGATCGCTTCCTCCCGTGCAGGCGGCATGCTCATGTCCACGTAGGGGATAGCGATGAGAAGGCTGAAGACATGCAACATCTGCAAGAAGAAGTTCCGACCCGAAGAGCCAGGCAGGCTGGAGATAGTCAGGAGGAAGGGAAAGGGGAAAGTGGAGATATGGGTGTGCCCGGAATGCGTGCCCGAGGTCAAGAAGCGCCTGAAGGATCTGGATCTGATATTCTGAAGTTTACCCGAATAAACAGTAACCAACAGAGAAATGGGTTCAATAACTGGTTTACATTATCCACCAAAAGAATTTAAATAACAAGACAAATAGACTTCTATGGGGTCGGGGTTCAGACATCTATTCGTATTTGCAATTTTAGCGGCTGTTTTCTTCGTTTCATACCAGATAATTGTCTTTGCCGCCGGTATCGACTCCGTAAACCTAGTCTCACCGGAAAACGGCACATGGTTCAGCAAGGACAACGACACCATAAAGTTCATCTTCAATTATACGGGGGAGAACGCGACCGCTTCATGCGAGCTTTTCGTAGAAGGCACGCCCAGCGGGACAAACTCCAGCGTAATTAACAACACCAACACGACCATTTACTCTAATTCCAGCCTCTCGGAGGGACACCTCAGCTGGCTCGTTAACTGCACGAACGGATCCAGCCTGGCCTCTGGAACCCGGATCCTGAGCATCGACAGGACCGACCCCTTGGTGTCTTTCGTTTCTCCCGCCACGACATACAACACGACCCAGAATTCCATAAATTTCTCCTTCAACGTGACGGATAACATGGACAAGGTGATGGAATGTTACATATATGTGAATTCCACCCTCGTAGACACGAACTCCACCGTGGCCAACGCGACAAGGACATATTTCAACGAGACCGGACTGTCAGCGGGGCTAAACCAAAACTGGACCGTGAACTGCTCTGACAGCGCCAATAATTCCCACCAGCCGTCCGAGATAATATTCAATATCGACCAGAGTCCCCCTTATTATACCGACACATCGGACAATTCGAGCGGAAACGTGGCGGAGGGAAGCATCGTGGGCATTTCAGTCTACTGGAACGATAATCTCGGTCTGGACACCGGAATTTTGAGGACGAACCTCACCAGCACATGGGAGAATTCCACCTATTGCGGCATGTCCGGGAGCAGCGGGTGGTGCAACGGGACCATAAATACGACGGGCTACCCGGAAACAACTGTGTGCTGGAATGAATACGCGAACGATACGCTCGGTCAGTCCAACAATTCCATGCCTGCCACATGCTTTTACATAGCACCGCCGATAAACCCCGGAAACCTTTCATATGCCTTTGTTCCATCCCCCGTCTGGGTGAACATGTCGAGGGGAGACATGTTTTTCTATGATTCGAACGAGGTGTTCATAGCCGCGAATTTCACCAATTTCAACGGAACTCCGGCAACGGGCCTGGACGTGAGCGCCGACTTCTCTCCCGTCGGGGGAGCGGGCAGCATGCAGGCAGTGGAAAGGGGAGATGGACTATATGAACTCAACGACACCATCGATTATTCTTCAATACCCGGAGGAGTCCAGAACATATTTCCGTACACAGTGAACGTGACCGCACAGAGGCCGGGAACTACGTACCAGCTCAATGTGAGCGCAACCGTGCTTCTCGTGAACATGACGACCGTTCCCGGATGTCCGCCGAATTCAAGTGAGATACCTGAGAAAATGATACTCCTTAACGGGACCGAGGTGAACGTATCTGGATGCAATGCATCCTGCTCCGGATATGACAGGGCCGAATGGAACGGGACGGACTGGCTGGTATGCGGGCCCAATTTCGGCGGTGACACGACGAACTTCAGTTACATAGCCGATACTGGCAATTTCTCTGAATTCCCGCTGGTGCTGGACATACCCGGACTGGCAAAAATCAATTTCACCGATCCCGTTGACATGAGCACCCAGGAGAGAAGCCAGGCCATAATGCAGTTCGCGATGGAAAACCTCATGACCGCCGGGGAAGTCGGGGTTAACGAAACCGAATGGGGAGGGGCAAACCCCAACAAGCCTAACCTCAGCCTGCAGGCGGAAATAACAATGTACAATATCAGCGGCCTGCTGAAAATATCAGGAGAGCCCCAGATAATAAAGTCCGACTACGGAGGGGGGAACGAAAAGACATGCGATACCTGCAGCAACATAATATGGGACGGGGAGAACATGACCTTTCTGGTCTCGAGTTTCTCTGATTACGGACTGACGGACGGGATTAACGTGACCCTTCAGAGCCCGGGCAACTTTTCATACGGAAACAGCCTCAACTTCACCTACACGCCCACATGGAACTCCACCGTAAAGATGGACAACTGCACTCTCTACGGGAACTTTTCCGGAGTCTGGGAAGCGAATCAGTCAAACCAATCTGCACTCTCGAACGGATCTGTAAACTGGATAGACATCAGCGCCCAGGACAACACTTACATATGGAACGTTTATTGTTTTGACACCGCGGGAATGAAAGACTTCTATTCGATAAACTGGACGATTACACTGGACACCGATGCTCCGGATATCACGATAAACGAACCACTCAACGAGACCGTTCAGAGCGATGCGTTCAACTTCACCTATTCGGACGTAAATTGCTCTGTTTACTCTATCAACGGTAATCCAAATGTCACCAATTGTTCTATCGTGAGTGATGATTGGTCCGGGAACTTCGGTGGTCTGAGTGACGGACAGAATTACGTTACCGTCTGGGTGAATGATTCGGTTGGTAACTGGAACTCCTCTCAAAGGTACTGGACCAGGGACACGGATGCGCCCGATTTCACACTTGAACACCCTGCGAACGAGTCATATCCGAGAACATGGGCATGGGCTAACATCACGCTGGACCAGGATGCAGACTGGTGCGGATATTCGCTCAACGGGAGTTCGAATGTTACCATGAGCAATGACTCGGGCACGCATTATTATGCGAACGTGTCTTCGGGAGAGGGGCAGCAGAACATAATCTTCTGGTGCAATGACACGGCAGGGAACATGAACATCTCATCTACTGTATTATTCAGGTTCGATGTGACTTATCCGGCCATGGAAATCGTGCTTCCGGAAAACACCACCTACGGATCCACTTCCAGGACGTTAAATTATACTTATACTGAATCGAACGAGGATACCTGCTGGTACGAGTACAACTCCTCGAATACGACGCTGGTAAGTTGCGGCAACACTTCGTTCACCGCCCTTGACAACCAGGCATCCACGCTGGTGCTCTGGATAAATGATACCGCGGGGAATACGAACTCGAGCTCGGTCACGTTCACCGTGGACACGGATGCGCCCGATTTCACACTTGAACACCCTGCGAACGAGTCATATCCGAGAACATGGGCATGGGCTAACATCACGCTGGACCAGGATGCAGACTGGTGCGGATATTCGCTCAACGGGAGTTCGAATGTTACCATGAGCAATGACTCGGGCACGCATTATTATGCGAACGTGTCTTCGGGAGAGGGGCAGCAGAACATAATCTTCTGGTGCAATGACACGGCAGGGAACATGAACATCTCATCTACTGTATTATTCAGGTTCGATGTGACTTATCCGGCCATGGAAATCGTGCTTCCGGAAAACACCACCTACGGATCCACTTCCAGGACGTTAAATTATACTTATACTGAATCGAACGAGGATACCTGCTGGTACGAGTACAACTCCTCGAATACGACGCTGGTAAGTTGCGGCAACACTTCGTTCACCGCCCTTGACAACCAGGCATCCACGCTGGTGCTCTGGATAAATGATACCGCGGGGAATACGAACTCGAGCTCGGTCACGTTCACCGTGGACACGGATGCGCCCTCCATCACGATAAACGATCCGGTCAATGATACCGTGAATTCGAATGATTTCAGCTTCACCTACGGGGAGAGCGTCAACTGGACGGCCTATTCGGTGGACGGGGCGGCTAACGTGACCAATTCGTCCGTATCGGAATGGTCAGGAACGCTGACCGGACTGAGCGACGGTGTGCACAACGTGACCGTCTGGGCGAACGATTCGGTTGGGAAGATGAGATCCAGTACCAGGTGGTGGACCAGGGACACGGACACGCCTGACATATTCAATGTCACTAACGGAACTGCGGGCTCTTCCAGCGCGAGCATAATCTGGAACACCACACAATCGTCAAATTCCACAGTATATTACGGCACGAACCAGAGCACACTGAACCAGGACGAGGGAAATTCATCATTTGTAACGGAACATTCCGTTTCGCTGTGCGGACTCAGCGCAGGCACGACTTATTACTACAACGTCTCTTCATGCGACCAGGCCGGCAACTGCAACAACACCGGAACCTACAACTTCACCACGTCCGAATCATCGGGGTGCACTGAATCATGGTCCTGCACATCATGGACGATCTGCATAGGCAATCTCCAGACAAGAACATGTACAGATTCGAACAACTGCGGAACCACGGTCAACAAGCCGGCAGAGAGCCAGTGGTGCAGATCGGGCGGGGGAGGAGCCCCTTCGGAAGAGGAGGAAGAAGAACCCGAAAAGAAGCATTCCTGGATAGAAATACTACCGGAGGAAAATGCGACCATGAAAATCAACAAGTCCGGTCTCGATTTCACGGAAATAAAGATAAAGGTGAAGGAAATCGTCGAATCGGTCTCGTTGACAGTCAAAAAACTTTCAGAGAAACCGGAATGGGTCGGATCCGGTCCCTCCGGAAAGGTCTACCAGTATGTGTCGGTTACTACTGAGAACTTTGAGGAAGATAAAATCGATAAAACGAGCATCAGCTTCAGGGTCCCGAAATCCTGGGTGAGGGAGAACAATATCGACAGGAACAGCATTCTTCTTATGAGGTTCAAGGACACCTGGCAGAGGCTGGCGACAAGACTGATCGGCGAGGACAGCGATAACATCTATTTCGAGGCAGAAACTCCCGGATTCTCCTATTTCGCGATAAGCGGGGAAGAAAAGATGGTATGTGAGGCAGGAGCAAAGAGATGTTCCGGGGACATTCTCCAGCAGTGCAGACAGGAAGGATCCGGATGGATCACGCTGGAGGAATGCGAGCACGGGTGCGATACCGAAGCTCTCGAATGCAAGGAAATGGTCTGCGAGCCGGGGATAACCAGATGTTCCGGCGATCTTCTCCAGATATGCCCCGAAGAAGGATCCGGATGGATCACGCTGGAGGAATGCGAGCACGGATGTATCAGAAACGAAAGATGCAGAGATTCCGGGGTTGTTCCGGGAATAAGTGAAATAGATTACAAGATAATAAGCGGTTATGTATTGATAGCGCTCACCCTGGTCCTCATTATCATGATACTGAAACCGATCCGGAAGAAAAGGAAGAAACTCCGGACCAAGAGTCACCATAAAACCCGTCCCAAGAAACACAAAACCCGGAAGAAAAGGAAGAAATGAGTCTTTTTGCGCTAATCTTTTAAATATTTTTCTACATAAAAGTAATAACAGGTAGGAAAATGAAGGGCGGACTGTATAAATTTCCCCTGTTATTGACGTTTTTTAATCTTTTAGCATGCTCCACAACGAAATACTTCCGGGGCGACACAGAAATGATGAAGCCTGTCTATGACAGAATAAACAAGGAAGACTGGAAGATAATAAGCCACCTCGGAGATTCTCCTGACATAGGAAAAATATATCCGGATACGGTCACCGTAGGCGGAGAAACCTATAAAATCAACATGAGTCTTTCGGGGAAACACTCGAATCCGAAGATGACGATCAATTTCATAGACCCCAATCCACTCGGATGGGATCCCGCAGCATGTCTGCAGTATCAAATCTCGGAGTGGAGAGACGAAGGAAGAGAAAGAGAGATAGACGGACTCCCTGAGAAGATAAAGGCGTGGGAAGCCAGATTAGCTGGTGATTCGCTGGCGATAGAACCCCAAGAACTAAGCGACGACGCGGTCACGAAAGCAGTGGAAAAATACATAAAAATGATGAAAAAACTGGGAGAAAGATACGCTGTAGACTCGCTCCCCGAGGAACTTCCCCGGCTGGAAAAACAGAACGACAAAAGATAAAACCGTTATTACTCCTTGGCCTTTTTGTCCCCGGTTTTCTTTGCCTTTTCCGGCTTCTTCTCCGATTTTTTGGAGGACTTTTTCTTCTCCTCTTCCTTTCGCTTCCTGGTCTCCTCTTTCTTTGCCTTCTTTTCCTTCTTCTTTTTCTCTATTTCCTTAATTTCCTTTTCAGCGGGCTTGGAGATCCCGAGCTTCTTGAGAACCTTGGCCTTTTCGTATTCCTTCATGACGTCGGAGTCGCTGGAATCCTTCTTTATCTTGAGCTTGTAGGGGAGTGGCTCGAGGTGATCCACGTTGCATTTCCTCCTCTTGACCTTGGTGAGCGCCTTGGGACCGGTGATCATCACGAAATCATTGTCCACCTTGTCCAGAACCACGCAGTATCTGCCGGCTTCTCTCCCGGCCGTCTTCATGCAGACCCTTCCAGTTTCCATAACCATACGAAACACCTCTATTTCATTTCTCCTTTAAACCGAAACCTCAATATCCGAAATCTGCCAGCCTGTCAGCTTTTATCTGCACCCTCGCGCAGGAAGCGCACAGCTGACCGCCGTACACCCTTCCGGGCACCTTCCCGTTACTGTTGACGCCCTGGAGGGGATTGCCGCAGGAAGAGCATCTGGCGGAAACCTTTTTCCTTTTGCTGTAATGAACCATTTTCCTTCCGCCCGGGGTCGTTCTCTTGGCCCTTCTGAGCGACCTGGACCTTTGAGATGGCTTCGGCATATCACTATCCTCCGAATCAATTATCATTATTAATGAGAAGAGTATTTAAATATATCTACCCAAACGCTCATTTCCCGAAGTATTCCTCTTCTCCTGTTCTGACACTGAATCCTTCAAGAGTCTGCGCCGTCGTATAGATTATGTCCGCTTCCTCCTTGGGCTCCAGTCTGAGGATGCTCCAGACTATCTCATCCGTCCCGTCACCGACAGGCTGTATACCCGGAGTGATGCCGGAGGAAATGAAGGATCCGGAGGGAACATGGTCAACCACTTCCAGGTTCTCCATCAGCTCCTTGCTTTTGTTTTTGATTTTGAGCATAATGGTCTGGCCGCTCACCGATTTTTCCAGCTTGAGCGGGGAACCGGATGATTCTCTCCTCAGCCTGCCCACCAGCACGATTATCCCTATGATGGCGAAGAAAACCACAAGAACTGGAACCAGGAGCATGAAAATGTCCTGCTGAGCCGACATATCGTTCTTATCGCTGAAATAGCCCACCCTTCTGGCGGTCACGGAGAAATCTCCCAGCTGGGTTATGGGGACCTCCGCGTAATATCCCTCCGAGGAGGACTGGTTGGTGTAGTATACCTCCGTCCTGCCGGTATTTTCGTAAAGGATCATGACCCGCACGTCCCTCAGGGCGTCTCCGTTCTGGTCGGTAACATACACCTGCATGGTCTTTCCTATGACAGGCTGCCCGGAAATTCGCATGGACAGGGTCCTGGTTATGCACTCGTGGGTCTCCACGTTGCAGGTCTGGTTGGCGTCGCAGTGGGCATCCGTGCAGCAATATCCCTCCGCCCTCACGCACTCGTGGTTCCTGACGGAGCCGCAGGAGCACTGCACGTCCACGCAGCTGTGGGAATTGGTGTTGCAGTATTCGGTGTCCCTGCAGTCCTCGTCCGAGCAGCATTCATAATACACGCATTCGTGGTCGGAAGCGTAACCGCATTCGCATTCCAGTTCGCTGCAGACATGATTTTTGCATTCCTCGTCGTACTGGCATTGAGTGTCCGTGAAGCATTCGTAGTCCGGAAACAGCCCGAAGCGGAGGGAGGTGGTATTCGTCCTCCCGTCCTCGGAATCGCAGGTAACCGAAAGCAGGTAACTCCCCTCCATGTCAGATACGTCCAGCTCCCCTTCGAATGTCCTGTTGTTCGTTTCGGAAAGCGACCCCTGCTCGTCCCCGATCACATAATCGCAGGAGGACATAACGGTTCCCGAAGTGACCAGTACGTTGATTTTTCCGTCTTTCATGGTTCTGTCCCCTTTCAGGTATGTCTTGTTCTCAGGGGATTCCAGAACCAAGATGAAGGGCTCGGTGGAGACGCTCTCGAGGGTGACCTCCAGGATGGTGTCTTCGGTTATGTTGAGCGTGGTGACGTTGTCCGAATACCCCACCTTGGAAAGGGTCACGGTATGAGGATTGCCATATAAGACGGTTTCGTTTTCCATGGACTTGTTCTCGAAGAACTCGTTCACAACGACCTTATCAGTCCCCCCGTCGGGTCCGGTCATGGTGAACTCGCTCGCCCCGGTCGCATTCTCGATGGTGATCCCCACCCCGTTGATACCTGATCCGCCTGTGTTCTCGACCGAAAAATCCAGGTACCATGACCGGAGCATCGTCTCGTACTCGGTATCTTCCAGAGAAACATCAGAAGACAAGAATTTCATGTCGATTCCGGTGTTGTTCATTATTATGGAATCCTCGATTTTCAGATCAGTAGATCCGCGGGAAAGCAGGCCCATGGAATTTTCAACCGAAACAAGATCCGAAATCGTGACGTCCTCCCCCTCAACGACAAGACCAACAGACTCGATTCCCTGAATGCCCAGCCCCTCGATTGTGTTGTCGTCCCCGTAAACAGCCAGGCCGGAAGATCCGGAAATCACAGAATTGCCGGAAATCACCAGCCCGCTGCCATTCATTGAGAGACCGGACAAAAGATTACCGAAGGTATTGTCCTTAATCAATGTGGAATCCCCCAGAACGGTGCCTCCCCCGAAACCGGTAAAAACATTGTCCTCGATCATGCTTCCCGGTCCGCTTACCGAGAAGGAACCACCTGAATGGTTGTTCCCGGAAATCACGTGCATTCCGGATCCCCAGAATTCGGCCTCCTCAACCACCGAACCCGTGACGTTCATCAGGGACCCGTTATGGGAAAGGATCATATAAGAATCACCCCCGTCGCTGAGGAGGGAACACGAACATGCCTCGAAATTCCCCGAATTATTCACCAGAAGATGCCCGTCAGAATCCGGGTCGAAATTCAGCGTGACGTTTTTCAGATACAATGAGCCCGACGGATCGATCGTGATATCGCCGTCCACATCGATTTCCGTGTCGTTGCAGACCACGCTCCCGTTGACCACCCAGTCCCCGGTCCCGCCGTACCCATCACTGCACTCCCCGCGGACGCCCGCGGCAGCGATCAGAAAAACCAACACAGCAGCGAATAACGCTGATTCACACCCCATAACTAATTGTTATTGACAGTTCCTTATATTGATTGTTCGGCGAGGGAGTCCCTGTGTTCGCTTTTTCCCTCCTCCCCTGAATTAGTCTCTTCCTTCGGGACCGGCTCGGTGATCTTCTTCTGGGGATCCTTCTCGGTTTCCAGGGACTGCTCCTTCTCCATCCTTTCCGCCGTTCTTATGAGCCTGTTCCTTATCTTCTCCTTCTCGTCCCCGAAATATCTCTCGAACTCCCTGGTGAGGGTTACCAGTTTGGACCTCCCCATCCTTTCCGTTTTCACCAGCCCCTTTTTCTCCAGCTTCTTCACGTAAGAATAAGCCTTGTTTCCCTGGCTCTTCACTATCTTGGACTGGAGAATCGGCTCCCTGTAGGCCACCAGCGCCAGGGTCCTCTTGTGCCCCTCCTCCAGGTCGGAATACTTGGAAAGATGGGCAACCTTGCCGAGGATGTCCTGCCTGACCTGCATCCACCATCCCTCGGGGGTCTTAACTATCTCTATCCCCCTGCTTTCGTATTCCCTGGAAAGCTCCCCCAGCTTCTCCTCCAGATGGCCGAGCGAGGAAATCCCCGTGAGCCTGGAAAGTTGCTTTATGTCCAGAGGTTCGGAAGACATGAAAAGCGCAGCTTCGATCACTCTTTTCGGCATGATGGCACCCCGTCCTGTTTAATTATATTGTGATCAAAACTTTAAATTAGGTGTGTCCCCAATTATAATCATGGAGATAACCTTCCGGGTTCTGGTGGGAGTGATAATACTTCTGGTGGTGCTGGCGGTAGTGATCGGGCTGATCATCCAGTGGTCCACCGGGGCGAACAACATGGTGGAAGGCATCACCTACTTCTTCGACAACCTGAACGAGTTCTTCGCCGGCGGCTTCAAGTTCGAGCCGAAGATGGGCGGATAGAAAATTTGTCGGCATGAGTTTCTGTTCTAGGGTATAAGTCTGTCAGGCGTCCTGGGGTAAAGGATTGTCTCCTGGACGTCAGGGATGTTGAGGACCTGTTTTATGAATCTTTCCGTACCGAAGCCGATTCCTCCGTGCGGCGGCTGTCCATATCGGAAGGCATCAACGTAAAATTTGAAATCCTTCGGGTTAAGACCCTTCTCCTTCATGACCCTTTTGAGCACGTCGGGCCTGTGCTCCCTCTGGCCGCCAGAGGCGAGTTCCATCCCCCTGAAATCAAGGTCGATTCCCCTGGATAACTTGCCGTCAAACATTATGTAGAACGGCTTGATCTTGGAGGGGTACTTGGTTATGAAGTACCATTCCTTGCCCTTCTTGGCCATGATCTCCCCGAACTTTGATTCCTGCGCGTCCTCGAGGTCCTCACCCCATTCCAGCTTGAAACCGTTCTTGTTCAGGGTTTCTATCACTTCGTCGTATTTTATCCTCGGGAGCGGGAGACCGGGAACCTTCACGTCATGGCCCGCCTTCTTCAGTCCCTTGAGGACGTGGACCACCATGTTCTCCAGCACCTTCATGACGTCCTCCTCGCTCTCTATCCAGGCGATCTCGAAATCGGTGGAGAGGAACTCGGAAATGTGCCTGCGGGTGTGGAATTTTTCGGCGCGGAATGCCTGGCCTATCTCATAGACCTTGTCCAGCCCCGAAGCCATAATCATCTGCTTGTACAGCTGGGGACTCTGCCTGAGGAAGGCTTCTTTGCCGTAATAATCGAACTTGAAGAGGGTCGATCCGCCCTCGGCGCCGGCCGCCTGTATGACCGGCGTGTGGAGCTCTATGAAGCCCTCCTTGCGGAAATAATCATGGAGCAGGCCCACCACCTTGTGGCGCAGCCAGAATATGTTCGCGACCTCCGGGTTCCGCAGGTCCAGAAACCTGTAATCGAACCGGGTGTCCTTTCCCGACTCCACCTTCCCGGAGAATTCCAGGGGAAGGGGCTTCTCCGCCTCGCTGATCACTTCAACGGACTCCGGGAATATCTCGAATCCCCTGTTCGCTATCTTGGAGGATTTCGCCTCCCCCATGACCTCGACACAGTATTCCCTGCCCAGGGATTCGATGGTCTTCATCATTTCCTTCGGGATATCGTCCTTCTTCGCCGTCACCTGGACCGTTCCGGTCCTGTCGCGGACGATCAGAAAACTGAGCTTTCCCAGGTTCTTGACCCTCTCAACCCAGCCCTTTATGGTGACCTTGCTGCCGGGCTCCACGTCCTCGGCGTACGTCCTGTTCATATAGGATAGAATTGAAGGGAATGTTTATTAAAGTTTTAGACCGCTCCGGAAAATTCTGAACGAAAAGAACTTAAAAACGGCAGGGAAATAACTAATTGGCCGAAAACATGGGCGATTCACGGAATCTTGGGAAACGAGGCTTTTGATTTTATCAGTTTATTCAGTCAATATTTTTTAAATCATTCTTTCAAAATTAAGGTAAGGTGTTCTGATGGATATTGACAAGGTTCCGAAATCGGTGGGGAAAACAATCGAAATAAAGGGATGGGTCTGGAGGAAGAGACAGAGCAAGAAAATCGTCTTTCTGGTCATACGAGATTCCAACGGTGTGGTGCAGGCCACCATAAAGGACGACCACCCGGACTTCGGGAAGGCCAAGGATCTGACCATAGAATCCTCCCTGATCGCGAAGGGAAAGATAGATAAAGATGAAAGGTCTCCCACCGGATACGAGATGAAGATAGAGGAGCTGAGGCCCGTCCACATAGCGGAGAGGTTCCCGATAACCAAGGACCAGTCCCAGGAGTTCCTGCTGGACATGCGCCACCTCTGGATAAGGTCCCAGAAGCTGGGGGCGGTAATGAAGATCAGGCACACTATCACGGGGGCGATACACAAGTTCTTCAGGGACAGGGGATATTACGAGTTCGACCCCCCCATATTCCAGCCCTCCCAGTGCGAGGGAGGGTCCACACTTTTCGAGGTGAAATACTTCGGGGATGTTACCTACCTTTCCCAATCATGGCAGCTGTACGCAGAGGCCGCCGTTTTCGCGCTGGAGAAGGTCTACGACATGGCTCCCACCTTCCGGGCGGAAAAGTCCAAGACTTCCCGCCACCTGGCGGAATTCTGGATGGCGGAGATGGAGGCCGCATGGATGGAACTGGAAGAGGTGACCGAGGTGGCCAAGGACGAGATCAGATTCATAATAAAGGAGGTCCTCAAGAACAACAGGAAGGAGCTGGAGACGCTGGGCAGGGACATAAAGCTCCTCGATCATTACGCCAAAGCCAAGTATCCCACCATCAAATATGAGAAGGCAATAAAGATACTGAAAGAGAAATACGGCATGAAGGTCCCATGGGGCAAGGACCTCAGAACAAAGGAAGAGGAAAAGATAGCCAACCACTTTGGGTGCCCCGTGGTGGTCACCCACTATCCGGTCGAGACCATGGCCTTCTACAAGCCGAAGGATCCCGAAGATAAGAAGGGAGCGCTATGCTTCGACATGCTCGCACCCGAGGGGTATTGCGAATTGATAGGGGGATCCCAGAGGTCCCTCGACGTCGAGGACATGGTCAAGAGACTGAAGAAGGACAAGGAAGACCCCAAAAACTATGAATGGTATTTCGACCTCAGGAAATTCGGCAGCGTTCCTCATTCGGGATACGGTCTGGGAGTCGAGAGGATGGTGGCCTGGATATGCGGACTGGACAACGTGAAGGATTCCATACCCTTTCCCAGGACCATGCTCAGATGGAAACCCTGAATCCATCCAAAACCGGGGGGAATGAATAAAAAACTTACTTTTAATCATCAATCAGTGGGAATATGTATTCATCGGGATCGTCTCCATCGAAAGCCAAGACCGTGTCTTCAGCGGTAATGGGCACCATACTTTCAGGTAGTTTACTTCTCTCACCGGTCGGTGCCGGGGCACAGGGAACCAGCAAAGCATGGAATTACACTCTGACCAACGATAAAGCATACGAATTTCTCGGAGAACTCGATTCAGAGTTTCTCGGAAAAATTAACTATGGAAAAATAAGAGGGGAAGGAAGGACAAAAATAACAAACGTAAAAGATGCCGTAAATTATCTCCTGGGAGCACCGGACATCGAGGTCAACGTCAGTCACAAGCCAGCCAAAGGCGATTTCTTCCCTGCGGACTTGATAAAAATAATAGTCAATGAAATCGTCAACGACAAAAAAAACAGAAAAGTGATGATAAATTTCGTTGACGGGGGAGAACATGGTAAAGTGGATGGTATCGGGGATTTCGTGGGATTCAGGGAAGAGTACGGAGAAACCAGCTGGGGAAACTCCAAAAAATACGGAAAAGGAATTCTGGAACCCGCAGATAACTATCTGAAAAACAGCGTGAGAAAGCATCTCCTCCCCAGAACAACGAACAAATAAAGGCACATCAGAGAGAAAAAATTAATTAATGGGTATATTGATTTTCTTGGACGAGGCGCTTGTACTCGTGGTCACTCCGCTCGTGTCCACTTCTTCGATTATTCGGAAACGGGGTGGCTCGTATTTCTTTCCGTTGCCGTTTTCATCTGTATCTTCCGTGCCAACGTATTTTTTGCTGAACAGGGAAATAACCGGAGCGAGGTAGTCCTTGAATTTTTTCATGATAAATAATGGGAAAAGGCAAATTTATTCATTGCCCGCACATGTGCGGGTTTTGATTATATGGAAAGCTTCGTTACGATAAAGGGGATAAAATGAAAAATTACCTGATATCGAACGCCGATGATCTTTTGGGTGCGGTGAGTGCGATAACGGAATGTATCGGGAATGAGGGCATAAAAACCGACATGAAACTTCAAAAATATGCTTCATTTACCAAGGAACTGAGGTTCGGCGTTGATGAGCCGGGCCTGAGTCATGGAAGCATCAAAAACCTGAAGGCCAAGGGCTATGAAATCGAAGAAATATGAGCAACTTCAGTGAGACAAAACCGAACAGGCCCTCACCATCTTCATCTGCGCCTTTCTGAGCCTTTCCTCCATCGCGCTCTTGCTTATCCCCAGCTCAGAGGCGAGTTCATCTAGAGTGGTTTTTCTCGGTATCTCGAAATAGCCCCTGGATCGAGCCAGGTCGAAGGCCTCCTTCTCCCTGAAGGAAAACCCCGTCAATCTGTCAGGTATCTCCCTCTTCTCGATTATCCTGAAGTCGTTCATGGATTCAACGAAGAATCTTATCGATTCTTTCAGTTTCTTCTTGCTGAAACCGAATATCCTGATTTCCTCCACTCCACCGTCTATCGAAATATTGGGGAAGGGTATGCATCCGTTGTGATGGAAATTCTGGAAGACGGCGTGATCGTCCTGTGAGACTATGAAGAACCGGCTGCCCCTCCTCCTGAGTATGCGAACCCCCGGACCTCTTCTGACCGCTTCGAATATCCTCTTCTTCTCCTTCTCGGTTCCCCTGACTGTAAAGAGTCCGGCCATCGAGTGCCGGTCATACCTGAAAATGCTGCTGAAGGATATCCTCGATTCCGGCATCTTCTCGACGGGATTCGACCAGCAGTCGTGATGATATCTGAGTCTGTAAAGGGGCATGTTTAGAAGTTGAAAGAAAGACTTAAAACCGTTATTTTTATACCCCTGAAACAAACATCAGATTATGATAGAGGAAGAAAAGAGTGAAATGAAGGCCGAGAAACTGGAGATATTCGACCTGAAAGGGAATCTGCTGGGCATCGAGAAGAGGGATAAGTTCTACAATGAAATCAAGAACGAATACAGAAAGAAAGGTAAAATAACCAGAATGGTGAAATCCATCCGGCTGCTCCTGATGAATTCGAACGGCAGGATATACGTCCAGAAAAGGAGCAAATTCAAGGAGGGGAACGCGGGCCTCTACGACAAGACCATCGGCGGCCACACAAAGGCCGGATACACGTGGTACATGACCGTGGTCCACGAATGCCATCAGGAACTCGGCTTCCCGGCGGTAGTTCTACCCGAGGACGAATTCCTGACTGCAATAGGAGCGACTGATCTGGGAATCATAGGTCTCTTCCGGAGGGTGGACTTCATAAGGAACTTCGTGTCGGTCAGGAAATCCAAGGACGGGGATTTCAAGCAGCCCTACATAACCTCGTTTTACATAGGATATTATGACGGGTCGATCCGCTTCTGCGACGGGGAGTCAACCGGAATAGAGGTATTCACGCTGGACGAGCTGGAGAAGAGAATAAAAGAAGAGCCTGGGCAGTTCACAGAGGACCTGAAATTCATGATAAAGAAATACAGGAAATACATGGTTCCCGTGGAAAAACTGGAGAACAGCAAGAAGCCGGTAAAGGGATACGAAGAAGACTAACTATTTTAATCACGAGCCCATTTTTTAATCATGACCAATTTCATCCCCGGGAAGGTCGTGAAGAAGTTCAGGATAGGGAACAGGGAGGTTATTCTGAGATACCCCAGATGGGAGGACCTGGACCAGCTCCTGGACCACATGAATGCCCTGATCAGGGAAAAGGCCAAGATCGGGAAGACCAGGAAGTATTCCAGGGAGGAGGAGATAGACTTCCTGAACAGCGTGTTCAAGAAATGCGAACTCAGGAACATGGCCTATCTGGTGGCCGGGAGCGGGGGGAAGATCATGGGAAGCGGGAATCTGGTCAGGGAAAGGCTGGAGAAGAGCAGGCACGTGGGTTACATCGGCCTCTCCCTGAGGAAGGAGTTCAGGGACCTGGGCGTAGGGACGATGCTGATAAACACTCTGGTGAATCTGGGGAAGAAGGAAATGGGTCTTACCCTTTTCAAGATAAGCCTGATAGCGGAAAACGAGAGGGCCCTCCACGTATACCGGAACAAGTGCGGTTTCAGGGTGGTGGGGAGAATCCCCAAGGAAATAGATCATTTCGGCAGGAAGATGGACCACCTGATCATGATCAAGGAAGCATGATCACTTTCCGGATATCCTCTTAAGGAATCCCCCGATGCCCTTCTGCTTTTTCTCCCCCAGCATACGCTTGGTGGTGTCCCAAGAGAAGCGGACCAGCCCCTTTTCCGGGAACTTCCCGTGCTCCCTGAGGTAGGACTTCATCCACTCTATGGTCCTCTCATCCGAGGGATAACCGGACCCCTTCAGCCCGTATTCCTTCTTCAGTTTCTCGATCTCGGCATCCCTCTCCACCTTGGCTATGATTGAGGCGGCGGATACGACCGGATACTTGACATCGGCCTTGTGCTCCACAACCATCTCCGGCTTCCCCTTGATCATCTTGAGCATGGTCTCTCTGAACTTCCCTGCGTTGCTCTCTGGGGAGTCTATGAAAACCTCGGAGGGATCCAGGCAGTCCAGTATATCGGCCATCTTCATGGCCTCCAGCTTGTTCAGATTTACCCCCCTCTTGTTGTAGTCATCGATCTTGCAGGGGGATATCTTCACCACCACGACGTCCTTCAGAATCCCCTCCAGCTTTCCGGCGAGGTATTCCCTTCGCTTCGGGGAGAGGAGCTTGGAGTCCCTGACGCCGAGCTTCTTCAGTTTTGCATTATCCCCCCGGATGACGGTAGCTCCCGCCACGACCATCGGACCTATGACTGCTCCCCTGCCTGCCTCATCAATCCCCCCGTAAGTGAAAGGTTTCTTTTTTCCCAAGAAAAATCTACCTGCCCGTCATTCTATGATCCTCGGCTCGGCCAAGTTGAGCTCCTCCAGTCTCTTCTCTATGAGCGTGAGTTTTTTCTTCACGTCGGATATCTCTGCCTTCTTCTTCAGCAGGCCCTCCCTCTCGGCCCGCTCCACGCCCTTCTTTATCTCCCGCATGTCGCTTATGACGCTCTGTATCTGGTTCTCGGCCCTCAGGACGTCCACCTTTATGCCTGATATCTTGGAATGAATGTCCTCCTCCACATCACTCTCGACCCTTTCGGCGATTTCTTCCTCGGATGCCTTGCTCTTTCTGAACATCGACTTCATTGCCGATTCATCCTTGTCCAGCCTGCGGAGTATGCTCTCTATACCGGATTTCACGTTGTTTATGTGATCCTCCACCCCCCTCTGATGGACGGGGAGCACCTCCGGCTTTCTCTTCTCCATCTCCCTGAGCTTCTTTATCTCCTCTTTCATGGATTCCATCTCGCCCTCGAGGTCTTCCACCCTTCCGGACACGTCTCCGCCCGCCTTCGCGGAGGATGACCTCCCACTCTTGATTTTCCTCACCAGTTCATTTATTTCTTCGCGATTGGTCTTTACGGAACCGCTGACATCGGTTTCCTCCACGTCTTTCATCTTCCTTTCGAGATTCTCTATTCTGTCCGTAAGCATGTTCTTGGTCTTTTCCAGCGACCTGGAGAGCTTCTCCCGGTCTCCCCCGCCCGTGATCCTGGATCTGAGCTTGCCCCTGGTCTTCTTGGTTTCGTGAACCATGTCCTTGACATGGGAGAGCTTTATCTCCATCTCCTCGATCCTCCCCAGCAGGCTCTTACGCGTGTTCTCGATGGTCTCGGAAAGTTCCCTGGCCCTGTCTTCCCCCATCACCCTGGACTTGAGGCTGCTTCCGGAGGCACTCTCTTCCTTCAGCTTCTCTATCTCCCCTTTCAGGGAACTGATCTCCTCCATGGCGGAATCTATCTTGTCCGCCTTCTCCGGCATGGATTTGATGTCCCCCGTTTTCAGCCCGCTGAGGGATGCCACCTTTTCCCGGAGGAATTTCACCTCGTCCACGGTCTTCTTCCATTTCCTGAAAGTGTCGATGTCCTCCGCTATCTTCTCGAGCTCAGCTATCTTTTCCTCGGTCTCTATGGGGAGGGGAGAAGGCGAGGATATCTTGATCTTGTCTATCTCATTCTTCAGATTGAGAATGTCCATCTGGGTTATCTTCTGGAGGTCCTCTATCTGTGTTATTCTGTCCTGAAGTTTGGTCCCGCCATTATCCTTTTTTTCTCCCTTTTCCATGAACATGACCCCTTTTCACCGGTACCGGCGATTGACAATAATTCACCCAACTAAATCAGGTCACCTGATTAGATATTGTATGGGATAGTATAAATTATTAAAAAAAGGGTCATATATCGACGTGCGGTGAAACGCTCGGACAAACCCCGTTGAGCACGTTGACCCTCATGAGCGTCCAGGTATCGTTGGCGTTCTGTATGTCGGCGTCGAGAATGCAAGAATGGCCGGGCTTGAGGGGATCGGTCTTCGTCTTCTGGGTCAGGGCGGTCATCTGTATGTCGGGTTCTGTCAGAATTTTCTGCCCTCCCGGAGTCAGGAAAGTGAGTTCGAAGCTGAAATTGTAGAGGTTCTGCATCTTGGTGTTCGTGATTTTGGCCGTCATGGTCCCCGTGGTCCCCGTTATGTTCCAGTCCACCCCCGAGGTGCCGTAATCGCTGTCGAATGTATAGCCGGTCTGCTGGCAGATTATGTCCTGATTTATCCTTTCCCCGGATTTCTCGCTCGATTCCGTGGCGAGGTCCATCGCCCATGGGCCCACTATGGCGGCCATGGACAGGCTTATCAGTATGACGATGACTGCTGATATTATGTTGGATATTCCCCTCATCATTTACCCCTTATTATCAGAAAATCCCCGCCGGATTCGAGCGTGAAATGGATCCGGTAAATTATGCCGTAGTCGGAGTCCATGTAGGCGGTCACCTCCCCGTAAGGGAGATTGGTCCCCTTCCTCTCCAGGCTGGTGTAACCGGTCCCGCTCTTGGAGAGCTGGTCGTTGTCCACCGTAACCTCCAGATATTCCATGGGGAGGGCCCTGTCAAGGTCCTTCTGGTAAAGGTAAATCAGAACCTCCGTATTGTTATACCCGACCATCCCGGAAGGCGAGCCTATCTTCTTGAAGCATGCCTTGAGGTGTCGGTTCTCCAGTATGTATGCGTCTTCCCCGGCGCAGACCCCCTCATAGGCGGAAACCTCCATGTTCTCCCCGAAAATCACGTTACCTATGGTCTGGGCGGTCCTGGGAGAGGACACGGAAACCGGGCATTCGTATTCCCAGTATATGGTATCGTTGTCCCCCATTATGTACATCTTCCCGCTGTCTATGTTGAGGTTGAATGTCCTTTTGGTACCCTCCCCTCCGGAAACCACGTCTCTGGTCAGGCTGTCCAGATTCACGAATGATGATTTCATCTTCTCCATGGTGGCCAGGCACTGTATCCTCTGGAGGGAGGGAACGCCCGCATAATAGACTATCCCCGTGGCTGCTATCAGAAATCCCAAAAACAGTACGCTCGAAACCATGGTAATTCCTTTCATGCTATCCTCTCACCTATTATGACGTCATTACCCTTCCTGACTTCCGTGTAGATATAAAGGCTGGATTTGTATTTCCCTAATAATAGATTCTTTTGCTCGCTATTAAATATTACATCGAGCTTGAACGTTTCCGCCGGGTCCGGGAACAGCGTGGAGTTAACCGATCCGTTCCCCACGTAGAGCAGCCTGTCGTCACCGGAAATGCCCACGGAAACCCACTCCGGGTTCCCGAGGAAGTTCCCCACCGTGACGTTGACGTCGTCCCCGGAACTCTGGGAGAAAACAATCAGGGAATAGAAATCCATGTCCCTCTCCATCAGTATGTCCCTTGCGAAAAGGGTGAAGCTAACCACCGAGTCCACTCCCGAAGATTCGTTCAGCCCGAGATTGAACGCGACAGGGTATTCGTTTTCTATGTTCCTGGCTATGTAATCTATGTCCGCGGGGAGGTCCCCGGAAAAGGACGGTGGAGAAAGGTATACGGATATCCCCCCGTAGAAGATTATTATGAGCATGAATACCGTGATCAAAAAGAACTGCCCCCTCATCCGTCTTTCTTTCATTTAATCACCATATGTAAAGCTTGACCTCGCTGGGATCGTATCCCTCACTCCCGGAGACCAGATATATCGAAAGCCAGACGTTCTCGGCATCCGGATATGTTCCGTTACAGGAACCCGAAGAATCGCATATCTCGACAGAGTGGTTGTATCCCCCTATCTCTATCTCCGGGCTCAGGCCCGAGGCGTTCCTCGAGACCGTGTATTCCCTGAGCTCCCCCCTGTTGTCCATGTTCTCAAGTATCTCGTATCCCCTCACCTTGATTACAGGTTCGACCGGCTCCCTGATGTACTGTATGCTGAGAGAGAGCATGAAAACCATGAGTATGCTGACGGCGGCGATGCTCTCGACCATTCTCCAGAATCCCTTCATGACGATCACCAAACCGTGAACGTGACGTTCACTTCCTCCATTGTCTCGAATATCGTCCTCACAAAATTCCTAGCATATACGTCCCTGGCGGAAGGGGGCGTCTTCCCGTAGACCACCGGGGAGCTCCCGCCGATCTCCACCATGAAATCGTTTTCCATCCCCATCGATTCCCTGAACTCATCGTAGGGGGTGGAGTTCATTTCGTACACTCCCGGCAGAGAGAGCATGACCTTCCTCTCCAGCGCACCCGGTATGGTCCGGTAGGAGGTGGCTACCGAAAAGGATCCGTTGCAGCCGGTATAGTTCGAATAAGCGAACTCTATCCTGAAGTGGTTCTCTCCGGAGCTCAGGTTGGCGAGCCAGTATGTGTCGTTCCCGATCACCCTGCAGTCCAGGGACTCGCCCCCCCTCCGCACCCTGGTCGTGCTCCTGTTCCCGCCATACCAAACGAATCCCGCCATGAGGACCGCGTCGTCCTCCTGGGAGGCGCTGTCGTAGGTCACCGGAACCGAATAGGAAGATGTCTCGATGGAATCCATCAGGGACTCCATGGCCACGTCAGCAGCCACGCCGGTGTATCCCTCGTCGAACAGGAAGAGCGAAAAGTAAAAGGCGAAAGACCATACGACGAAGAACATGAATACGGTTATCGCCAGCACCCAGTCGATGTCCATGTTAAAATATTGGTCGAAAGTGGTTAATTAAGCATTGGCCGATATCGCCGGCAAAGGAGATTTTACATGGATTACGGATGCATTTTTCGTTTTTTTCCGGTCAAAAATCTTTATAAATTGACTACTTTTTAATAATTAATATATTAGAAAATCTAGTGGTATAACGGTGATCAATTTGTTGCTGAAAACGTCAGGGATCGAGCCCGTTCCGGGCTGGGCGGACAAAGAAGTCTGGGAAATGTACAAGGCCGAGAAAAACAAAGACCTCAGTAATCCCGCCTACCGGATGCTGTCAGCAGCTGATCCGTTTCAGGATCGGTTTTACGAAGCGAAAAAGCTCGACTGGGAGGGGGTGGATGAAAAGATCGGGGTTTTGGCCGATAAAATAAAGAAAAATTACCGGCCCGATCTTCTCATAGGAATAGCAAAGGGAGGAGCCCTGTATGTCGGGAGGCTCGCGGAAAAGCTCGACATCGATCCGGAAGATCCACAAAGGGTAGCCAGGATGAAGATTTCCCATTACAGGAACATTTTGGGCAGAACGGGCATGACCCAGACAATACCATGGTTGTTTGCAAAGGCAAGAACAGAAAGCAGTCCGAAAAATTACAGGAATGAAAAGGTCAATTTAAACAACATGAAAGTTATTCTGGCTGACGACGACCCGGCCACGGGCAAAACCCTCACCAAAGGAAAGGGATTCTGCGAAAAGGAGATGGTAGACGAGGTGAAAAGCGGGACGCTGTTCGGCTGCCAGGGAATTCCCGCCAAAATCAGGAACGTTATTTTCAGAAACGACGAACCGGACTTCTTCGCAGACCCCGGAGCTTATGCGATATATCCGTGGTATCAGATATGATTCTCACCAGCAGATACCCTCGAAACCGGAAACCTTGTCCGGGTCGAGCGCCTTCCTCCCCTCTATTATGATCCTCTCTTTCATGCCGGAGAAATCGACATCCGTGAGGTTCCTGAACTCGTCCCATTCGGTCACCACCAGGCAGGCATCTGCCCCCTCGAGTGCTTCCCTGGAAGACTGGGCGTATTCGATGTCCGGGAAGACCCTCTTCATGTTCTCCGCCGCCTTGGGGTCGTAAGCGACCACGGAGGCGCCCTTCTCTTTCAGCTTCCCTATTATCCCCGCGGAGGGGGCCTCCCTTATGTCGTCAGAGCCGGGCTTGAAGGCGAGCCCGAGAACCGCGACCCTCTTACCCTTCAGGTCCGTCTTCTCCTCCAGCATCCTCACCATCATGGTCTTCTGTTTCTTGTTAACTGAAAGAGTCCTGTCGAGCAGTTCCGGTTCTGCCCCCAGAACCCTTGCCTTGGAAACCAGGGCCTCCACGTCTTTGGGAAAACAGCTTCCCCCGAATCCCGCTCCCGCCCACAGGAAGAGCGGAGATATTCTCTTGTCCAGGCCGACGCCCTCCATCACGTCGTAGACGTCTATGCCCATCCTCTTGCAAATGTTGCCGATCTCGTTGGAAAACGATATCTTGGTGGCGAGGAAAGAATTGGCGGTGTACTTGATCATCTCCGCGACCTTTATCTTGGTCCTGAGTATCTCCGCGTCGAAATTGCCGTAAAGCTTCTCGAGCACGTCTCCCGACCTGCTGTCCAGCTCCCCTATAACCACCCGGTCCGGGTTCAGAAAGTCCTCCATCGCCTTGCCCTCACGGAGGAATTCCGGATTCATGCAAACCCCGAAATCCTCGCCTGCCTTCTTCCCGGACTCCTTCTCCAGGTTCTTCATCACCACGTCTTCGGTGGTTCCCGGGACCACGGTGGATTTGACGACCACGACGTGGTAGGAATCCTTTTCGCCGAGAGCCTTTCCGATCTGCTCTGATACCTTTTCTATGAAGCTCAGGTCTATGCTGCCGTCCTCTCTGGACGGGGTACCCACGGATACGAAGGTGACCTCGGTGAATTCGAGTGCCTTCCCCAGGTCGGTGGTCGCCCTGAAAAGTCCCCTGGATATGGAATCCTTCAGCTTCTCTTCCAGGCCTGGTTCGTATATGGGGGATTCGCCCCGGTTTATCCTTTCTACTTTTTCCTCGATTATGTCCACGCAGGTGACCTTGTTTCCCTTGGAGGAGAACCCCACTCCTGTGGAGAGACCGACGTATCCCGTACCCACTATTGAAACGTTCATAATAACCATAATACCCGAAACAATTTAAATTTTAGTTCCCCCGCGGCGTGTTACGATGTAATACTATTTAAATAATGAAATGAAATTTAGATTTATTATGAAGGAGAGAATAACCCTCACCATAGACAAGGAAATACTCGCCAGGCTGGACAAAATCATAGACGGCCTGAACATCAGGAACCGCTCCCACGCCACTGAGATGATAATATCCAAATACCTAAATTTCCAGGGCCTGGATCAGGCGGTGATACTCTGCGGGGGCAAGGGAACCAGGCTGAGGCCGATCACGTACGAGATACCCAAGCCCCTAGTGCCGGTGCACGGAAAGCCGCTACTGGAACACATATTCGACCTTCTCAAGAAGTACGAAATAAAAAAGGTGATACTCTCCACCGGTCACATGAAAGAAAGGATAAAGGAGCACGTGGGTGACGGGAACAAATACGGACTGAAAATCAGATATGTCGAGGAAGACAAAGAGCTCGGAACCGCCGGTCCGCTGAGACTGGCCAAAAAGTTCATCAAGAAGACGTTCATAATGTCCAACGGGGACGAGCTCAAGAACATAAACATAATGGACATGTACGAGTTCCACAAAAGGAACAATTCCCTGGCCACCATAGCCCTCACGACAATCGAAAACCCCAGACAGTATGGGGTGGCGAGGCTGGAGGGGAGCAGGATCGTGGATTTCGTAGAGAAGCCCAAAAAGGGGAAGGAACCATCGAGACTGATAAACGCGGGCTTCTACATACTGGAGCCCGAGGTGATCGACATGATTCCCTCATCCGGATCCTGCATGATCGAGAAGGAAATCTTCCCCCAGCTGGCGAGGAAGGGGCGCCTGTTCGGGTTCCCCTTCTCCGGGCAGTGGTTCGACACGGGGAATATGGAAAGGTACGAGCGGGCTCTGAAAAACTGGAAAGACATCAGCATATAAACAACGGGGTGTATGTTTCTTCATGAAGGCTGTCATACTTGCAGGGGGCAAGGGAACCAGGCTGAGGCCGCTGACGGAAAAGGTGCCCAAGCCGATGCTACCGATCAGGGGAAAACCGATGCTAGAATACCTGGTCGGACACCTGAAAAAACACGGAATCACCGAACTTATAATGACGATCGGCTACAGGAAAGATGAAATAAAGAAGCATTTCGGGGACGGCTCGGGTTTCGGGGTCTCCATCGAATACCACGAAGAGGAGAAGCCCATGGGTACCGCAGGATGCCTGCTTCCGCTCAAAGAGAAGCTCGGAGAAACCTTCCTCCTCATCGGGGCGGACAACCTGACCAACCTTGATATGGGAAAATTCATCCGTTTCCATCGTGAGAAAGGGGGGATCATGAGTGTCGCCCTCTTCAAATTCAGGCAGAAGATAAAGTGGGGTATATACGAAACCGATGTTGATTCCAGGATCACGGGTTTCGAGGAAAAGCCGACCTACGTCCATCACGGGGGGACCATGATATTCTGCGTCGAGCCCGGAATTTTTGATCACACACCGGAAAGGGACGGCGTGGTGAACCTGACCGACCACGTGATCCCGGCCATGATCGGAAAGGAGGAAAAGATATACGGTTACCCCTTTTCAGGCTTCTGGGCGGACATAGGGAGCCTGGAGGAATACGAAAGGGTGAAAAAAGGGGTTTCTGAATCACAATCCTTCACAGCCATTCCCTTTTCCTGAAATAAAACACCATCAGGAGGGCGATTATTATCATCACTAACCACACCACGGGATAGCCTGGAGGCCAACTCAGTTCCGGCATGAACTCGAAATTCATGCCGTATATCCCGGCAATGAATGTAAGGGGTATGAATATGGTGGCTATAATCGTGAGAACCTTCATGACCTGGTTCATCCTGTTGCTTATGCTGGACATGTACAGGTCCAGCATCCCGGAAACCATGTCCCTGAACGTCTCGACCGTATCAATTACCTGGATGGTATGGTCATAAACGTCCCGGAGGTATATCCTGGTTTTCTTCTCGATGATACCGGATTCGCTCCTCTCGAGACCGCTCACAGCTTCCCTGAGGGGCCAGACTGATTTCCTGAGGAATATCATCTCCCTCTTCAGCGCATATATTTTTTCCAGAGTCTCTGACCTGGGATTGTCCACGAGTCCCTCCTCCATGGATTCCACCCTCTCCCCGAATTTCTCGAGTATGAGGAAGTAATTATCGACGACGGAATCGAGAAGGGAATACGAAAGATAATCCGCCCCGGATTTTCTCATCCTTCCTTTGCCTTCTTCAAGTCTCTTCCTCACGAGATCGAATATGTCCCCGGCCGCTTCCTGAAATGATATCACGTAGTTTTCCCCGAGTATCAGGCTGACCTGCTCTGATCTGGTCTCCTCCTTCTTGTCATCGAACGAGAGCATCTTGAGGACAACGAAAATATAATCGTCAAACTCCTCCATTTTCGGCCGCTGGCCGGTGTTCATAATGTCCTCCAGAACCAGGGGATGAATCCCGAAATGTTTTCCTATTTTTTCGGTGGTTTCGACATCGTGCAGGCCGTCTATGTTTATCCACGTGACCGTAGGCCTGTCCCTGAAGGGGAAGCATTCCTCTATATTCTTCACTTCCCTCCGGGTGAAATGGTTTTCGTCATAATCGATAAGCGTTATCTTTATTTCATCCGACTTACGCTCACCTATGTGAACCAGAGTCCCGGGACCCTTACTACTCTTCCCGGAAACGGTCCTGAAAAATCTCGACATAATACCGTTTATTTTTTATCCGGGGATTTAAAAGCAAGTTAAATGTGTTTCATCACGACCGAAACCCGGAACAAGCCCGTACCCCAAACCAGCAGGTATTTAAATTAACCACGTTAATATATCGAATAAAACCAACGTTATGTGATTCGAATGGCGCTGAGACCAGCAAAATGCTACAGGAAGCATGAGAGGCCTAACACGAGGGTGAGCACAAGCAGGCCCAGGAAGAGCTACGTCAAGGGAGTCCCGGGAATAAAGATACACAGGTTCGAGCACGGCAACAAGGACAAATCATATTCAATGAAGATGTATCTCCGGGCGAGGCAGCAGGTCCAGATACGGCACAACGCCCTCGAGGCGGCAAGGGTTTCCATCTCCAAGGATCTCGCCAAAACGGTGGGCGAGGAATCATTCTTCATAAAGGTTCTGGTCTATCCCCACCACGTACTCAGGGAAAACCCACTGGCAACAGGAGCGGGCGCGGACCGTTTCCAGACCGGTATGCGAAAGTCCTTCGGAAGACCCATAAGCAAGGCCGCGAGGGTGAAGGAAGGCCAGAATATAATAGAGATCCGCCTGGACAAAAAGAACATCCGCTTCGGGAAGAAGGCGCTCAAGATAGGGGCGGCCAAGGTCCCGACTGCGTGCATAATAGAAATGATCGAAAAGAAGTCGTCCTGATTGTCAATAAATTAATTTCTCCGATTTCCAGTTTATATGGAGAGGCGGGAGATTGAAAAATAAAGAAAAAGAAGGGGAATACGGTATCTTCCAGATGGGTTCTCGGAATTTTACTTCTTCAGCAAACCCATGGCCGCCATCAGCACACCTATTAACAAGAACAGCCACCCGATGAATTCGAAAAGGTACACTCCATAGACTGCTGCGCCTCCAGCCATGTTGAACAGGCTTACCTGGAAACCCATTGCGAGCAGGAAGAAAATTCCCGCCCCTGCTATGAAGTTGAATCCCTTCTCTGCTTTCGCTCGGATTTTTGCGTATTCTGCAAATACTGGTGCTAACAGAATTGCTAATGCGAACCAAACCATTTCAAATGCCATGTTTGGACACCTATTAAATATTTGGGACGTGACCCCCTTATAAGTATATATTCGACGATCAACGTTTTTACTCTAGAGATAAACTTCGATAAACGCCGCCATCAAAATGAAAATTATCCCCACAGCGAGTATGATGACGCTGTCCAGGAATATTTTGAAAAGTATCTCCTTCCTGTGGCTGCGGATTATGGCGGCGGAAAAAAGGCCCCCGGCCAGACCGGCACAGAGATAGCCAACCACCTCCGGAATCCCATGGGGCAGGAACTGGAAAGTGACAATGGGAATCTCGAATACCGATTTGGAAAGCTCACCTATGTAGACACCCAGTATGGAGGCGTTCCAGACAAGGATGAAGACCGCTCCGGCTCCGAAAAGCACCGAGAAAACGAAGGCAAACAAAAGGACCTGCATGTTGTTCGCGGTGACCCCGATAAAGGAATTGAAAGATCCCTTGGTTATCGCATTCCCACTGATGGATGCACGGACGTTCTGTATCTCAGTCAGCTGGACCTGGAAAAATGTCGGCTCCATGAAGAACGCCCACAGGGAAAAGGCGAATGTTGCGCCCAGGAAGTAGAAAAGAAAAATGAGTATGTCCTTTTCGTGTCTGCTCCAAAAACCCTTTGAATAATGCTTCTCGATGCCGTCCTCTTCCATCTCCTCTTCCTTCTTTATCACGGTGGTGAAGAAATACACCGAAGGTATTATGGTGAACATAACCGAGAACAGTCCGGATATGTTGAAGCACACCGTCCCTATGTTGATCTTGTAGGCGAGATGGCTGCTGAGGATGATCGCTATGTTGGTTATCAGGAATGCCCATATGAAGGTAAGATACGGGCTCCTGTTGACTTCCTTGAAATTGAGAACCGATTCCAGCATGTTATATTATTCCTCTGACTGATTTAAATCCTTCCCTGATTCAGAAATTCAGATGAGAGAAATGGATATTATCCCGGTTATTATCATGAAGATGGCAACGCACTGGAGCGGCTTCAGCTCTTCGCCGTAAACGAATTTTCCGTAAAGCACGGAGATGAGAGGATTCGAGAAGGTCAGGGCGACCACTATGCTCACCTTCAAGACGCTTATGCCCAGGCTGTAGAAAAGCGAACCGAACGCCCCCGTAATGGACATGAGGAATATCATGTAAAGCGTCCTTCTCCCCGGGAGGCTCCAGCCCTTCCGTGAAACCTTCAGATTCAGGCCTGAACCGACCAGCACCCCGACCTCCAGCAACAGGGAGGTGATCACGGGGCCGATTACATTCACCGGAATCTTGAGGAGGAAGAACACGAGCCCCCACAGGAAGAACGCGACGAAGGCGAAGGGGATACCGCTGGACAGCCTGAAGATACTGGAATTCCTCAGCTCCCTGAAGTCCACCGAGATCAGTATTATCCCTGTTATTATCAGCACGAGAGAGAGGACGTTGAGCAATGAGAGGACTTCACCGAAAAAGGCCGCGGAGAGGAGGATGGTCACTATGAACGGGGAATTGGCGACGGGGGTTATCGCCCCCAACTTACCCAGCCTGACCGCCTTGAAGAAGAACGCGAGGGGAAGGTATCCCACCAGCCCTATGACGACGGCGACCAGAACGAACAGGGGATCGGGAGTGGAGGCCGGCAGGAAGTAAATCGCGAACGGAAGAAGCATGATCACGATGAGAAGGTTCCTGAAGAACACCGACCTGCTCACCCCGATCTTCCTGACTATCTCCTGGGATATCCCGTTGCACAGGCCGAAGCCCATCATTGCCACAAGGCCGAAAATTATACCGAGCTCTATTCCCATGAGAATCATTTACAAAGAATCCATAATATGTGTTGGTGCTTATCTTTCAGTGCTTCATGAACTGGGCCAGAAGGGCCTCCAGCTGTATCTCCGGGGAGCCGCCCTGGTTGAGGCGGAACTCGAACTCACCCACCCTGTCCACCAGTTCGATCTTCTTTTCACCGGGCAGATCTAGCCTGAATATCTGCTTGTGTATCCCCCGGATTATGTCCTCCCCGGAAAGCCCCTGGGCAATGAGCATGTCGTAGAGCTTCTTCCGGGCCTCCCCGAAGTTTCCCGAAAGGGCGGAGTTTATCATATCCTTTATGTCCTCGGGCTTGGACAGAGCAGCCGCCTCGTAAACCGTTTCCCTGCTGACCTCCCCGAGTGCGGAGGATGACTGGAGAAGATTGGCCGCGTGCCTGAGGTCCCCCTCGGATATCTCGTATATTGCCCTGTAGGCGTCATCGGAGACCTTGAGCTTCTCCCCCTTAACGATCCTCCGGAGGAATTCCCTGACGTCCTTCTCCTCCATCCTCCTGAAACGGAACACAGAAGTCCTCGACTGTATCGGATCGATTATTCGGGATGAATAATTACAACTCAAAATAAATCTCGCAACATGTGAGAACTTCTCCATTGTCCTGCGGAGGGCCTGCTGCGCTTCGGGGGTAAGGGCATCGGACTCGTCAAGGAAAACTATCTTGAACTCGGAGCCCATGGATTTCATCCTGGCAAAGTCCTTGACCTTTCCGCGTACCACGTCTATGCCCCTCTGGTCCGACGCGTTGGTCTCCTGGAAGTTGTCCTTCCAGTTCTTCCCGAACAGCTCCCTGGCAAGGGTCAGGGCGATGGTTGTCTTCCCCACGCCGGCCGGGCCCGCGAACATCATGTTGGGTATGCTCCCCCCTTTCACCCAAGCTTTGAGCCTGGAAACCACGTGCTTCTGTCCGATCACGTCGTCGAGTTTTTCGGGCCTGTACTTCTCGGTCCAGATCTCGATCTTCATAAGAAGGATAGGTATTCAGTATATTTATTGGTTTAGGTTATTGCTCTCCAGAAATATATCCGAATCATGGATTCCGCTCAGAATCTCTTCCCATGGTTTTCGCAAACTGTTTCCGTATCCGTCGCATTTTATACAGTCGTTCGGAGTATCGGGATTCCCCCTCCCCTGGAACTGGTCATGCCCCAGGCCGGGGTACTCCCCGCTGCCCAAACAGTCCGGACAGACCACTTTCACGTACTTGCCGTACTTTCGTTTTAACTCGGCCCCGATCTTATATGATTTCGTATTCTCGAAATTATCCCTTGGCACGATATTCACCCAAATATACTTACTCAATAGTGATAATCACTTCTATATAAAACCTTCCTTCGGGTTTTGTTAATAAATTTATATCCCCCATCCAAGAAATTATCAGGTCTGCGGGGCGCGGATTTCTCCAGTGCCTTCCGCTGCCGAGGGTGATCTCGTGATTGTTGCGGTTTCTGGAACGCCGGGGACGGGAAAGACGGAGGTGGCCAAGAGGCTGTCCAGGTCCCTGGGATGGATGTACGTCTCCCTGAACGATCTCGCCGAGGAGGAGGACCTTTACGAGGGGTACGACAGCAAGAGGAGATGCAGAATCGTTGATATAGATGCCCTCAGAAGGGAGGTGGAGATACTGGGAGTAAGCCACAATAACATAGTCATCGACGGGCATTATTCCCACGACATGCCCTGCGACATCGTATTCGTCCTCAGGACCGACCCGAAGGTGCTCAGGAAGCGCCTAGCGGAAAGGAAATACTGGAAGAGCAAGCTCAAGGAGAACATGGAGGCGGAGCTGATGGATGTCTGCAAGGTGGAATCGCTTGAGCAGGGGAAGAACGTTTACGAGATAGACACCACCCACATACCCCCGGAGGAGGCGGTGAAGAGGATAGTAAACATAATAAGCGACGAGCGCCTGGTCACCAGGGACCTGAAAATCCCCGATCACGTCAGGCCGGAGCTCAGGAAGAAGCACGGGAGCGCGATGAAGGGCGGATGGGGAGAAATAACGGAGAAGCTGAGGAAGGAATCCGAGGGCAAGGTGCTGCTGATATCTGTGGGGGACCACTGCAGTTACAACCTGATCGAGCACGGCCTGGAGCCGAGCATGATAATAATAGACGGGAAGGAGAAGAGGAAGAAATTCGGAAAGAAGATAAGATACGAATACCCGGCCACAGAGGTGAAAAATCCCGCGGGCGAGATGACGCTGGAGATGTGGAAGACCGTGGAGAAGGTCATGCCCGAGCTGGAGCTGGGCATGAAGCACAAAATAATCGTGGAGGGGGAGGAAGACATAGCAGTCCTCCCCTGCATCATGTTCTCACCCGAGGGGACGATCATAGTCTACGGCCTGTTCGACAGGCTGATAAAGATAAGGGTGGACAGGAAGGTCAGGAAGAGAGCAGAAGGCATACTGAGGGAGATAAAGGAGCACCAGTAGCTGTTCTGACTCCCGTATCCAGAATAAATATATATAGGGAATGACCACAATTATAAACCATGAAAGCAATGTCAATGCCTATTCTGGTAGTGGTGACGGCCATAATCATTCTCGTCGTCGCCCTGGTCATACTGACCATATTCGGCGGGGGGCTCGGGAGCCTGAGGACAATCACGGAAGCGACCGCCCAGTGCGAGACCTTGGGAAGGTCTTCCTGCAATTCAATAGGGCAATTGCCGCCGACATGGGAAGTCAGGAGCATGCAGGTTCAGAATGACGAAGGAGGGTATGACCCACTTTCCTGCAGGGAACTCATAGAAACTAACAGGGGTATTAGCGATTGCACGAGCTGCGGCAAATGCGGGTACACGACTCAGTAAAATCCTACTGAACTTGATTAATTTAATAAGCGTTAAATCCAATCATATTCATGGCTCGGAAGAAGGGGTTCCTATGGACAAGCAAAGAGACCCTTTTCACGGTCGGGATGATTGTCTTCATAGCGATAGTCCTGCTATATTTCTTCGGGAGGATGGGGGCGATAGGATGAGCAGGGAATTCAAAGGCTTCGGGACGATCGAGATGTTCATCCTCATGCTCTTCGCGGGCATCGGGACGTTCGTGCTCTTCCTCATAGTCACCGGAATAATATCCGGTTTCGCCCCTTGATTCCGGTATGTTTTATATCATGGAAAACAAGAATTATTCATGGGAAAGGGGATGCTGATAAACCCGGAGTTCTGGATGGTCGCCCTGGCGATAGTGTTCACCATAATGGTTGTAGTTATAGGTATAGGATGGTTTGACAAAATATGGTTCGGAGAGTGCTGGGCAGAAACCAAGAACAACCTCACGCACATGAAGGAGGGAAGGAATTACTTCAAGCTGGGCGACTGCGTGGAAAGGGTGGTGTTCACGGGAAAGAGGGTACACGAGCTGGAGGAAAACTGCAAATACACCGAAAATCCCGAGGGTTACGAGAGTCTCATCGTCATGTATCCGAAAGAAGGCGGGGGGATATGGGGATTGAAAGAGGCGCAAAAAGTGGGAAGATGGTTCGTCGACACGTGGGGTGCCTTCAAGGAATCCCACCGGGAGACCACATGCCTTCTGAAAAACGAGTTCAGCATGAATCCCCAGCAGGATGACATGGTATTCGATGAACAGGGCGTACAGTACTGCGTCTACCTGCACAGGATAAGCGAGGAGAGCGAAAACGTTGGTATTTCCCTGTGCCCGGAGAGCCCGGACGGAGATTCAAACGGGGATACCGGATTGTCGGATGATTACGGCGAGAGGTGCTGGGAGACCGTGAAGGGAAAACTGGAAGATATGGAAAGCGGAAGGACAATATACTTCGGGGAATGCGTCGAAGAGGTGATATTCTCCAACGATGACCAGGCGGACGGATACACCTGCGACGTGTCCGGCAAGGACCGGTACCAGAGCTTCGTTTACATGGTCCCCACCCTGAGCGCCCGGGGGGAGGGCAGGACCACCGAGTGCATAGGGAAGGACTTCACCCTTTACGGGGAGGAGGACGTGAGATTCAAGGGCGCTAAAAGGGATCACTGCATAGAAATTGAATGGATAGGCGACAAGACGAAGATTTCGAGCTGCTGATGATCATTGGGTTTTGGGAGCATGGCAATGCCTCGGGAAAAGCGCAGGACAGTGAAGGGGACGGCGGTCACCAGGGAATTCATAATAACTCTGGCAGTCCTGATAATGGCAGTCATGGGAATAATCATGGTTTACCGGATGATGACGCCCAGCCTGGAGAACAGCCTGGAGGGCAGGGCGGAATGGACGGCCCACGAGCTGTCCGTGTATATGAGCGGCCTGAGCATGGCCGAAGAGGGCCGGATAGACAAGAACCTCGACGGGAAATTCGACATCGAGATACAATACAGAGGGGGGAACAACTACAGGATCAGGGTCACCTCATACGACAGGGAAAAAGAAAGTAGCCTCCTTGGGGAGGGCGAACCGGGAGGTGCGGGCGCCACCAGGGGAATAGAATCCCTCACGGGAAACATTCTGGGCATAGGGGGGGACGATAACAGCGAAGACAGCAGGTGGATACCCTTCGTGGCCAAGCTGGGCATCCCCAACAGGGAGCAGGACAAACTGGTCCTGAGGGACGTGGAATTCGTTTCCCTTTCCAAGAGCCCCGGCCAGCCCGTGAGCATAAGCGCCGCTAATGATATCGTCTTCTGCGAGGAGCCCACCAAGGAAGAGATAAAGGAGGTTCTCGAGACAGAGACCAGGGAGATGGGAGGGATACACAATCCGATAGCGCTGGTGAAGGCCCTCTGGTCCCAGGAGTCACGCTTTCTCCACTGCGACGGGGACGATGTGAAGGAATCGGAAACCGGGAACATAGGAATAGGAATGATAGGGGAAGGGGTGGCGAATGAATACGATTCCACCCTTTACGAAATGAGAGACCCCGTCCTGAACATGCAGGTCAGCGTGATGAAGCTGACCAGGGACTCAAGGCTGTTCAGCGGATACGGGGATTCGGAACAGCTTCTGGTGGCCTATTACAACTGCGGGACCGCGATACTCAACCTCGCCAGGGAGCACTGCACTAATGGAGGGGACGAATGCTGGTCCCTGATGAAGGACAAACTCGGTCCTGAACACGGGGCATGCACCAGGATGGCCTCGGACGGGAGGCCGGAGACTGTCGTCCACGTGGAGAAGGTCATGGAATATTACGAGCTTTTCAGGAAGAACGAATACAGGGAATGCTATTCCCACCCAATGGAATGCAAGGAGGGATACGTTTGAAGGGATTCGGTAAGATACTCTACCTCATGATAGCGGCCGTTATATTCGCGGCCATAATAAGCACGGTGGCCACCACCATAGTGGCGGGAAACACCAGCTTCAAGGCCGAAATCAACCTCAGGAAGGACACCCTCAAGGCCATGGAATCCCTGCATGCGGTGGAGGACTGCTTCATGGAGAGGAGCGGACAGGGGAGCGTCATCAGCGAGAAGTTCCTCAGGGACCATCAGAGGGAGAAGATCGAGAATGTGTGCGGTATAGAGAGCCCGGACATAGAGGCATACGTGCAGGACGTCGAGAGGAACATCGAATGGGCATTCCCCAGATCCTTCGGGGAAGAGGACCATTCTTCATGGGTCACAATCGTATACGAGAACGGAGAAGCGAACATGGGGAGGTTGTATGTCAAGGTATAGGAGCAAGGCGAGCGTTACGCTCATATCCCTGATGCTGATAGCATGCGTCTATCTCATGGTATTCTTTGCTGTCAACAAAATAAACGAGTACAAGCTGCTGAAGATAAAGGGCGAGCTTGACTTATATCTCAACCTGGACGACAGCGGGAGCGAACTTCTGTCATTCGCCCAGTCCTCCTCGGAGGGAATCTCCTATATGCTGGCGGCCGGTCTCATGGAGGCATCCCCGCTCCCACGCGAATTCGATTTGGGCGGAGAGATAGGGAGGACGCTGGAGAGGATAAGGGAAAACACGGGAAACGATTACAGTCTTTACATCAGGGATGCCGCAGGGGAGACCCTTTCAGAAAGCGCTTCCGCCACATCTCCGGGTAATGAAGCAGGAGGAATATCCGGCATTTCTGGGATTGCGTGGCCCACAGAATACCGCCAGCTGACGGATGGATACGGATGGAGGTTTGAACACCCCGTCCACGGGGACACGAGATTCCATTACGGGATCGACATCAGGGCCCGTCAGGACTCCTCGATATTCTCCGCGACCGAAGGGGAGGTGGTCAGGGTAGACAAAACCGGAACCACCGGCCTCGGCAAATACGTGATGATAAACACCGGAAGATATCACTTCAGATACGGCCACCTGAGCAGGGTCATGGTAAACGCCGGCGACCATGTCGACCGCGGGGAAGAGATAGGAAAGGCGGGGAGTACTGGATATTCCACAGGGCCTCACCTACACTTCGAGATAAGGGAAATAAAGGACGGTGATAATTCCGCCAACCCGCCCCAGTCAAGGGCCGTACCGCCTTGTCCGCTCATCGGAAACCCTTCCGGCTGTTACAAGGAATGTTACGACCCCGAAGACAAGAACATATGCGGGAACCCGCCTGACTATGTGCTGAGCCAGGACGGCGGGAATATAATGACCATACCCCTCCCAGGAGGACGGAGGGGAACCATGGAGTTGTCGATATGGCAAGGATGAAAGGATACGATTCGCCGTCTATAGCGGTGATGACCGTGGCCGTGGTGATAGTCATGTTCATGGCCGTCGCCGCCCTCTTCGGCATACACTTTTTCCGGTTAATAGAATCTTCTGCGAGCAAGCAGCTGGATATATTCCTTCTGAACAACGGCATGAGGTCCGCGAAGCTTTACATGGGACAATCCCTCAATTACTCGGTCGGGCAGGCGCTGTACGACAACGCAAAGAGGGGAGGGTTCTCTTCGGAATCGGAGATAGACAGCTGGCCGGAGGGGGGGCCTTCGGAAGATGTGATACTGGAAAATCTGGAGGCAGGGATAGAAAAGAACATGCTCGCATACACCAGCGGGGGGTTCATGTTCCTGGGGAGGAAGTTCTCCCTCCCGACACTAAACAGGAACCAGATAACTGCCACCAGGCAGGATGGCGGAATCAAGGTGTCAGCAATGAGCAGCGAGAAAATAAAATACTCGGAAACGCAGGAAGAGGAGCTCGGCATATCCAAGGTGGTGCTCAGGATGAATGCTGACATGATATCGGATATCGAGACGGAATACTTCCGGCTGATCGACGCGGGCAGGAAGATTCACGGCGAACTGGAAGGGAAATCCTGTGGAGATCTGGAGGAGGGCGAGGTCGTGATCGAGAAAACCGTTGACGGCTTCGGATCGGAGGCCGCGGTGGAGGAGAAGGCAGAAACGGAGGAAGTATGCTCCGCCACTGTGAAGGTGACGGTCACGGGCAGCGAGGAGATTCCTGTTTATGAAGAAGGGGTGAAGTTCGTCCCCGTCACACTGATCTATTCCACGGTGATCCAGTAAATACCCTATTTTCACGCCTGAAGGGTAAAGATTTAAAAAGCTGGGTTCATCAATTAAACTATTCAGTAGTGTCGAATATTCCTAAAAATCTGGAAATGACTATGAGATGGCCCGGGTCATGGATCAGGGCCGTCCTTTGAAGCAAGTTAAATCGGAGGTGTTAAGTTATGGCAGAAAAAGCAGAAACTCAAAAGGAGACCAAGAAAAGCGAGGCGAAGCGGCCCGCAAAGAAAAAGGTCAGGGCCGACGACAACGTCGTGTTCGTGGGGAAAAAGCCCACAATGTCCTACGTGCTTGCCGTTATAACCCAGTTCTCTGAGGGAGCCAAGGAGGTTCATCTCAAGGCAAGGGGCAAGTCCATATCAAGGGCAGTGGACGTTGCGGAGGTCGTCAAGAACAGGTTCGTCAACGACCTTAATAAGAAAATAGAGACAGGAACAGAAAAAATGCAGGGAGAAAGGGAAGAAGAACTGAACGTTTCCACGATTCAGATATCCCTCTCGAAATAAGCGATCAGGCGCGGCCAAAAGCTGCGGCCTTTTCCCCTTTTTCTTTTTCTTGTCATTTTCCTTTGGGTTCGTATTCTGAAAGATCCAGTTCGCAGTGATATATCTCATCCTGCCGCGTGAACCTGAATCCGCGTTTCTTGAATATCTTTATCATGATATTATTGTCGGTAAGGATATCAGCATGTGAGAGCGAGGCTCGATTTTTACCTGCCGTTTTCTCGTCCAGAACAACCTTTGCGTCGAGGACTATGCCGCCGTTCTCAACCACGGCGAAGGGGTATGAAATAACCGTACGGGAAAAGCAGGTGGCTTATGAATACCCCCTGCACGCAAAAGACAGAAATCTCCTGAAAGAACCGTCTCTATGAGCGCATCCCTCCCATGATCAAACAGTGAAATGAGAATCAATCCGGATTATTTTTATCGTCTCCCGCCAGCGAGACATCAGAGACCCGGGTGCAGTCCGCAACGATTCTGGCTATCCTGTTGTGATCCAGGGGCTCCACCAGACAGAAGTGCTCATTATAATCAGTACCCCCGACTGTGGACTGCACACAATATTTCCTTTTTCCGTTGTTTCGTTCGGGGACCTCGGCGAAAACTATGTTACACTTGTTTTTGCCGTCATCGCCGCCGTTCAATAACTTTTCCAGCTCCCAGTGGGAAAGGTATTCTTTGTCGCACCCCTCAGGCGCGCTCTCTTCCGCCAACCTTATTTCCCAGCCATTACTCGTGTATTTTCTCAGCTTCTCACCGGCAACTTTGCCGGGAATCAGATCGTCATAAACCCTCCTCACCTGCAAATACGGCGGTATCTGGTCAGAATCTTCCCCTCTCATGTCATCAGAAATTTCCACTATGTCAGACGTCCGTTTCAGTTCGTCGCTGACGAAATCCCTGAAACTTCCGTATTTTCCGAATCTTAGCCCGTGTCCCATGCATTTAGACATTGTTTTAAAATATTTATATTGATTTGGACAATATTATGTTATAAATATAACATTATCATATAAAATGTGATAAAAATGAGGAAACTGGACGGGAAAGAGGTCAGCATAGTCAGGGAACTGATACGGAATCCCAGGGCGAGCGACAATCAGATATCCAAGAACACGGGTATACCTGTGATGACGGTTAACAGGAAGAGGAAGAGACTCGAGGAGGAGAGGCTTATCAGGTATTACACCACCATAGACAAGAGGAACTCCGGCCTGGGCATATTCGATGCGAGGAAGCTCTTCGTAATAAAATTCAAGATAGGCATAACCAGGCAGAAATACTACGAGAAACTGGAACAGGACCCCAACTGGAGGATGTTCAACTGCACATTCATTTCCATGGCATACCTCGGAGAGAAGGACGGCCATCTTGCGCTCATACTGGTACTGGATGCGAAGACATGGGACACCATGGTGGAAGAGTTCAACGGCAAGGTGGTCCCCTTCCTCAAGGAAAAACTCGGGAGCAGATGCATAAAGGAGATAACAACGGCGAACCTCGACAAGCTGGTCCGCGTCCACCACAACTACATGCCCGAGGTCAACATGGAGAGGGGAAAGATAAAGAAGGACTGGCCGGACAACTTCATATTCGTAAACGAAGTCGAATGAAACGCATCCCAGGGAGTGACAAACAATAAAAGAGTTTCCGATAATTCTGATTATGGGCAAAGAACTAGGAAAAATGCAGTTCGCAACGGAGAAGCGTCCCGATGGATCCGTTGGAATATATCTGAATCCCTCAGATCTCCCTTTCGAAGGGTTGCGTTACATTTCTTCCGGAAACGGAATAGTAGAAAAAATTTCGAATTTCTTAAAGGAGAAAAAATACACGGAATACATTGTTTAAAATAGAATAGAAATGCGGGGGCAGGGAATTCCTCTGAAGACCCCTTCTTTTGGGATCTCCTTCCTTTCGGAAGGGCTGATTCGAACCCTGGAAAGCACTAAGCTACTAGGCATCTCAACAGCCAGTACCTGAACTTGGCCATACCTAAACTTGGCCACACCTAACGAAGGTTTAGGCATTCTAGCCCCTATGGCCCGATACCAGCCAAAACGATTTCGTTCTTGACCGGAGCTATTGACCGCTTGGGTACCCCCGCATTGTTATTAAATAGGTCAAAAAGAAATATAAATAAATTTATCATTTTCTGACGTGCGGCGGGAACCTCATACATCCCTGAGCCACATGTTCCTCAGCTTTTCTCTCCTGCTCTTCTCCTCGTCCTCTTCCGTGTGTACACCCCTGCACTTGGGGCAGAGCATCTTTCCGTTGACGTTGGACAGTCTCTTGCTGGGCATCCCGCACTTGTCGCAGTATCTTTCGAACGTTGGCATACGATCACTGTTTTTATCTAATTTTGTCCGTTAAACATAAATAACTAATGATATTTCCTGTTTATCCCGTCCATGTATTCCAGAAGCTCCTCCGTATACGGGGGGTGCTTCACGTTACGGAGGAGGTAGAAGAACCTGAGCAGCTTTTCCGGGAGGTTGGGATAGAACAGCTTGTTTTCCTTTATCATTCCCTGCAGCTCCCCTATGAATTCGAGGGATTCGAACGAGCCCCCTCCCAATGACTCCAGGTCTCTCTTATCCTTGTCATCGACCCTGGCCGCCCACATCCTTATCTTCATTTTGTCCAGCGGATTGCCAAGAAACCTTTCCCTGCCTTCTTCGAAATTGAACAGGTCCAGGAATTTCTCCTTCTGGGCCTTCGTATTTCTCATATTATCAAAAAATGAACCGAAGTAATCCATTATATCCCTCTCTTTCAGGCCCTCCAGCACACCGCTGAGAAGGTCCCTTGTGAGGACTTTCCCGCCGAAGGTGTAGAAAACATAGTCGTTGTTCTTCGAGAATCCGTGCCTGACCTGGCGGGGATAAAGCCGGCAGGAATAGGGCTTTTTCCTGTAACCGTGCTTCTCATGAAGTTCGCAGAGTGTCTTTTCATTGAGAAAAACGCAATCTCTCCTTTCCCCCGACATTTTCAGGACCGGGAATGGATTTAGTTCAAGGAAATGTCCAATGGGATAGCCCAGGCCCACTATCTTTCTTATGTCCTCCTTGGAAAGGTATACGTCCCAGCCCCTGCAGCAGAAGCCGCAGTGTGTGCATTCTTTGCAGTTTATCCTCTCCGGCAGACTCCCCCTCTCCATGTTTAATTATTCATCAGAGTGCTATAAAAAACGTCCGTTCCTCGCAATTAGGACTTCCAGATGCCGTGGATGCTGCAGCACGCCCTTGCCTTTGCTTTCTCGGCATCCACCTCGAATTCCGCCTCGGGAGCGTCCCCGGGTCTCAGGATCTTCCTGTATGTCCTCCCGCCCGCGGTCAGCTCTATCCATTTAATGTAGTGCTGCTTCCTCGCCGGGTGGGGCTCGACCCCGACCCTCACGAAGAACCCCCTGGAGGTCCTGGTGATTATTGGTTTGTGGTCATCCATCAAGTTCTCGGACTTCTTTATGCTTCTGTCCACCTTCTTCAGAAGACCCTTCACCTTTCTCAGTCTCAAGCCCATAAAGAAATACTTCCACTCGAACCTGAAGGCGAAGAACCATATCATGACGGAGGCTGCTATTATGATGGTGATCCAGGCAAGAAGCGTGACATAGGGTATCATCAGCATCTCGCCCTCGCTGAACTCTCTGAGAATCTCGAAAGAGTCTCCTGCGGAGTATTCCTTTCCCTCGTAGGTGGCGGTCACGGAAAAGATGCGCTCCCCGGGTTCAATACCGCTGAAATTGAAATCCTTGCCGAAATGTATCTCGCCCTCCACATACCTTTCCTCTGTCTCCCGATAGAGAACGTCATTGTAGGGGTTCCTCAGCGTATAAACCAGTCTGACCTTCGCCCTGCCCTCGCCAAGGTACCTCAACCTCACAAGAGCGGTGAAATTACCGCTCACGTTAACCGAATCCGGAATCCGCACACCGATGTCTATGTCATCCTCTTCCTCGTAGGTGCACGTCCTGCTCTCTTCCGGCCTGCCCTCGGTCCCCTCGCAGGTCCCCTCATTAGAGCATGTCCTCGTCTGCACTCCGCTTTCCGGGCATTCCTCCGGCTCCCAGTCCGTGCACACCCAGTCATAGGTGCATGCGGGAGGGGCCGGTCCGGGGCTGGGACCCGAAGGGCTTGATGTCCCGGGAGGGGGAGGCGGCTGCTCATCAGGTTCCGGAGGGGGGGTGTAGGTTTCCCTCCCACTCAGGAATCCCATGTTGGACAGGTAGGATGCCGTGGACACGTAGTCGTTTCCGCCCGGCTGGTAGGTGGTGGTGCTCCTGAAGGTGTAGCTGGAAGTCGTGCCGTTTTCTCCAGTAAGCCCCGTGTGGAAAGAGCCCGCGTAATAGGAGGAGGTATTGAAGGAAAACGCAGACACGGCGAACAATCCCGGGAATAAGAATGAAAAGGAAAAAATCAGGGTGATCCGAGTTTTCGTGTCCATTTTTCCATTGCTCCAGATTCCGAAAAGTCCGGGTTAAGGTCAGCCGCACTCCCCGTTCCCGGAGACCACGCTCCATTCGCTCCCGTCGCAGTAGCACAAAGCCCCGCTGGAGTCCACGTAAAGCATGCCGTTCTCGTCGCAGGCGGGAGCCTCCTCCCTGGGCTCTATCTTCACAGTGTCGTTTATGTGGAGCTTTGCCTCCGGCTCCTCCGTCCCTATGCCGACGTTCCCGGAAACAGAAGAATAGCTGTCGTTCCCCTCGACAATCCAGTCATCGTCACCAACAACTAAGGTACCGTTGGAGTCCTCGATGCAGTTGTCCTCGCCGTCGCATATGGTCCCCCGGGCCTTTATGCTCCCGTTCACCTCCAGCTTCGCGGAGGGCTCGGAGGTCCCGATCCCGACATCCCCCGAGGTGGATATGTATATCATGTCCATCACTCCGTCCGCCCCAAGGCTCAGCGGATAGCCGAGGTTCCCGATTACCAGGAACCTCTCCAGCATGGTCCCTATCCATCCGTTCAGCACCCCGAGATCACCGGAATCCACCCTGACACCGAGACCGGTGGTGGTTTCGTTCTCCGTCTCAGCCCAGCCGCCCGTCCCGTCCCCCGGAACCTTCGACTCACCGGGCGAGGGCCATTCGGTTATGCATTCCCCGTTCAGGCAGATCTCCTCCAGCTCGATGCTCTTCGGCATTTCCGTCCCGCCGCCGGTGTCTGTCCCGTTCTTTTCCTCCAAGGAAGGCCAGATATCCCTGCAGTCGCCGTTCAGGCAGATCTCGGTAGCGCTCAGGCTCTCGAAATTATCCGGAACCGCCATCACCTTCCCGGTTGCTCCCGTCTCCTGCGTGGTGACCGGCGCACCTTCCTTGTCCGCGACCGGGGTTTCGCCCCATTTCAAGACGCCTTTCTCCTCCCTGAGCGGGACCCCGCCGATGTAAAGGGAATTGCTCCCCACGTAAAGATCCTTCCACCAGAGCCCCGGCTCCCCGAGCGAATAGGTGTCGTTAAGGGATGGCGTTATGTTCCCGGCTACCGTCAGGGTGGTGTTGGGTTCTGTGGTTCCGATACCCACCTTTCCGCCATATGGCGCAAGGGATAAATTACCATATTCTGTGTCACCATTATTTGTAGCTTCTATTCTTGCCCCTCCCGGAATTGCAGATAACCAGAGTGCATTTCCGGTATTAGATCCCTCATCATAATCAGAGGTAGAAATTTTAGCGATGCCGCCCTCTACATGCAGTAGTCCTTCTGCTTTGGTTGTTCCTATCCCCACATTCCCCGTGCTCGAGTTAACAATCAGGAAGTCCCCGTCCC
>CAYYKJ010000001.1:100442-222301 GCA_964441265.1 uncultured archaeon
ATGCCGACGTTCTTATAGGTGTAGGTATCATTGGTCGTGTTGGTCCATCCTCCCCCCGGCCCTCCAGCGGGCCAGGACGTCTGGCAGTCCCCGTCGAGGCAGATCTCGGGGGTGGATATGTTTTCAGTAACGTTGAAGCTGCCATTAACATGAAGTTTGGCACCGGGGTTCGAAATACCTATACCCACTTTGCCCGCGGTGTTTGCCATAACGACATTGCCGTCGCTTCCGCCAGGAGATCCTTCACCCCCAGATCCGGGATTGATAATCACGTCACCGCCGTCGCCTCCCGGATCTACGCCGGCATATCCTCCGGAACCGCCAGTGATACTGATATCCGCACCATCTGTCCCCGTAGATCCATCGTTACCTGCGCCTCCAATGAGTATTATCCCCGTCGGGTCTGGGTTGCCAAGCATTCCAGTTCCCTCGTCACCAACAACATGCAGCTTACCGCCCGGAATATCAGTCCCTATGCCGACCCTGCCAGAACTAGAATTCACAAAAAAGATTGCCTGTCCGGCATCTTCAACTCTCATGTTTCCCGTCACGTTCAGGCTTCCCGTGATCCTCAGCCACCCGTTCACAATGTTGTCGATCATCCCCCCCAGGGCGAATGTGATCTTCTCGCCGAGTGTGAGGTTGGTGGAGTCGTTGACGTCCTCGTCCGCGATGTCCCCCAGGGGTGAATGGAAGAACTGCCTGTCGACCGTGTGCCCGGTGAGGTTCTGGAAGGAGGCGTCCTCCCCGTTTATCCTGTAGTCCTTGTAGTATTTCTTCCCGTATTCGAGTGAAAGGGGATTGGAGGCGTCCTCGCCCAGCATGACGTTCCACGAGCCGTTTACTATGGCGCCCGTGAAGTTCTCGGAGTATACGAGGTTCCCGCCGGTCAGGGAATCGTATATCTCAACGGTCAGGTTGCCCGATTCCAGCAGCTCCCCGGAGGTCTTGTTCCTCGTATCCGTCCCCTGGTCCGACAGGGACACATCAAGGGAAGCGGATGCCAGCGATGCTGCGGAAAGAGAAAAAATGAGAATCAGGGCTGCCAGACAAGAAAGATTTTTTCTGCACGAATCAAAATTATCATTGCTCAACCGAAGACACCCCCGAAGACACCTGAAACAATTATTGATTTTGTATTTAATAATCTTTCGCCCCTCCGAAGTCATGCGGACACGCGGGAAGTTTCTGAAAATTACTTAAAACAGAGCGGGCAATTAATTCCCATGAAGCCGGCGAAAGGGGAGACGGAGGTGGATGGAAGGAAGATCACATGGGAGACCACTTTCGACCGCAGCTTCAGGTTCAGATGTTCGGGAAAAGCGACATGCTGCGTGGGTGGAAACTACGAAGTCATGGAAAGGGACCTGGAGAGGGCCGGGAAGAAGAGATTCGAAGGAAAGACCGAAGATATGGAGGGATCCAGGAAAAAGATAAAGTCTAAGGATAACGGAGAATGTGTCTTTCTGGAGAAGGGAAGGTGCGCCATCTACGAGAAGCGTCCCTCGACATGCAGGACGTTCCCCTTCACTGTCATATTCACCAGCGAGAACCACGCCTTCGTCGACCTCAACTGGCAGTGCTGCGCGCTCTTCTGCATGGACAATCCGGGGAAAGAAGGGAAGGGAGAGGACATCGGAGAACTGGTTAAGGAGAAGTACCTCGCCCTCTCATCAGAGAAGACGGAGGGCAAATCCCTCATGGAAAGGTGGCTCGGGAATTACCGGATAACAATGAAGATATCAGAACTCCTGGACAGGCCCAAGGCCTGCGGGAGGGTGTGGGAGCACATATCTGATTCGCTGGGTAAGCAGAAGGATCTGGTGGATACGTGCGGACTCATAACTTCATTCATGCAGGCGAGGCAGGACATACCCCATCTGCTCAGGCTAAGGCACTGCAGGGATTATATCCGGATAGCGGAAGGAAAGGAAAGTCCTGAAATAGGGGAAGCGGAATGGAGAAACTTCATGAGGAACCTCTTCCTGAGCTACAAGTCTTACATGGAATCGGAAAGGAGAGGGAAAGCCCTGAACAAGAAGTCTCCCATAGACGGGACCCTTTACAGCGAAAGGGTCGGGAGGAACAGCGTAATCTTCGAATCGGACAGAGGAAAGAAGGAGATAGACATACAGTCGATATCGAGGAAATATTTCGAAAAAGACGCGGAGAAGTTCATGATCAGGTACCTGAAATACATCTGGAAGAGGAAGTACGCGGAGATAGACTTCGCCAGGCTGATGAATTTCGTTTATTCAAAGACAAGGGCGATAAACCTCTATTCCTTCGCAGCGCAGCTGCTGGTGAGCAGGCACGTTCTCGAGAATCTCCAGTTCCACCTGGCGGTCATATCCGAGAGGAACGGCCACGAAAGATACACCAAGGAAGACGTCATGGAGACGATCGACTTCATGGACACCATGGTCATAAGGATGTCCTCCAGCTCCAGGCCTGTCTTCGAGGCCTTGATGGAAAGTGAAAAATGAAATTCTGATTATCTCGAAAAACGGATCAAGACTTATAAACCATCCCCATTAATTAAAGTAAATTGGTAACTATTACTATACAAAGAAAAAGGTAAAGCTTTTTTCTTGACAGGAGATGATGATTGATATGGATCAGTTCAAAAGACTCGGGATAAGCGATCCCGTGCTCAGAGTGATAAAGGAGGAGGGTTTCGAGAAGCCTACAGAGATACAGAGGAAATCCATACCTCTGGTGCTCGCCGGGAGAGACGTGATCGGCGGGTCGGCGACGGGCTCCGGAAAGACCCTAGCCTTCGGGACGGGAATAGTCCAGAAAACGGAGAGGGGGAAAGGAATCCAGTCGCTGGTGGTGACCCCCACCAGGGAACTCGCCCTGCAGGTGACCGATGACCTGAAGAACTACTCGAAATACAAGCCCATGGAGATAGTCACCGTGTACGGAGGGGTATCAATAACCCCCCAGATAGAGGGTCTCAAGACTGCGGACGCGGTCGTGGGTACGCCCGGAAGGATACTGGACCACGTGAGCAGGAGGACCATAAACCTCCACGGGGTAAAGATTCTGGTGCTGGACGAGGCGGACCGGATGCTGGACATGGGGTTCATAGATGACGTGGAGAGGATAATAAAGCAGTGCCCCATGGAAAGGCAGACCATGCTCTTTTCCGCTACCATACCGCCGGAGGTGGCCCACATAGCCGAGAGATACATGCACGGACCGCTGAAAGTGGAGGCGGTCAATTACGTTGACTCCAATAAACTGGAGCAGGTCTATTACGACGTCCCGGACAACCTGAAATTCTCGCTGCTCGTGCACCTGCTGAAGCACGAGGAATCCGGACTTGTTATGGTTTTCTGCAACACCAGGGATTTCGTCGATTTCGTGGCCGACAACCTCAAGGCGCAGGGAATCGAAGCCATGGCCATACACGGAGGAAAGACCCAGGACCGGAGGAGCAACATAATGGACAGGTTCCACTCCAAGGACGTCTGCGTGCTCGTATGCACGGACGTGGCAGCCAGGGGGCTGGACATCCCTAACGTTTCTCACGTATACAACTACGACATACCGACCGAGAGCAAGCAGTACATACACAGGATCGGGAGGACGGCCAGGGCCGGCAAGGAAGGAAAGGCCATAAACATACTATGCCACAGGGATTACGACAACTTCCGGAGGGTCCTGAGGGACAACGAGATAGACGTGGAGCGGGAGGAGCTCCCGCGGATAGAAAGGGTCAGGATCAAGCGGAGATTTTCCCGGGGCGAGACCAAGAGAGGTAAATACCCCCGGAAAGGGCGGGGCGGGCGCAGCAGAAGAAGATACTGACGTCTGCCACGGGACAAAAATAAAAAATAAAATAAATGACGCTTATTTTTCAGAGATACCTGTCCTAAAAGCGCCTTGGTCTGTGCTTTCTGAAGCATTCCCTGCAATAAACAGGCCTGCCCTCGGTGGGCTTGAAAGGAACTTCGCATTCCTTCCCGCAGTCGTTGCAGGTGGTTTTGTAAAGAGTTCTTCCGAACTTGTCCTTTTCTCCTGCTTCCTGAGGCTGCTCTTCCTGCTTTTCCTCTGAGGATTTTTCCTCTTCATCCGTTTCCTCTGATGCTTCCTCGTCGTTTCCTTCTTCCGTTTCCTCTGGTTTTTCTTCGCTTGATTCTTCCTCTGTTTTCTGTTCTTCAGGAACTTCTTCCTTCTGAGTTTCCATTTCCTCCTTCTGTTCTTCCTCAGTTTTCTTTTCTTCTTCCATTAAATCACTCCTTCTATATTCGGGATGACTCGCGTTTATGTTTCAAGTCACCATCGGACATTCATCCGGACGGACGGTTTCCCGTAATAATCCAGCCGGGAAAAGGCCGGCCAACCGTCTTATCGATACCTTAAACTATGTCCCCATGGGTTTTAAAGCTTTCCCATTGGAAGGCAGAGGGGAGAAAAGGATGCCCCCGCCGGGATTTGAACCCGGGTCCCCGGCTTTCTTCGCGAAGTCATCGCCTCGGACGAACGAAGCTCTTATCTTTCGATTCACTCGAAAGGCCAGTATCCTTCTCCGGAAACCCGCCGGGCGGCGGTTTTGACCGGACTAGACTACAGGGGCATTTTTATGGGCCGAGCCGGAATTTCGAAAGAAGCAGGCCGGGCCTGCTTCAGATATTTTCGAACCGGCGATATCCGCCACGTCAAGGCGGCGTCATTTGCAGCTGATTCAATATCAGCAGCCACTAGACCACCGGCCCATTGGTTGCTTCCAACGCTGTTTGAATTCTCTTTGTCTTGCCTGATGGGCCCGGAGAGAATTGAACTCTCGATCTCCGCCATGTGAAGGCGGCGTCATTTGCGGCTAATCCGACATTAGTAGCCGCTAGACCACGGGCCCCTGCTTCGGGGGACAGCTCATATTGCTGGTTCGGGCTGTCGCGCGCTGGTTTCTAAAGGCAGACCATATTTCCCCGCTGTTGCGCATTTGTGCCCTGCGTTATGTGCTAATATTTTGCAGGGAAGTATTTTTAAGGTTTGCTCACGTGCGGGCTCAAGTTTATAATACTTATTTTCAATTAATTGATATGGGTGATGACAAGAGTAAGAATCTACTAAAGGTTTTTCAGGAATTTCTGGCGGGGCTGCAGAATAATAAAACATACAACTATCAGCAGAACAAAAGCGGTGGGAGAAGGACCTTGACCATAGTTGCCGTACTGATAATCATGGTTTTAGGGTTTTCGCTGGCCACCAGCTGGACTGGAAACATTATATATGCGGGAGGCTTGGAATCGAGAATCGGCGGCCTGGAAGAGAACCTCGCCAACTGCCAAAAAAACGTTGATTCTCTCACGGGAGAAAAGAAACAGTTAAGCGAAGAACTCGCGAAGAAGACTGAAAAGATAAGCGGGCTGGAAACCGACCTCCTCAACACCCAGAACAACCTTCTGGACTGCAGTGACCAGAGGGAAAATCTCAGGCAGCAGACCGATGATCAGGCAGACCAGATAGCAAACCTTGAGGGCGACCTGAGCACGGAGAAGAATAACTACAAGGGACTGGTCAGGAACACGGTCAGGGGTGTATGCTGCAGCGTGTCGGACATCATCTCCAAGAAAACCAGAACCTTCAATGTGGACTCCAACCAGATATTCTGCGCCGATGAAGGGGATTTCGAGGTCAACTGCGGAACGGGAGAAACCGATTATTGACCGTGAAAGGCCTCATCAGTGAACACACCTCAGCCCTTGCTATAGCGCTGGGAGCAGGATTTCCGACGAAGTCCGCCACGGATGTCAGGAGCGGAGTGACGTTGACTCCTTTTTCGCTCGAGACTTTGTGACAAAGGCTCGTTTCGAACCTGCGCGGGCCCACGAACGAAAGACGCATACTTCGTGCGCGTCAACCGATTTTCGCCCAATGGATATCACGAAATCATCGGGAACGGCGTAACGGGCTTGGATTTCCCTATTTATATCCACTCGAGTCCATCGCCTTGAGCCAGACTCGGCCATCCCAGCATTTCACGGCTGTCCGTTGGTACGGACAATATTTATTTAGTTGGAAACAATTAAATTTAAGTATGAAGATAAAAGTCAGATTCCTCGGGAAAACCATGACGATCAGACTGAAAAACAGGAAGGTCGCCGGTGTCATGAAGGCCGTCGGGACCAACCCCGAATCGGTGATAGCCAAGAGGGACGGGGATTTCCTGACGGAAGAGGAGAAGGTCAGGGAAAACGACCTCATAGAGCTGATAAGGATCGTCTCGGGTGGATGAATGATATTCAAGCACGGCCTCGTTTTTCTTAACAGAGGCAGGGTTCTCCTGGTGAAGAAGAAAGGCCTGGACAAGCTCATAGTCCCCGGAGGTAAGCCGGAAACCGGGGAATGCTTCAGGGACACTCTGAAAAGAGAGATACAGGAGGAACTCAGTTCGGATATTGATTCGAAGTCGCTGGAATTCTTCGGCTCTTTCAGGGACACCAGACCGGAGAAGGAGGGATACCTGGTCCACATAGACATGCATTTCGGCAAAATCAAAGGGAATCCCGAGCCGTCCTCCGAGATAGAGGGCATGAAGTGGGCGGACAGCGGGACAGATCCTTCTTCATTCTCTCCAATAGTGAAGAACAAGATAATGCCCGCGCTGATTTCCGAGGGCTACGTCAAATAATTCCAATTTTTATGGCCATCCTGACAAAATAGTTAATATGGGTGTCAAGGGGCAGGTCGAGATCATCGCCGTCGTAGTCCTTATTGTCCTGGCGATAGGAGCTGTATTGGTAACGCTGAATCTTTTTGCGGTCCCCGATAACAGGGAGGTCTCCGGACTGGGCGAGGAGAAGAAGGTAATAGTCGATTCCCTGAACGATCTGGTCCTCAGAACCGCGAGACTCGGTCTACAGTCTGTATACCGTCATGGGGGAGTTCTCTCCGACAGAACGGTGAAGTATGGTATGTCCTCGGTGAATCTGTGGAGAGACTGTGAGGGGATGAAAATACCCGACATGGAAGCACAGCTGGAGAACATCACGGAGCATGGCCTCAAATCCGTGCTCTCCGAGGAGATGGATTTCTACGGCAAGGACGTCCGCCTCTCTCTCGGGAAGATGTCAGCGGATGTCACGGCCATGAAGGGAGCGGTCGATTTCGAGGTGACCATACCTACCGAGATAGAGGGGATCTCCTCTCATGGAACTTACACGGCCTCGGTGCCATCGAGATTATCAGAGATTATCTCATTTTCCAGGGACTTCACGGAGGAGTCTGGGAAAAATCTACTGGAGAACCTCACCCTCACTTCCATCAAGCACTCATCGGGGGACAGGTGGCTTCCTCTTTCCGGTGTGATGACCGGATGCGAGGAGTTGTATTTCCTTGATAATGAAGGTGCCAGAAATAATCTGGAAGAACTCATAAGATACACTCTCTCCCACCTGGACACGGGAGATTACCCGGAAACGGACGAACCATTCTACACCGTAACGCAGACAGGGCTCGATATCGGGTTCATTTACCCCTCGGAATGGGACATGGAATCCAGCATGGAGTTCAGCCCAAATCCCATTATCATAGAGCCCGACAATATAATCCCCTTCTCTTCAGAATGCATCATGCCCTACCGCGTTTCGTATTCCTTCAGATATCCCGCGGTAGTGGTGATAGACGACCCGCTCTTCGGAGGACTTTTCAGGTTCGGGGTGATTGTGGACATCGAGGATTCCTCCCCATCCGAAACCTGCAGGGACTCTTATGCAGATACTGCGGACGGGGATTACCAGAGCATCTGCCACGAAAGGGACGACTGCCCTGCCAGAATACTGGTGAAGGACGACTACGGCAACCCAATCGGGGGAGCCGAAATCATGTTCGACAAATGCTACCTAGGGGAGACCGACTCCTCCGGGCTGCTGGAATCGACCATACCTTGCTTCGTGGGGGAACTGAAAGTCAAGGGGAAGAATCACGGGGTATACAGCAGCATGGAGAAGGCGGATGATCTGGACGGGAAGACAATCACTCTGGGGGAGTTCCCGGAAAACGTGGTCACAAGTCTTATGGGTGTCCCCGTCAAACAGGAGGAGGGCAGCTACTCAGTGATGGGGGACGCGATGAGCATCGAATCTTTCGAAAACCCGCTCGCTGTAACTGCATATCTTTATCCTTACCTCTCCCCGGAGGCCGGATTCCTTCTCACCAACGACATGGAAGGCATCTTCTCCGACACGCTGGAATTCCGACCGACCGGGAATTACATTTACAGGGCGGTGTTCACCGTGACCAACAACCAGACCGGGGGAACCGTGGGCTACGCAGATGCTCTGATCAGCCTGGACAGGGATTCCGGACATCTCTACACCTACCTGCCCGTCGTGACCATGGATGGGGGAGGGGACTTCACGGGGAGCATAAGCACCGGGGACGCCGGGGAACTGTCCTCCCTCCTGCTGGGATGTGGCATCGAAACCATCTCCGCCGAGATTCAGGAAACAGGGAGCTGTGAGGGAAATGGGTAAAAAAATACTGACGGCAGGGATCATTCTCATCTTATTGGCCGTCGCAATGCCCCTCTCCTCGGCGCAGGAGCTGGAGATACTTGAGGTCATCAACGGGGGCATGGAATGCCAGATTATATCAGAAGGGAAATGCAGGCTATTCGACAACGTGCTCAAGATACGGGCCGAACTTCTGACGGATTACTCGGAGTTCTACACCACGCCCGACCTCCAGCTGTCCGGGGATTCAGGGGATATCAGGGCTTACCCCCAGACCTGCGACTACTATTACAGGAGGGGGATAATATGCTCCATCGAGATCCAGCCGGTCCTGGAGATATCCGGACCGGAGACATATACCGGAACCTTCTCCGTCTCGATAAGGAAAGGTGAAAACGACACGGAATTCCTTTCCTCGCCAGTGAACGGCATAAGCATTGAACCGGTCAGGAAAACGCAGATAGTGCGACCCGGTATATACCAAACAAATCTCGTAGAAATGACGGATTCCATTAAAGCCTGCATAAGGGGCATGGGAGTTTCCACGGGATTCTGCATCCGGAAGGAGGAAGGCATAATGTTCGGTAACGAATTGGAATCGCTCAACAGCAATTTCACCGGGCTTACGGGATCACAGCCTCATTACACGCCGGGGAGAGACAACATCACGGTAATGGACGCGTTCAACTCCCTGGTTCATTACCTGGAATCCCCGGATTTCCATTCCCTGTTCGGGATGGGAGGTCAGGACACCTCCCGGATGATATACAACGGGCTGGTCTTTTACATGGACGTATACTCGGAAATTCTGGACAGTAATCTCCGCCGGGAGGTCTACAGTAACTGCGAATCTCTCGATGAAAAGTTCGGGATCATATTCAACATCATGTTCTCCGATATTTATGAGAGGGATTTCTCCGGTCCCGAACCGATCGCGAATCTGGAAAAGGCGGGATACTTCTCCGGAAGGGCAGCCGGGATGGCGGAGACCGCAGGCAAGCCGAGGTTCATGATATACCTGGACGACCGCCTTCTCCGGGACGATTATGTTGTGTGCAGGGACACCGAAATAAGGACAGAATACGAGAACATCGGATCGCTGGGTATAGACAAGATCCACGTAATGGGACCCGGTGAGCAGGACGTCTGCGATACCGGGCATTCCATATACGGCGACACAGGGTCAAGAACCTTCTCATCGCTGGAGTTCATGTGCAACGAGAACGACCTCCCGGTCGACGGGGAGACCTATTTCATATTCATACAGCCCGAATCAGGGGGCGAGATACTTTATCCGGTCACGTACCGGGAGCAGTCGGAGATGTGTACGGTCAGGCAGGAGAGCATGGGGGTTTAGAAATTTCCAGTTGAACCTGTCCGGGATTGAATATGTCCTTCAGGCCACACTGTCTCACTCCCGCAGGTTATAACAACATCAACTGACGGAGCATTATCCCCTTCTGCTATACTGGATTTTATATCCTCACATTCTTCGGGGGAGTCGACTGCAACATGAATCCGGGCGTTTTCCGCGCGATAAGCAAGATTACTACCAATTTCACCCGAGTTAAATATGATATATTTCCCATTGCTCAAATGCGCTCCCAGATAAGATACCCTAAATTCTCTTTTAATCGGATATTCCGAAACTGGCCTTATATACTTTTCAGGCAAAATCAATGAAAGACTCTCCTCCGAAGATTTATCTATCAAGGCTGATACGAAAATCATCAGGAAATAATCTCTGTCCCAAGGAAAGTTCAAATTCACTCTTATTATCAAGTCCTGGATATCTTCCGAAACAATTCGCATACCTGCAAGTGAATCCAGGACCTTCTGATAACATTCATCACCGCCCATACTATCTTCACAGTAAGATTCCCTTCTCATTTTCTTGTAAATGGAAAAAATGCGATATTTTGTGCTGTGTTCGGGCCATATCCTGTCCCAGTATTCAGTAGTTCCCTGCCAGAAAAATAAGGGAATTCTCACCCGCTTGGCCTCTATTATGAGATTATTTTTAGGTTTGTTCTCTTTGTCTATTTTCATAAGGATGAGGGTGCTTTCGTCATCCCTCCCCTTGCTTGACCTTTCTATCATGATTTTACCACTGACAGCACCACTTGCGATATGTTCTCCCACATCCCCATTAACCCTGATCGTCCCGCCGTTCAGGTTCGCCCCAAGATAATCCCCGGCATCTCCCCTGATTATGACGTTCCTCCCTCTCTTCAGGTTCTGGCCGAGATAGTTCATATATTCCGGGTCCCACCCGCGAACGTCCAGGCTGACCTTCTCCTTCTCCGCGGGAAGGGCACCGTTCAGCAGGGCAGAAAGGTAGGGGCCTATATCTTCGTATTCTCCCGGATTCTTTTCGGCGGAAAGCAGGAACTGCTGAATTTGATGTTCTGAGAACGTGTTCTCCAGTTCGGAGACTGTCCGTTCGGCGAAGATGTAACGATAGGAATCCAGAACGTCCTCGCCCTTTTCCAGCAGCTCCACGTATGTCTCATAATTCTCCTTCAGCAGGGAATTAGCATACTCGTCCTCCGCGGGGGGTTTTTCCTTCTCTTCCTCGCTTTCAGGGGCTTCCCCGCCTGTTCCAGTCCCCCCGGGTTCAGGGGATGTCCCGTCCCCGGTTGTTTCCTGGGAGGGCCCGGAAGCAGGGGGCTGTCTCTCATCAGAGCAGCTCACATCCCCGTTTCCGTCGAGGTCGGAAAGGGCAATGGTCCTTTCCGCGTAAAGCTTCGGGAAAACGAGTTTACTGGCATCCGAGAAATACTTCTGCCATCCTTCAGCATTAAGGTACTGGTGGCCCCCATCTGGGTCTCCACCGCTTTCCTGGTAATAGAATGAATGGCTGTCCCTGTTCATTATTACCGTGACCGCCCTCAGATAATCCTTCACGTCCTTCAAGGGCTTTTCCTTGTTGTAGCATTTGTACATCGTGTCGCCCCACTCAATGAGGTAGGACTCCTTAGTCACTGTCTTCTGACCGCAGGTTATTTCCCCGTTCCCGTCAAGGTCTGGGAGCACAATGACCTCGAATGCCCCGATAGTTCCGTCTGCCGTGAGGCCTGAAAAGTCATACTCTTCATTATACTGCATCACCATCTGTTTGTAATCCGATAAGTCTCCGGTGCTTCCCTCCCCCTTCCAGCACTCTTCCAGACTGGTCGGAACACCATGAGAGAAGGCGATCCATTCCTCCCCTTTCGCCTCCTCCAGGTCGAACTCCTCCTCTTCCACCGGTTCCTCCGCGCCGGAATAGAAGAAGGTGGGATCACCGAAGAACATGAAATTCATGGGATATTCTGCAAAGGATTCTTCTGTATCTCCGGCGGAATCGTAATACGCCTCGCCGAAGGTCTTCCCGGAAACCACCCCTTCCAGAAAAGAATCCCCGATAGGCGTCTCCAGCTTATGGGAGGCGCTCACCGCACCCAGGTAGCCCAGCGCGCCCTTCCTGATGGCATTCGCTGTGAAAAGGGTGTTCTTGAAAGAGGAATAATAATCCGAGGTGAGGCAAACGGGGGCAATCAGAAGCGTGCCGTCCATCTCGGGTATATCATTCCAAATCATCTCGTCCCCTCCCAGGCTGTCCGTTCCCCCGTGGTCGTGGTACAGGACGATGCTACTAGCGGCCATGCTTTTTCCGAGAGCCTTCGGAGAGTAAATTTCACAGCCGTCTTCTTCGCCAAACCTCGTCCAGCATTCGATGTCAAAATTATCCTTGAGTCTTCCGTACAAATCAAGCATTCCCTGCCTTGAGACGTTATACGCCACAGAAGCCAGCATCGAAATGCTTCCGACCTTCTTTTCCTTTATCCTGTAAAGCGTGACGAGGTTCACGTAGGAAGATGTGTCCGTTTCAGTAATCCCGAATATCCTTCCGGGCCTCAGATCGGCCGTTCCGTCGCCATCCGGGTCGGCGTGATAATGGTAATCAAGCGGCTTGTTGAACGCGGCCTCTGAGTTGACATCATAAACATACGCACTATAAGCGCTCAGTGGTATGGACCTCGGGGAACCGATAACGGTGAGATATTTCATTTCTTCGAATCCGTCTTTGCTCATAAATTCATTGAGTCCTGACTGGACGATTTTGGCGTTCTTCTCGAGTGCCTCGTTTACGCTTTTGAATTCCGCGTATAAATCATAACTCCAAGGCAACGAGTGAAAATTATCGTTCAGGGAGAGGAGATAATTTTTAAATTCTTTGTCAATTATGATGATAGTATCTTCACTGTCCCATATGTAGTAATAGGGTTTTTGATAGAATATCTGTTTGCTTGTCTTCTTCATCTCAATCTGACTATTCATAAGATCCGTGGTCCAATAGAGTTCGTCGAGGGCCCTTTCAGCTTTGAAATCATATTCTCCGTCTTCGTTGATCTGGCGGATGATCTCCCTGGACAGCATGTAATGCGTCTCGTATCCATCGGATTTAACGACCTCTTCCAGTTCTCCTTCATCTTCGTCTATCTCAATTTTATAGATGCGATATTCGAAATTAGCCGATCCCTGAAGGGCTGTTGAAGTCAAAACCACCAAATAAGGGCCGTCTTTTCCAACGCCCAAGAGGATAAATTTATCAATGTCATCGAAAATTTCAAGCTCCAGGTATTCGCTGATGTAAGAGATTAACGGATGGTCATATTCTCTTATGAACTCGTTACCTTTCTTCTCATATTTTCTTATGTGGTACTTTTCATCTCCGGCTGAAAAGAAATGGACGTACAGATTCTCTTCGTTGTCCATTCTTATGTTGTCACCTATTTTCATCTTCGAATCTTCTTCTATTCCACCGAACAGCATTCCACCGACACGCCTCCCATTCCAGGCCTCAAGTATCACGTCAAGGGTTGAATGGCCTAAATCAGCAACGATTTTCTCCTTTACATGGTCCTTTTCTATTTCGTATGCGTACAGGTAAGCCCCGTCGGATTCCCCGTAAATGCCGTAAACATAAAGGTGCTTCCTGTCCGGGGTCTGCAGGAAGTGGCTGCCGTCCACATCCGAAATGAAATTATCCTTTCTGTAGCCCTTGCCCGTGAACTCGTACTTGAAGAGTTTGTATTTCCCCTCGACAGGGTCTCTGCTTATGACATAGATGTTGTTGTCCCTGTCCACCGCCATGTCGGTGATGTCCAGATGATCGAGACCTGAGCTCACCGGAGAAACGTCGGTGAAGACCATCAGCTCGTTGTTCACCGAAGCAAGGAGTGGAGCGACCAGGGAGTCCCTGCAGTAGGGGTTCTCCACGGTCCCGTGCTCCCCCGGGAAGGTGAAATCCTCGCAATATTGCTCCTCTATGTCCATGGGATTGACCAGAATCATCTTGTCCGTTTCCATCTTCTCCTGGAGGTGCACGTTGAACTCCTCGGCGTCTCCGAAATATGTAATATCGGCGCCTTCCATCAGGCCGTCGATCTCTTCGTTGGTGGGTATCGGAGCGCCGACGAAGAAAACACTCTTCCCCTCGAAATCGTATTCCACGTCCGTATCGTCATACATCACGAGGGGAGCGTTGTAGTAAGAGGCAAGGAGCGATCCCATCAGGGAGGCTCTGTTGTCGTTTTCCGTGCCGGTTCCGACCACAACGATGGTGTCATACATGTTCTTCAGCGCATCGTGCTCCGTGGGCTTCCAGTTCCATATCTCGGGGATCGTCTCTGTCTTCACCGGGGTGGAATCAAGCCCCTTGTCCTCGGCCATACCGATCATTTCTTCAACGGTTCCTTCGTCGTCCGAAACGATCATGGCGCTGGTTATCTTCGGATTCTCCCTCTTGGCGATGTCGATGAAATGCAGCATGGATTCCGGATCGTTTTCGTGGTACAAAAGGAAGGGATTGTATCTTATGAAATCCCGCCTGATTCTTTCTTTGAGCTCCGGCGGAGATTCCGCAGGGACGTAATGGTAAACTGCGAGGGGAAGGGATTTCATCACGAGTTCCGGATCGCTGCTGTCTACCATGTATATGACGTTCCCCAGGGAGAGGCCGCCCGAAACATCCTCTTCTTCCGCTTCTCCCGCACCAGTGCATTCGTCATAACCCCCGCCCGGCGAAAAGAAGTTTTCCATTTTTGCCATGACGCTGGATACCTTCGATTCCAGGTCGTTTGACGTGAGTTCCTGGGTAAGACTCCCGCCGGCGAACGAATCCGTGACCTCTTTGAAAGCCGGGCACCCGTCGGCGGTCTCTCTGTCATGAACGTAAATGAGATAGGGCTGGCTGCCAGCCTGGCCGATGTCGGCGTCAGGAGTATAGGCAATCAGGACGTGGTAATTTTTTCCCGTCCCCGCGCCTTCGCTTATATCACTGAAAAGGGCAGAAGAATGCGCCCTGAATTCCTCCGGAAACTCAAATTCACTATCCGTCGAATAAAAGAAAATCCCGGAATCGTATTTTTCATGGAACTGTTCTGCCTCCAATTCCAATCCGACCTCCGTCTCGTCGTTGATCAAACCGGCGTAATCCTCTATGAAGAAAGTTTCAGCGATCGTCTCTCCGGAATCTTCTTCAATTTCATCGCTGCCCTCGGCATCTCTGACATTATCGCTGAGAAATCCGACTATTTTCATAAGGAGTTCATTCGCTTTTATCTTGTCCTTATCCTCGTGCGCAACATTCGTTCCGGGTGAATCTTCGCTTAGGTATATTTGTCCGTCTACACTAAGGTCACACGTTCGAAAGTATTCATAAAATCCGGAATCATCCACGGTGCCAAATCCGTCAAGATTGACTTCATAAACGTGATAATAGCAACTGTCATCCCCGCAGGACGAATATAAAATTACTTCTATTCCTTCTCTTTGTCTGAAATAACTACTATAAAATTCGATCTCCTTGAAAAGTTTTCCTTCTATCTCTATCCCGGTGTCATCGCAGTGTGTGTATTCATAGTAACCGGAATAATCAACATTCTCTTCGCCGGGATTGCCGTTTTCTTTAACCCATTCCGAAAATTCCGAGAGTTCATTCCTCTCCGTCTGAGTGAGGCCGGTGTATTCCAGGCTCGCGGCGAGGGATATGAAAAGGACTGAGAAAATCCCCAAAATCAATATCGAGGTTAGGATTTTCCTGTCCATTCAGTAATCCTCCTTCATGTATGCCCTCTGGGCGGGCGGCTCCCTGGACCTGACCACCTTCATCATTATGAGTATGAGCACTACCACCACCAGAATCAGCGCGGCGAGGATGATGACCGCGTTCATCACGCTGCCCTCCAGCGGGCCGGCAAGCCCCTCCTCGTATTCGGTGTAATAGCAGTCCACGTCGATCCCGTACGGGCAGTCCTCGTCGCAAACACCATCGCTCTCATCCGCGCAACCCCCGAAGGAAATTGAATCCCCTTTCACCACCCGGAAATCCGTCTCCAGGGTCTCGCTCTCGTATCCCTCTTTGGAGGCGAGTATGTAGAGCTCGTATGTACCCAGCTGGTTGAACCATACCTCCCCGAAATCGTCTATGAATGTCATCTCTTCTGTCGTACCGTCCGGGTAGAGCACGGTTCCTGCCAGTTCGGGCGAATCGGTGGAGAACACCCTCACGAAGGCGAGTCCCTCGGTTATGTTGTGGACCTTCCTGGGCTCATCGCAGTCCAGATCCGCGCAGACCAGGAGATTTAGAGGGGCGAACTTCTCGGTGGTTCCCTGAACGTTGAAGTCGAAAGTGGAATATTCAACCAGCTCGTTGTCCTTTATGATATTGACGACCAGGGAATAGGATCCGGAGGGGAGCGTGTCGGTGACAGGGAAGCTGAAGTCTGATATCTCGACGCTCTCGGAAGGGGCGAGTTCGAAGGTCTCTATGGAGGGCATTATGCCCATCCCCGGGCCGATGAAAGCCGTCTCTATCGTGAGGTTCACGGAATCATTGTAAAGGTCGTTGTTGAAGGAGCAGGATAGGTCCACGTAATCGCCTGTCTCGAAGGTCTCCCCGGATGCGGGAGGGGTGGATATCTCCGCGAAGGCAGCGGGCGTGAGAAGCGAGAGGGAGAGAATGAAAACGAGCAGGGCACAGCGCATATTATAATTATTATTCAGTTATCTATATATCTCTTGGTTTCTCCTTAAATTAGAAGCTAGAAGTTCTGGAAAAGGCAATTCTTAAAAGATTTTCGTCCCATTATCTAAAATGACCTTTGGAGATCCATTCGAATCAAATTATGAAAGCAAAGCAAACAAGATCAAAAGCATGGGCTATAAGCTGGGCCCCGAAAATGACGGTCGCAGGTCAATTATACCGGAAAACCCCATCCGTTTCGGATATCCCGAAGAGGAAGGCTTCGCGGAAATATCTGTCGAGAACGGAAAAATAACAGAGAATACCGGGGATAAAACTCCCAAGAAATCGGAATGGTATCTTTTCGGTGAAATGATGGGAATCAATACTGAAATTACAGGCAGAATAAGAGCTGACAGCGCCACCGAAATTTGGGAAAGAAGAGAAAAAATAAACATGAAAAAATACAGAAAGATGAAGAAGTAGTGATTCTCTCCGGGGAAAGGTTATTAATCTCTTTTTTATACCTGATTCATGAGCGGGAAGAAATGCAGGTGCGGCAGGAAAGCGGTGATCTATCGGAAATACGAGGGCAGGGCGCTCTGCAGATATCACTTCATCCGCAGCCTTGAGGAAAAGGCAAAGAAGACCATCTCCAAGCATTACAAGCTGGGGAGGGACGAGAAGATAGCGGTCGCCGTTTCCGGAGGGAAGGATTCCTCCTCACTCCTTCTAATGCTCACCAAAATCCTCAGGCACAGGAAGGACATAGAGATAATCGCGGTTTCGGTTGACGAGGGGATCCCCGGATACAGAAAAAAGAGCATAGATATTGCCAGAAAACTGTGCAGGAAGCTGGGGGTCAAGCACCACGTATTCTCCTTTGAAGAGGAGTTCGGTCTTCCCATACACAAAAAAGTCAGGGAAAAGGACTACAAGAGCGAAGGGGGACCGTGCACCTACTGCGGGGTCAGCAGGAGATACCTGCTCAACAAGAAGGCAAGGGAGCTGGAGGCGACAAGGCTGGCCTTGGGCATGAACCTGGACGACGAGATACAGGGCATAATGATGGACTACATGAAAGGTGATCTGATCCGCCTGGTCAGGATGGGAACCCCGGCGGTTAGCGACAGCAAGTTCGTACCGAGGATGAAGCCCTTCAGGGAGATACCGGAGAAGGAGACCGCCCTCTATGCGATGCTCAACGGGATAGAAATCCAGCAGGAGGAGTGTCCGCTAAGGACCGGGCCCAGGCCGAAAATGAGGGATTTCCTGAACGAAACGGAGAGCGAGAGCCCGGGGATCAAATTTTCTATATTCAGGACATGGGAGAGGATGCTGCCTGCCCTTCGGAAGACCGCGGAAATCCGGAAGTTCAGGGTCAGGAAGTGTGAAAAATGCGGGGAGCCGAGCGGGGGCGAGATTTGCAAGGTCTGCGAACTGTGGAACAGGTAAAGGATAACATTCTTATCTCTAATTCTTAGACATGGATCACGAGAAAAGAACTGGAAAATTCCGAAATAGACTGACTTACGAATTAGATAAAACAGACAGGATGAAAAAAAAGAAACTCCGGGATTATTCCGATTTCAGGAGATTCAGGTTCAGGGCGGACGGGGATGTTCAGGTCACGGTATGGATGGTCATGAGCGGCTCCGTCGATCTGGGAATATCAGAAGGGGAAAGGGAATACGCCCTGGAAAAGAATGAAGGGGAGGAACACGCATCACTTTATCTGCTGGAGGAAAGGAAGGACGAAACGGGGAAGCTCCGGAGGGATTGCGAATACGACCCCATAAAAATCCGTATGGAAGGGCTGCAGGAATATCATGGTCTGGTAGATAAACTGACCAAAATGGATTGCACCGTCCATTCTCTTAAGAAGATGGAAAACGGAGAGACGTACTGAACCGGAGGAAAGAATTATAAACCAATAATTGAATCCTATTCTCATGAAAAGAATCATCCACAGGGGAGCAGAGGCAGTTCTCTACCTGAAGGAGTCCGAGGGGAGGACCCGCCTTGTCAAGGAGAGGGTTTCCAAGGGATACAGGATACCCGAGCTCGACGACCGTATAAGGAGGCTCCGGACCAGGCACGAGAGCAAGCTTCTGGAAAGGTCGAGGGAGGCGGGTATCAATTCCCCCAAGGGCTGGGCCCCGGACAAATATAACATCGTTATGGATTTCATCGAGGGAAACAATCTTAAAGATGTGCTCAATGGTCTGGAAAGGGGGAAGAGGAAGGCAATCTGCAGAGAGATGGGAGAGATGATCGCGAAACTTCATGCCGGGGGCATCATACACGGCGACCTCACAACCTCGAACATGATACTGGACAAGGAAGGGAAGCTGTTCCTGATAGACTTCGGGCTGGGGAAATTCTCCAGGAAGACAGAAGACCAGGCAGTTGACCTGTTTTTGCTGCAGGAGGCTATAAAATCCACCCATTTCGATTTTCTGAAGGGTTCATGGAAAGAGATAATGAAGGGATACGAAAAATACCCCCGGTCCAGAGAGGTGGTCCGGAGGATGGAGCAGATAGCCAGGCGGAGAAGGTACAAGAAGTGAGAGGGCCGAAACAGGCCACGCCGCGAAACTTTTAAATACAAACATCACCTTTTTATAAGTAATTATATAATTATATGGATTACAAACCGAACGTCCGCCGCGCGGGACGTCATGCGGTTGGCCGTAACAGGATGATGGAAATGGCAGAGAAGAAAAAGAAAAAGGCTCCGAAAGAAGAGAAGGCGGAGAAAAAGGTCTCCAAGAAGGAAGAAAAAACAGAAAAGAAAACGGCCTCCAAGAAAGAAAAGGCGGAAACAGAGAAAGACAAAAAGAAAGCTCCGGTCAAGGCGGAAAAGAAGGGAAAGACCCAGACCAAGAAAGAGGGGAAAGAAGAGACCGGAAAGGAAAAAAAGGAGCCGGAAAAGCCCGGGACCGGGGAAAAGGAAGGAGCCCCGGAGGAAGAGAAAGAGCCCAAAAGCGTCCAGATACCCGACCGGAGGTCGAGGAGAAGGGCGGGGGAAACGGTCGAGTGGATTCCCAAGACAAAGCTGGGCAAGGAAGTCATAGCCGGAAAGTACTCTACCGTCAAGGAGATTCTCGACGCCGGAGAGATCATACTGGAGCCGGAAATAATTGATTACCTCGTTCCCGACCTCAAGCAGGAAATAATCTACATCGGCGGGACTCCCGGAAAGGGAGGAGGGGTCAGGAGAACCCCCACCAAGATGACCAGCAGGATGCACAAATCCGGGAGGAGGTTCAAGCTCACCGCCGTGATAGCCGTTGGCAACCAGGACGGAATTCTGGGTATCGGAAGGGCCAACTCGAAGGAGCACATGACCGCTATCGACAAGGCCACACAGCAGGCCAAGCTGAACGTCATCCACGTCAGGAGGGGTTGCGGGTCATGGGAGTGCAACTGCGGGGGCAATCATTCCATACCGTTCAAGACCTCCGCCAAGAGGTCATCTCTGAGAATAAAATTCTTCCCCACTCCGGCGGGGATGGGAATAGTCGCGGGAGACGAGACCAAGAAGCTGCTGCGGCTCGCGGGTATAAAGGACATATGGGTGAAAACCTACGGGAGCACCTCGACGAGGATCAACCTCGCGTTCACCGTCCTGGATGCCCTCAGTAACCTAAGCACCACTAAGGGTGATTTCTGATGTTAGCCGTTGTCCAGATCCGGGGAAAGATAGGGACGAAGAGGGACATAAGGGAAACGATGGAGATGCTTCGCCTCAGTAGGGTCAACCACTGCATACTGGTAGAAAAGGATCCGGTAATGGAAGGGATGGTCAAGAAGGTAAAGGACTGGGTCACATGGGGCGAGATAAACGACAGGGTGCTTAAGAAGCTGGTCGCAGAAAGGGGCAGGACACCCGGCAACAAGCCAGTTCCGAAGAAAGATGTTGATTCTGTAATCACCAAGATAAAGGGAAAGAAGGAGAGCGGAATAAAGCCCGTTTTCAGGCTGAGCCCACCCAGGAAGGGATACAAGAAGGTTAAGCACGCGTTCCCCAAGGGTTCCCTGGGATACCGCGGAGACAAGATAAACGAGCTTCTGGAGAGGATGATCTGATGGGAAAGAGAAAGAAGATAGAAAAGAACCGCGGTAGGAGGGAATGCAACAAGGGAACCCTGAAGAAATGGAGAGGCAAGGGACAGAGAGGGGGAAGGGGATTCGCCGGAAGCAAGAAACACAGGAAGAGCTGGATATTGAGATACGCCCCAAAACACATAGGAAAACCCAAGGGGTTCGTCCCCAAGAACAAAAAAGAGATCAGGGCGGTCAACGTCGGGGAGATAGAAGCCCTCGCCGAGAAGGGCAAGAAGGAAATCGACATCGGAAAGCTCGGATACGACAAGGTCATAGGAAAAGGAAGGATATCCAAGCCGCTCACCGTCAAGGCGGACACCTTCTCCAGGAAGGCCCAGGAAAAGATTGAAGGGGCCGGCGGGAAGGCAATAGCCGAAGTCGGGCAGGAAGAGGTCGAGGAAAAGCCTTCCGGGGAAAAGAAGAAATAGTTCTTGGATAAACGGACGTTTTTATTGTTTCGCTTGAATCTATATTATGAATTCCATGGAAACCGCCGAAGAGAAAATAGGGATAAAGAAAAGGGACGGCGTAATCCAAACTCGTTATAAAATGGACAGTGTCCCTCTCAGTCATTTCTACAGCATAATCGCGGAAAAGAGACCCGCTTACGTTGAAGTGCCGATGAAATACCTGAAGAGCCATGGTTTGGACGGGCATGAGGGCAAAGAATCTCTGGGCTTTGAGATTGGGAGAAGGACCAAGGGCTCGAAGGATATATACGGAACGCACGTCCTTTTAACGGCCGGCGACATGATCGTGATGGCCCCGGTCTCTCTCGGGCCTCCCCTGAACAGCCCTAAAATGATAAAAAACCAGAAGAGCTACCGCATATAAAGTATCGGGATTCCGGGGCGGTTCTGAAGGAAATATATAAAAGTCTGTTCTACAAAGCCATTACAATATATATTAAACACACCGAATATTAGGGCGTAGCTGGAAATATATTTTAAGCGCCCCGGAGAAATATTATAATTCAGGAAAGTGGAAACGCATGTCTTTCGAGGATTCATACATCGCACTGCTGAAGAAGCTGCCCGGGATAACCGAGCCCATAAAGAAGATGGGCTTCCGGGACAAGCTCAAATGGACAGGTATAATACTTCTAGTATACTTCGTGATGTCCCAGGTGACCATATACGGCATAGAGCAGGGGACATACGAATACTTCGAATACCTGCAGATACTTCTCGGCTCCACCTTCGGTTCGCTGGTGACATTAGGTATAGGCCCGATAGTCACCGCATCCATAATACTCCAGCTGATGGTGGGTTCCAAGATCATACCCTGGGACATAAAGAGCGACAGGGGAAGGGTCCTCTTCCAGGGGACCCAGAAGCTGATGGCGATTATACTCTGCCTGGTGGAGGCATGGGCATATGTCTCCTTCGGTGCGGTGAGCGCGATGCCCGGATTCCTGCCCATAGTGATACTTCAGATGGCGCTGGGCGGATGGCTTATCATATTCATGGACGAGCTTATATCCAAATGGGGATTCGGTTCCGGAGTGGGCCTGTTCATCGTGGCCGGTGTGGCAAAAACCATGATAATCAGGGCGTTCAACCCCATACTCGCCGACCCCTCCATGCCCATGGGGCCCAACAACCTCCCCAACGGAATCATCCCCGGGGCGGGCATACTCATGGGGGCAGGGGAGCCCATAACGGCATTCCTCATGTTACTGCCGGTGATAGCAACCGTGATCGTTTTCATGCTTGTGGTATACGCCCAGGCCATAAGGGTCGAGATACCCCTCGCATTCTCCAGCATAAGGGGATTCGGAAGGAGATGGCCACTGAAATACCTGTACACCTCCAACATACCGGTAATCCTCATGGCAGCGCTGCTGGCCAACGTGCAGGTGCTCTCCAGGATGCTGGCGGGCCAGGGAGGGAACGAATGGCTGGGCGTCTTCGACGCGAACGGCAACCCCGTGGGAGGGCTCATAATGTTCATAATACCCCCCAGCAACCAGGCCATAGGGGGTCTCATGATATTCATCGGACTTTTCGCTCTCGTGGGCGCCATGTTCATGTATTTCAGGAAGAGCAAGATGAACAGCTGGAAATTCGTAGTTCTCATGGGAATAATCGGCGGATTCGCCTGGTTCGGGACGGTTAACGCCCTCGGCCTCACCTCGCTCGCGGCGATCAGCCTCATGGACGTGGCCAGGATATTCACATATTCTCTGTTCCTGATAGGGGGAGCGATGGTATTCTCCATTTTCTGGGTCAGCACGGCCGGAATGGACGCTAAGAGCGTGGCAGAGCAGATAGAGTCCACCGGAATGCAGATACCCGGATACAGGAGGGACATCAGAATCATAGAAAGGGTACTGAACAGGTACATACCGGCGCTCGCCGTGCTGGGAGGTGCTTCAGTGGGATTCCTGGCGGCGTTCGCCGATTTCACGGGAGCGCTGGGTACGGGGACCGGCATACTCCTTTCGGTCATGATAATATACCAGCTGTACGAACAGATAGCCATGCAGCACATGGAAGACATGCATCCGGCGGTCAGGAAGTTCTTCGAGAGATGAACCGGGAAGATTTATATAAAACCTATCACAACGATTAAGCAAACGGACGAGTGCCGACTTGCTTCTGCAATCACCAAATGGATGGGTTTGTGCTTGTTTGAAAGGAGTTGATATGATGGCAGTGAAAAAAGGAGACAATGTAAAGGTTGAATACGCCGGAACGCTGGAGGACGGATCGGTCTTCGACAGTTCGGAAAAGCACGGCTCTCCTCTGGAATTCGAGGCCGGCGCCGGCAACGTGATCAGGGGATTCGACAAGGCAGTGATCGGTATGAAAAAGGGCGAGGAAAAGGAGATAAGCATAGAGCCCGCTGATTCCTACGGGGAAAGGAAAGAGGAACTCGTGCAGGAAATACCCAAGGACAAGATGCCAAAAGACCAGGAAATAAAGAAGGGCATGCTTCTCGGCATAAAGCTCCCCAACGGGAAACAGCTCCCGGGAAAGATAGTCAGAATAGACGACAAATCGGTGAGCATAGATTTCAATCACCCACTGGCAGGGAAAAAACTGAAATTCAAGATAAAGGTAGTTGATGTAGAGGGAAAATAACCAAAAGGGATTTTTTCTGAAATCGGCATCCCCCAGGAAAGAGACCGTCCGGAAAACCCCGGCCGGCAGAACTGATTTTATAAATACGGGCCCGACTTAGTAATTATAAGGCGGGTAATTTTCATGATACAGATTGACGGTTCTTACCTCGATGGAGGGGGGCAGATCATCCGAACGGCCGTTGGCCTTTCAGCGGTCACGGGGAAGCCCTGCAGAATATCCAAGATACGGAGGGGCCGGCCGAACCCCGGTCTGAAGGCACAGCACATGAAAGGGGTGGAGGCGGTCGGCAGGCTCTGCTCCGCCGAAGTCAGGGGGCTTGAGATGGATTCGGAGGAGCTGGAATTCAAACCCGGGGATCTCTCCTTCGCGGACATGAAAATAGACGTGGGGACGGCGGGATCGGTCACCCTGGTTCTCCAGTCGCTGATGATTCCGCTGGTTCACACGGACAGGGAAGTGAACATCGAAATAAAGGGAGGCACACACGTGAGATGGTCTCCCCAGGCTGATTATTTCGGGAACGTGTTCTGCCATTTCATCGGGAAGATGGGCATGAACGTATATACTGACATCGTAAGGCCGGGATTCTTCCCCAAGGGAGGCGGAATTCTTGATGTCAAGGTAAAACCGGGGAAACTGAAGCCGCTGAATCTCACGGAACGGGGGGATTTCGAAAGGAACGAGGGATGGTCATACGCATCCAATGATCTCAGGAGGGCAGACGTTGCGAAGCGAATGTTTAAAGGGACCGGGACGGACCTGAGGGAAAAGAACAGCTTTTACATGCAGTCTCTTTCCACGGGATGCTCCCTTCTGCTGGTCTCGCATTTCGGAAACACGAAGATGGGAAGCTCCTTCCTGGGAGAGAGAGGATTGCCCGCAGAGAAGGTGGGGAGAAAGGCGAGGGAAATCATGGAAGGGGAAAAGTCCAGCGGAGCATGCCTCGATCAGTGGATGGGAGACCAGATACTTCCCTACATGGCGCTGGCACCCGGGAAATCGAGGCTCACCGTTTCCAGGATCACCGGGCACGCAAGGACCAACATGTGGGTGATCGGGAAGTTTCTGGACACGGAATTCCGAACGGAGGGCGAAAGCCCGGCGGTAATATCCTGTTCCGGGGCCTAATACATCCATTCAAAAGAATTAATTGGAGCGAGACCATTATCTTATCATGGAATGGCATTCCCTGAAAACCGAAGAGGTCATGAAAAGACTCGAAACGGACGGGAAGGGCCTGGATTCTTCCGAAGTCAGGAAGAGACGGGAAAATCACGGGAAGAATGAACTGGAATCGGGAGAGAAAGTCTCCTGGGCGAAGATATTTCTGTCCCAGTTCACCAGCCTGCTCATAATCCTGCTGATAGTCGCAGCGGTCATATCGGTTTTCATCGGGTCGGTCATAGACGCCTCCCTGATAATGATAATAGTCTTTCTGAACGGAATTTTCGGGTTCGTGCAGGACTACAAGGCAGAAAAGAGCATAGAGGCCCTGAAGAAGCTTTCCGCCCCCGGGGCGGTGGTCATGAGGAACGGGAAAAGAGAAAGGATCGACAGCACGGACACAGTTCCTGGCGATCTCATCCTCCTGGAACAGGGCAACTCCGTTCCCGCTGACGCTCGCATTACCGAATGCAGCGACCTGGCTGTGGATGAATCACTTCTCACGGGGGAAAGCTCGGCCGTGAAAAAGAAGGACTGCGTCCTCAGCCGCCAAAAACCGCTCGCGGAAAGAAAGAACATGCTCTTCAAGAATACCACAATAACCAGGGGCAGGGCCAAGGCGGTTGTGGTTGGGACGGGAATGGATACCGAGGTAGGTAAGATAGCGGAGCAGCTCGGAGAGGTGGGGGAAAAGAAAACACCATTCCAGAAGGAGGTTGACGGCCTGGGGAAGAAGATCGGCCTGGGGATATTGATAGTCGTATGCATAGTGGCCGCCACCGAATTCCTCACCAGCCAGCTCAATGCGATGGAGATATTCCTCGTATCGGTCAGCCTTGCGGTGGCCGCGGTTCCCGAGGGTCTGCCGGCGGTGGTCACGCTTTCCCTGGCACTGGGAGCCAGGAAGATGCTGAAGAAAAACACACTGGTAAGGAAGCTCCCCGTGGTGGAGAGCCTGGGATCCGTGGACGTGATATGCTCGGACAAGACCGGGACAATAACCGAAAACACGATGACAGTTACCAGGATATATTCACATGGGAAGGAATATGCCGTCTCCGGGAAGGGGCTGGAGGAGAAGGGGATTTTTGAGGAAAGGGGTAAGAAAGCCGACCCGAAGGACCTGGAAATGATACTGAAGTGCGGAATACTGTGCAACAACTCGGAAAAGGAGGGGAAAAAGTATTTCGGCGACCCGACAGAGACCGCCCTTCTCATTTCGGGTAAAAAGGCGGGCATGGAGAAAGGAAAACTGGAGAAGGAATATCCCAGAACGGATGAGATTTCCTTCACCTCAGAGAGGAAGATGATGAGCACAATCCATTCCGGTAAGGAAGGGAAAATCATGTTCACCAAGGGAGCCCCGGAGGTCGTGCTCGAGAAATGCAGCAGGATAATGGAAAACGGGAAGATGAGGAAACTGACCGCGAAGGACAGGAAGAGGATACTTGAGAAGAACGATCAATTCGCGGAGAAGGCGCTCAGGGTGCTCGGATTCGCTTGCAGGAAAAATCCCGGCGGGGAGAGGAACATGGTATTCATCGGGATGCAGGCGATGATCGACCCGCCCAGGAAGGAGGTGAAAAATGCCCTGAAGGACTGCAGGAGGGCGGGGATAAGAGTGATCATGATAACCGGAGACAACGCGAAGACCGCAAAGGCGATCGGCGAAGAAATCGACTTCGAGTGCAAAAGCATAATAACGGGAAGCGAGATGGACGGTCTCTCGGCTTCGGAGCTGAAAAAGAAAGTGGACGAGGTGGACATATTTGCGAGGGTCTCCCCCAAACACAAGACCATGATACTGAAGTCCCTCCAGAAGAAAGGCCACATAGTGGCAATGACGGGGGATGGGGTGAACGACGCGCCTGCGCTGAAGAATTCCGATGTGGGGGTCTCCATGGGCCAGAAGGGGACTGACGTGGCCCAGCAGTCCTCGGAGATGATACTTCTTGACGACAACTTCAAGACCATACGAGATGCGGTGGAGGAGGGAAGGGGGATATTCGACAACATACAGAAATTCGTGAACTATCTCCTCTCCGCAAACACCGGGGAGGTGCTGGTGATTTTCATCGCTTCCGTTCTTGGTATGGGACTTCCCCTGACAGCGATCATGATACTATGGATAAACCTGCTGACAGACGGGCTTCCGGCTCTTGCCCTCAGCATGGATCCGAAATCGGAGAGCGTGATGAGCAGGAGGCCGAGGAAGAAGGGAGAGGGGGTCATCGACAGGAGGATGATATACTCCATAGTGACCATGGGGACGGCCATGGCAGTGCTGGTGCTCATACTTTTCAGATTATCCGAAGGGGTCGCCCACGCGCAGACCGTGGCGTTCACGGCGCTGGTGGTCTTCGAGATGGTGAGGATACAGTCCGTAAGGTCCAGATACGGCACGGGCGTTTTTTCGAACAGGTGGCTCATACTGGCGGTGATATCATCGCTGTGCCTGCAGCTGGCGGTGGTGTACACGCCCCTCAGCTCCCTTTTCGGTACGGCCCCCCTGGGACCTGCTCCATGGATGCTGATTACGGGAGGGCTGGTGGCCTTCGGGATTGTCGCCTGGATCGGAGGGATCGTAGAAAACAGGATATTCGGTGACGTAACCGCGGGGAAAGGTCAGTGAATCAGATTCTCCCACGTTTTGTCCTCCAGTAAATGATTATGGGAAGTGACAAGCTGACCAGAACGCTCTCCGCCATCAGCGTTCCCACGTGGGAAGGGGGGATTTTCGGGAGGGTTCCGAGGAGGTAGTCGAACACGTCGCCGGCGACGAGTACTACTGAAACTATAACAGCGTTATATATTCTATACCTCGACTTGCCTGCCAGCAAAATCCCTTCCAGAATCAGGCCGCAGTGAAGCGCGAAATTCATGGAGCCTATGATCTGGTCCCAAGGGGTGGCATACCAGCCCCAGTAGAGGAATACGGCCGAAAGTGTCCATACACCGTATTTTATCATGTACGCGGATGTGAATAACACCAGGAGGCCCGGAACCTTTCTCCCGGAAAGATAGAGGAAACAGACCCCCGAAAAGAGCAGGACCGCCAGCGGGCAGTCCGCCACCACTGGCCAAAGAAATGGCGAGTGCACGGAGAACTCATCCAGGTAATGGCTCAATCCCACCAAGAACCCGGCCATATTAATAAGAACGAGAAAAACGAGGACCCGGTTTTTCCTGAAAACCCACTCAGAGAGTTTTCCCACGTCAGAAATCATGCAGAATCACTCCCTGGTTACTTTCCCGATTACCTTGGCGGGGACGCCGCCCACAAAGGTGCCGGGTGGTATGGATTTGTTCACAAGCGAATAAGCGGCCACCGTGCAGTTATCGCCTATTTCCACGCCCGGGAGTATTACCGTCATCGCGCCTATGAGGCAGTTCTTTCCTATTCTCACCCCTCCCCTGGACCATCCCCCGTTATGGAACTCATGGGTCAGGACTACGGTGAAAGCCCCGATTGTGGTGCCGTCATCTATCCTTATGAGTTCGGGGAAGAATATGTCGAATGAGGATCCCATTATCGTCACGTCCTTTCCTATCTTTATCCCGATTCTCCTGTAGAGCACGTTCTTGAATTCTATGTCGGGAAGGAATTTGCAGATACTAATCAGGAGATAATTCCTCATTACGGTCCAGACCCCCTTAACCTTGCTCCAGTTTCTCAGGGACATGTCCTCTTCGGGAAACCTGAACGCCTGGATCATCCTTTTTCTGAACTTCTCCTCCATATAATCTCACCATCTGCTTTTATCTCGACCACCCTGTGATTGGGTATGAAGGTTTCCTTACTCTTTTCACTGAAAATGAAATGGTCCTTCTTGACTTCGGTTATGAAATCCCCGTGTATTTTCTTTCTGTCGCCGGGAGAACCCCTGCTGATTATGGTCACCTCGCACCTGCCCAGTTTGCCCGTCCATTTGAGCTTGTTGAGAGTCTGGAAGACCATACAATAGATTATTGTAATGAAAGGGATATATGGTTTAGGTGACATGAGCCACACAAACAGCGAAAAAACCGAATGGTTCAGTCTTTTTTGGGAAAAACGGGGTCAAGATAGACCTCAAGATTTTCTCCCTTGCCGCACCTGGGACACCTGTCGGCCTTGTCGAATATGATGCAGCAGGTTCTGCAGATCCTCTTTTCCTTCAGTTTCGGAGGTGAGCCGGACATGCTAATCAGTCAAGAATTTTGATTATCGTATTGTATACAAGATTTAAATTATTTAACCTTTCCGACAGTCATTTTTTCGAGATCTATAAGGGCTATTATTCCGGGACCGGGGTTAACGCAGAGGGTCCTCCCTATCCTATCCTTTATGGAACCAGAAATCTCCGCGGATTCATGTATGTGTCCGTGTAGGGTCAGCAATGGCTGCTCCTTCTCTATGAACTCCCTTACCGACCTGCTTCCCATGTTTTCCCCGCCGTGGATTATGTCCAGTTTGGTCCCGTGAGGAGGGGCGTGGAAAACGAATATGGACTTCTCCTTGTCCGAACCTTCAAAGATCTTCTCCAGATCGTTCCTTATGTCATCCTCGCTCCTCTCCCATTCCTTGAACAGGAAGGGGAACGGGTTGACGCAGGAATAGCCCATGACCTCGAATTTCCCCATAACGTGTTTCTTCATGTGAGTCACCTTGAGCACGCCCTCCTTTTCGGCCTTCTCCAGAAGGTCCATGTTCACCCCGAAATCATCGTTGCCCATCTGGACGAAGACCTGCTTGCCCTCCCCGGAAAGCCCGGAGAGCTTCGGTATCAGGCAGAACTCTATGAAGCTCCTCTGGAGGAAAACATCGAAACCCGGGGTCATGTCCCCTCCTATTATGACTGCGTCTATGCTCTTCCTGTTCCCCGCCTTCACCAGGCGGTCAACCACATCCTTTCTCCCGTGTATGTCGGTGGCGTAGAGTATGCTGGCCATATTATCGTTATCAAGAAATGAGAAACCAAACTTTATAAATTTTTTTATAAAAGCAAGAGACCAGAAAAAAAATTAATGGACCGGTCGGGATTTTCAAGACCCACCGGAAGCGTTAGCTCCTGGTTTTCCGAATTTTCGAAGGACGCAGATTTTATCTGCGTCAAACGACATTTCCGCTTTTGAGTAAAAGGGTCTTTTGAACCCGAGGCCTCTGCCTCTCCCGTAACGGAAGCGTTAGCTCCTGTTTTGGATCAAACCTTTTGGATAAAAGGCTTGTTGCGAGGGCAGCGATCTACCATTGATCCGTCATCCCTTTCCTTCTGTGCAAGGGCTGACGTCTGATCTACCGGCCCGAATTTTCGAAAGACTGCTTTATTCAGTTGGTTCAAGCAGCCATACTATTCTATTCACTGTGTTTTTATTTAATTTATAAAAAGAATTAATATAATTCATTTCAGTGGTTTTTCATTATGATAAGCATATACACCTTCGTCGAGGCGATATGGCTGGTTCTCCCCGCCTACGGGGCCAACGGCCTGTGCACGCTGGCGAAGGGAAAACGCCCCATAGACGGCGGCAGGAAGTTCCGCGGCCATCCGCTGTTCGGGAGGGGCAAGACATGGGAGGGGCTCCTCCTCGGGATAATAGTGGCGATGATAGTTGCCACCATCCAGATGCTCGCCTTCCCGTACCTTCCGTGGGAACTCTCCGAAATCCCGCTGAACATAGTTCCGATGTCCCCGTTTATAGGTCTCGTTTTAGGGGCCGGGGCGATGTTGGGGGATCTCGGAGGTTCTTTTGTGAAACGCAGAGCGGGAATGGAGAGGGGAAGGCCCGCCCCGTTCCTCGACCAGGAAGACTTCATGGTGGGAATGCTACTGCTGGCCTCGCCGTTCGTGATGCTCAAATGGGAATGGATCGTCATACTCCTTGCGATCACCCCCGTGCTGCACCTGATAGCCAACGGGATCGCCTTCCTCGTGAGGATAAAAAGGGTGCCTTATTAGGTGATGAAATGACAAAGGCAATAGTTTTCGATCTCTGGCACACACTCGCGTACGAAAAATCGATGAAAGAAAACCCGGTGGTCACGACAGCAAAAATACTGGGGAAGGATTTTAATTTCGGATTCATGAAAAGGGTGGAGGTGGGTTTCATGCTCAGGAAGTTCTCATCCGAAAGGGAGGCTATGGAAAGCCTCTGCAGGAAGCTTGGCGTGGATCCGGACGGAAGGTTAGTTGATTCTCTAAAGAATGTTTGGTTCTCCCAAGGAAAGAAAATAGTTTTCTTTCCGGAAGTGATTCCCTCACTTGAATCCCTGAAAAAGAAGAGATACAAACTTGCCCTCTTGTCAAATACCGATTGTTTTTCAATGGGCTCCTTCATAGATAAGAGATTCCTGAGATTGTTCGACGTCCTGGCATTTTCTTTCGAGATAGGCAAGATTAAGCCAGACCGGAGGATATTCACATGGACGCTGGAAAGACTCGGAACAAGACCCGAGGAGGCCGTTATGGTCGGGGATAACATAGGAGATGATTTGGAACCTGCAGGGAAAATCGGGATGAAATGCGTGCTCATGAGAAGGGAGGGAGACCAGACAGCAGTCACACAAAGGATGGGATCTTACGGGAACACCATCAGATCCCTTGACGAACTGGAAAATTTTTTATGACCGGAACGGGATAGATGATTATGGAAGAGGGAAAGTTCGTGGTTTTCGAGGGCCTTGACAAGTCCGGCAAGGAGACACAGGCGAGACTGCTGGTCGATCACCTCAAGTCAAAGGGTCTCCGGGCGGTCTACACGGAGGAGCCCAACCCCCACAACATGATGGGAAGGATGATCAGGGACTGGCTGAACAGGAAATACGAGATACAGTCCGGCGAGGCCGTAGCCCTACTCTACACCGCCGACCGCCAGGAGCACCTGAAGACTTTCATACTCCCCAACCTGAAGGAGGGGATAAGCGTAGTGTCGGACAGGTATTTCTATTCAACCATAGCTTACCAGAGCGTGCTTTATGGCGTGGACGGGAAATGGATCAGGGATGTCAACAGGTTCGCCCGGAAACCGGATCTTGTCATCTTCCTCGACGTCTCTCCCGAGGAATCGGTCAGGAGAACCAGAGCAAATGACCGGCACGAGAATCTGGATTTCCAGAAGAGGGTCAGGGAGGCATACATGGATCTGGCGGAAAGAGAGGGATTCGAGATAATAGACGGGAACAGGGGCAAGGAAGAAATATCCAATGAAATAAAGAAGAAGGTTTCTGAAATCTTAGGGATATGAAATGATAAGGAAGATATTCGTCAACTGCAAGCAGGGATACGGAAATGAGATCAGGAAAGAGGTCAGGGAGATTATCAGGGAGACCGGAGCGGAATACACGGAAAGGATCACCAAGGATATCGAACTGGGCGTTCTGATCGGGGGGGACGGAACCCTGATGAAATTCCAGTGGAGGCTGGGATGCCCGCTGATGGGAATCAACCCCGGATCCTCCGAGGGATTCTACATGACCTCCGGACCGAATGATTTCAGGAAGAATCTCATGTCCGCCATGCGGGGGAAGAAGGGAGAAGACTATTTTATCCGTGAGATGATGAGACTGGAGACGAGGCTGAACGGAAAGCCCCTGGAGCCCCTGGCCATAAACGACGTCCTGGTCTCAGCGGTCTACACCAGAAAGATACTGGACAGCAGGGTAAGGGTCAACGGAAAGACGAGCCTGGAGCGGGGATCGGGAATACTCGTCTACACGCCGACCGGATCCAACGCATTCGCCCATTCCGCGGGGGCGAAAGCCATAGATTGGGATTCCTCCCGAATAGGCGTGACGGAGATAGCCCCCTTCAAGGGAAGGCTGAAGAGGGGTGAAATACTTGCCTCCGGGGAAGTGAGGATAACCTGCATGAACAATGAAGGGGAGGTCTGCATAGACGGACAGGAAGACCAGACCTGGAGGCTGAAGAAGGGCGATACAGTTTCCGTGAGGAAGAACAGAAATCCCGCAAGAATAATCGGATTCGGGAAGACCTTCCGCTGAAGTATTATAAAACCTTTTATAACTTCGATCCATTGAAAAAATAAAGCTCCCAGAGGTGAGACCATAATCCGGGATAAGATAAGGGGCGATATGGCCCTGACGTTCGAGGATGTCCTGCTCGTTCCCAGAAAATCGAATGTCCTTCCTTCTGAAGTCAATATTTCCACCAGGCTGACCAAAAACATTTCTTTGAGCATACCACTTCTCTCCGCCCCGATGGACACGGTCACGGGAGCCCCGCTGGCCATCGCCCTTGCCAGGGAAGGCGGAATGGGAATAATACACAAGAATTTTTCCACAAAAAAGCAGTGCGCAGAAATCGAGATGGTAAAGCGCTCTGAATCATGGATAATAAAGAACCCTATCACCCTTTCACCCGACGACCCGGTAACGAAGGCGAAAAGAATAACAGAGGAGATGAACGTAGCGAGCTTCCCCGTCATCGAGGACGGCAAACTGGCCGGTATCGTAACCGCCAGGGACATGAGATTCAGGAGAGACTCCGAAGAGAAGATCAGGGACATGATGACGAGGGATCCAGTGACTCTGCCGGAAAATTCCAGTATAGAGAAGGCCATGGAGGTAATGTCGAAAAACAAGGTAGAGAAGCTTCCCATGATAGACGCCCAGGGGAGGCTCAAAGGACTCATAACGGTGAGGGACATCGAGAGAAGCGAGAAATTCCCCCATTCCTCCATAGACAATGAGGGCCGACTAAGAGTGGGAGCGGCAGTGGGACCCTTCGACACGGAGAGAGCCAAAAACCTTGCCGGAGCCGGGGCTGACATAATCACCATAGACACCGCTCACGGTCATTCCGAGAACGTGATAAGAATGGTCAGAAGACTCAAAAAGGAACTGGACATAAGTGTGATCGCGGGGAACGTGGCGACACCGGAAGGTGCGGAAGAGCTCATATCCGCGGGAGCGGACGTAATCAAGGTCGGCATGGGACCAGGCTCAATCTGCACGACGAGGATAGTTGCCGGTTCGGGCATTCCTCAGATAACCGCTGTCCAGCAGTGCAGTGAGATCGCTGACAGCCACGACATAGCGGTGATAGCCGACGGGGGAATGAAATATTCCGGTGACATCGCCAAGGCGATTGCTGCAGGAGCATCCTCCGTCATGAGCGGATCACTCTTCGCGGGTACCGACGAATCCCCAGGAGACGTCACATTCTTCCAGGGAAGGAAATACAAGAAGTACAGGGGCATGGGCTCCATCGGCGCCATGAGGAGCGGGTCCAAGGACAGGTACAGCCAGAGGGGAATGGAAAACAAGAAGCTCGTTCCGGAGGGTGTGGAAGGAATGGTTCCCTACAGGGGAACCGTCTCCGAGGTCGTTTACCAGCTGATGGGAGGACTCAGGTCCGCCATGGGATACGCCGGGTGCGGGAACATAGAAGAACTGCGAAAGAACGCGAAGTTCGTGAGAATCACCAAGGCAGGGGTGCAGGAGTCCCATCCTCACAACATAAGGATAACCGAGGGGACTCCCAATTACTGGCCAAGCGAGAAGGGCACATGAACCAAATCCAGATTTTTCTGCAGGAAAGGTTTAAATGATTCCGTGACCAAAAATTATTCAATATGAAGGCCGACTGCTATACATGGTTTTATTTTTACTGATATGGTCAGCACTGGCCCTTTCTCGCTTCTTTTCTGATTCCTCCTTGGGATTTTTGAGAATTTCAGAACAGCGAGACGTGAGAGCAGGTGACATGATGGAATGCATCAAAGACAAGGTAGACGTGAATGACATTGAGGCAATGAATAAATACAAAATTTCCCTGGCGAGATTACTGAACAAATGCATTGACGGAGGAGACAGGCAGGAATACAGAAGGATTATTGACCTGGTCTCCGGTAACGGAAAGCGCACAAAAATCGGTAAATACTGATCACACAAGGGGATCTTCCGGAGGGGAGCTCTTCTCGAACTCCTTCCTGACCATATCCATGACCTTCCTAGCGTCGGCCTTTCCCCTGACCCTCTGCATGACCAGACCCAGGATAACCTTCTCTCCCCTGGGCTCGCCGAACAGGTCCTCGTTCTCTTCGAACATCTTCTTTATTATCTCCCGGATAGCATCGTCCGAAAGGGTCTTGACACCCGTTTTTTCGACTGCCTTGTCTATGCTTATCCCCGGGTTCTTTGCGAATGCCGCAAGTATTCCCGGTATGGAATCCCTGGTTATCTTTCCCCTTTTCATCGCCCTGAATATCTTCTTGAAATGTCCGGTTTCGAGTCTTGTTATGTCGATCCCTTTCTTCTTCTCCAGGTTGCGGAGGGTGGATGTCAGGAGTGTCGCCACCAGGGATGGCTTGAATCCGAGCCCCACGAGATCATCGAACATCTTCTTCCTTCCCGAGTTCACTATCTGCTTTATTATCTCCCCGCTTATGCCGTGCTTTTTCATCTCCTTCTTCTCCTTCTTCCTTCTGACCTCTATCAGCTCGGGGAGGCTCTGCCTTATCTTCTTCTTCTCACCCGTTATCTTAATCGGAGGTATGTCGGTCTCCGGGTAGATCCTGGCCGATCCGGGAAGCGGCCTCATGTATTCGGTGTCCCCGTTTTCCATGGCCCTCCTGGTCTCCTCGGGAACCCCCGAGACGAGATGGTTTATCCTCTCAGCCACTATGTCCATGGTTTTTTTGACGGCTTTCTTCTCCCCGACCGCGATTATGAGGCAGTCCCCTTTCTTTGCCTCCAGCTGCTCGGAAAGCGTGTCGAACTCCCCGCTGAGATTGTATTTCCCCAGGTCTTCGTCGCTGTGTATTATGCCTTTCATCCCAGACTTCACCCTCACGTAATTGGCGATCTCATTCCCCAGCGTCCTTGTGGGGGTGAGCTTTCTGGAAAGGAATCCCCTGAAACGGGGGACCAGTATGGAATAGGTAGTTTTCCCCTTCGTTATCTTCGATTCGGATTCCCTGAAAATATGGGAAACATGAACCAGCCGGGGCTTTATCTTCTTGAAACTCGATTTCCTCAGATCGGTCCTTATTTTCAGGAGGTTTCTCTGCCTCTCCACTTCGTTGCTGACCAGCTTCGGTATGAGCTTCAGGTCCTGGGCGCCTTTTATCTCTACCCTGGCGCCTCCCTTTATGGAGATGTTTATGTCCTGGCGTATGGTTCCCAGTCCCCTCTTCACCTTGCCGGTGGATCTCACTATCATACCCAGTTTCTCGGCAACCTCTCTGGCCTGCTCCGGAGACCTTATGTCAGGTCCGGTCCCTATCTCCACCAGAGGTATGCCGAGTCTGTCCAGGCCGTAGAAGACCTTTCCCTTCTCCCTTCCAAGTATCTGGCAGGCCTCCTCCTCCAGGCAGAGGTTCGCTATGCTGACGTCCCCGAAGGACGTCCCTATCCCCCCGTCAAGGCCGACTATGGCTGTCCTCTGGAATCCCGCCGTATTGGAGCCGTCGATAACGTTCTTCCTCATCATGTGAATCTCGTCCGGGAATACGCAGTCCATCATCATCCCTATGGTCAGTGTGATGTCCAAGGCCTCCCGGTTGAGAGCATGAGGCGGCTCGCTGTCTATCTCCACCAGGCAGGACTCCCCGGGATAAGCGTTGTAAACGAAGCTCATGCCTATCAGCCGCTCATGGAGGGCCGCCGGATCAACGTCCCCGGTCTCCCCGGCCACCGGCCGGAGCTTCCTTGTGATTGTGGTGAAGGGCTTGTCATCGGAAAGGGAATTTCTGCAGCTGCAGAAGAGCTTGTGATCCGTGTCCAGCTGCTGGTGTATCTCGATCCCGCATTTCAGCCCCAGTTTCGAATAATCTATTTCAGTCATTCGATACCTCCGCTGAGGTTTTTATTGATTCGTGAAAATCGAATCTCTGCATCATGTCAGAGAAGGCCGGCTCGATCTCCTTCATGGTTACCAGTTCATCAAAGCTCACCCATTTCATTGCAGAATCCTCTTCATCGTCATCATAGGATTTTATCTCCTGATATGCATTGCAGAGGAAATAAATGATCAATCTGTGGGTCTTGTAATCATGAGTCTCGATGTGAGCAAAGTCCTCCCCGAAGCCGAGTGTTTTGATTATCTCTATTCCGGAATTTATCTCCTCTTTCATTTCCCTTATCAGATTATCTTCGATTCTTTCTCCCCGCTCTACCCTTCCACCGGGCGGTCTCCAGAAGTCGAATTTCTTGTCCCTCACCAGAAGGAATTTCCCGTCCTTTCTGAAAAGGGCCGAAACGACTATGGTCGGCTTCTCCCTCACCCTTTCCTTCTGCTCCTGTTCATTCATCGAAACCGCCAAGTCTTTTTTCTATCTTTGTCCTCTTCGTGATCTCCCCCGCGTAATTGGTCAGCATCATCTTCCTTACCTCCTCAAGGTCACCGGTATGACCGAGTGCCCAGCCAAGTTTCACGTACGCTGTTTCGGGGAGCATGTCCTCCCCGGGAATCGCCCCGGTGTCCATGTAGAGGAGACGGAGGTTGGTGTATACGTGGGGATTGATCCTCCCGTAGATCGTCTGCGGGACGCACACGAAGGGGATGCCGTCCCTGGTGTATTTCTTTATTCTGGTTATCCAGGGCTTTTTCGCCACTCTGGTAGGCACGTGACCGAGACCCATGACCTCCAGCACGAATCCTTTGTAATTCTTCTCCACGAAGAAGTCTATCACACGCGGATCAGAGTCAGGATATACCTTCAGCACCGCCACCTTTGGCTGGAACTTGAGGTCCGTCTTCACATCCCCGTCACTCCGGTTACGGTGGTTGGGATTCCTCACTTCTGTCTTTCCATCAGGCCATATCCTGGCCAGAGGGGGCTCGTTGACAGGACGGAAGGCATCCCTCCTGGAGGTGTGCATCTTTCTGACCTTGGTCCCCCTTATGAAAAGGCAGTAATCGTCATTCATGCTCCCGTGCATGCAGGTGCCCACCTCGGCTATGTCCCCCGTAGCCGCGTGGGAGGCGCAAAGTATGTTCATCCAGGCGTCGCTGGACCCGCGGTCGCTGGATCTCTGCGATCCGACGAGAACGACCGGCTTGGTGAGGCCGCGAAGGAAGAAGGAAAGCGCAGCCGAGGTGTAGTGAAGGGTGTCGGTCCCGTGCGTTATTACCACCCCCTCTTTTCCGGAGTTCAGTTCTCTGGAAACCTGCCTGGCTATCTTCTTCCAGTGATCGTGTCCCATGTCCTCGCTCATTATATTGAAGGATCTGAGTATCTTGATGTCCGCGATACCGGAAAGCTCCGGGATGTTGTGGAGGAGCTCCTTAGGGCTCTCGAGAGCATACACTCCTCCAGTCCTGTAATCCACCCTGGAGGATATGGTCCCTCCGACCGGGATCATGGCGACCTTCGGCTTGCTTCTGTCGAATTTGACCTTGAGCAGGCTCTTCTTAATCTTACCCATCTCGAGTTTTTCCTCTTCGCGTATGGATTTGGGCTCCCTGTGCATGGATTTGCGTATCTTCGTTTCCTTGTCCATCCGGATGCCCATGTTGTATCCGTTGTCCAGCTTGATTACGATCGAACCGGGATCGCTGAATCCGGTCTTGGGCATGAGGAGACCCTCGAATTTCTTTCCGCCCCTCTCGACCAGAATCCTTTTGCCGACGCTCACCTTGGCTGAACGGAACTTCTTCTTGATCCTCTTAGAATACATAATTAGATATGTGCGGGAGGATTATAATAATTTTATGCGGGCGCCAGAACGGTCCGTTAACCGAAATTTATATCAGAACTCCCCCAGCTTCTTCTGGTCAGCCTTTTCCTTCTCGTCCCGGGATGGAGGAGCGTGTTCCGATCCCTGGCTTTCCCGCTTCATCTCGTATAGCGTCTTCTTCATCACCTTTTCCTTCCTCTTGGCGGTCCAGTAATAAGCCTCGTCCCTGGTGTTCCTGGTAATGAGTATGACCACCCTACCCACTTTGGTCCTCCCGACTCGTCCCCTTCTCTGGATCGAGCGGATTTCCGAGGGCACCGGTTCGTAGAAGATGGCCAGCTGCATCTCGGGTATGTCTATTCCCTCCTCCCCCACCGAAGTGGTGACCAATATGTTGTGGAGCCCTGCCCTGAAATCCTCTATCCTCTGTCTCTGCTCCTTCTGGGTCATGCCCTCCCTCTGGCCCATGAACTCTATGGGCTTCGAGGAATCGATGTTTTCCAGTGATTTCACTATCTCCTTGACCGTGTTGCGGTAGTTCGCGAATATTATTATCTTGGAATCCGCGTTCTTCTCCAGCTGCTTGCTGACTATTCCGCACAGCTTGGATATCTTGGGGTGCCTGGCGCCCTTTTCCGATAGCTGATCCACCAGGAACATTGCATGGGAAAACTCCCTGTCCTTGAGGAGGGATTTGGTGCTCCGGCTGGTCTCATTACGGAGCTTCTTCAGGTATTCCTCGAGGGGGCGTATCCCCTGGGTCTCCAGAAGGGTGAGGACGTGCTCTGTCTTGATGGCCTGCGAGACCACGGAAAGCCCCCAGAAATTCTTCTTGTTACCGCTCTTTATACCACCCAGAAGCCTCTTCTGGAGGCCGAGCAGGTCGCGCTTGTTGATGAGCCTGACGGGCTTGGTGAATCCGATCCTCTTGAGCTTCCCGAGCCGATTCCTGTAGGCCTTCTCCAGATACGCCTTCACGTCGCTGAATGTCTGAGGGAGGGAAACGTTAACCCATTCCACCTCCTTACCCTTAACCCACGGTCCTACGTCGTGGTCAGTCTCGGTCCTTATCTCCACCTTGTCTATCCCCAGATTGGAGCATATCTCCTTTATCTTTGCCTTGGTCCCGCCGGGGGAAGCGGTAAGACCGAGTATCCTGGGATTTTCGGCCTCTTCCTTGTATCGCCTGGCTATGAACGGATATGCATAATCGCCTACCGCATGGTGGGCCTCGTCGAACACAACCAGGGAAAAATCATCCAGCTCCAGTATTCCGTTTTCCAGGTCGTTCTTGACGGTCTGGGGGGTGGCGAAGACAACCTTACCCTTCCTGTATATCTCCTTCCTTTCCCCGGGCTTGACCATGCCCGTGAGCAGGACGAATTCCTCCTCCGGGAGATCTACTGTTTCAATGAAGCTCTTCATGTGCTGCTCCACCAGGGGCTTGGTCGGAGCGAGTATCATCACCCGGGAATCCGGGAATTTTTCTATCCTGTAAACCGCCACCACTATGGCTATGGGCGTCTTGCCCAGCCCGGTGGGAAGAACGCACAGAAGATTGCTGTTAACCGCTTTTGACAGTATGGTTTCCTGATATATCCTGGACTGGAGGGAATCATTCTTCAGCAGGGGGTGCTCCATGAATTTCATGATAATATTATCCGCGGAAGATTTATTAAAAAGCGGGGACAAATATGAATCACTCCCCGCCGGGTGGTTTTTATGGCAAAACGTATTCTGGGATTAATCGAAAAAGTGAGGATTATCGGCAAAAAGAAATCGAGGACCATCGAGGTTCTCGTTGACACGGGAGCGGCTGTCTCCTCGCTCGACAAGAAAATAGCAGAGAAGGTGGGATACGGAGATCCGGTGAGGATGATGAAAGTGAGGGCGCCCGCCACGAAGATCGTCAAGAAGAGGCCGGTGGTCAGCATGAAGATCAAGATTGGGGGGGAGATCATCGAAACGCAAGTGAACCTCAATGACAGGTCTCACATGAGATATCCTATGATCATAGGCAGAAACGTACTCAAAGACAATTTCACGGTGGACGTTTCCAGGAGCCCGAAGATAAGGAGGCAGTGAGCGTTATTCAGAACCGCTCTGAGAACATCCACGGGTGCGCCTTCTTGACCTCTTCCACGAAAACTTCTGGCGGGTAAAAGCCAACGTCCGAAACTATCCCGGCTATCAGGTCGGGATCCACCCTCTCGAAAGCGGGATTTCTTATCTTGACCCCCTTCGGCCTCCCGGACCACACTTCCGAAGGGGATCTCTGCTCGATCTCCTCGTCGTATCCAGCTATGCTTTCTGGATCGAATTTCCATGAATCCATGCAGGAATAGACGGGAACGTCATACCTGTCCGCCATGATGGCAAACATCTCGCTGCCTATCTTGTTCACTATGGCTCCATCTGAAGTCATGGCGTCTGAACCTATGAGCATCACGTCGCATTTCCTCAGAGCCATCCTGGCGGCGGAATCCACGAGCATGGTGACGGGTATCCCCATCTTCGCGCAGTCCCTGGCGGTCTTCCTCCCCTGGTAAAGGGGACGGGTCTCCGTGTTGAAGACAATGAAAGATTTCCCCTGTTTTTTAGCGGAGCTCAGCACGTTCATGACCGAGGTTGAATGACAGTAAGTGAAAACGGAGAACCCTTTCCTTATCTTTCTCGATCCGGTGAGGGCTATTCTCTCCTCGGCCTCTTCGAAATGCCTCAGGGCTTCCCTCACCCTGCCGGAAATCCGCTTCTTTATGTCGGGAATCCCCGAATCCCCTCGTCTCATGACCGGGTCCATGACGAACTTCAGGGAATTCCTCATGAGGGGCTCGGTAGGCCTCGTTCCGGAAAGCCTTTTGGAGGACTTTACCATATCGGAAAAAAGGGATTTCCTGCTGCCGTAATTTTTGGACATGACCCTGGACTTAAGTGCCTCGACGGCAGCGGCGGCGACATTCTCGGCTCCCTGAATTTTAACCGACTTTATGTCCCTGATGGTGCGGGAGAATTTGTCCATGAATATTATTTATTCACGGGCTTAAAATAAATTAGACCAGTGTTCTCTGCTTATGCCCCGGCTTTTCATTTTTATTCTCCGGGGTATTGCCTTCTTTGGTTTCTTCGGGAACCTGCTTTTTTTTCTCACCCACAGGAATTCTCTCCAGCTCCTTCCTCGCCTCTTCCATCTTACCCTCGCTGAGGAGGGCAAAAAGGTTCCCGAAGGATCTGGGATCCAGTCCTTCCTTCTCCAGATTCTCCGTAAGGAGCTTTTTTCCCAGTTCCTCCACGGAGAGCTTGTGCTCCTCCAGGGTCTTGGTGTCGAATTCCTTCTTCTTCCCGCTCTCCCTCTTGAGGGAAAGTATTACGCTGTCGGAAAACCTGGTTTCGATGTCGCTTATCTCGGAGGGCTCCGTTCCCTCGGGGAAACTGACCCTCACTATGGGCTTCTTTTCTCCGTTTTCCCGGATAATCTTGTTCATCTCCTCCTCGAAATTCTCCGAGTATCTGACGAAATAGAACATCCTCTGGTTCTCCAAATTAAATCTCTCCTCCTTCCCGGTCTCTGTATCGAACACGAAGAATCCCTTTCCCCTTCCCGCCTCCTCCTCCCTGAGTTGTGTGGGTATGAGCGAACCGGGAATTATGAGGGGCTTGCCGGAATACCCGGAAACCTTGGGATCGTGTATGTGGCCGTTGACGTAAAGGTCGAATCCACCGGGGAGGGCATTCAGGTCTATGGTCTTTTCCGCGTACATCAACTCGGTTATCGACTGATGGAGAACGAATATGTTGAACGCCTCCTCCACCGGAGTGGGGCCCCATTCCTTTATCACGGACTCGGCGTATTGGTCAGGGACGCCGGAAAGCCCCTGCACGCAGACCTTCTCCCCCTCCTTCTCGAAAATCACCCCGTTGCAGTGCAGGTATATGAGGAACCCCGCCTTTTCCAGGGCCTGGACGGGATTCATCAGCCCCTTGACCCTCCTCTCATGCGTTCCGTGTATGGCAACCACCGGTGTTCCCATCAGGGGCATCTCGGACACGGATTCCCTGCTTTTGTCTCCCACGAAACCCGAAAGCATGGCAGAACTCTTCCTGAAAAGGGGCTTCTGGAGGACTTCCATCGCCCTGGAAAGCACTCCTGCGTCTGGATTTTTCGAGTCGAAGAGATCACCGGGAACCAGTATTATATCCGCGCCCTCGGCCTTGTCTAGTGCTTCGGAAACCGAATCGTAAGGGTCTTCCTCCCTCTCGGTTCCCCTGCCGAAACCGAAATGGAAGTCCGAGATTATCGCTATCTTCATGGATAAGAATAAGAAGGCCAAATTAAAAAGGATTTCCCGCCAGGTTCTGCGAGAAAGGTCAAACTTAAAAGTCATATCTCCATAGGAATATTATTCCCGGCTGTATCAACTATCGGAATGGTTTTCAGATGTCAGGAATAATCGGAATATATTCGACTGGTGACGAAGGCATCGTTGATCAGTTGTTTTACGGTCTGACCGCCCTCCAGCACAGGGGGGAAGAGGGCTGCGGAATAAGCGTTGACGACCAGAACTATTTTTATACCATAAAAAAAGAGGGGCTGGTTTATTATTTTCTCAAGGACGAACTCCAGAAGCTGAAGAGAATGAATCCCCGGGCGGGCATAGGGCACACGCTCTATGAAAACAGCAGCGGAATGCAGCCCATGGAGCAGTGGGGGGAGAGGAACGTCAACATATCGCTTGCCATGGACGGTGTGCTTCTCGGATTCGGGGACAAGAAACATGACAGCATAATGAGGACCCTCTTCCTTTCCTGCCTCAAGGACAAGAGCGATATATATTCCGCCGTGGAGCTCCTCATGGAAAAGCTGGACGGCAGGGGACCTTACAACGTGGTGGTTCTCATGAGAAAGGAAGGGGAACTCTATCTGGTCGCCTTCCGGGATCCAAAGGGGATAAAGCCGATGTGCACTGGCAAGAAGAACGGGACATACGTAGTGGCTTCGGAAACGAAGGCACTGGACATTCTCGAAGCGGAGAACATCAGGGACGTGGAACCCGGCGAGGTCATAATTGTATCAAAGAAGGGCATGGAATCCAGGGTGGTCAGGAAAGACATACACGCCCACTGCGCCTTCGAATGGATATACTTCGCCGACCCTACCTCGACGATAGAGGGGAGGAACGTCTACACTGTCAGGAAGAAGCTGGGGAGGATGCTGGCCAAGAGATACCCTCTGGACGTCGACCTGGTGATGGCCTCACCGGATTCCGGGAGGGGGGTTGCCATAGGCTTCCACCAGGGGCTGAACGAGGGCAAGGAGGGGTTCATCCCCTTCGACGAGATATCGATAAAGAACCCCGGAGCAAAAAGGACGTTCCAGGTCGAGGACCCCGAGGAGAGGGCCATGGCCGCGAGGGTCAAGTTTTTCGTGAACAAAGAACACGTCAAGGGAAAAAACATCGTCTGCGGAGACGATTCCATAGTTAGGGGGACGGTCATGAGAGACGGAATGGTATACAAGCTGAGAAAGGCGGGTGCAGGGAAAATATCCACGGTGATATCATGTCCCCCGCTCCGCTATCCCTGCATAAAGGATCCCAAAGGAAAGACATTCGCCGCCCACGGGCTGACCGGTCCGATAGAGGAGGTAGGACACCAAGTAGCTGCGAAGCTCAACGTGGACCGGGTATGCTACCCGACGCTCAAAGAACTCGATGAGGCGATAGGGCATTCCGACACCTGCAAGGCATGCTTCAACGGAATGTACCCGATAAAGAGAAAATTCGTACCGCACATAGAAATAGAGGAAAAGAACATCTCATCCTTTACTGAAGACAAAGAAAAGAAAAGAGGCTAAATCCAGCCTATCTCCACCTGATCGGTTCTCCAGGCCGAATCTATATCCGCGTTTTTCGGGTCAATTCCATTCCCCGATTTTCCGGCGAGTATGCCGTTCCATGCGATCATGGCCCCGTTGTCACCCGAGTACTCCCTGGGGACCACTTCGAACTTCCCTCCCCTCTCGAGGGACATGGTCTCCAGCATCTCCTGGAGCCGCTTGTTGGCGGCGACTCCTCCGGTCAGGAGCACCTGACTCTTTCCTAGATGGGCGAGCGCCCTTTCGGTCACCTCGGTGAGCATGGAGAAGAAGACCTCCTGTATCGAATAGCAAACATTCTCTATAGGCTCCCCCAGCCTGTGCTTCTTGAGGCATTCCGTCAGTATGCCGGAGAAGGAGAGGTCCATCCCCTTCACAACGTAAGGGAGCTTCACCCATTTTCCCTTCCTGGCGGTCTCTTCTATCTTCGGTGCCTGGGGGAAATCAAGACCCAGCTTGCGGCCGAACTTGTCGAGGGCATTCCCGATTCCTATGTCCATGGTCTCCCCGAAAACCCGGTAGCGGCCTTCAGCGAAGGAAATGATCTGGGTGTTCGCCCCGGACACGTATACCACAACCGGGTTATCCAGCCCCGTTGTCACCCTCCCTATTTCTATGTGGGCGACGCAGTGGTTCACGGGGATGACGGATTTCCCGTATTTCTCGGAAAGGGACTTGACGAAATTGGCACCCGCGTGAAGGCATGGCGGAAGTCCGGGTCCCCTGGAATATGCGATAAGTTCAATATCTTCCATTTTAAGATTCGCCTTTTCAAGCGCCTTCCCGGTAACCCATTCCGCGACCTTCTCGTGGTGCTTTTTGGCATCCATGGGAACTATGCCCCACCCGGACATGGGCATGTAGACGTTTCTGCTGTTGGAGAGTATGGTCCCCTTTCCATTGGCTATTCCCGCACCGAATGTGTGGGCGGTGGACTCTATCCCGAGACAAATCATAGAAATAAATTAACCTGCATATTAAAAACATCCAGATGGAAAAATGACCTTTCCGAAAAGGTTTCCCCATCAAGATAAGATTAATTAAACACCAGAAGAATAAAGGATATGGGATGGCAAAAAAAGCTGGATAGAAACATACGTACCGTCGAAGAGCTGAAAAGACACATAGAACTGTCAGAAGATGAGGAACGAAAAATAAGAGAGGTAGTGCGCATACATCCCATGAACATAAGCCATTACTACATATCACTGATAAACAAAGAGGATCCAGAGGATCCCATAAGAAAGATGATTGTCCCATCGCCCAAGGAATTGAAAGCCATTGGCCATTACGATACGAGCGGGGAAAAATCGAACACAAAGGCACCCGGCATCCAGCATAAATACAGCCAAACGGCCCTTGTCCTTGCAACAAATCAATGCGGATCTTATTGCAGATTCTGTTTCCGGAAGCGCCTCGTAGGGTTACCGAACGAGGAGATAATAGAAAGATTCGGTATCGCAGTGGATTACATAAAAAAGCACAAGGATATAAACAATGTCCTCATAACCGGAGGTGATCCTTTCATACTGAAAACAGAGGTCATCGAGAATTTCCTCAGAATGCTCGCTCCGATCGGGCATCTGGATTTCATAAGATTCGGGACGCGCACGCCCGTAACATTTCCTTCCAGAATAATCGGGGGCAAGCCTCTGCTGAAAGTGCTGGAACGGTACAACAAAAAGAAAAAATTATATGTCGTGACACATTTCAACCATCCGAGAGAAATCACACCCAAATCAACAAAAGCGATAAAACTGCTGCTGGGCAGGAACATAGTAATCAGTAACCAGAGCGTTCTGATGAAAGGCGTCAATGATGACCCTGATACCATTGCAGAGCTCATGAACGGACTTACCAGAATAGGAGTTGTCCCTTACTATCTTTTCCAGTGCAGGCCCGTAAAAAGGGTAAAGAGCCATTTCCAGGTTCCTCTCGCGAAGGGATACAAAATAGTGGAAGCTGCAAAGTCCAAGCTCAACGGCCACGGGAAGCGTTTCAAATATGCCATGTCCCACAGAACGGGAAAAATTGAAATAGTGGGCATAATGGACGGCTATATCTATCTCAAGCAGCACGAATGTAAGTGCCCCAAAAACACAGGCAGGTTCTTCAGAAGAAAACTAAACGATAACGGCGGCTGGCTTGATGATTTTCAATAGATAAGTAATATCTTCATACCATCATTTTTAAAAACCCGCTTGATTGAATAGCAATATATGGGTATTAAGGTTCTTCTCTTGGGCAACGGGGCCAGGGAGCATTCGATCGCCGAAGCAATTCTGCGATCCCCCCGGAAACCGGAACTGTATTCATATCTCAAGGCAATGAACCCGGGCATAACAAGACTATCCAAAAGAAATGAGCAGGGTAAGTACGATGACCTCGAAAGGATAAGGAACTTTGCCAAAAATGTCAATCCGGATTTCTGTGTAATAGGGCCGGAGGCCCCCCTGGACTTCGGGGTCGTGGACATGCTCGCCAAGGAAGGAATCCCTTCGGTGGGCCCCACCAAGCACCTATCCCAACTGGAGACCTCCAAGTCCTTCACCCGCACGCTGATGGAGAAACACAACATACCCGGGACCCCGGAATTTCAGATATTCACCGATACCGTCGGGATAAAGGAGTTCATCCGCTCTCTGGAATCCTTCGTCATAAAACCGGACGGGCTGACCGGAGGAAAGGGGGTCAAGGTCCACGGGGAGCACCTCAAGGACGCTGATGATGCACTGGAATACTGCAAAGAAGTCCTGAAGACTCATCCTGCCGTCGTGATAGAAGAAAGGCTGGAGGGCGAAGAGTTCTCGCTGCAGAGCTTTACGGACGGGAAGCACGTGCTGGATTCCCCGCCCGCGCAGGACCACAAGCGGGCATACGACGGGGACATTGGAGAAAATACGGGTGGCATGGGCTCCTATTCATGCTCTGACCACCTCCTGCCGTTCCTTGAAAAGAAGGATATTGAAGAGGCTCACAGGATCACGGAGCTCATGGCGAAGGCCATAAGACTTGAAACCGGATCCCTGTACAGGGGCGTCATGTACGGGGGCTTCATACTCACCAGGGACGGAGTAAAGCTCATAGAATACAACGCCCGACTGGGGGACCCGGAGGCGATGAACGTGCTTCCAATACTCTCATCGGATTTCATGGAGATATGTTACGGTATAATAAACGGGGACCTGGAAAGGGCCGATGCGTCGTTCGAGAACAAATCAACGGTATGTAAATACGTGGTACCCAAGGGATATCCGGTCAACCCCGCCAAGGGGGAAAGGATAGAAGTCAGTCCGGGGACCGGAGCCAGCATGTATTACGCCTCAGTGGACCAGAAGGAGGACGGACTTTACATGTCCGGATCGAGGGCCATCGCCTTCGTGGGAATCTCGGAGAGACTGGAAGAGGCAGAAAGGATCGCCCAGCAGGCGCTGGGATCAGTAAGGGGAAACATATTCTTCAGAAAGGATATAGGTACACCGAATCTCATACAGAAAAGGATAGATCACATGAAGATGATAAGGGGAAAATCCTGATGCCGGCGAAGATAATGGACGGCAGGGAGCTGTCCGGCAGGATAAAGGACGATCTGGAAAAGAGGGCAGGGATCCTGAAGCAGAAGGGCATAACTCCCAAGCTCGTTGTGATTCTCGCGGGCAGCGACCCGGCATCCGACGTTTACGTCAGGAGCAAGATGAGGAGATCGGAGGAGATAGGAATCGCTTCGGAACTCATCAGGTACCCCGAAAACGTGACCGAAAAGGAGCTCCTGGATAAGATCAGGGAACTAAACGGGGACCGGGAGGTCCATGGGATACTCGTCCAGCTCCCGCTTCCCGGCCAGATAAACGAGAGGAACGTGATAGACTCGATCGATCCGGGAAAGGACGTGGACGGTTTCTCCCCGGTGAACGTGGGGAACCTGCTCATAGGGGAGACCGCCTTCGAATCCTGCACACCCAAGGGAATCATGAGGATGCTGGATCATGAAGGGATCCCTATCGAAGGGAAGGAGGTCGTAATCATCAACCGCTCCAACATCGTGGGGAAGCCGCTGACCGCCATGATGATAAAGAGGAGCGGAACCATCACCGTGTGTCATTCAAGGACGAAGGATATCTCCTTCCATGCAAAGCGGGCGGACATACTGGTCACCGCCGTGGGCAGGGCAAAATTCATAACCGCGGACATGATCAAGGAAGGGGCCGTGGTCATCGACGTGGGGATGAACAGGGACGAGAACGACAAGCTCTGCGGGGACGCCGATTTCGGAAAGGTGAAAGAAAAAGCGGGCTACATAACCCCCGTTCCCGGCGGGGTGGGGCCTATGACCGTAATCATGCTCATGGAGAACACGATTATAGCGGCCGAGAACTTGTGATCCGAATTATTAAAAATATTTCTTTAATATCTCTTTAAATAATATATACTACTAGAAAGTAAAGATGGAAAAATATACAATAATTTCAAAGGACGGGCAAGGTCCTCTGATAAGTCTGAGAAATGACGCGCAAAATTATTTGTCTAAACTGAATGAATATAAACCGGAAAATTTCAATCTGGATCCAAACGGCAATAAGGGCAAACCGCAATTGACAGTGACCGGCGTCACTGAATCCTGTGTTCAGAAGTTGTTAGAAAGGCACAGAAGATGCAAACTAAAATAACAAATAATTTTCAGGGAATTATCTCAGTGCCTTTGTACTTGTTGCGGACAAAATCCCTGATCGATATCGTTCCGTCTTCTATGAGTTCTCTTATTTCAGGCATTCTTTTACCCAGTTCCGATATCAGGAACCGGACTGTGGTGCAGACCTCTGCCGTTCCTTCCGGGTCCCATGGCCGGAGGTGATTGGAATACAGGCAGCTCCCGCCGCATTTATCGAATATACCACAGGAGGCGCAGGGCTCCTTCCATTGGTAATCCATCCGGAGGTCTCTTTGGTGTCCGAGTCAAGATCGCCGAGGCAGAAATCCCTCTTCCCGCAATCGTTCTTACAGAATTCGGCGTCCAGCTGCCAGTGGACGGAAGTGAAGGGGAAGTCCCTGTTTTCCAGCAGTTGCAAAACATTTTCGTATATGCCCTGCCCCCCGATGGTCATTCTGGCTATCAGTTAGCCCAGGAAGCCGTTCTCTCTGATCAGCTTTAGGTTCTCAACAACCCTGCCCTAATCCCCCTGTACATGTCCGTGGTCTTCCTGTCCCCGTTTATCGAAACCGGAATCGTGCGGAGACTGTTCAAGTATTCCGGGGGAGCTCGTGGTCTATGTCGAAACCGTGGTCCTCTTCCATGTCCTCCGGGGACTTCTGATAGCAGTAGCAGCACTTCCCGTCGCATCCGGTCGTCATGATCACGTGGAAGAACATATTATCGCCCTGATAACAATAAAAAACCTGTATTGATTAGATTTAAAATAACATGCGGGTGTGATCATGACCATGAACATAGCTGTCCTGGGCTCCACCAGGGGGACGGACCTGCAGGTGATAATCGATGCCATCAGAAGGGGCGAACTGGACGCTAAAATATCACTGGTGATCTCGAACAGGGAAAAGGCATACATTCTGGAAAGGGCCAGGAAACACGGGATAGAAGCGGAATACATCGACCACAGAGGGAAGGAAAGGGAGGACTTCGACAGGGAGATGGCCTCCGAGATCGATAAAAGGGACGTGGACCTCATACTCCTTATCGGCTTCATGAGGATACTCTCGCCATGGTTCTGCAGGCACTACGGGGACAAAATCGTAAACATACATCCCTCCCTGGTGCCGGCATTCGAGGGTGGCATGGACATGAACGTGCACGAGGAGGTGCTCAGGCGGGGATGCAAGGTGAGCGGGTGCACGTTGCACTTCGTCACGGAGGACGTTGATGAGGGACCGATAATAATACAGAAGCCCGTTATGGTCGGAAACGAGGAGACACCCGATTCGCTGAAGGACAAGGTCCAGAGGGCGGAACAGGAATGCCTCATAGAGGCGATAAAGAAATTCAACGAGGGGAAGATTGCCGTCAGGGACGGCAAGGTAAAGATATTTTGAGGTGGTTTTATGATAAAGAAAGCACTTATCTCGGTAACGGACAAGACGGGGATAGTCGAATTCGGGAAGGCACTCTCGGATATGGGGGTGCAGATCATATCCACGGGAGGGACAGCCAAGCTTCTGAAGGAGAGAGGGGTCCCGGTCACCTATATAGGGGACTACACAGGATTCCCGGAGGTGATGAACGGCAGGGTCAGGACGCTCCACCCCAAGGTACACGGGGGAATACTCGCCGTGCGCAAAAACGCAGAGCATGCGAAACAGATGGAGGAACACGGGATCGAGCCGATCGACCTGGTGGCGGTCAACCTCTACCAGTTCGAAAAGGCCGTGGAGGACAAGGACGTGAAAATCGAAGAGGCGATAGAGAATATCGACATCGGTGGTCCCACGCTCATCAGGTCGGCGGCCAAGAACTACAAAGACGTTGTGGTGATAACCGATCCAAGCATGTATAACACCGTTATATCCCAGCTGAAAGCCGGCGGAGACGTGGATATTGAAACCAGAAAATCCCTCGCTCTCAACGCGTTCAGAAGAACAGCAGATTATGATTCCGCCATAGACAGGTTCCTCAGCACGAGGTTCGCCGGAGAAGATATAATCAGGATGAAATTTCTCGGAGGAAAGCCCCTGAGGTACGGGGAGAACTGGCACCAGAAGGCCATGGTCTTCCGCTTGCCTGAAGGAGGGGGGATTGTATCCGCGAAGCAGCTCCACGGAAAGGAGATGTCCTACAACAATTACGTAGATGCGGAGTCGGCGGTGGACGCCATCTCGGACCTGAAAGGTACCGGCGTGGCGGTGATAAAACACAACAACCCATGCGGTTTCGCCACCGGAGATTCGCTCCGCGAAGCCATGGAAAGGGCATGGGAAGGCGATCCCATAAGCGCCTTCGGGAGCGTTATCGCCGTGAACCGGCCTCTCGACCTGAAGACGGCGGAGTTTCTGAAGGGAAAGTTCGTTGAGGTGGTGATAGCCCCGGAGTTCGAAAAGGACGCGCTGGAATTCCTCAGGGGAAAAAGCAAGGGCCTCCGCCTTCTCGAGATGGATATCAAAAACCCCGGAAACATCTCATACCGTATAATCTCCGGTGGGATGCTCCAGCAGGACAGGGACATCGGCTATGCGGACAAGAGCGAATTCAGGACGGTCACGGAAAAGGAATTTCCCGAAGACAAAAAAGATCTCGCTTTGTTCGCCTGCCTGGCCACCAAACATACCAAATCCAACTCCATCGTGATATGCAGGGAACACGAAAAGGAGAAGTTCCAGGTGCTGGGCATGGGAGCGGGCCAGCCCAACAGGGTCGATTCCCTGCGTAAGCTGGCGGTGACCAAGGCAAAGGAGAACATGGACATCCTCTTTGAGAAAGAGAAGCCGGATATGTCCAGGGAGGAATATTACAAAAAGATTCTCGGTGAATGCGTCCTGGGGAGCGATTCCTTCTTCCCCTTCGACGATTCAGTGAAGGAAGCTGCGAAAGAGGGCATCCGGTTCATCGTCCAGCCGGGAGGTTCCATAAGGGATGACGAGGTCATAAAGACGGCGAACAATCTCGGCGTGGCAATGACATTCACGGGGAGAAGGATGTTCAGGCATTAACACTCGATTATCCTCTCTTCAGTCACGATCTTCTTGACCCTCACGTCTCCTGAATGGGAGGGAATTTTGTTCACTATCTGGAATTCGTAGGCCAGGGCTATGGTAGGTATCTTATTCCTGAGCCCGGAGAGGAAATTGTCGTAGAATCCCATACCGTATCCTATTCTGCTCCCCCTGCGGTCGAAGGCGATTCCCGGAACTATGATCAGATCAAGTGATTCGGGATCGGCAAGGATCGGATAGAAGGGTTCGGGTATGCCGAAGGGCCCGGGCTTGAGTTTCCCGTTGACCTCATTGAGTTCAGAAACGGAGATGTCCCTCCCCTTCAAATCGGTGACTGGCAGGAACGCATTCTTTCCCTTCCGCATGGCGTCTTGGATCATCTCCCCGGTCCCGGCCTCCCCCTTCACGGCAACGTAAAACAGTATGTTCCTGGCCTTGACGAATTCGGGCAGGCAGAAAAGTTTATTCTTTATGCTGGTGTCCTTTCTGGACTTTTCCCTTTGACTGTGATTATTCCTTTTCAGGATCATGTCCCTTCGTATTTTCTTTTTCATGGAGTATCATCAGGTTCCGACTGACAAGGCGTCTGTGGATAGAAATTCTTTGTTTCGAAGATTAATAATTTGATCTGGTTCAATCTCGTTTTTTATAATTGAAGCTACAAGACTGAATATTCACATTCGGTGATGGAGATGTCAGACAAAAAATATCCAAAAGGACCGTCCTTGAGAAAATACTTTGAGCTGCCCGGAGACATTCTGGACAGGATCCACAACGGAATAAAGCACAACGGAAATGGCGACATCCACAAAACGTATCAGCCCTGGATGAAAAGAATATACCCCGCCGACAAGGACAAAGAATGATCTTCTCTGTGTTTTCCGTGAAATATTTTTATAACTTGCGACCAAAATTTAATATCAAATTTTCAGTGTCTTTATGTCTTGGGTCGTGGGGATAGGTTATAACGAAGGTGTGGTTGACCCCACGGGTTCCAACACGAAAAAAGAAATAGAGGAACTCTCAACCGGCAAAGTGAGGGATGTAAAGACCCTCCAGACATTCGTTCTTGACGGGGAACTTTCCAAGGAAGACGTAGAAAGGATCTGCAGGGAACTCCTTGTCGACGGCATAACCCAATCCTACAGATTCACCGGACATAAGAGCGACGGGTCCCACCTAGAGAAACTGGTGGAAGAGCGGGGAGTATGGGTGGCGGAGGTCACCTTCAAACCGGGGGTCATGGACCCGGTCGGCCTTTCAGTCGAGGAGGCGATAAGGGTGATGGGCATCAATGGGGTAAAAACTGTGGGGACCGGGACGACTTTCGTGGTGGATGGTGATCTCTCCGGGGATGAGATGGATAATATTTCCAAGAAAATACTTGCCAATGCTCTGATACAGAACTTCAGGTTCAGGAGGCTGGAATGAAACCGAGGATCATAGGTCTGGCGGGAAAGGATGAAAAGAAACTGGCGGAGATCAGCAGAAAGTTCATGCTCGCCCTCAATCCGGAAGAGATGAAGAAGATAAGGGAATATTACGAGGGGCTGGGGAGGAATCCCACCGATGCGGAGCTGGAAACGCTCGCCCAGACCTGGTCCGAGCACTGCGTGCACAAGACGTTCAAGGGAATAATAAGAATGAACGGGAAGGAGATAGACAGCCTCATGAAAACATACATCATGAAATCAACCAAGGAGCTGAACATGTCCTGGTGCAGATGCGTTTTCGAGGATGACGCGGGCATAGTGAAGTTCGACGACGAGACGGACATCGCCGTAAAGGCGGAGACGCACAACCACCCGACGGCGCTCGACCCTTACGGGGGGGCGGGGACCGGATCCGGTGGTGTTTTCCGGGACGTGATGGGGGTGGGTGCTAAACCCATAATCTCCACCGACGTCCTTTTTTTCGGCCCGCCCAATTATCCCGTTGACAAGCTGCCCGAAGGGGTTCACCACCCCAAGAGGCTGATGAAGGGGAGCGTAGCCGGCATAAGGGATTACGGGAACAGGATGGGGATCCCCACCGCAAACGGGGGAATCGGATTTGACAAGGGATACATCGGCAACCCGCTCGTCTATGCCGGGGTGGTCGGTATAATGCCCAGCAACAAATACGTCCGTAATCCCAGCCCGGGTGACATGATCGTACTGGTCGGCGGAAAGACAGGAAGGGACGGCATACACGGGGTAACCTTTGCCTCACTGGAGCTGACTACAGAATCGGAAAAGACATCCAGCGGCGCGGTGCAGATAGGCAACGCCATAGAGGAGAAGAGGGTCTTGGACGGCCAGCTCATCGTAAGGGACAGGCACGAATCACCCCTGTATTCGGCAATAACGGACTGCGGGGGCGGAGGACTCTCCTCGGCAGTAGGCGAGATGGGAGAAAAGACCGGCGCGAGGGTGGAGCTGGACAAGGTCCCGCTCAAATACCCCGACCTGGAGCCGTGGGAGATATGGGTCTCCGAGGCACAAGAGAGAATGATAATGGCTGTCCCTAAGGACAACGTCGAGGAGGTTCTGGGTATATTCCGCAACGAAAACACCGACGCCACCGTGATCGGGGAATTCACCGGTGACCGGAAGCTCACACTCCTGCACGAAGGGGACGTGGTCGCCGAAATGGGCATGGATTTCCTGCACAACGGAGTACCCAGGATAATGAGGGAAGCGAGTTTCGAGAAGCCGGATTATTCGGATCCGGAATTCAGCGGAAAGGAAAATTACAACGAAGACCTGAAGAGGATTCTGTCCTCGCCCAACGTAGCCTCCAAGGAGTGGGTGATAAGGCAGTACGACCACGAGGTCCAGGCGAAGATGATACTGAAGCCCCTCCAGGGTTATTCAGGACCCGGGGACGCATGCGTGGCAAAACCGAGGAAGGGTTCCTGGAGAGGTGTCGTGGTGTCCAACGGGGTCAATTCCAAATACTGCAGGGATCCCTATAACATGGCCCTTTCTTCGATAGACGAGGCCATGAGGAACAACGTATGCTGCGGGGGAAGGAGGATCGCCCTACTGGATAACTTCTCTTGGGGAAATCCGGAGAAGCCGGACAGGCTGGGGGCTCTGGTCGAGGCGGTGAGAGGATGCCATGACGGTTCTTTGGGATTCCAAGCACCTTTCATATCCGGCAAGGACAGCCTGTACAACGAATACTCTCTAGGAGGGGAAGACAGCATATCCATCCCCTATACCCTGCTAATCACCGCAGTGGGAATAACACCGGACGTGAGAAAGGCGGTATCCATGGATCTGAAAAAGGAAGGTAACCCCGTTTACGTGGTGGGAAGGACAAAGAAAGAGCTCGGAGGGTCCCATTTCTACATGGTAAACGGCCTCGAAGGGGGTAAGGTCCCCGGCGTCGACCTCTTCAGAGCGAAGGAATCCATGGACTGCATCATAAAGGCCATGGACTCCGGGCTGGTCCGAGCATGCCACGACTGCTCGGAGGGAGGGATCGCGGTCGCGGCGGCAGAGATGGCATTCTCCGGAAAACTGGGAATCAGAATGGACCTGAAGAATATCGATTCGGAAAGCGATGAGGATCACGTCATACTGTTCTCGGAATCCAACTCCAGATTCCTGGCGGAGGTGGAGAAGGGGAAGGAAAAGGAATTCGAGAACATAATGGGAGACCATGCAAGCAAGGCGGGGGAAGTGACCGGAGACGGCAAGCTGGTGATGACCGGAACGGGGGGGAATGAGGTTATCAGCGAGGACGCGAAGGAACTGAAGAGGGTGTGGAAGAGCACGTTCGACTGGTAAAAATCAAAAAAGGACGGATAAAATGGTTAAGACAATCGTTTTGAGGGTTGACGGGACAAACTGCGACGAGGAGTCATGCGAGGCCCTCAGGCTGGCCGGATCAGAGGTGGATCTACTCCACGTGAACCGTTTGAAAGACAAATCTCTGGAGAATTACCAGATACTGATGATACCCGGGGGTTTCTCCTACGGGGATGACATCTCCGCGGGAAAGATACAGGCGAACATAATGAAACACGTCATCGGAAAGGAGATCAGGAATTTCGTGGAGGAAGGGAAGCTCGTCCTCGGAATCTGCAACGGCTTCCAAGCGCTGGTGAAGGCGGGTCTCATACCGGCAACGGAGGGAATAATGCAGAGACAGGAAGCCACTTTAGCAATGAACGATTCGGGATATTTCATAGACAAGTGGGTCACCCTCCGTCATAGCAGCAAAGGCAAATGCGTATTCACCAGAAACATGAAACCGGAGATATTCATCCCCATCAACCACGGAGAGGGAAAATTCATCGCCCCTGAGGATGTGTTACGGAAGCTGGAGGAGAACGATCAGATCGTGTTCAGATACGCCGAAAACCCCAACGGGAGCATGATGGACATCGCCGGGATATGCAGCCCGGAGGGAAACGTCTTCGGTATGATGCCCCACCCGGAAAAATACGTCCACCCTTACACCCACCCGCACTGGACCCGGCTGGAATCCCTTCCGCAAGAGGGAGATGGGCTCGCTATATTCAGGAACGCGGTCGAATACGCCAGAAAAAGATTTTAATCTCCCATACAATTTCTAAGCATGAACAAGTCAGTACTTTTGCAAAAGATAAACGACATCATAACCGTTGAGGACGAATTCGTGGAAAGGCTTTCCTCCATGGACATAACGAACCTGGAACACATAAGGCTGCCCGTCACAGCGCACCTGATGGTGAAGAACGACCTGACCAGACTGCTGGACGACTCCAGAAGACACAAGGCCATACTCAGCGAGCTGGTCAGAATACTAAGCGGTGATCCGAGGGATGAATACTAAGGAAGAGATCATAAGAAGGCTGGAGGAACTCCTAGAATCGGAAAATCAGGCCGCCTCCATGGACAATGAGATAGCCGAGGGACTGACAAGCGAAAAGCTGAAATCATTTTTCGAAAAGCTGCGCGGTGAAGAGAAAAATCATGCAGAAATCGTAAAGGGCCTGATAGAAACGCTCAGGTCATCCTAGAGATCGTATTCTTCCTTCTTCTTTATTTCGGGCAGGGGCTCTTCCTTTTTCTCTTCTTCAACAGGAGGAGAAGCTCGTTCTGATTCTCCGGAACCGAGGTTTTCCATGTACCTCACGTCCTCCGCGTCCAGCTCGAAACCCCCGACCACTTTCTCCCTTTTCGGGGTCACTTCCTTTCCTTCCAGCTTGTCCTTATACCTGGTATCCTCTGCCTTGACCTCGAATCCGCTGACGATACCCTTGGCATATCCCTTCCTCTCATCGGGTTGCAGGTCTTCCTCGTCGAGGAATATCTCCAGATCCTCTTCCCCCTCTTCGTATTCAATCATCATAACACCGAATATCTTTTTGTCATTAAGTTTATAAAACAAAAATCTCATATATTCCTATGGGTGTTCTGATAATCTGCGGGAGCAAATCCGACCTTCCGGTGGCCGAAAAGGCAGAAGGAATTCTGAAGGAAGAGGACATTGAATACGAAATTAAGGTGGCTTCCGCCCACAGGGAGCCCGACAAGGTAAGGGAAATCGTTTCTGGCTCAAAGGCGGATATTTTCATAGCCATCGCGGGTCTATCAGCGGCTCTCCCGGGCTTCGTTGCTTCTATAACGGAAAAACCGGTTATAGGAGTCCCGGTATCCGCCAAGCTTGGAGGGCTTGACTCGCTGCTTTCGATAGCCCAGATGCCTTCCGGGGTTCCCGTCGCCTGCGTGGGGGTGGACAACTCCAAGAACGCCGCCCACCTGGCAATCAGAATGCTGAAACTCAAGGGGTGATGGAATGATTTCGGACGATGTTATAAGTAATCAGATAAACAGCACTCTCAGGACCACTGATTTTCCGGGTCTCGGGGAAAGGTTTGAAGGGAAGGTGAGGGACAACTACAGGGGAAAGAAGGGAATGGTAATAGTGACTACCGACCGCATATCCGCCTTTGACCGTGTCCTGGGAACCATTCCCTTCAAAGGACAGGTTCTCAACCAGCTAGCTTCCTTCTGGTTCGACCAGACAAAGGATATAGTCAGCAATCACGTCACAGACGTCCCGGACCCGAACGTGATGATGGTCAGGGAATGCAAGAGCATTCCGATAGAAATGGTCGTCAGGGGATACATAACGGGGGTCACCAAGACCTCTGCGTGGTACAACTATTCCAAAGGCGTGAGAAACTTCTGCGGAAACGTGCTCCCGGAGGGACTGAAGAAAGATCAGAAATTCAAGAAGCCGATAATAACCCCTTCAACGAAACTCGACAAGCACGACCGCTCGCTCTCCGGGGAGGATATCATAAAGGAGGGTCTGGTGGATGCGGAACTGTTCGACAGGCTCGCCGAGATCTCTCTTAAGCTTTTCGACCGGGGGACGAAAATCGCCGCCCGGCAGGGACTGATACTCGCAGACACAAAATACGAGTTCGGACTCCTGGGCGGGAAAATAGTGCTGATAGACGAAATCCACACGCCGGATTCATCGAGGTTCTGGTTCGCCGACACGTACGAAAAATTATTCTCAGAGGGGAAGGAACAGAGGAAGCTTGACAAGGAGTACGTCCGCACCTGGCTGGCGGAAAGGGGGTTCCTAGGTGAAGGGAAAATTCCGGAAATACCGGACAGTATAAAGACCGAGGCCGCGAAGAGGTACATCCAGGCATATGAACTGATAACAGGGAAGAATTTTGAAGCGGTGCCGGGAAACCCGGAGGAAAGGATAAAGAGAAACCTGAAGGAAAGGGGAGTTCTTGCGTAAAATGGCTATCCATCCAATAGAATACAGATACTACTCGGAGGAGATGAGGAGGATATTCGAAGAGGAGGCGAAGCTCCAGACTTTACTTGAAGTGGAAGCGGCCCTTGCCAGGGCACATGCGAAGCTCGGCAACATTCCGGAGGAAGCCGCCGAGGAAATTTCCAAGAAAGCGGCCACGGAGTACGTGAAGGTCGGAAGGGTCAAGGAGATAGACAAGGAGATACACCATGACCTGATGGCGATGGTGAAGGCACTCACGGAGCAGTGCGGGGATGCCGGGAAATACGTCCACTACGGGGCGACTTCCTTCGACATACAGGACACCGCCCTCGCCCTCCAGCTGATGGATGCGATAAAGATCATCGAACAGGACATCAAAGAACTGAAGAAAACCCTCCGCCGACTCACGAAGGAAAACCGGAAGGTAGTGTGCATAGGGAGAACCCACGGACAGCATGCAGTCCCGACGACTTACGGGCTGAAATTCGCCAACTGGCTGTGTGAGATAGAGAGGAACATCGAAAGGCTGAAACAAACAAAGGACAGGATGCTGGTGGGAAAGATGACAGGCGCCGTCGGAACCCAGGCGACCTTCGGGGAGAAGGCGCGTGAACTACAGAGAATCGTCATGGATGAACTGGGACTGAAACCGGTGATGGTTTCCACTCAGGTGGTGCAGAGAGACAGGCACGCGGAGATGATCATGGTGCTCGCCCTGATCGCGACCTCTCTGGAGAAAATCGCCAAAGAAATCCGCAACCTTCAGAGGACCGAGATAGGAGAGGTGACGGAGAAGTTCCGGAAGAAGCAGATCGGGAGCTCTACCATGCCTCACAAAAGGAATCCCATCCGGTCGGAAAACGTGTGCTCCCTGGCGAGGATTATCAGGTCTCAAGTTTCGGTAGCTCTTGAAAATAACCCGCTAGAGCACGAAAGGGACCTGACCAATTCCGCGAACGAGCGAATAATATTCCCGGAGAGCTTCATGCTCCTAGACTTCATGCTGAGAAGACTCAACGAGATACTCGAAAACATAGAACTACATCCCGAGAACATCAAAAGGAACCTCGAACTTACCGGGGGTCTCGTGATGAGCGAGCATTTCATGATAGGAATGGTGAAGAAAGGGATAGGAAGGCAGGACGCCCACGAAATAATGCGGAAGTCGGCGATGGAGTCATACAGGACAAAAACCCCGCTGAGGGAGATACTCATGAAAAACCCCGTGATAAAAGAAAAATTCAGCCGGAAGGAAATAGACCACTACCTAGACCCGGAGCATTACATAGGAACCGCCGTCGAGCAGGTGGATGACGTGCTGGAGAGGATAAAGAATGAATGAGGAATACACCTACGCCAAGGCGGGCGTGGACGTCTCCGAAGAGAAGAAGACATACAAAAAGATAGGGGAAATCCTTGGTGAGACCCTGGACCTCCGGAAGGGGAAATTCGGGGAGGTCATTTCAGACATAGGCCATTATGCCGGCCTGGTTGATATCGGCGGCGGAAGGGCTCTCGCTGTCCATTCGGACGGCGTGGGGACGAAGATAATGGTCGCCGGTCTCATGGGAAAATTCGACACCATAGGTATCGACTGCATCGCCATGAACGTAAACGATCTCATATGCATGGGAGCCGAGCCCGTTCTCATAGTGGATTATCTCGCAATAGAGAAACTTGACCCGAAGGAGATAGAGAGTATCGCCAAAGGTCTCGCCGACGGGGCGAAGCAGTCATGCGTGGCCGTGGTCGGGGGGGAGACCGCCCTCATGCCGGACATGATAAAGGGCTCAGACCTCTCAGCGATGTCCATGGGCGTCGTCGAAAAGGACAATATCCTAACCGGGGAGAAGATATCCCCCGGAGACGTCGTCATAGGGCTGGAAAGCTCCGGAATACATTCCAACGGCCTGACCCTGGCCAGGAAGCTCCTGCTTTCGGAATACGACGTGAACGACAAGCCTCCGGAACTGAACGGGAAGATGGTCGGCCAGGAACTACTCGAGCCCACGAAGATTTACGTCAGGCCTGTGATGGAAATGCTCGGCTCATGCGAGATACACGGACTGGCAAACATAACCGGCGGCGCGTTCTCGAAACTGATGAGGCTGGGAGATATCGCCGGGGTCGGATTCGAACTTGACTCGATGCCTGATCCCCCTCCGGTTTTCGGACTAATGCAGAAACTGGGAAATGTCTCCGACAGGGAGATGCACAGGACATTCAACATGGGAGTGGGATTCTGTGTGATATGCGAAGGGAAAGAATATGGAAAGATAGAGGAGATATGCAAAAAACACGGGATCAGGTGCTGGAAGATAGGAAAGGCAAACGGGGAAAAGAAGGTATTCGTAGGGGATACGGAAGTGGGATGATGGACAACATGGGAAGATTCATTCTTGGCCTGATAATCGGTGCGGGCATAACCGGCATAGCAGTGATAATAATAACAGGAACTCCTTCCGCCAGCTCGATAGCTGTGATAGAGATCCGGGGAACGATAACCTCCAGCCCTTCGCTTCTGACGGAAACCACCTCACCCGAAAACCTATATTCCATGATACAGAAGGTTGAGGAAAGCCCCTATTACAGGGCGGCCCTTTTCAGGATCAATTCCCCGGGTGGATCGGTGGTCTCCTCCAGGGAGATGGCCGGATACGTCAGGGACATGGAAAAACCGACGGTATGCTGGCTGTCGGATGTTGCCGCTTCCGGGGCTTACTGGGTCGCCTCTTCATGCGACGTCATAATGGCTGACCCGCTCAGCATGACCGGATCCATAGGGGCGACTGCCTCTTACCTGGAATTCTCCGGGTTGTTCGACAAATACGGAGTGACTTACGAGAACATAACTTCCGGCGAAAACAAGGACATGGGCTCGCCCTTCCGCAACATGACGCAGGAAGAGCGGGAGAAGATGGAATACATAGTTGACGAGACCTTCAGATACTTTCTGGAAGAGGTCGCGGAGAACAGGAACCTCACCGAAACCCAGATAGAGCAGGTAAGTTCCGGGGAAATATTTCTGGGGAAAGACGCGGTAGGCCCGGGCCTGGTCGACCGCCTGGGCGGGTTCAGGGACGCAAAGGAGCTTTCCAAAGAACTGGCGGACCTGGAATACGCGGATTTCGTGACACTGAAGAAGAAGGGAATGGGAATATTCGATATTCTGGGCATGCTTTAGAGCTTTCACTCCACCGGGATTTTCATTGGATTTCAACACCCGCCTCTATGAGTTCCCTTTCAAGACCCTCTATGTCATTCTTTTCCTCGTCGAAGTAGATGGTGTGAAATCCCATCTCCCTCGGAACGCCGAGTTTTTCCCTGTTGTTGTCTATGAAAACGCATTCATCCGCCCTGCATCCGAATTCCTCCGTGGCCCTTTCGAATATCCTCCTGTCAGGCTTCAAAGACTTGAACATGAAGGAAATGAAAAGTCCGTCGAATTTTCTTTCGAGCTGCATGTCCCTCGAATTCTGCTCGAATCTTTCCCTGGGATTGTTTGAAATTATGCCTATCTTGTACTTCTCCCTCAGCTCCTGGGAAAGGTTGAAAACCGGCCAGTTGACGTTTATTTTGGTGAATGCATCGTCAAGCAGGCCTATGTCGAGCTTTTTCCCGAGCCTGTTGCAGAAGTGGACCCAGAATTCCTCCTTGGAGATGGTCCCCCTGTTGTATTCCTGCTTCTTGTAATTGTAGGCATCGATCAGCTCCCTGAAGGGGATACCGGTGAGTTCTGCCAAGTTGTTGCAGACGTTTATGGAGCCCTTCTTGTCCTTGGTCAGCACCCCGTCGAAATCGAAGAATATAGCTTTGATCATGAAATCACTTATGTGCGAAATAGATGACCATACCTTCCATTGATTTCCGGTCCACCCTTCCGAAACCTATCCTCTCCATCTGTATGATGTCCCCCTCCTTTAGGTTAGACATCTCGCGCTCCCCGATGCCCTCTGCGCTTCCTTCCTTCCGGACTATCCTGACTTTAACGTTGGGACGGGATACCCACTGTATTTTGGGCATGTCCCTCACGATGTCGTCCCCGAAGTATCTGCATTTCTTCCCCATGCTGACGTTGAAAAGCCCTTTGAGCCTGAATATTTTGTTTTTGAGTTTCTCCCTGTCTTCCGAGGAGATGAATATCCACTTGTTGTCCACCATAATCTTCTTCTTTCCCTTTTCGGGGAATTCCGGATGGAGCGGCTCGAATATCTCGCGCTTCTCCGGAGCATTGGCCACGGTCAGCTTGACGGGATCTATCACCACCATGTACCTGTCCGCTTCCGGATCGATTATCCTGCGGTTGATGGTTTCCAGTTTCTCCCAGTCCAGCGTGACGTCCGACTTTGTGAGGCTCAGTTCCTTTCCGTACTGCCTGAGCGCCTCCGGACGGAACCCTCTCCTGAGCATGGCGCGGACCGTGGGAAGCTTTGGGTCGTCCCACCCCGAGACCTTTCCCTCCTTTATCCATTCCTTCATGTCCCTCGTATGGATCTTCTCCCCGGGATAGCGGATCATGCCGAAATTCACGACCGTGGGCGGCTTCCATCCGAAGAATTCCCCTATATCCCTCTGCACTGCGGTGTTGTGCTCGTGCTCCTTGCCCCTGAAGATGTGGGTGACTCCGAGCAGATGATCGTCTATTACACATGAAAGATTATAGAGCGGCCACACCGAATACTTCTCCCCCTTGAGCGGGTGGGGGGATTTGCTCACCCTCAGCAGGGGCGGGTCCCTGAGAGCCGGATTGGGGCAGCACATATCCGTCTTCAGGCGAAGGACAGCCTCTCCTTCGCTGTATTTTCCTTCCAGCATATTCCTCCAGAGATCCCCGTTCTCCCCGCTGCTCTTGTTACGGCAGGGGCATTCCTCCTGCCTTTTCTTGTGATCCCTGAAGTGGTCCGCTGGACACAGGCACACATAGGCCTTCTCCTTCTCCACCATTTTACCGGCATGCTCGTAATAGGTTTCGATCCGGTCGGACTGCAGAACCATCTCATCGAAACTGATACCGGTATTTTCAAGGTCCTCCTTTATCATACCGTAAAAATCCTTTCCTATCTTGCTGGGGTCGGTGTCCTCTATCCTGAGTATGAATTTCCCTCCGTACTTCTTGGCATAAGCATAGCTCAGCATGGTGGCCCGCAGGAACTGACCCATGTTCAGGGGTCCCGTCGGCGAGGGAGCGAACCTGGTCACCACTTTCCCTTCCTCCGCATGGGGCAGGGGCGGCAGCTCCTCCTGTTCCTTCTTTTCCTTTGTGAGCATGTCCGGATCGAGCTTTTCCAGCTCCTTCCTCTGCTGATCCGGGGACAGGAGGTTGATTTGTTTGACCGTCTTCTCAATCTCCTTCTTCAGGTCCAGGACATTGCCCCTGAGACTGGGATCCTCGGAAAGTATCTTCCCGAGAACGGCCCCGGGATTCGCCTTCCCCTTGTAGAACACGGCATTCTGGAGGGCGTACTTCAAAATGAGCTCGTCTTTCTTCATAACATTCGTTTGTTTTCATATCTTAAAAATTATTAATACGGAAAACAAAATGAATAAAATGAGGATAACCTTTCTCGGGACGGCCGGCGGAAGAATCGCCATGATGACCCAGATAAGGGGCACCGGAGGCTTCGTGATAGAGATGGACGGGGAGATGATACACGTCGACCCGGGTCCCGGCACGCTGGTGAGGGCCAAACAGCACCACGTCAACCTCCAGAAGCTGACCGGAATCGTGATCTCACACGCACATCCGGATCACTGCACGGACGCAGAGGTCGTGATAGAGAGCATGACCAAGGGTACGAGGAAGAGGGGCGGGACCGTGATTGGAGGGAAATTTCTGGCGGAGGGGAACGAAAAACACAAGAGGGCCATTTCCCCTTTCCATGCGGAACTCCCGGACAAAATCAGCATTCTGAAAGCGGGAGAATCGGCTAGCATAGGCAAGATAAAAGTGACGGCGATCCCGACAATGCACGGGGAGGAAGACTGCTTCGGGTTCGTTTTCGAGGGCTCGAAGAAGATCGGATATACCAGCGACGGGGAATATTTCGAGGGCCAGGAGGATCACTTCAGGGGATGCGACTGCCTCATAGTGAACGTTCTCCGCCCCAGGGGCAAGAGCTGGCCCCATCACATGGACATCCTCCAGGCCAAAAAGCTGATTGGGCTCTCGAAACCCGGGCTCGCAATCCTGACGGCTTTCGGCATGTACATGATAAGGGGCAACCCCCACGAAGAGGCGAAATGGACAGAAAAAGAGACCGGCGTGAAAACGGTCGCGGCCAGGGACGGACAAGTGATAGAGCTTGACAACAAAGGGGATGAAAAAAGCCTGAGAAAACGGGCGAAATGAACTAGACGTTTCCCTTGCTGTCGGTTCTCTGAAGATATATTCTTTCCTTCCCTGTCATCTCCGCTTCCTGCTTGATCCTGACGAGTCTGTCGGAGGGTACGAAGTCCTTTACAAGGGAGCTCCCGTCTATCCAGGCATGCTTCCCTATGAGCGCCCCGGGGGAAGTCGTGCAGTTGGCCCCGAGCCTTGAGAAATCCCCGAGGACGCAGCCGAACTTCTCCATCTCCGTGGAGACCTTCCTGTCCTCCACCCTGACCGTGATTATGCCCTGGTCGAATCTCCTGTTGCCGGTGACCGTGCCCGAGCCCAGCCTAGCGCCCCGGCCGATGATGGAATCCCCCACGAAAACGTTGGACGCGATCTTCGCCTCGTTGAATATTATGGAATTCTTGATCTCTGAACCGTGGCCCACAACTACCCTGTTTCCGACGACCGTCCCGGGCCTTATCATGCTGCCCGGTCGGATCTCGCACCCCTCGCCTATCTCCACGGGCCCCTGTATAACGGCATAAGGATGGATCACGGTGTTCTTGCCTATCTTCACGTTTCCGGACATTATCACGCTTGGGTGTATGTTACCCCGCAGCTCCCTCTCGTATTTCACTATCTTCTCCTTTCTCTCAAGGGCCTCCCAGGGGTAGCGTATGTTGTCGAACGCCCCCCTGCAGGGGCATGACGTGATATCCTCGAAATAATAGCTCGAAGTGAGCTCCTTCTTTAATTCGTCCATATCCTGAATCACCTTGACGACTCGTATTGTTTGCTCAAGTCGTCATAACTATTTCTTAGACAGAAAATCATTTATTCTTTTTATGTCCCCCGGGCACCCGAAGTCCAGAAAGCCGCGCCCCCTGACGACCTTAACTTTTCCCTCCTTGGCCAGGGTCATCACCGCGTCCGTGAGTTCGATCTCCCCCCTGGGAGACTTGGGGAGGTTTTCGAGTATGAAGAAGACCTCGGATGTCAGCCTGTACAGACCCGAGTTTATCAGGTTGGAAGGGGGATTATCTGGCTTTTCGACGATCTCGTGGAGAAAGCCATCCCTTTCTATAATCACACCGTACTTCTCCGGATTCTTTGAAGGGGAAGCAACCATGCAGCAGTATCCGTCATCCTTCCGGATTTCCTTCATGTCCTGACGGGCAAAAAGGCTGTCACCGTTAGCGACCGCGAAACTTCCTTTTCCGAGGAAATTCCTCGACGCGAGCACGGCATGACCCGTCCCCAGGGGCTTCTTCTGGTCGATGACTGCACCCTTGAATCCCCTCTTGCCGAGGAAATTCCTGACCATTTCCCCCTTATAGCTCACTACTATCCCGGTGTCCTTCTCTTTGAAACCGGCCTTTTTGAGCCCGTCCAGTAAATGCCAGAGGAAGGGCTTTCCCGCCACCTCTATGAGCTGCTTGGGCCTCTCCTTCGTGAGGGGAAGCATACGGGTCCCCTTCCCCGCCGCGAGAACGATGCACTTCATGCTTGAGAATTTATCATAAGGATTATAAAAGAATCCGGATCAATCAAAAATCTCGGAGCAATAATACCAGTCCATCTTTGCCTTTTCAAGAGTGATGTTCTTGTCGCTCCTGATCCATCCTTCCAGTTGTTTGCCGCCGTTCTCGCTGACCTCACGGACATCCGGGAACCGGACCCTGCCCCCTCTGCGGATATCCCTCACCTTGGGTACCCTTTTGTAGGTGTCGAGAACACTTCCTATGTCCTCCCGGTAGATATAGAGCTGCTTGTCCTCATACCCCGGGAAGTCGGAAGATTTCCTCCTGGCGATCACCCTGAACCACTTTCTCATGATTAATACTCAAATCAGAAAATTAAAAAATTCACCGCGAGCATGATACCGTACCCCACCAGGCACCCGGCGGTCAGGAAGGGCATGGCGGGATAGAACTTGTCCTTCTCAGCCTTGTAAAGGAGTATGAACAGGGCGACGGTCACCACCAAGGGGATGATCATCGCCATAAGGAAGGCGGACGGCTTGGAGAAGCCCATGGAACGGATAAGCGTGTCCATTACCACCCCTGCGAATATCATGGGGAACGCGATGTCCCCCCCTCCCAAGACGGCGTTCTTGACCTCCTTCCCTTTCTTCGGGCTCTTCTCGGGCTTCTTACCCGGACTCCTGATCTAACTGGGGGAAAAGAATAAAAGACAAAAACGGTATTTCTCTGTATGCAAGTGGAAATGAAAAGCGGAAGCTGGCACGAAATCTCGCTGGGTTACGTGGAAGTGCCGGATTCCATGGTCAGATATTCCAATATGCTCCTCGACAAGAAATTATTCGGTGAATATGGTTACAGGGAAATATTAACGGACGATAAAACAGGAAAGTTGCGTAACGGAAAGCTCGAAAGGATAAACAAGGGCTTTCAGGGCAGATTTGGTAAAGGAATTAAAATCAAGAATGTAATGATCGGGCTTTTCGACTATCTGATGGAAGAAAGGGGCTACGTCTTCCGCAGGGATAAATACGTTTTGAAGGGAAAGACCGAGGAAGAAATAGAATTCAAACCACAGGAAGCGCAGTTCACGGATTAATTTTTTCTAAATAAGCAAATTAACCGCCATCACCAACCCGTACCCCACCAGGCACCCGGCGGTCAGGAAGGGCATGGCGGGATAGAACTTGTCCTTCTCAGCCTTGTAAAGGAGTATGAACAGGGCGACGGTCACCACCAAGGGGATGATCATCGCCATAAGGAAGGCGGACGGCTTGGAGAAGCCCATGGAACGGATAAGCGTGTCCATTACCACCCCTGCGAATATCATGGGGAACGCGATGTCCCCCCCTCCCAAGACGGCGTTCTTGACCTCCTTCCCTTTTTTCGGGCTCTTCTTGGGCTTCTTACCCGGACTCCTGATCCTGGAAATTGCTTTGTCTCTGTATCCTATGACCACTCCCGCGAAGGCGCGGGACTTCGTCTGGAACTCCGCCATGGTCACCATGTGCTTCGATTTCCAGACAGCGATCATGTCGTAGGCGGAGATGGCAAGCAAGAGTATTATGACCCAGATTATGTCCAGCAGGGGGACAAATATTATCGCTATCCCCGCGTATATGAAAAGCTCGGTGATGTTGTGGGTCCATGGATTTGGCCTGTGGACCTTCAGAACCGCCAGCACCAGGCAGGCCACGAGCGCTATCGTGGGGTCTATGAAAACGCCTATGGTTATTGTACAGGTCATCCAGACGGCGAAGAAATACAGGAACTTCCACACCTTCATCTTCTTCAGCCGTATGAGCAGGAGTATCAGCCCCGTGCCTATCAGCACCGCTATCAGTATGTAGACCAGGGTTGACGGGCCCTGTATCGGGGGGCGCTCCCCTATGGCGGTGTCCATGTGCTCGACGATCACTTCCCCGGTCTCCGGCTCCTCGTAAACCACCGTGTTCTGGTTGAGCGCAACCAGGCCTATCACCTGTGAGAGTAGGAATATGACGACTATCAGAAGGGTTATCCGGAGCGTGTGTTTCATGATAATAATTGTGGAAAGCCATATAATAAACCAAGGGAATTTTTAACTCTTACCCCAGATATATATTATTCATCCGTCAAGTGATTTTATTATGGGCGTGCCAAAGGTCTATGACTTCAGGGAATCGGAGAGGAAATGGTCCAGATTCTGGGAGGAGAATGGAATATTCAAGTTCGACCCCAATTCGAGAAAGGAGATATTCTCGATTGACACACCTCCCCCCACGGTATCGGGAAAGATGCACATAGGCCATGCCTTCAACTACTCCCAGATAGACTTCATCGCCAGGTTCAAGAGGATGATGGGCTTCAGTGTATTCTATCCATTCGGGACCGATGACAACGGCCTCCCGACAGAAAGGCTCATAGAAAGGGAGAAAGGGATCAGAGCGAGGGAGATGTCAAGGCCGGAATTCGTCAAGCTCTGCCTCGACACACTGGAGGGCATCCGCAAGAAATACGTGTCCGACTGGAAGGCGATCGGGATTTCCTGCGACTGGAGCGTCTTCTACACCACCATAAACGAGCACTGCCAGAGAATCTCCCAGCGGTCCTTCCTCGAACTGTTCAGGATGGGAAGGGAATACCGAAAGAAGGCGCCCGTGATATGGTGCCCCGAATGCTCGACCGCGATAGCCCAGGTGGAGATGGAGGACCGGGAAAAAGACTCCTATTTCAACGAAATCGTATTCAGGCTCGAAAGCGGCAAAGACTTGGTGATCGCGACCACCAGACCGGAACTCCTGCCCGCATGCGTGGCCATATTCGCTCACCCGGATGACAAGAGATACCAGGGGCTGTTCGGAAAGAAGGCCAAAGTACCCCTGTTCAATCACGAGGTCGAGATAATGCCCAGCGAGAGGGCCGACCCGGAAAAGGGAACGGGCATACTCATGTGCTGCACCTTCGGGGACACGGACGACGTCGAGCATTACAAGGAATTCAGGCTCCCTTTGAGGATAGCTATCACCAGGGACGGAAAGATGAGCGAGCCGGCCGGCAGATACAAAGGGATGGATATCGGGGATGCCAGGAAGGCCATAGTAGATGATTTAAAGAAACAGGGCCTGCTGAAATCCAGGAAGAAGATAAGGCATGTAGTCAACGTACATGAAAGATGCGGGACTGAGATCGAGATACTCGAGACGAAGCAGTGGTTCATAAAATACCTCGACCTGAAAAACAGGTTCCTGAAAGCGGGCAGGGAAATGAACTGGTATCCGGATCACATGATAAACCGCTACACGAACTGGATCAACGGTCTCCAGTGGGACTGGTGCATCAGCAGGCAGAGATACTTCGGAGTGCCCTTCCCGGTGTGGTACTGCAGGAAATGCGACGAAACCATACTGGCCAGGGAAGAGGACCTACCGGTGGATCCGACAAAGGACAAGCCCCCGGTGGAAAAGTGCCCCAAGTGCGGGGGGAAGGAATTCATCCCGGAAAAGGACGTACTGGACACATGGGCCACTTCCTCCCTGACCCCCAGGCTGGCAGCGGAGTTGTTCAGAAATCATCCCGTTTTTCCCAAGCTTTATCCAATGTCACTCAGACCACAGGCCCATGACATAATCACCTTCTGGCTCTTCAATACCGTGGTCAAATCGCAGCTCCACGACAGGAAGAATCCATGGTCGGACATAATGATATCGGGCTGGGCTCTGGACCCCAGGGGCAAGAAGATGAGCAAATCCAAGGGTAACGTGGTCCATCCGCAGGAAGTCATAGACAAATACGGGGCTGACTGCCTGAGGTTCTGGGCAGCTGGCTCCAAGCTGGGTGAGGACCTTCCCTACCAGGAAAAGGACCTGATAACGGGAAAGAAGTTCATCACCAAGCTCTGGAACGCCTCTAAATTCTGCGGCATGCATACCGGGGACGCCCCCTCCGGGATTCCGAAGAAAATGGAGATGATAGACAGGTGGATGCTCTCCAAGATAAACGGGATAATAAAGACCTCAACGGAATCATTCAGGGAATACGAGTATTCGAGGACAAAATCGGAAGTGGAGAATTTCTTCTGGCACCTCTTCTGCGACTATTACCTGGAGATCGTGAAGGACAGGCTGTACAACAAGGGAAAATACAGCAAAGGATCCGTGGATTCGGCCAAATACACCCTCTACAGGACACTCCTCTCGGTGCTGAAGATGATGGCCCCCATAACCACTTTCATAACAGAGGAGATATACAACTCCCTCTTTTCCGAAAGGGAAGGTGACAAGAGCATACACCTCTCCAAATGGCCGGAATTCGATCCCAATCTGTCTGATCCCGAAGCGGAAGAAATCGGGGATACGGCTATCGAAATCATCGCAGCCATAAGGAAATACAAGACCGGTAAGGGACTTTCCCTCGCCGAGCCCCTCGAAAGCGTCACCATAGATTCGGAGAAGGTCAGACCACTTCTTGAAACGATAAAGGCGACCATGAAGATAAAGAAGATAGGCTGCGGGAAGGCCGGTCAACTGAAGACGGAGGAGAGGGGAATCGGGATGAAAATAGATTAATTAAACGCGCCAAACAAGAATAAAATATGTACAGGTCATTAATTCTCTACATTGCGCTCTCGATGATATTGGTAATGCTCATTTCTCCCTCAGAAGCCGGGACCAGATCCTGCAGAGAGGGGGAAACAAGGGCATGCGGACCTGATCTCGGGGTCTGCGAGGCGGGAATCTCCAGCTGCATCGGGGGCAAATGGAGCGAATGCGTTGGGGCGAAAGGGCCGGAATCCGAGTTCGATATATGCGGCAACGGCCTGGACGACAACTGCGACGGCCACGTGGACGAGGGATGCACGGGCTACGAAGAGCGATGCAGCGACGGAAAGCAGAACTGGAACGAAGAGGGGACGGACTGCGGAGGCTCCTGCCCCAGGGAGTGCCCTGATATCCCCTGGGCATGGCTCCTCCTGATCGGTTTCGGCCTGTTCATATTCGGGCTGGCCCTGCACTACAAAGGCGGGTCGGGAAGCATGATAATGGGCGAATCATTAGGAAAGGACTGAATGCCGGACCGGATGCCGGTCAGAGATGGGTCATGACTAAAAACCAGCATACATACAGCATGCGCCAAAACCTTTATAAATCCATCCTATTTATATATTTATACTTCAAATCAAATTAAAACAAATTCAATAATATTCAATATAAAAGGAGGAAGATGAAGATGGCAGACAAACCGCACCTGAACTTGATAACATCGGGTCATGTAGACCACGGGAAATCGACATTGATAGGCAGACTGCTCTTCGACACAGGATCAATACCAGAGCAGGACATGAGGAAACTCAAGGAGAAGGCAAAGGAGATGAAAAAAGAGACTTTCGAGTTTGCATTCGTCATGGACGGACTCAAAGAGGAAAGGGAAAGAGGACTGACCATTGACCTTATGCACAAGGAATTCCAGACAGACAAGTACTACTTCACCATAATCGACTGTCCGGGACACAGGGACTTCGTAAAGAACATGATCACCGGTGCATCCCAGGCAGATGCCGCCATTCTGGTGGTTTCCGCCAAGGACAGCGTCCAGGAACAGACGAGGGAACACCTTTACCTGTCAAAGGTTCTTGGTATTGGGCAGATGATAGTAGCCATAAACAAGATGGATGCGATCAACTATGACGAGTCTCAGTACAAGAAGGTAGAGGAAGATGTCAAGAAACTGCTCACAAGCATCGGTTATGACGCCGGGAAGATACCTTTCATTCCGGTTTCAGCTTATGTCGGGGACAACGTCACAAAGAAATCCGACAAGATTAGCTGGTACAACGGACCGACGCTTGTACAGGCGCTCAACGAGTCTATAACAGCACCGAAGAAGCCGGTGGACAAGCCGCTGAGGCTTCCCGTGCAGGATGTCTTCACAATAACCGGTGTAGGGACCGTTCCCGTAGGAAGGGTCGAAACCGGCGTACTTAAGCCCGGAGACAAGGTCGTTTTCATGCCTTCCGGATCACAGGGCGAAATCAAATCGATAGAGATGCATCACAAGCCCCTCGACAAGGCAGAACCGGGAGACAACATCGGATTCAACATCAGGGGAGTCGGGAAAGGCGACCTGAAGAGAGGCGACGTGATCGGACATCCGGACAATCCGCCTACTGTTGTCAAGGAATTCACCGGACAAATAATCGTGCTGCAGCATCCAACAGTGATCACGAAGGGTTACACACCGGTATTCCACGCACACACCAGCCACATAGCGGGTCACATAACCGAACTCGTGAAGAAGCTGGACCCGAAAACGGGATCAGTGATCAAGGAAAACCCTGACATGCTGAAGCCCGGAGACGCAGCTATAATCAAGGTGAAACCTGCACGCCCGTTCGTGATAGAGAAGCAATCGGATTTCCCAGAGCTTGCGAAATTCGCTGTCAGGGACATGGGCAAAACAATAGCGGCAGGGATTTGCATAGACAGCGTGAAGGCCTAAACACCTTCCCTTTTCTTTTATTATATTTTTAGTTTTTGTTTTATCGACTGAGATAATCTTAAATATATATATATATCAAATGACTGATATTGATAATTACGAGATTATATGACAGAAAAAATCGAGGTTCTGGTGGAGGGCGGGAAGGCAACGGCAGCCCCGCCTCTGGGGCCGGCGCTGGGGCCGATGAAGGTGAACGTCCAGGCCGTGGTCGACAAGATAAACGAGAAGACCAAGAGCCTCGCGGGCATGAAGGTCCCCGTGACCGTAATAGTCAACGAAAAGACAAGGGATTTCGAAATCAAGGTCGGGACCCCTCCGGTTTCGGCGATGATAAAGAAGGAGCTGAATCTTGAAAAGGGATCCAGCGAAACGGGCGAAATAAGAGCGGGAGACCTCAACGAGGATCAGGTCAGGAAGCTCGCATCCCAGAAGTTCGGATCGGAGGATGAGAGATTCGTCAACCAGATAAAGGGAACCGCCCGCAGCATGGGAATAACCATAGGCCAGGGAGATCTGAGCGAAGAAGAACTGGAAGCGTCAAAGAAGGCCCATGAAGACGCAAAATCCGCAGCTACAGCGGTTCCGGAAACCGGCGTAGCTGCCGCAGCGGCAGAGCAGGCAGAGAAGGCCGGGGAAGAGCCTGCTGGAGGAGAAGAACCGACAGGGAAAACAGAAGAGAAACCCGCCGGCGAAGCCGGAAAGGAGAAACCGCGCGGGGAAAAGGGCGAAAAGAATCAGTAAATCTCAAATATCTCTATTCTTTTACCGTTCACATCAATGACACTGCCTTCTTTCAGGGTGATCTTATCCGGATTTCCCTCGACGGGATCCCCGTTTATCTTGACACCCCTATAATCATCATCAAATTTTTTTGTGCCGATTCTTCCGTCAGGTGTGGCGAAAAAGGATATATCACTGTTCATTCTGCGTGAAAGAAAGACCTTTCCCCTTTCCCCGTCGCTACCCCCGACGTAATTGAAAAGTATTAAATCACCCGTAAGGGTATTTTGCACTTCCGGTGTCTTGCCATACTCGCGGAAATACACCGCCCGGAAGGGTCCCTTACCACTCAGCAGGCAGGCATATTTTCCTTTCTCTGTTACCATATTATCATAATAAAAACAAAGTTATTTATTCATTTCCATCTTCTTCGCAAGACCTTTTTTAACAAGAAGTTCCGCATTCTGATCGGGGAGGGTGGCCATGTCCCCCTCGTGAAAGGGTCCGTAGTTCCTGGTGTCCATGCCCACGAATCTTTCCACGTTTCCCAGGATGCTCACAAGAGCATTCTTTTCTTCTTCCTCAAACCTGTGTGACCTCTTTTCCTGGAATCTCCTGACTGCCCCGACTATCTCCTCGAAGAATTTCCTCTCCTCCGGTATCATGTTCTCTATCTCATGCCCGGAGTGGACGTAGTTCAGGGCGGCCTCGACGATTTTCCGCTCCCTCCTCTCGAATATGGTCCTCAGGCGTATTTTGACCGTGTTAATCTCCCATTCGTTGCCCTCCTTCCTGGCAATCTTTTCCTTCCTGTCTATGTATTCTCTGGCCTCCTGGAAGAAGTTCTCCGGGAGATTGGATAGTCCCTTGCCTGTCCTCTCCTCCTCAAATATCTTCCTTATGGTCTCAAAGGTCAGCATAATAATCTCCTTTAATAGATTCCTGACTAGAAATAAAAATAGAACATTTCAGGGGCTAGATGCCGGGCAAAACCCGAAATTAATAAAACGAACAACCCACTCTATTTATTATAGCCAGCGCAAATAGGCATGAACCGGTGATATTATGAGGATAAGGCAGCCCATAATCAGCGTACTGGGCCACGTGGACTCGGGGAAGACTACTTTGTTAGACCAGATCAGGGGGTCGGCCGTGGCTTCCGGGGAATCGGGAGGTATAACGCAGCACATAGGGGCATCCGAGATTCCCATAGAGAACGTGAAAGACATATGCGGAAATCTGCTGGAAAGGATGAAGGTCGATCTCAAGATACCCGGTCTTCTCTTCATCGACACCCCGGGACACGAGGCGTTCACCACCCTCAGGAAGAGGGGAGGATCCATATCCGATCTCGCCATACTCATAGTGGACATAAACGAGGGCTTCCAGCCCCAGACGGACGAATCAATAAGGTTCCTGAAGGAATTTAAGACCCCCTTCGTGATAGCTCTCACCAAGATAGACCGGATACTGGGATACCGCTCCCCGGAAGGCATATGCTTCCTCGACAATTACAGACACCAGGACGATCGGGTGCAGGACGAATTCGAGAAGAAACTGTATCACGTGATAGGGCAGCTCGGGGAAAGGGGATTCCCCTCGGAAAGGTACGACAGGGTCGAGGATTACTCCAAGCAGATATCCATCGTCCCGGTTTCCGGGATGAGCGGGGAGGGCATCCAGGATCTCCTCGTCCTCATAGCCGGTCTCTCCCAGAAGTTCATGGGTAAGAGACTCGAGGTCAGCGGTGACTTAGGAAGGGGCACCGTCCTTGAAATCAGGGATTTCAGGGGGCTGGGAAAGACCCTGGACGTCATACTTTATGACGGGACCATGAGAAAAGGTGACTTCCTGCTGATCGGGGGGAAAGACATCGTGCTCACCAAGGTAAAGGCCCTCCTCAAACCCAACCCCCTTAAGGAGATAAGGGTGGAGAAGAAGTTCCTTCCCATAGAAGTGGTCTCCGCCGCGGCAGGGGTGAAGATATCCGCAATGAACATCGAAAACGTGATCGCCGGTTCTCCCCTGAGATCCGTGAGCAGAGAGGAGGAGATAGAAGGGATTAAGAAGGAGATAGAGGAGGAGATAGAGGAAGTGGAGATAGAGACGGAGAAGGAGGGAATCATAGTCAAGGCGGACACACTGGGAAGTCTGGAGGCGCTCATAAAGACACTGAAGGAAATGAAAATGCCCATCAGAAAGGCGAAGGTAGGGCCCGTCCTCAAAAGTGACGTAATGGAAAGCTCCGGCATGAAGAAGAAGGTCATATTCGCTTTCAGGGTCGGAATCTACGGAGAGGCTGCCGAGCTCTCCAAAAGGACCGGAGTCAAGCTCCTCAGATCGGACATAATATACAAGCTCATCGAGGATTTCCGGGAATGGGAAGAGCAGAAGAAGAAAGACAGGGAAAAGGATATGCTGGATTCGGCCACCAGGCCAGGAAGGATGAAGATACTCCCCGGCTACGTGTTCCGCCAGTCCAAGCCCGCGGTATTCGGCGTGGAGGTCCTGGGAGGGGTGGTAAGGACGGGTTACAGGGTCAGAAAGGGAGACAAGGTTATCGGGGAAATCAAGGAGCTCCAGTCAGAGGGTGAGAACGTACAGGAAGGGAAGGCCGGGGAGAAGATGGCAGTTTCCATGGAAGGAGTGACCATGGGCAGGCACATAAACGAGGGCGACGTTCTTGAGAATCACCTCACCAAGGAAGACATTGAGACCCTTACCAGGCTCAAGAAAAAGCTCTCGAACAGCGAAAGGAAGCTTCTGGGAGAGACGGAAGGGAGGTAAGATATCCCCTTCGATTTTTATATCGGACTCCACAATAATTATTACTATGAATTACGAATCCCTGCTGGAGGATGCCTTCAGGAAGCTCCCCGAAAAGAGTGAAGGAAAGGGGAGGTTTGAGATTCCCGGAGCCAAGACTCTGCCCGACGGGTCAAAGACCATAATCACCAACTTCGGGGAGATCGCCGGCAAGCTGAGAAGGGATCCCAGCCACATTCTGAAGTTCCTCCTCAAGGAACTGGCCACCAAGGGAGAGCTGAAGGGTCAGAAGCTCACCGTACAGGGCCGCTTCCGGTCGGATATGGTGGACAAAAAAGTGGAGAACTACGCAAAGGAATACGTTTTCTGCCAGGAGTGCGGCAAGCCCGACACCAAGATAATAAGGGAAGACCGCTACCAGTTCCTGAAGTGCGAGGCCTGCGGAGCCAAGCACGTGATAAAGAAGGTTTAGGGTTTCAATTCCTTTTCTACCAATATCAGAAGATTTCCCGCATCATCTATCGATTCCTCAGCGTCCTCTCTGGAGCAACCTTCCCCGGAATACTGTATGGAATGCCTTGAAATTCTGTAAGAATCAAGACTTGACAAAATCTCTGTCAATTCTTTCTTTTTTCCGTAGTTTCTCTTCAAAAGAGCTATAAGGCAATAATGGCTTCTCTCCTTATAACCCGCAGTAAAAAGGAGTGCCCTTGCGGAATGGAACATCGAATTGTACGCCATCAAAAACGCAACATCATAGTACCCGTTTTCGAGATTACCTTCTGCTCTCCCGAGGAAATGCCGGCTCATTCTGATGGAATTTCTAACCTTGCTCTCGTCAGTCCCCGTCTTCCTCAACAATCCCCTCTTGAAGCAGTCTTCGAGGCTCACGGAAGCTCACCGTATAAAATTAAATTATTCTTCATAAAAGACTCCACAAAACTGTTTTTTGATTTTTTCATCTTCCTCCATTCACCTATACTGAATCTGGTGATTTCCGTTGTCTTTCTCAGTTCTGATTCCATTCGACTAATACTAACCGTGCGCAATTTCCTTTGCTGGGTTATTACAAACAAATCGACGTCACTGTGTTCAGTGTATTCCCCGCTGGCATAAGCTCCAAACAGGGAAACCACCGATATTTCCGGATTTTCATTGATAAACTTCTTTATGAATCCCGATTCCTTGAGAAGCATCAGAAACCACGTACATTTCAGCCTCTTTGTCAGATAATCATCGTTATTCAGACGGAACTGGATCGAATTCGCCGTTCTTTCCGAGTCCAATATTCCTTCTTCAGCGTATAACTTCAGGTACGTCTCAGCCGTAAGTGGGCTGATCGAGAGCTCCCTGCTGATCCCCTTTATGTGAATTCTCGAGTTTGGTCTGGAAAGAAAATACTCCAACACCTTCCATCCCCTGAATTTTCTCCATTCCTTTAACATAATATATAATACGATAGTATTATATATAAAACTATCGTATAATGAACTAAAGATTCCTGAACTACGAGGCCTGCGGAGCCAAGCACGTGATAAAGAAGGTTTAGAATCATTATTTCGACAGACTGTTAATACTGTTTATTATACCTCTTGAATTTGCTTTGATAACACAAAGGTTTATATTTTTTTTACATGAAACCTGTACATAGAACACAAACCAGGTTCTCCGGGAACAAGCACGCGATAAAAAGGATATATGGTTTTTTTAGATCACCGAATTGGGAATGGGCAAAAGAAATCTAATACTTGCAACACAGGAAGGGATATTTTTCGCCCCAACCCTCAGAGCACATGGCATCATCAGGCTGATCGCGACCACCATAATCGTTCCACCACACAGATCCCCTGTCGTACGTATCAACTCCGTGCCAACCTTCACAATCATGTGTTGCATGGTCGTGTCCTTCCTGAGTAAAACTGAAAACACCTGAATTATACCAGGCTTTATCAAACTGGATCGGTAATTCACCATGAATCTGTAAATATCTGGTTATTTCTATTCCGTCACATACATGATATCCTGAACAACCCTTTCCCTGTATCCAATTATAAACCGCCTGATAACCGTTCTTTGCATTTCCATATTTATCAAAACCGCTAAAGTCACCGCTGTGAGAAGAGCTTGTGATCTTGATATCACTGGGGACAGCCCATCCGTATACTTTACCATCCACATTCAAATTCCCATCAACATTCAGATCATTGGAAACGTCAACGTTCCCTCCCGTGACCTGAAGACCGCCGGATTTTACCAGCAGTCCGTTCTCCACGGTCCCCCCGCCATTAATGAAAACCTCGTCGGCTCTCTCGTCCCCGAAGGTGGCGTCCCCGGAAACCTTCAGGTTTCCGTTGACATCCAGTTTTGCGCCGGGGGAAGATGTTCCGATGCCGACACGCCCGCTTCCCCTTTTTATCGCAATTCCGATTTTCTCATTTCCGTTCTGTATGGTATTCAGGTAAAGAACATCAGGACCGGCATCATATCCAACAATTCCTCCAAAGGAATCACTCCCGCCTTCTCTGAAAAAGATTTTTGCCTTGCGAATATTATCAACCGTATCCACAAAAATACCGCCGTCATTTGGCGCTGCGATATGCAATTTCGCATCCGGGTTACCCGCAGTGCCAATACCGACGTTACCCGAACTTTCATCGACAACCAAATCATAACTACCCGAACTGTCATCATGAACCTGCAGACCGCCGGATTTTATGAGCAGGCCGTGCTCCACGGTCCCCCCGCCTTTTATGAACACCTCGTCAGCCCTCTCGTCCCCGAAAGTGGCGTCCCCGGATACTATCATGCTCCCATCGACATACAGTTTGACATCAGGGGCCGGTTCCTCCGTAGTACCTATGGCCACCTTTCCTGATTCCCTGTAAATATTCCCCAATACGTCTTCTACCCAGACTGCAGTAGTCTGCTCTGTGCCGTCAGAAAAGATTATCTTATCCACTTTACGTATTTCGCCACCGCTTCCCAACATTTCAATGTCCCCGGAAACGTATACATTGCCAAAAGCGGTAGTCGCTATATCACCGTTAACTGTGAGTTTATGCGACGGGCTGGAGGCCCCTATACCAACGTTCCCGGAAACCCCGGAATACATGCTGTTTCCTGAGATTATCCAGTCGCCGTCATCCCCTCCGGTGCCGTCTCCATGCAAACAATTACCATTAGTGTCACACACAACCCCCCCAGTTATGGCAGCGGCCTCTATGCTGGCGCCGACCCCCAGGTTGCCGGTTATCTCTGCATTTCCACCGACACTGAGATGGTAGTTGGATTTCGGGGATAATCCTATGCCAACACGCCCCTCAGAATCGACAACCATATCATTGGAACTCCCGGAAACCCTGAACTCGCCGCTGTTGAGCAAAAGGAAGGCCCCGTCCTCTATCATGACTCCCTTTCCTCCGGTGAAAAGGCCCGAATAGGAATTGGAATTCTCGGTGACAGTCCCCTTCACAGCGGCCCCGCCGCCCGAGGTCGATATCCCGACTATACCGTAGAATCCCGACCCCCGGATACCTGTAGTTGATGCTTGCGAAGATATTCCCACATCACTGCCAGTAGCCTGTATGCCTATGTCTTCATTTGTTACAATAGTGAGTTTCGGGTGATCACCCCTCATTTTTATGTTCGCATCCGTGAAATCAATCTCGTCGGCGGGGTGGGATACCTGAGCAGAGACCGAGGAGGTATATAACAAAAGCAAGACCAGGACTGCGATCACGACCAGCGGACGGAAGGCGGTTCCCATGTATAATTATTTATCGTTTCCCGTTTATAAAATGTTAAGAAGATTCCAGAAAGGGAATCTGTTTATAACGAAGGATAGCAGGCGCATTTAAGACACGAATCGGAGCCGTAGTCAGTCGTGTACCAAGTCCCAATCAAAAATTCGTATACAGGATCAGTGTTGCTCTCATCTATATCAAGACAATCGGCATCTCCTGTATTGGGATGCCCGCCGAAAAAACCAAATTCCTCGCAATAATTTGAGCATTCGTCCCATTGGATGTGGTGACGGTCACCTCCGTTGTCACTGATTTTCGGATCGTTCAGAACTATATATTCAATATCCCTTTCACAGCTTGAATAATACGCCCACTCGTCCCAGTTCGATGTCTCTTCCTTCACCATGACTCTCCTTGGCGGGCACTGAAGTTTAAGATCTGTGCACTTACCATTTATACAAACTTCATTAACATCGACTGCCCCGTCTACAACAAGCTTCTTGTTTGGATCAGAAATCCCGATTCCAACATTACCAGTCTCGTAATCCACCACCAGATCATCGCTCAAACCGTCATGAGTAATCTTCGCGTCGCCATTGCGTGCATTCCAGACCCCGTAATGTAAATCGTTCGCATAGATTTCATTGAAATAAGATGTGTATTCGGGGTCTATTGTATAAATATTTGTGTCCACGATCTTGTCAGCTTTCAGCGAAGATATTTGGCAGTTTTCTATGTCATCGCAGCCAAACCCAGTGCCTGTCCCGGAACCCAGCTCAGACCAGTCAGATATGCAGTCCCCGCCAATGCAGATCCCGTTGGCGAACTGCCCCTGACCGTTCAAAGAAATCACATTACCCGATGTGCTGATTTCACCATAAGATTGTATGCTTTCAACATCCAGGTATCTGAGTTTGGAAGTCGAATAGGGATCGAGATAATAGGCATTGCTGTCACTATCCATGAATTTGGACGCTGTCAAAGACTCGAAATTACAGTCTTTAATGAACTGTAATTCTAAGCAGGTGAGATCCCCGCCGTCGCTGCTCCTTTCGGCGAGGTTTACCCAATAACCACCGCGGATGCAGTACTGAAGCGATGACATCGTTGCCGCTATCTGCCCCGGCTCGCATGTTCCAGGGAAAGAATCTTGTGCATCCAGCTTAAGGAGATTGGAATTTATGTTGACTGAACTGCTGCTGCCATAAGGACTTATTTTATTTGCCTTCAATTCCCCGGGGACGTTCAATAATGTCGTCACTCCAATATTCTTCGCAAGGAGGTCCCTGACATTTGAAGTGGAATCGAGGTCGAGATAATAGGAACCATCATTAGCGTCCTTGATCTTGGGGGCCTTCAGCAATGAACCTGCCCCTGCTATCACAACATCTCCCTGCACTCTGACTCCCTTTCCTCCGGAAAAGATGCCCGACCAGTAACCAGACCCTACGGTCGAGGATATCCCAGAAGCCCCGGTGGGTTTGATTGTAAGTCCTCCGCTGCCCTCTATTCTAAGTCTGCTGTCCCCCAACATACTCAGCGCGGAGTCACCGGAAAATATGAAGACCCCCTCTGAAAAGGTCCCCGGTCCAATCTCGTCTGCCGGGTGAGAAACCTCTGCTGATACCCGTGGAAGGTAAAACAAAAGCAATGTCAGAACTGCGATCGCGACCAGCGGACGAAAGACACCCTTCATACATGATATTTGTTCTCGCCTGTATATAAAAATCACTTAAAATCACTCCGCGACAGCCCGCAAAAATCCAAACGATTCACCCGGTCCGCTCCGCGGGCGATTTTACAGAATATCAGAGAATCACGCATTCCGTTCTCATGACTCCTGTTTCAGAATCAAATTCATCCGGTTCTCATGCAGTCACAGACCTCGTTCCCGGTGGCCACGCAGAAATTCGTTTTCATGAGATAAGAAGCCATTTCCAAAGGGGGATGAAGGTTATGTCCTGCCTCTTCTTCTCCTTGTCCTTGGTGAGAATCATGAGGTCTTTTACGTTCTTGAACTCCTTTTTGAACTCCAATAAAGCCTCTATCTCCCTTTCTTTGATCTCATCGGTGTAGGAAACGTTTATCGCCGACAGGGAATTATCCCTGTTTTTGACAACAAAATCCACTTCTCTCTTGTTTTTCCAGTAATAAACATCCTTCTGCCTCCTCTCAAGTTCAATGAACACCGTATTCTCAGCGAGTTTTCCCTTGTCCTTGGAAAATTTGAAGCTCACGGCGTTTCGGAGCCCATTGTCTATGCAGTAAATTTTTGAAGCGAGCGTTTTCTGTTCTTTGAACGAATAAGAGAAATGGTCCAGCGTAAAGAACAAAAAAGACTCTTTGTAGTGGGATAGATAATCCTTAATCGTGTCATAGGATAGTTTCAGGGAATTTCTCACGTTTCTCAGTGATACCGCATTCGTAAAATTGGTCATCAAAAAAAGGGCGAAATCCTTTGTTTTTTGGGCGTTTAAATTGTACCTGTCCACTATATCCTTGTACAATATGTCATCGAAATACTGTTCGAGCATTCTCGTCTTGTATTCTTCCTGCTTGAGCAGTATCTCCGGGAATCCGCCATTATTCAGATACTCACTGAGGCATTTCAAAACTGAGAATTTTGTCCCCTCAAGAAATATGCCCCTTTTGATTTTGGACTTGTCTATCCTTATGTTTTTGAACAACAGAAATTCTTCAAAGCTCAGTGGGAAAACTTCAAAGGTAAGATTTCTTCCCGTCAGGATTGTCGAATATTCCTTCTTCAGTAGGTAAGAGCACGAACCGGAAATGACGAACTTATCATCGGTTTTTAGGTCGTATTTCTTTCTTATCCACGATTCCCATCCGTCTTTCCTGTGAATTTCATCGAGGAAAATATAAGACTTCTTGTCAAGATTCAGGTTCTCCCTGTAGCACTGGTAAATATCATCAAGCGAATCCTTTGCCAGTTTTTTATCTTCCATATTGACAAACAATATCTGTTCCGGATCTGTCCCTTCTTCCAGCAGGTGGTCAATCATCTGATACATCAGCGTGCTTTTACCGGATCTCCTTACTCCGGTTATGATTGTTATTTCCCTTATTTCAACTGAATCTATCAAAGAAGCGTACTGTGGCCTGTCCTTTCCCTTCAATTCCCCAATCAGTCCCCCGCCTTCCCACCAAGGGTTCCATTCATTCAGTTTCTCTATCTCCATATGTTACATTATTATGTAACAATTACTATATAAATGTTACGTTTATATGTAACTAAGCCTCACAATGGTTTTTCATAGAATTAAGGCATTCCGTTCTCATGACCCTTTCATCAGAAACCGGATTACTCGCCCTTCATGCAGTCGCATACCCTTGTCTCGGTGGCCACGCAGAAATTCGCCCGGGATATGATCTCCTCCTGTGTGACCTGGGTGAGGTCCATGTCCGGGGGCACGGTGACTCCCAGTATGTATTCGCTTCCTTCATAATCCGCCCTGTACATCATCAGGACGTCCTGCCCGGTCTCCTCCTCGAGCATCGACCTGACCTGCTCGTTGCTGTAAGCCGGGAGGTTAGCTATGTTCATGCCGTACCTGGTGAACATGGCACTCGCGGAAACGCATCCCTCCGGGACATCCCCTCCGGAGCTTCCCCCTCCCATGAGCATGTCTATCTGGTCCTCGGGGAGGCCTGTGGCGGAGGATATCATTTCCCCGAACCCCTCTGACATGCTGGGGAATCCCCTGAAATTGGCCACGGAGAAGACCACGAATGCAATTATAATGATTATCCCGGCCAGCCTGACCGGCTCCGATATAAGGTGGTTGAGAAGGGGCATGCGGTACCTGGTGTCCCTGACCTCCCCGTCATACCCTCCAATGGTGGTTATGGCCTGCTTCTTACCCGACTCCAGGTAGACCACCCAGTCCGTCTTCTCCAGCATGGCCTTCTTGGCCTTGTATCCCTCGTTCTCCTCCTCCGCCTTTTCCATGGCCACGGACTTCTGGATGGGCTTGACCTTGCTCTTGAAGAGTGATCCCTCCAGTATCTTGATCCTTTCCCGGAGCTTCTCGTTGATTTTCTTGAGGCTGCCTTTCCCGCTCTTCCTGGTTATCATGTAGAGGGACACTCCGAAGACGACCGACATGATTATCCCCCCCACGAAAAGATCTATCTGGAGCATTCTCATGAAACCATCCTGGAACAGGCCGAAGAAGCTAGGTATTACCGTCCCCCCGATCAGGCACAGGAAACCGAGCCCGAAAGAAAGCAGTATCCTGACGGCGAGACCGAAACGTTTTTTCATCCCCTTCATGGCCAGCGATCCCAAGAACCAGGCGAGGAAGATGTATACGACTATCTGCAACATTCCGAGTATCTGGGGGATCATCTGGAGCATCTGAAGGAAATCCAGCGCCATAAAATATTATTGGTACGGACCAAATATAAAACAGGTCCGAATGTTCGAGAAAAACATAATATGCTCACAATGCGGAAGTAAGTATCCCCTGAACAGTGTCATGTTCCGCTGCGGGAAGTGCGGCGGCTCACTGGAAGTGCTCTTCGATTATTCCCGCCTGAGGAAGGTGGTAAGCAGGGACATATTCCGCTCCCGCCCCTTCAACCACGCCAGGTACAGGGAGATGTTCCCCGTGAAGGACATGATTTCGATAAGCGAGGGTGGGACCCCCCTGATACGCTCGAGGAACATCGAAAGGAAGAAGGGGCTCGAATTCGAGCTCTACTTCAAATACGAGGCCGTCAATCCCACGGGCTCCTTCAAGGACAGGGGCTCGGCCGTGGAGGTCGCCAAGGCGAGGGATTTCGGTGCCGATAGGGTGGTCTGCGCCTCCACCGGGAACATGGGCGCCTCTGTGGCTGCCTATTCCGGCATAGCCAACATACCATGCTACATATTCACCCCCAGGGACGCAGTCCACATCAAGCTGGAGCAGATAATGGCCTACGGGGCCAAGCTTTACAAGGTCGCCGGGAACTACACAGACACCTACAAGCTGGTGGAGGAGGCCTTCAGGGAGCACAAAGCGCATCTCCTGGGAGACTACCTGTACAGGAGGGAGGGCACCAAGTCAGTGGGATACGAGATAATCGACCAGCTGGACTTCGACCTCTCGAACACGTACGTATTCACCCCAATAGGCAACGGGACGCTCATATCGGCGACCTGGAAGGCATTCAAGGAGTTCTATCTCATGGGCATGACATTCAAGAAGCCCAGGATGGCCGGCATACAGGCGGACAAGTGCAACCCCGTGACACGGGCATTCAAGGATCGGGAGGAAATAAAGCCGAGGAAGAGGGCCAGGACAGTTGCAAAGGCGATAGAGTGCGGGGATCCCATGGATGGGGACAGGGCGCTACAGGTGCTGTACGAGTCCAACGGATTCTCGGAATCGGTCAGCGAGAAGAAGATCATGAAGTGCAGGGAGATGCTGGCCGGGGAGGAGGGTATGTTCGCGGAGCCCGCCGGGGCGGTGGCGCTGGCCGGCGTGCTGAAGGCGAAGGACAGGATAGAGAAGGGGAGCAGGGTAGTGTGCCTGGTCACCGGGCACGGGCTGAAGAGCCCCCACACAGGCATAAGAAAGAAGGAGAAGAAGATAAAGGCGAACAAATCCTCGCTGGGGAAGATATTCAGATGAACTCCTAGAGTCATGGCTCCAGAAATTCCCAGGTCTAACATTTATAAATGGTGCCTACCATTATAATCATTCGAGAGCGGTACGGTCCGCGCCCGTGCTTTTACCGGGGCGCCTGCTTTATCGCATCGGCAATTCAAGGTGTAACAAATGGCGAGAATGCACTCGAGGAAGAAAGGAAAATCGGGCTCCAAGAAACCCATCAAGAAGACCGCCAAGTGGGTGGAATACAAGCCCAAGGAAGTGATGGAGCTCGTGGTCAAATACGCCAACAAGGGCTTCTCCTCGGCCAAGATAGGGACCATCCTCAGGGACCAGTACGGCATATCCTCCGTCAAGCTGGTGACGAAGAAGAACATAAGCGACATCATGAAGGAGAAGAAGGTATACCCAAAACTCCCGGAGGACATGTTCAACCTGATAAAGAAGGCGGTAAACCTGATGGAGCACATGGACAGGAACAAGAGGGACTACACCTCCTACAGGGGTCTCGAGGAAACCCAGTCCAAGATAAGGAGACTGGCCCGTTACTACAGAAAGAGGGGAGCCATCCCCAAGGACTGGAAGTACGACCCGGAGCAGGCAAAGCTGCTCATACGGTAAACACTGTTCAATTTTCTATCATGACCTGAACAGACGTATGTATGCGACGGCGAAAGCAAGTGCCACAAGATAGGATACGACGGCGCCGGGGAGCAGGCCTATCATCCCGAAGAGGAAATAAGCCGCCAGGCAGAAGAGGGTTATTCCGGTCGATCCGAGGGGCATGTTCTTGGCCACTGATTCGGCGAATTCGGGCCCGTGAGAACGGGTTATGAAGAAGAACGAGCAGGTGAAGGCCGCCGGGAAGCAGGCGAAAGCCCCTCCCCACACAGGACCGAAGACCTTCCCCAGAAAAACCGCAGTCGCGATGACAAGACCGGAGAACACGGACCTGTAAAGGAACTGCTTTTTCCTGCTGCCTGACAAATCCACCTTTCTGTGCTTTATTTCCCCGGTGAGGTAAGTGAAGCCCCCAAGAACCACGAAAAACACGAGCGTGAACAGGAAGAGGTTCTGGTGTCCCGCCATAACGAAGGGTATGGTTATCGCGAACCAGATCGTCAGGCTAAGGATTATGGCTTTCACGTTGCCTAGTCTGACCAGCTTGATGAAAATGAACACGTATATTACGTCCAGGGCGTTGACCAGAGGCATGATGGGTATCGCCTGGACCGCCGCCAGGGTGGTCTGCGTCCACCCTATGAAGAGAAGGGATATTATGGAGGTCGAGGGGAGACCGGTCACCACGCCTCCGATCCTGCTCCCCAGCCTCTCCGAGATGTAGACGGAAAAGGCGATGTATGCCCCTCCCACGAGGAAGGAAAGCAGAAGCTTGGCCAGGAAAACGTTGTCTATCATAACATATCATTATTTTTTCTTGAATAAAGCCATCAGCGTGTGTTCCCTTCCATAAGCCTTTGTTTCAACTATCTCTCTATCTATTGCGATAACATCCATGGAAATCATTCCCATATGAACTGGTAATCCCTGGAACCGAATGAACGCTCCCTGCGCTTCTTGGTGATTCTCCAGACGAACATGATCGCCAGGCCGGTGACGATCCCGCCCACGTGGCCGAAGTTGGCTATCCCCGGCTGGAGGGAGAGCGCCCCCAGGAAGGTCTCCTCGACCAGAAGGAACACTATGAGCACCGCAGCCGGCAGGGGTATGAAGCCCCATATGAATATCCAGCTCTTGGGGAACAGGAATGCATATGCCGCGAGGAGGCCGAATATGGCTCCCGAAGCTCCCAGCAGGGGAACCGAGCTGATCTCCGTGAACATGGACATCAGCACTATGTAAAAGATTGCGGACCCTATGCCCGACCCCAGGTAGACTATCAGGAACCTCCTCTTTCCCAGCACACTCTCCACCGTGAACCCGAAAAGCAGGAGCACCAGCATGTTGAAGAATATGTGCATGAAACCGCCGTGCAGGAACATGTAGGTGAAGAACTGCCACACATATCCCGAAAAGGCCTTGTAGGGAATCAGGGCGAAAATGGAAGTGAACGGCTCGTATAACATCTGTATTATGAAGACCACGACGTTCGCCACCAGTATGTAAAAGGCATAGCTCTTCGTAAAGTCGTACTGCTCGCGGGAATAAGGATCGAACATGGTTACACCGGAGGACAGCTTTTTTCAATCGGTCTAAGCTGTCACATAATCATATTTTACTTCTGTTAATAAAATTCATTTATATTGTTTATGAACGCATTGAGCTTGTCCACCGGAACGATGGGGACGTCCATGTGGCTGGTGATGCCCTCCTCCAGAAGGGTCACTAAAAGGGGGATTGTCTCCCCCTCCATATCTTTGCCGTACAACATGCATTTCTCCGCGTGCTTCTCCGCCGACTTTCTCAGGGCAGATGAATTCGAACGTTTCCACTTCTTGCACTCCACCAGGAAGGTCTTCCCGAACCTCTCGGAGATCACGTCGAACTGCCTTTTCCCCTTCGGATAAACGAAGACCCTGCTGACATCCACGTCGAAATCGTTCTTCTCGAATATCCATCCCACCAGCCTCTCGAAGTACTGCCATTTGGCCTCCCTGGAGATCCTCTGGAGGTCCTCGAGGGACTTTATGGGGAACATTATCATCAAATCCTAATTCGTACTTGTCTGGCTGAAATCGTTCAGCCTTCTCTGTTTCAGGACAACGCTCTGATTCACGTACTCCGATACGGGTATCCTGAGCCTGGAGTTCACATATCTGAGCGCCTCATTCTTGGTTCCGAACCTGACCGGCTTTCTCTTGAAGGCGTCCGCAGCGGTCGAACGGACGATCCAGACCCCCAGGGGGATCTGGTATCCCTCGGATATCTCCCTGAAGGAGACCACCCGGGCCTGCTTTTTCATTCTGCCCAGCGCCCGAACGACCGAGAAGCGCGCGGCGTAATAGCCCCCCGCCTGCAGGCTGGCGTATTTCTTCCTGCCCCCAAAGGGCTCGTATTCCTCCAGTATCTCGGTCTTCTTGAGATTGAATGACCAGGTCGACCCGGGAGACCACGCCTCGAAGTTCTCGAACTCCCAGTTGCCCGGCATGAGCATGATCACGAAATGGTTGTCCAGATATTCCGATTCGTATACCATGTAATCGTTCACGGAGGGGTGATCCCTGACCTTGGAAAGCATGTTCTTGGCCAGCATGTCGTCGACGGCGGTGATTCCCCACCTGGTGGGGACCATCTTCCTCCTGTCCCGGTTTCCCATCACGCCGGAGGATAGTATGGTCATTATCCTGTTGACGTCAACCCCCTTCCTGTAAAGCATTGTGGATGCCTCTTCCGCCTTCACCTCGTCGTTCACTATCTTCTCCACCTTCCGCGGTATCTTCGTATTCTCGGTGATCCTGAGCCTGCGGAGGGTTCCCGTGGGCCCAACCGGGTGGTACACGTCGGAATACTCGAACTTGTAAACCGGCTTCTTCCTGAAAGAAAGCTCCACGTCAGTTGGTTTGGAAGCCATGGCCAGCTCCTGGTTCTCCTCCACGAACCTCGACCTGGAGAAGACGCTCTCCCTCGACCTCGATCTCAGCATGAGAGAGCGGAACTCGATTATCTTGTCGTAGGGCTTGCCGAACCAGCTCTGAGGTGAGTCGATGGTCTTCAGGTTTTCCGTGTCCAGGGAAGCCATCGGGCCGACGTAGACGTCCGGATAAAAATTGTGACCGACGAACACGGAGGTGGACGGGCCGAAGAACTCCTCTCCCATGCCCTTTTTGATCATGGGTTCCACCCTCTTCTTGGCCAGGAGGGGGCAGAAACGCCATCCGCAGAGCCTCCTCGACCCCTTGCACACCAGACACAATCTCGCGGGAGATACCATGATGAATCTATGCGGAACGGGAGTTATAAAACGAGACCGTTAACCGTTATTTCTCTGGGAAACGGTCACCTGAGGGAAGGGTATGGTTATGCCGGCTTTTTCGAATTCCCTCTTTATGGCATCTATCAGCTCTCCCTTTATCTCCCCGAACCACATCCCGTGCTCTTTCGTGTATTCCGGATCGTACCAGAAGAGTATCTTGAAATTTATGCTGCTCCCCGCGAATTCATCTATTAGAATCTTGGTCTTCGGCTCGGGCTTTATCATTCCCTTTTTCTCCATCCTTTTGACCGCGTTCTCGATCGATTTTTTCGCCTTCTTCAGGTCGGCGTCGTAATCGACCCCCACGATCAGCTCCAGGCGCCTTCCTTCATACACAGAAACGTCCGTTATCACGGACTCCGCCACCTTGCTGTTGGGTATGGTGACGAACTTCCCATCCAGCGTCCTGATCTTTGTGGAGCGTATGCCTATGTCCAGCACCTTTCCCCAGAGGTCGTCCATGTTTATGGTATGGCCTATCTTGAACGGCCTGTCGAAAAACAGCATGATTCCCGCCAGAATGTCGGCCAGCATGTCCTTGACAGCGAAACCGATGACTATGCCAGCGAATCCCGCTCCGGCCAGCAGGCTGGTCAGTTCGGCTCTCAGGCCCCAGACTCCGAGAAGTAGGACGGCGGCTATGATGTAGACCAATATGCTGATGAACCTTATCACTGGCTTGGAGCTGTGGGCATCTATGTCAGACCTCTCCGCGAACTTGACCATGAAATAGCCGAGGAGCTTGGATACTATCAGCGATGCAAGTATTATGATAAGAGAATAGATCATCTGGGAAAACAGACCGGACTCTATTCCGAACATGATTAATACATGCCGGGATTTATTAAAAAGGTAACATTCTGCCGATTGTCGAACCCGGACAGGAAATCTTAAAAGAAAACGAAGTCCAATCATTATCTGCATGGAAAGGATAAAACCTTCCGAGAGGTCGGGGAACATAACCTACGCCATACGGGACGTGGTTGTGGAGGCGGACAAGCTGAAATCGCAGGGAAAGCAGATACTCCATCTGAACATAGGTAACCCCAACATATACGATTTCCGCACGCCACAGCACATGATAGACGCGGTGGCCAATGCCATGCAGAACAACAAGAACGGATACGCCCATTCCATGGGGCTGGAGGAGGCCAGGGAATCCATTGCCGGGGAATGCGAAAGGAAGGGATTCCGGGCGGATAAGGAGGACGTGATAGTCTGCTCCGGTGTGAGCGAGGGAATAGAGATGTGCTTCTCCTCCCTGCTCAATCCGGGGGAGAACATACTGACCCCCAGCCCGGGATACCCGCTCTACCTCGCCATGGTTAACAAGTTCCAGGGCGTCCTGAACCAGTACAGATGCGACGAGGACAACGGCTGGCAGCCCGACATGGAGGACATGAAGAAAAGGATAAACGGCAAGACCAAGGGGATAGTGGTGATAAACCCCAACAACCCCACGGGCGCCCTGTACGGTAAGAAGGTTCTGGAGGAGATAATCGACCTCGCCAACGAGCACGGCCTGGTGATATTCTCCGACGAGATTTATGACAAGATCACATACGACGGGGAAAGCCACGTCTCGACCGCCTCGCTGACCGAAGACGTGCCCGTCCTGACGTTCAACGGGCTCTCCAAGAACTACCTGGCGCCAGGCTGGAGGATTGCCTGGATGGTGTTCTCCGGGCCGGAAAAGATGTATGCGGATTACAAGGAGGCGGTGTCCAAGTTCGCCAGGGCCCGCCTGAGCTCCAACCTCCCGATCCAGTTCGCGGTGGAGCCCGCCCTGGAAGGCCCCCAGGATCACATCGGGGAGGCGATAAAGAAGCTTAGGGAGCGGAGGGACCTGACCTTCAAGAGGATGAACGAGATACCCGGTTTCCACCTCACCAAACCGAGGGGAGCGTTCTATGCCTTCCCCGGATTCGACCTTCCGGTGAAGGACGACATGAAATTCGTGATCGACCTGCTGAAAGAAAAACTGGTGCTCTTTGTGCACGGGACCGGATTCGGATACGAGCATCCGGACCACATGAGGATCGTCTTCCTCCCGGACTTGGAGACGCTCTCCAGCGCCTACGACAAGCTGGAGGAATACGTGAATGAAAAATTCGGAAAACAGATTCACTGAGTTCCCGCTACCGGAATTCCGCCGAAAGCTCTATTTTTAAATATTGCATGCAAAATGTATGTATCCAAACAGCCGCCGGCATAACCGCGCCGGCGGACCGGATTGACGTGTGATAATATGGGAAGAAAGATCGAGCTTTTCATGGCCGTTGTCATAATATTCGTGATGGGAGGAATGGTTTTCGGCTACGCCCTGCTCAGGCAGGCGCCTAAGGGGAACGAGAACACGGCGACCTTCCCCAGTGTCATAGAAAGGCAGCTGGCGCCGGAGGAAAGGATTGCCATACTCCAGCAGGGAAGGACGCTCATAGAATACATATATCCGCAGAACTGCACTGAATGTGCCGGGAAGGCGGAGATGTACAGGAATTTCGTGGAATCCGAGAGGTTCAGGGGATACGCCACGCTCTCCGTGGCTGAGCACGAGAACGCAACCGCAGACTGGATGACCGGCAGGAACGGAAACAGGCTGGAATTAAACGAGGTGAACAAGACGGGGGAGCTGGAAGATGTGTTCTGCGACATCGCCATAAACCAGCCCGATATATGCATACTGAAGGACATATGACAGCGCCGGTTAAACTATTTAAGCCACAAAGCTCAAATATTCTAAAACCCGGCAGAGTCATTCGAAAGATAAGGGTGGAAAACATGTACAAGGTGTTCAAGGTAAGCGACAAGATAAGGGTTTCACCGGACAAGTTCGGACTGAAGCTCGAAGAGGCGATAAAGAAGAGCCTGGAAGAGATGCTGGAAGGCAGCCTCAACAAGAACCTGGGCATAATACTCTCGGTCCTTTCCGTGGAGAACGTAGGCGAGGGCGTCATACTCCCCGGGGACGGGGCCCTGTATTATCCGGTGGATTTCAGGATACTGTCCTACATGCCCGAGCAGCACGAGCTGGTCGAGGGGGAAGTTATAGACGTGACCGAATTCGGTGTTTTCGTGAGGATAGGCGCCGTGGATGGCATGATACATGTCTCCCAGCTTATGGACGACTTCGTCTCTTACGACCCCAAGAACATGATGTTCACCGGGAAAAAGACAAACCGGAAGGTCAAGGAAAAGAGCCAGGTCATCGCCCGCATAATATCGGTGAGCATAGCCGACGGTCAGTATAAGATCGGTCTCACCACCCGGCAGCCCGGTCTCGGCGCACTCGACTGGCCGAAAAAGAAGAAAGGCGGAAAGTCCGGCGACAAATCCAAGTCATCGGGGGACAAAGGCAAGAACAAGAAGTGACTTATTTAAATATATCAATTATATTTAATATTCAAATCGACCAGGCGCGGAAAGAAAACGCGCCCTTTCGTGATACTTATGGCCGAAAGAGAGACCGTGTGTAAGCACTGCAAGAGGTTCGTGAAGAAAGGCAAATGCCCCGCCTGCAACACAAAGGACCTCACCAAGACGTGGAAAGGGATAATCGTTATAAACGATCCCAAGAACAGCATGATAGCCCAGAAGCTGGACATAGAAGCTCCCGGAAAATATGCGATATGGGTGAAATGATGAAACTGGAGATAAAAGACAGGAAAAACAACCCCCTCCTTAAGAGGGAGGAGGTGTCCGCGGTAATCGATCACAGCGGCAGCGCGACGCCTGCCAGAACGGAGATAACGGGATTTTCCTCCAAGGAACTGAAAACGAGCAAGGACCTGGTCCTGGTAGACAAGATATTTTCCGAAAAGGGAATGGCCCGCTCAAACGTAAAGCTTTTTGTTTACAAGAAAAAGGAAGACATACCAAAGGGCAAACTGGAGAAGCTCCAGAAGCGCACGGAAAAGTCCAAGTCCTCCAAGAAGGAAGAGGCAGAGACCCCGGAAGGCGAAAAGAAGCCGGCTGAGGGTGAGCAGAAGCCCGAGGAGAAGAAGGGAGGGTCAGAGAAAGCAGAGGGGAAGCCAGGGGAAGGATCAGGTAAAGACAAGTCCGCCGAGAAGAAAGAAGAAAGCCCTGAAAAGGAAGCGCCCGTGAAAGAAGAGAAAAAGGCTGAAGAAAAGCCCAAAGAAGGAAACTCTGAAGAGGGCAAGGAGAAGAAGGGCGGAGAGAACAAGGAAGAAAAGAAAAACGAGGGTGAATGACGATGGCGGACGAGGGCAAGAAACCCAAAGGAAGGAAAAAGCATTCTTCTGTGAATATATGGGAAAAATACGAGGTCAGCGGAGAAACGGCAAAACCAAAGAACAAATTCTGCCCCAGGTGCGGCAGCGGGACCTTCCTCTCCGAGCAGAAGAACAGGGAATACTGCGGCAAGTGCGGATACACCAACTTCAAGGGCGGAAGCGGGGGTAAAGAGAGTCCCCCGGAGAAGGAGGGGGCTCCTGAAGGCGAAAAGAAGCCGGCTGAGGGTGAGCAGAAGCCTGCAGAAGGGACTGACCAAGAGAGTTCTTCAAAGGAATCTCCCGGAGCAGAGGAAAAGGAACGCTCTCCCTGTCAGGGAGCAGAATAAATAGTTTATTTCTATTGATCCAATTAATCATGTATATCGGCATGACGTGGAACTTCGTTCTGCGTCCCCCGAAACACGGGCCTGTAGTCTAGTGGATAGGACGTAACCTTGCGGAGGTTGTGACCCGGGTTCGAAAGCTGATCCCTTTCTTTCCGAAGAAAGGTCTAAGCATCGCCCCAAAGAAAGGATTTACAAAACCATTCGGGGAACGGATATCCCGGCAGGCCCATTTGTTTTTTTAATTTGGAAAATACCAAAAAATTATGGAGAGCTTCGGAAGCGGGGGGATTATCGATTTCGAGGGCAATAAATTCTCCTTCGACAGCAGATTTGACCTCGAGATTGGCGACTTTTCCGGTAAATCCGGTAATAAATACAGCATAGTATGGAAACCGAATGGCCCGGGAGGCAGCATAGATTCGGATCCAATTGTTCACGAAGGTATCGTATACATCGGTGCAGGCGACTGGTATTTTTATGCCGTAAACGCGGAAAACGGCAAGGAGATATGGAGGTTCAGGACATCCGGATATGTAGGGACGATGAAACCGTTTATTTTTAATGACATATATTCATTGTCAGCTTCGACGGTCATGTATACTGCCTCGACAGAAAAAACGGAAAAATGATCTGGAAGTTCAGGACGGGAAAAAAGATCTTGGCGAGCACAAGTGCCTGATAACTTCCGATAAAATATACTTTGGTGCAGCGGATCAATATTTTTACTGTCTTGACATGGAAGGGAATCTCGAATGGAAGTTCAGAACCGAGGGAGGTATATGGTCAAGCCCCTCCCTCCACAGAGAACTGGTAATATTCGGGTGCTTTGACTGCCACATGTACACCCTCAACAAGGACACCGGAAAGGTTGCATGGATATTCGAATCCTCGGTGAAGAACCAGAACCCATGGGAATACGTCATAAAGAGGCCGAAAAGGAAAAAGGAAGTAAAATTCCACGAGAGGGAAGAATCCAAGAGGGAATACAGGAGCGGTGAAATGCAAATGTCCGTATCAAGCGAATACCTCACCGATACGGAATACCGGCTCAAGACGGAATACCAGTCCTCTGGCGGTTACAAATAGAAACCAAACATATAAATCAATTAGGAATATACTATATAATCCCTCGTACAAACAGACGGCTAATATTGAGTGAATCAGCCGTCCTTCGCTGTTTAACGGGGCTATGAGGTAGTCTGGTATCCTGGCGGGCTCCAGTTTATCATTGGAGCGTATAGAGGGTATGATGAGGGATGCAGCCAAAGGCGCAGGCCTTGCCCGCGTCAAACTGTGCAATGCCCTATGATAGAGAAGATACCCGTATACCTGGGTTCGAAACGAGCCTTTGTCACAAAGTCTCGAGCGAAAAAGGAGTCAACGTCACTCACTTCGTTCCTGACATCCGTGACGGATTTCGGCGAAACTCCCAGTAGCCCCATTCATTTCTTTTTTATCTTTCTCAGGAGCCCCTCCGTTTCCATCGCGATCTTCTTCTCCTCGTCTGTGGGAATGACCATGACCTTGATTACTGACTTAGGGGAGCTTATGACCGATTCCTCCCCCCTCGCCAGGGAATTCCTCCGCCCGTCCAGGACAATGTCCATGTGGCCCACATCGCAGCACATTTTCCTGACCAGGGGCTCGTTCTCTCCGATCCCCGCCGTGAAAACTATCGCGTCGATCCTGTCCATCTCGGCTGCATACGCCCCGATGTGCTTCCTCACCCGGAGGCAGAACATCTCCAGGGCGATCTCTGACCTCCTGTCGCCCTCTCGGGCAAGCTTTATTATCTCCCTCATGTCCTTGCTCTTCCCGGATATACCCAAGAGGCCGCTCCTCCTGTTCAGCACATCGTCGATCTCCCCGGGCGACATCCCCTTCTCCCTCGCCAGATAAGTGATTATTCCGGGATCTATCTGCCCGCTCCTGGATATCATCATCAGGCCGTCCAGGGGGGTGAAACCCATGCTCGTGTCTATGACCCTCCCATTCATTATTGCGGCCATGCTGCACCCCCCTCCGAGATGGCAGGTTATGATGCTGGTCTTTCCCGGGGGCTTGCCCAGAATCTCCGCCGCCCTGCCCGCCACGAAGGAGTGGGATGTCCCGTGAAACCCGTATCTCCTTATCCCGTCCCGGGAATAGTATTCGTAAGGCAGGGGATAGAGGAAGGCGCTCTCCTCCATGGTCTGGTGGAAGGCGGTGTCAAATACCGCCACTTGAGGTACCCCGGGCAGTATCCTCATCATCTCCCTTATGCCGGCCAAGTTTACCGGGTTGTGGAGAGGCGCAAGCGGAGAGAGGGACTCTATCCTTTTCGTGACCTTCCTGTCTATGAAAACGGGCTCCTCTATATCCCCTCCGTGGACGACCCTGTGGCCCACCGCATCCACGTCATCCAGGGAACCGAGCTTATCGGCCATGAGCCTTATCGCATCTTTATGGCTCCCGATTTCCGATTCCTTCTCTCCGATTCTCTCCAGTAAACCGGAAGCCTTCTCTGCACCCCCCTCGAAAACGCTGTACTTGACCGAACTGCACCCGCAGTTGAGAACGAGTATTTTCACCCTTTCACCAATTATCATATTCGGGATGCATGTTTTTATTCCCGACGGTCTTGCGGGTCATGTATTTTTTATTGTTCAATCCAATCTAATTATTATGAAGGGGCGAAGGGGCCAGATGGCGATGGAATACCTGATAATCGTCATAATAGTCGTCCTGTTTCTCACCCCCATGTGGCTGTATCTGGCCCAGGTGAGGGGTCAGGCAAACGACCGGTATGCCACCGCCTATGCGAAGAACTTCGTCAAGAAGCTTTCGGAGACGGCAGACATGGTTCATTCCCAGAGCATGGGAGCCAAGGCCAAGATAAGCGTGTTCGTGCCGGAGAACGTCCAGGGCATAAACATAACCGGAAATCACATAAGGATGAAGGTGCTGACCACCTCGGGAACGGTGGACGTATGGGAAGACACGATGGGCAACCTGAACGGCACCATACCCGCCGTCACCGGCCTCTACTGGGTGCTGGTCGAGTCGAAGGGTGACTACGTTCAGATAGGGCTGATATAATGAAGGCACAGGTAGCAATGGAGTTCATGATCCTCTTCGCCATATTCATGGCGGCCATGGCGATAAGCATTTATTACGTCTGGAACAACGTCCACCACATAACGACGGCGACGACTGACTCGGAGGCCATGAAGGTCATAGAAAAGGTGGGGGGAAAGATAGACACGGTCTACCTCGAAGGGGACGGCTTCATGACCAACGTCACCGTACCTTACAGGGTGAACGGCATGAACTACACCATAAACGCACAGAACGGGCTGGTATGGACGACCATACAGAACAGGACCTACACCAGGAGGCTGCTCACCAATGACGTGTCGGGATCCATAAGCATAGGTGTGAACGCCCTCACCAACGACAACGGGACGGTGGTCATATCATGAAGGCGCAGATATGGTCGATAGATTTTGCGAGTTCGCTTACCATATTTATAATCGTACTGGCATCGGTATTCCTTGCATGGAACTACCTGAGTGCTCAAACGCAGGAACAGAGGGCTATGGACAGCATGGAGCTGTTCGCCCTGGAGGTCTCGGACGCCCTGGTGAGAACACCGGGAATACCAGAAGACTGGAACTCCTCATACGTAGAAGTCGTGGGCCTAGCTTCCCATGAGAACGTGATCGACCCGGACAAATTAAACGCCACCGAATCCATGGGTTATGACCGGCTCAGGCTCCTGATGACCGGCGGATACGACTTCTATCTGATAATAAGCGACATCAACGGGACCACCTATCTTGAGAAGGGATCCCTGCCCCAGAACAGGACCACAGTACCAGTAGAGAGATACGCAAACTACGGGGACAGGATAGTTAAAATGAAGCTCTGCCTCTGGGCCTAAAGTTCGACCTCGAGTATCTTGTATTTTATCCTTATCTTGTAGCCCATTTCCTTGATCTTTTTCAGGAAGGAGATGTCCACGTTCTTGGACAGCAACTCCTCTATGCCCAGCTCCACGGCCAGGACAGGATTTTTGATCTGAATGTCTATTTCCTTATCCTTCAGCTCGATCTCCGCTGCCGGGTACTTTCCGAGGAAAACCATGAAATGGGCCCTACCAACGATTGATCTCAGAATTTCGGCTATTACGTCCATGATATCAAGAATTATTCCTTTTTCTTAGCGAACGGTGCTATCGAGACCTCGACCTTTCCGTTGACCCTGACCTTTGCCTCGCCCACCTTGAATTCGATGTTGTCCAGATTGAGCTTGGTGTTGGTCTCCCTTCCTTCCAACATACCTATAATCTTGGATATGAACTCTTCCTTGTTCGCGACTATCTCCTCAACGATTCCCATAATACCACCTCTGTTTTTAATTATATTATATGTTCAATTAATATAAGTTCAGCCAACCTATTTATCATTCCGCCCCCCTATCTATATTATGGTCGAAAAGATCGTGATCGGGAAGGACCGTAAGGACCTGGAGAAATACGGTGAGAAGGGAACCGCCTTCATAGGGAAGCACACCGTAGGCAAGGGAGAGGATTCCCACCTGACCAATCCCGTTCTGGTCGACGTGACGAGGCCACACGTCATGCTGGTATGCGGAAAGCGGGGATCGGGCAAGTCATACTCTGCAGGTGTCATGGCGGAGGAGATACACCACCTGGAAGAGGAGATAAAGGAGAACCTCTGCGTGCTCATGATAGACACCATGGGAATATACTGGTCGATGAAGGTTCCCAACGACAATGAGATGGAAAAGCTCAAGGATTGGGGACTGAGACCCGAAGCCCTCGACGCCATGCTTTTCGTTCCCAAGCCAGCCATGGATAAATACAAAGAGGTGGGGGTGGAGGTGAACTCCTCCTTCTCGCTGACCACCGGCGACATGACCGCAGGGGATTGGGTGTCAACCTTCGGCTTCTCCATGATAGACGACAAGGGAATAACCATAACCAACGTGATGAAAAGGATAAGGTCATCCAGGAAGAAATTCTCCATAGACGACATAATCGCGGAGCTGGAAAAGGACGAGGAGACCGGAGAGGAAGTCAAGAAGGCCGTGAAGAGCAGGTTCCTGGCGGCGAAGGACTGGGGTCTCTTCGAGGAGGAGGGGACCAAAATAGAGGACATACTCAAGGCCGGCAGGATAACCATACTCGATGTATCCCATTACATGAGGATGTCAGAGAGCTGGTCGATAAGGGGAATGGTGATTGCCCTCCTGTCCAGGAAAATATTCCAGAGGCGCCTGGAGGCCAGAAAGGCGGAGGAATATGGGAAGATGACCGGAGGGGAGAAGAAGATCATACCCATGATATGGATGATGATAGACGAGGCCCACCAGTTCATGCCCAACGAGGGATCCACCGTGGCCACCGATCCCCTGCTCACAATAATAAAGGAAGGGAGGGAGCCCGGCATATCCATGCTCATGATAACCCAGAGGCCGGAGAAGCTCCACCCGGACGCTCTTTCCCAGAGCGACATAGTGCTTTCCCACAGGTTGACTTCCAAGGCCGACCTTTCCGCGCTCCGCTCGATCATGCAGACCTACATGATGGAGGACATAAAGGAATACATAAACTCTCTCCCCAAGGAGAAGGGGGCGGCCATAATAATGGACGACAACTCAGAGAGGATATTTCCGATGCAGGTCCGCCCCCGATTCTCCTGGCACGCGGGCGGCTCGCCCATAATCATAAAGGAGAAGGGGCTCTTCGACAACTTCTGATCAGGATTGAATTTATATTTCTTACCTGATAAAAATGAACATGAAAATAGACAAGAACTATGCCAGATTCGTTTCTTCTCTGACGGGACTGGAAATATTCTCCCCCGTCGAGGTAAACAACACGGAACCGATCGGTACGGTCGATCCCTTCACAATAATCAAAGCCGACAACAAAAATGTGTTCAATCCGTCTGAGACCGTAAACACCAGCAAGCACAATTTCGGGGCCAAAATCAATTACGGCGGTCATCACAGCGGAAAATACCAGGGAATGCACGGCAGTTATTTCTAACCGGAAGAGCGGAATTCAGAACTTGAAAAGGTATTTGTCCAGATCAACCCGGTCCTTGCTGACCTTTATGCCTTCCCTCTTGAGAAGCTTCCTCTTTTCCCTCACGCCCTTCTTGGTCATGGGGCCGAAGCTTCCTATGTCTCCGTCAGAGCGGACCACCCTGTGGAGCGGGTAGTTGTCCGCAAGGTGTATGTTCCTCTTGAGTACCTGGCCCACGGCCTGGGCCGCCTTGGGCTTCCCGGCCACCTTGGCTATTTCCTTGTAGGTGGTCACGGTCCCCCTGGGTATGTGCTTGACTGCGGCCAGGACCCTTGCCTCGAGCGTTCCGGCGGACCTGACGACCTGCTTCATGGCCTCGCCCTCCTTCTCAGCGAGATACTTGGTCACCCTGTTCAGCTTGTTCTCGATGTTTATCATTTTCTTGACCAGATCCCTCTGGAACTTGTCGAGCTTGTTGCCGTACTCGTCCCTGAGCTTGAAAATCTTGAAGAACCTGTGGTCGTACTTCACCATGTTCTTGCTGGTGAGATCGAACGTGTGCTCCAGCTGCTGGGAAATGTCGTGGACCTTCCTGTAAAGGTCGTCCTGGTAGGTCATGATTTTTCGGTTGCGGTATTCCTCGGAGAGCTTTCCCACTCCCAGCACTATCACGACCAGGGCAAATATTATGTCGAAGGGAAAGAAGTTGAAGAACGTCATCATTCCCACGAGAAAGACAGCCGTCACGATGAATATGATCCAGAATGCCTTTCCCCAGTGCTCGAAATACCATTCCATAGTTGTTATTGAATAGTAAAGAAATATAAACCTATCGGTATTACCCTGACGACAGAAAAAGAGGGAAAGAGCGCATGGTCCGAACTAATATAAAGCTTTTAAAACATTTAACTCAATTATTAGAAATAATTTGAAGGCTGAGTAACATGAAATATCCAAAAACCATGAGAACATACTGTCCCAAGTGCATGAAGCACACGGAGCATTCGGTCAAGCCCTCCAAGAGGAAGGGAAGGAGCGTCGCTCACCCCCAGTCGCAGTCACAGAGGAGGTTCAAGCGTAAGCTCAAGGGATACGGATCATTCCCCAGGCCGAATCCGTCGGGCGAGGGAAAACCCACCAAAAAGGTAGACCTCAGATTCAAATGCAAGGAATGCGGGAAGGCCCACACCAGGAAGGGATTCCGGGCCCGCAGATTCGAGCAGAAGTGATGATTATGGCTTCGAAATTCATTAAGGTTGTATGCAGCAAGTGCAAAAACGAGCAGGTAATGTTCGAGAAACCGTCCAACGTGGTGAAATGTCTGGTATGCGACGAGGTGCTCGCCAGACCCACCGGAGGAAAGGCAGACATCAGGGCCAAGGTCGTCTCGATGGCCTGAACCAAAAATCACGGTTTCGAAAACGGATATAAACCGTCAAAGGTAGTCTATATTTATGAATATTCCCAAGAGGCGCGAACTGGTAGTATGCCGCGTAAAGAGCATAAACCCTCACTCAGCGGTAGCCAGGATAGTGGAATACAACACCACGGGGCTGATCCACGTTTCCGAGGTCGCTTCAAGATGGGTCAGGAACATACGCGAATTCCTCAAGATCAACCAGTACGTTGTCTGCAGGGTAATGAGGGTCGACGGTAACAACATATCCCTCTCCGTGAAGAGGGTCTATCCCGAGGAATCCGCCCGAAAGCTCAACGAATTCAAGCGTGAAAGGAGGGCCGAGAAGCTGCTGGAGATGGCGGGGAAAAAGATAGGGAAAACACAAGAGGATATGAAAAGGGAGATAGGCCGGCTACTGAAGGAGGAATTCGGGTCCTTCTGGAAGACCTTTGAGATCGCCCTCAAGAATCCCGATCTACTTACGAATAAGGGCCTGGACAAGAAATGGGCGGAAGCGATCATCGACATAGCGAAGAAGAACTACAAGGAAAAGGTATTCAGGATCAAGGGAAACCTCAGAATCGTATCCTACGAGCCGGACGGAGTCGAAAAGATCAAGAAGATCACCAAGAAGGCCGAGGAGAAGGGTATCAAGGTTCAGTACGTCTCCGCCCCCAAGTACGTGATTCTGGGAGAGGGCAGGGACTTCAAAGAGATAAAGTCCAGGGTGGAGGCCGCGGGAGAGGAGATAGTCAAAGAGTTCTCCGGGTCGAACGGCGAGGCCAGCTTCGAGCTGGAAAAGGATTGAAAATAAAGGGAACTATTTCATTTATTGAGCATTTCCTTTCCGATGTTGCTTTCTCTCAGGCTGTCTAGATAGCCCTTCTTAAAACCGTTTTCGCCTTTGATTCCCCTTTCGCGGGCCTCGCCCACCTTAATGTACAAAGGCTCTGATCTGCGACCCAAGTCAAGACTGCCGTTGCCGTTAAGATCCGGCAGTGCCAGAGCCCTTCCCCCGCCGGGGATTTGATCGATGTTGATACCGTTCATTTCCGCCGCGACCTTCTCGACCGCAGTTTTGAGCCTTGGTCTTGAAATTCCTTCGGGTATTCCCCCGAGCTCACCGTCAATTATTGCACTGACCAGATTCACATACCCCTTTTCCGGTAGCTCTAATGTCGAGCCGCTCTCATTGTCATATATCTGACCGTTAGTGAAATTCCTTGTGGTGGTGTAGAAAAGATCAGCGGAATTGAGATATTCCATGGCCTTTTCTCTTTTGTTTTTATCATTAATCATCAATTTAAGTCCTGCCAATCCCAGAGCGGTGCCCACCGCTCCAATAACAATTTTATCTCTTTTTGTAAGTGCGTATTTGTCTTCATTTCTTCTTTGCTGGAGATAATTCACATCCGACATCATTAAACACCCCTAAATTATTCATTATTGTTATTACTTAATAGTAATATATATTTACCCTTTATAAAGGTTACGGTGGGGTTTTTGACCTGTTTTCGCCCACTCTACCAGAAGAAAGCATTGATTCCGGTGTATTTATAATTATCGATTTTATTTTAAGTATCACAGAACATTAAAATGGTATAGGGTGCGAGCAAAATGGTTTTGGAAAAATTCGGTTCGGGACTGAAGAACACCTTCAGAAAGATCACCCGCATGGGCGTGGTGGACGAGAAGGCGGTGGAGGCAGTGATCAGGGACCTCCAGAGGACGCTCATACAGTCCGACGTGGACGTAAACATGGTCTTCGGCATATCCAAGAGCCTCAAGGAGAAGGTGCTCAGGGAGAAACCCCCCAAGGGGATGACGCTCAAGGAATACTTCCTCAAGTCGCTCTACGACGAGATGATCAACCTCCTTGGAAGGGAGAAGGGGAAACTGGACCTGAAGAAACAACGAATTTTGATGATCGGGCTGTTTGGGTCAGGGAAATGTGTCCATCCAAAAAGCAATATCATCCTTGATGACGGAAATGTTATGACGGCTGAAGAAATTTATGAAGAATATAAAAAAATTGGGGAAGATCATGTGGAAGATGGAAAAATTATCAATATAACAGACCAAAATTTACTAGTACCTTCATTCAATCCAAAAACGCTAAAAGTGGAAAGCAAGAAGGTCACACACCTGTGGAAGCTTGAAGGGAAAAGATTATTGAATGTGTCTCTTGATAACGGAAATGATTTCTCCATAAAGGTGACCCCCGAACACCCGTTTTTTGCCATGAGAAGAGGTGAACTGAAACAGATAAGAGCGGATGAATTGGAAGGGGATGATTATGTAGCTGTCCCAAGGTGCCATAAACACAAAGGTAAATTGATCGATTTATATGATGATTTAAAAAACATCGACCTCTGGATATATGATAACCCCGAAACATTGAAAAAAAATATATTATCCCGCCATTCGACCCTGAAAAAGGCCAACGCGTGCCTGAAATTTAAAAGGAATTACTGCAAATTCACTGGACTATTAAAAAGAGGTATAGCGCCCATAGAACTTTCAGAAAAAACCCCAGGTAACATGTTTAAAATAAAGGCCAGACATGGCCAAAAACACATATTATTTCCAAGATACCTCACCGGAGAATTGGCAGAATTTTTAGGATATTTAACGGGGGATGGACACCTGAATAAACGATATGTAGAGATCACAAATGAAGACACAGAAATTATCAGTAGAATAGAAGAACTATCGCATTGTCTGTTTGGATTAAAACCGGACATAAAAATGGATAAAAGAACAAAAAAAATGTACAGCATAAGAATTGTATCAACGACGCTGGTTGAATTAATCGGGCAGATTTTCGGACTTCAGACAGGTAAGAAGGGGAAGCAACTTAAAATACCCCGACATATTTTAATTTCTGGAGAGGAATCCACAAGAAGGTTCATTAAAGCATATTTTGACTGCGATGCGAGCTTGTCGAAATGGACAAGAGGAATAGAAATTACCTCCGAGAGCAGAATTCTGCTTTCTCAGGTGTCTTCTCTGCTTTTAAGGTTTGGCATAATAGCCACAATTTCCAAGAAATTAATCAACAATATTCCTTACTGGAGATTAGCTATCAGATCCAGATATGCTGAGACGTACGCAGAAAAAATAGGATTTAGAATAAACAGAAAGCGAACAATATCGGACCAGTATAAGAAAATTGGTATTCGCCAAGGATGCGGAAAACACGACATGATACCATTATCAAAAACTCTCAGAGAACTCAGACAGTCGCTTGGATTTTCTATTGGATATCTACAAGAAATGGGTGTGAATAGTTATGGTAGATATGAAAATTTTGGAATGATTTCAAGGGAAAGTTTAGAGAAAGTTGTCAGTCTATACGAAACGACAAAAGAAGGAAAAATGCTGCATATTTTGCAGAATATCGGAAATAAAGAGGAATTATCAAAATATTCTTTCAGAGCAATTAATGCCGTTATTTCACACTTTACCAATGAAGGTATGATTTCAAAAGGAACATTGACCACAAAGGGCGCACAATTTATCGATCAAATGAATCGTTATCCTGTGTATAGCGTTTTAAATTATTTGATTAATCTGGCAAAATCCGATGTTTGCTGGATCAAAGTTAATAACATAAAATTGTTGGACAATCAAGAAAAATATGTTTATGATTTCACGGTTGAAGATAACCACAGTTTCATCGCAGATAACATCATTGTTCATAACACCACCACTTCAGGGAAGCTCTCCAAATGGCTAAAGACCAGGGGGCTCTCTTCCGCAATGGTGGCCTGCGACACCCACAGGCCTGCGGCCCAGGACCAGCTCAGGCAGATAGGGAAGCAGATAAACGTCCCCGTGTACGACAAGGGGAAAAAGCCGGAGGACATAGCAAAGGACGCCCTGAAGAGGGCCAAGGAAGACGTGCTGATATTCGATTCCGCCGGTCGGGACGCACTCGACGGCCAGCTCGCCAAAGAACTGAAGAACATGGGAAAGACCATAAAGCCGGACGAGGTGCTCCTCGTACTGCCGGCCGACATAGGCCAGGCAGCCAGGAAGCAGGCCGAGGAGTTCAACAAGCTGGTGGGCATCACGGGCCTAGTGATCACCAAGCTGGACGGGACGGCCAAGGGTGGGGGTGCGCTCGCCGCTTCCTCTGTCTCGGGCAGCACCATCAAGCTCATAGGAACCGGGGAGAAGATAGAGGACCTGGAGGAATACGACCCCAAGAGGTTCGTGGGCAGGCTGATAGGCCACGGTGACATACAGGGCCTTCTGGATAAGGCCAGGGAGGCAGGCGCCGAGAAGGCCGCGAAGAACATAATGGAGGGCAAATTCACCCTGAACGAGTTCCACGACCAGATAGAGTCCCTTCAGAAGATGGGATCCCTCAACAAGGTTATGGACATGATCCCGGGGCTCTCCGCGGGAGGTCTGAAGAAGAAGCTACCTGACAACTTCATGGACGTCCAGGAAGACAAGATGAAGAAGTGGAAGTTCGTGATAGGCAGCATGACGCCGGACGAGAGGGAGAACCCCGACAAGATCAATCCGAGCCGCATATCCAGGATAGCCAGGGGCTCCGGGACCAAGCCGGAGGACGTCAGGAGCCTGCTCAAGCAGTACAAGCAGATAAAGAAGGTCCTCAAGATGACCAAGGGCGGGAAGTCCCTCAAGAGAGGACCTTTAGCGAAACTGGCGAAGCAGTTCGGCATGGGGATGGGCTGAAATCAGTTCCTGAGAATCGCAGATAAAGCGCCCGGTTTTTTGTGTTGAAACATCTCCCTCGTCTTCTCGAAATGATAGTATTTTAATGCACTTTCGCTGCCGGTGCCACCCTTGGAAGTGCCCGTATCAACCGATGAACTTGATTTTGAGAACCTGTCGAACTCGCCCTTGAATGGAGCCAAGTAGACGACCGGTTTCTCCCCGAAATAGACCACCGCTCCGTTGCTATATTCTTTTTTCCTGTCTTCCTCCGATTCCCCCGGAAGCGGAATGTCCGTGAGCTTTATGTAGTTGCCTCCTCCCGTCAGTACCTTTGTCCTGATTTTCTGGTCGTCTCCATTCAGCCAGGGAGCAAGTGATTTGAGCTTGATCTCCGTTCCGTCCTCGCCCGGGATGTCAAAGCCCTTCTTCTTCCTGTATTTCGAGGTGATATCATTCGTTTTCCCGTAGTGGGAATGCGGCACCGAATAGAACGAACACGCAGTATATTCGCCTTTCTCCGGATCGTCGTCGAGGTATTTTTCCTCGAAGGGCTCTTTCCTCTTATCAGCGAGAGTTTCCGGCCCGGAGTTGTATTTCATGTCTGATTTTTACGAAGAAAAACTTAAATATCCAGAATTTATCTTTCTTGCCCGGGGTTGGGCATGTTGTAGAATTCTTTGATGGAATGTTCAGTGAAATCCCTTCTCAGCATCTCATAAACCATCTCCCAATGATGCCCCGTAGAGTCGTAAGTAGCGATCGCTTTCTCTGAAAGGCTTTTGAGAGCGCATAGAGTGGCGCATCCCATTTTAATGTTGCGATTGTCGTTTTCTGACATGATAAATAACTACTTATAAATAGTATATATAAAGCTTTCTTCCCCGTCAGAAGGCGAAAGAGACGGCGAAGCCGAGGAGAATGGACATGGGCACGACCAGCATCCAGAGTATTAGGATGTCGAACATTATGTGCCTGTTTATCTTACCCGAGACCAGGCCCACCCCCATTATCGAGGCCACCAGTATGGTGGTGGGGGAAACCGGGATGGAGGAAAGGAGGAAACACATGACGGTGATCAGCCCTGCCAGCTGGGCGAAGAAGCCCTTCTCTGGCGTCAGGGAGACCATTCCCCTGGAAACGTGGCGGAGGATTTTTCTCCCCCACACGAGGACGCCGGCGGATATACCTATGCCCCCTATGATCTCAAGGAGAAGGATGTTCTCAAACCCGATGTTGAAGCCCATCACTATCCCCACGTCCATCGCCCCTATGGCCCCCGCCATTATGCACCCGGTTATTATCTGGTAATACACGAACAGCTTCTTCAGGAAGTAGCGCCTCTCCATGGACATCTCCCTGTTCAGCACATACTTTATGTAGAGCACGTAGAAGGTCCCGGCAAGCACGATGCCCATCACGGGTGAAACCATGAGGGAGAGGATTATGACGGAGAAATTGCTCCAATAAATCGGCAAACTGCTGGCAAAAGCGTAGCCGACGAGGCTCCCGACAACCACCTGTGTCATGGAGGCGGGGATTCTGAAATAGAGTATGACTACTGAGATCAATATCGCCGAAACGACTACGGGTAGCGGATTCATGACCGGGACTATCCCCGATCCTATGGTCTTCATTATCAGGTGGCCGAAAAGGAATATGCCCAGGAGACCGAAAACGATTATCAGCGCCAGGGCCTTCCTCATAGAAACGACCTTGGAGCCGTAGGACACCCCCAGGGAGCCCATGACGTCGTTGGAGCCCACTATGAATGCCAGGACGAGGGACAAAATCAGGGCTATCTCAATCATGTTTTATTTTTTAATTGTTCTGACTAATATCTTAATAAGGAAAAGACCACCGGGGTGTTTGCATGAAATTCTGGATGCCTCCCTTTTCAACGGGAAAGGAGAAGGAGATACTGGAGGGGTTGCTCAAGATTACAGACAATGTTTTCAATTCCGTGGCCTCCCTGGACAGGGCGGTCAAATCCTTCGTGGGGGGTGAATGGGAAAAGACCCAGAAGGAGCTGAAGGCGTGCTCCGACTTTGAGCAGAAGGCCGACGACGACAGGAGGATGCTCCAGCGCCTGCTCTATTCCGAGGGCTTCCTGCCGTTTTCCAGGGAGGACTACTTCAATCTCTCCGAATCCATAGACAACATAGCAGACCAGGCCCAGAAGGCGTCCTTCTGGATGTCATTCAAGAAGCTCAAGATACCCAGACCGCTGGGTCCCATGATCGTCGATTTGTCCGTGAAATCCCTTTCCACCGTGGAGAAACTGAAGGACATAATACACCACATAGGCCCCAAGTCCAAAGACATAATAAACGCCACTCAGGAAGTGGAGAACGAAAGGGAAAAGGTGAGGGAGAGCGCGGTGAGCCTCGGGAAAGAGATATTCAGGAAGGAAGGGAAGGACTCCTACATGCTATGGGAGCTGGTGTACAGGATAATGTCGGTTGCCGACAAGGCGGAGGAAACCTCCGATCGCATAATCACAATAACCATGAAGCTGGTCGAGTAAAATGAAAGGGAAAAAAATACCGAAGGAAAAGATCGAGAAGCTCAAGGAAAAGCAGGACGAGGAAGCCAAGGTAATCACCCACATAATGCGAAAACCGAAAGGCATGGGCCAGAAGGCGGCGGACTGGATGACAAAGTGGGTGGGGAGCTGGACATTCATAATCCTTCTCGCAATCTTCATAGCAATATGGATTATGGCCAATGTCGCAGGGTCCGTTTACCAGTGGGACCCGTGGCCCTTCATCATTCTCAACCTGACCCTTTCCTGCCTCGCCGCGGTCCAGGCGCCGATTATACTCATGAGCCAGAACAGGCAGGAAAAGAGGGACAGGTACAAGGCGGAAATAGATTTCCGGGTCAACAAGAAGGCGGAGCTGGAAATCGAGGACATGCAGAGAGACCTGGACCAGATAAAGAAAATGATAAGGGAGACGAAAGCCAAGAATTGAGCCGGATCAGTTCAGTATCCTGAGGGTTTTCTTGCTGAGAGCGCTCATGACCTTTTTGCCGCTCTTGGAGCGCTTCTTGACCTTTATGAGGCCCGACTTCCCTACCTTTGCTGAAAACAGATAATTGTCCCTGTCGTAAAGGTCAACCTCCCTGCCCGTGAGCTTCTTGTCTGCCCTTATGTTGAAGAACGCTCCTGATTCCCTGTAGAGGTACTTAACCTCCTCTTTGAGGCTCTTCTCCCTGGGTTCAACCGATATGTTGATTCCCAGCCTTTTCTCTATCTCTTCTATGTTCTTTCCCTGCTTGCCTATTATCTTGGGAACAATGTCCTTCCTGACCTTTATGGCCACCCTGTTTTCGCTGAGGACTTCCACCTCCATGGAGGGGTCCCATCCGGAAAGCTTCTTCCTGACGGCCTCGGTGACTATCTTCTTCACCGGGCTCTCTGCCTCGCCGGAAACCGGGATGACGACATTCTCTTCACCGAAGGTGTATATCTCGTATTCGAGCTTCTTCGTCTCGAAATCCCTGATCTCCACCACGGGCCTCGCCAGGTCATCGTCCTTCATTCCGCTGGGCACTCTCACCACAAGGGAAACCGAATACGTCTTCTTGACGTCTCCCTTTTCGATGAAAATCACCGTGTTCATGACGTGCGGTATCATGCCCAGCTCCATCCTTCCTATGAACCTCTGTATCGCCGAGACCGGCTCCGTGGAGTGGACCACTCCTATCATGCCCACGCCGGCTAGCCTCATGTCCGCGAAAACCCTGAAGTCCTTGTTCTTCCGGATCTCGTCGAAAATCGTGTAATCCGGCCTGACCAGAAGCAGAAGCTCCGAGGTCTTGTCCCAGTCCTTCTGGAGGGGACCGTACTGGGTTATCTCGGGCCCCACCTGGAGGTCCCTGGGCTGCTCGAAGGTCTTCACTATCTTTCCCCCCTTGGACAGGAATTCCGCTATGCTCGCTGCAAACGTGGATTTTCCCGAACCGGGCGGTCCTGATATGAGGACTCCCTTGGAACCGGAAAGTATCATGCTCTCCAGCTCCTCGTGAAGATCGTAATCCTTGAGGGAAAGCTTCACTATGGGCCTGACCGCAGTCAGCTCCAGCGCGCTGGAGAAAGGAGGGCGGGCTATCGATATCCTGTAAAGACCCATCTGTATGACCATTGCGCTCTTGTTCCCTATCTCCACGAAGGAATTCGGATCCTTGTGGGTCTTGGAGAGTATCTCGTATATGATTGCCTCCAGCTCCTCTTCCTCAATGACCTTTTCGGAGATCTGCGTCAGCTTGACTTCCCCGGGCCTGCCCTTCTTCGCGTAGGGCTTCACCCCCACCTTCAGGTGGACCGACTGGGTGTTCTTGTCGAAGAAATTTTCGATCTTTATGGATTCCTTCGGGATTTCGGAGGGTATGTAATTCACCGACATTCCCTCCGCCTCCCCGACCAGCGCCTGGACGTAATCTGAGGTCACGAGGGTGCCGTTCTCCTTGACGGCGAAATCCCTTATGAGGGCGTCTATCCTCCCCTTCTTGGAGAGGTTTATCTCCTCCATCGTGGGCCTTCTGCCGTCGAGGGCGAGCTCGAAGTTATTCTTCTTGGAAAGTTTCCTGAGATCCTTTATCTCTTCGAGTCCCCGGAAACCGACGTCCTTTCCTCTGGACGCCTGCGCCTGAAGCTCGTCCATGACGAACCTCGGTATGATTATTTTCGAGCCTTTCAGCTCATCGTTCTTCACCATCTCGGACAGGTTCCTGTTTATCAGAACGGAAGTGTCCGGTACTATGGTGCCTTTGTTTTCTATTTTCATTCAATCACCTATTGATTTATTTAAGTAAGATTTTCTGTCTTAAAAAGAAATCGTAAAAATGATAATTTTTAACGAATCTTCGTCAGAAACATCTTCGAATACTTTTTATTCTATTTCACAGTAATAATCTTAATGATATATAAAGCTTATGCATGCTTGACGGAGGTATTTTTATGGCAAAAATCGATATGCTGAGGGCGAGAGAGGTGCTGGATTCCAGGGGAAACCCCACCGTGGAGGCGGAGGTGAAAACCGGAAAGGGCTCATTCAGGGCGATGGTCCCCAGCGGGGCCTCGACCGGGAAACACGAGGCACTCGAACTGAGGGATGGCAAAAAATCGAGATACATGGGGAAAGGCGTGAGAAAGGCTGTCGGGAACGTTAACGGAATGATATCCAAAATCGTCACCGGCATGGAGTGCACGGATCAGAGAGGGATAGACGGGGCGATGAAGGAGGCGGACGGGACGGAAAACAAGGGGAAGTTCGGGGCCAACGCCATCCTGGCGGTCTCCATGGCATGCGCGAGGGCGGGTGCCGCCCATTCGGATTTGATGCTCTTCAAATACCTCTCCAGGCTTTCGGGCAGGAAGGGAAACCTACTCCCGGTCCCCCAGATGAACATAATAAACGGGGGCAGGCACGCCGGATCAGAAAACGACACACAGGAGCACATGATAATGCCCATGGGGGCGAAGAGCTTCGGGGAGGCGCTCAGGATGTGCTCCGAGATCTACCACACGCTCAGGTCGATGCTCAAGAAAAGGAACGGGGCGCGGGGCACGCTCATAGCGGACGAGGGGGGGTTCGCCCCTCCGGTCGAATCCGTGAAGGAACGGCTCGAGCTGATCACAAAGGCCATGGAAAAATCGGGCCATGAGAAGGACGTAGCTATAGCTCTCGATTCGGCCGCTTCGGAATTCTTCAGCAAGGGGACCTACACGATCATGGACAGGAAGATGTCCTCAGGAGAGTTCATCGACTTCTACGGCGATCTCGCCGGCACCTTCCCCATAGTCTCCATAGAGGACGGCATGGCGGAGGACGACTGGGAGGGATGGAAGGAGCTGAACGCCAAACTGGGAAAGAAGATGCAGATAGTGGGGGACGATCTGCTGGCGAGCAACCCCCAGAGGATAAGCAGGGCGGTGAAAGAAAATGCTGCGAACTCCCTGCTCCTCAAGCTCAACCAGATAGGTACGGTCACCGAGGCCATGGAATCGGCGAAAATGGCCTTCTCCGCGGGATGGACCGTGGTGGTATCCCACAGGTCAGGGGAGACCGAAGACCCGTTCATATCGGACCTCGCGGTGGGGCTTTCCGCGGGCCAGAGCAAGTTCGGTGCCCCCGCCAGGAGCGACCGGAACTCCAAATACAATCAGCTGATCAGGATAGAGGAGTCCCTGGGAAAGAAGGCCAGATATCCCGGAAAAGGGTACAGGAAAATCCCCGGGTGAGAAACCTTGATTATAGCTACCCGTGCACCATCTGTTCTTTCACGTCATCCGCCCGGAACTTGCTGTCGAGGTTCTTCACGATCTCCAGGGCGAAATCGATTGCCGTCCCCGGGCCCTGTGATGTTATCACGTGACCGTCCTTTATGACCTTGGAGTCCCTGGGCTTGGGTATCTCCCTCTCCATTCCCGGGTATATGGTGGCGATCTTGTCGTCGAGTATCCCGATCTTGGACAGCACACTGGGAGAAGCGCAGATGGCCGCTATGAGCTTCTTCTTGCTGTCGAAATCCTTCAGTATGCTGATCACGTTCCCGGAATTGGAAAGGTTCTTGTACCCGGGATTCCCCCCGGGCAGCACAACGGCGTCGAACTCCTCGTTCTTGGCGTCCTCTATCTTCTTGTCCGATATGATTTTTATGCCGTGCGCCCCCTCCACGATCTGGCCGGGAATGCCGGCGAGCACGACCTCCATGTCCGCTCTCCTCAGCACATCGGCCGTTGCGATGGCTTCTGTCTCTTCAAACCCGTTTGCCAGCGGAATCAAAATCCTCTTCATGAAAACACCCCTTTCCTTACACCGGTAAAATCCGTCTGAATAAGGTTTGTAGGCAGAATTTATAAAAGCATGGACTAACATGCCGGAAGTCCCGTCAGGGGGAGTCGGAGGGGGCGGAATACCGCGAAATGGCGCAAAACGTTATATTTATATATACCAGATTCATATTTCTATTAAGACGTGAAAAGGGTAAGGACGTTTTTCGTGCTTACGTGGCACATGTAAAATTAACGTGGTAAAAATGCAACCAATACAGCCGAACGCTAACATGGCTTATGACAGAACCATCGTCGTGTTTTCGCCAGACGGAAGACTGCTTCAGGTCGAATACGCGAGGCAGGCAGTGAAGAGAGGCAATACCTCGGTAGGCATGGTGATAAAGGACGGAGTGGTCCTAGGTGCGACAAAGGCCTCCACGCCGCTGGGCGTGGACAGCACTTACAAGAAGATATTCGCGGCCGACAAGCACGTGGGGCTGGTCAGCTCCGGCCTGCTCGCAGACGCGAGAGACCTCATAGAGATGGCAAGAGTCAAGGGGCAGATAAACAGGATAACCTACGGCGAGCCCATATCAGTTTCATCCCTTACCAAATACCTCGCGAACCAGAAGCACCTCGTCACCCAGTATGCGGGAGTCAGGCCCTACGGGGTTGGACTGCTCGTGGGGGGCGTGGATGAATCGGGGCCGAAGCTATACGAAACAGACCCTTCGGGGACCATGATCGAATGGAAGGCGCAGGCAATAGGAAAGGGCGCCGAAAAATCCAAGAAAGCGCTGAACAAGGGATACAAAGAGGGGATGAGCGCCAAAGACGGAGTGAACCTCGTTCTGAAGGCCCTCAAGGCCGGCGAAAAGAACATCGGAAAGGAAAACATAGAGCTCGCGACGATCACGGACAAGGAAGTGAAGCTTTTCTCTGAGAAAGACGTAAAAAACCTATAAAAACAGCGAAAGGCAGGTGAGTGAATGGTTTCTGTTGACAAAGCCGTAATAGCGAGAATTACGAAGGACGGGTCTCATTTTGAGATACTGGTGGATTCGGACAAGGCCGTCGAGATGAAGAAGGGTGCCCATTACGACATGGAGAACGTCCTTGCAGTCAACGAGATATTCAAGGACAGCAAGAAGGGAGAGCGGCACACAGCAACTGACATAGAGAAGGCGTTCGGAACGACCGACGTGTTCAAGATCGCGGAAGAGATAATCAGGCACGGAGAAATACAGATAACCACGAAGAAAAGGAAGGAATTCACCGAGGAAAAGAGGAAAGAAATAGCCGATATCATTTCCAAACAGGGGATAGACCCGAAGACCAAGGTTCCCCATCCCGTCAACAGGATAACGAACGCAATGAACGAGGCCCACGTCAGGATAGATCCTTTCAAGCCGGCCAAGGAGCAGGTCAAGGGGGTGCTGGAAGGCATCCGGGAGATACTGCCCATTTCCCTGGAGAGGATCGAGATAGCGATAAAGGTTCCCATGGAATTCGCGGGCAAGGCAAACGCTGCCATAAGGGAAATGACCGAGGTGAAGAAGGAGGAATGGGGGTCCAATGCCTGGATCGCGGTGATTGAGATTCCCGCCGGACTCCAGAGCGACATATACGACAAGCTCAATTCGCTCACAGGGGGAAAAATAGAGGCAAAGATCGTGAAAGAATATAAAGTTTAGGAAAATGGAAAGATTATGTCCACAGGGACATGTGATGTTTAAATTAAATTGGTGATAAGATATGGCTGAAGATAAGAAATCTGAAAAATCGGGAAAGCAGAAGGACATAAAGGTTCCCGAAAAGGTTAAGAAAAGCGAAGAAAAAGAGGGAAACAAGCCCAAGGAAGAGACCAAAGAGCTAAAGAGGGAAAGGGATGTTGTGCTTCCCGGAGACAGAATAATAAAGAGCATAGACTATTTGCCGGGGCCCAACGCCTTCAGGGAAGGGGATTCAATATTCTCCAAGAGGCTGGGTCTCGTCCACTTCAAGGGCAGGGTAATAGAGATAATACCCCTTTCGGGGGTTTATGTCCCCAAGGTCGGGGACATGGTTCTCGGAGAGGTGAAGGAGGTCCAGCGCTCCGGCTGGGTGATAGACGTGGGATCGCCATACGAGGCATACCTCCCGCTTTCCGGCGTGAGGCAGTTCATCGACCCGGCAAAGACCGACATGTCCAAGATATACGACGAGGGTGACATGATATACGGGAAGATTTCCCAGGTTTCCCCGGCAAATTCCATACACATAACCATGCAGGATCCCAAGGCAAGGAAGCTGGAGGGAGGAAGAGTGATAAAGATAAGCAACGTGAAGGTCCCCAGACTGATAGGCAAACAGGGAAGTATGATAAATCTGATAAAGGACAAGACCGGCTGCAGGATATCCGTGGGCCAGAACGGAGTGGTATGGCTCCAGGGAGAAAACGAACTCCTCGCGGTCAAGGCAGTAAAGACAATAGAAGAGAAGTCCCATTACAGCGGACTTACCAAGCACATAGAGAAGATACTTGAGGAGAAGAATGTTTAAGAGGTGATAATGTGAGCAAAAAAAGAGAGGACGGAAGGGCGCCGGACGAAATGAGACCCATAAAAATGGAAGTCGGCGTCATCAAGAACGCAGACGGGTCTGCGAGGGTGAGCATGGGAAAGACCGTGGCAATCGCCGCGGCATACGGGCCCAGGGAGCTTCACCCCAGGCACCTGCAGAAGGGAGACAAAGCAAGACTCAAATGCATATACAGCATGGCTCCATTCTCAACAAAGGAAAGGGTAAGGCCAGGACCGAGCAGGAGAAGCTCGGAGATTTCCAAGGTCACCAGAGAATCGCTGGAACCCGCCCTTTTCCTGGAAAATTTCCCCAAGGCCAGCGTGGAGGTCTACATACTGATAGAGCAGGCAAACGCCGGGACGAGGACGGCGGGAATAAACGCCGCGAGCCTGGCACTGGCGGACGCGGGGCTCCAGATGAGAGACCTGATCGCTTCGGTGGCTGCCGGGAAGATTGACGGGGTTTACACCCTGGACCTGGCGGGAAAAGAGGAGGAGGAGACAGAATGCGACCTCCCCATAGCATACATGCCCGGAACGGACAGGATCACCCTCCTTCAGATGGACGGTGACATGCCTGCGAAAGACATTAAGGGCGTGATAGAAACCGCCAAGAAGGGCTGCAAGACACTTTACGAGAAACAGAGAGAGGCACTCCTGAATAAATGGGAAAAGGAGGGATTAGAATGAACATACAGGATCAGTACATAGAGAATCTCATAAAGAACGGAAAAAGGATGGACGGGAGGGGAACCGAAGACTTCCGCGAAATAAAGGTGGAGAAAAACGTCATAGAGCAGGCGGAGGGATCAGCCATGGTCCGGATGGGAGACACCGAGGTCATAGTCGGAGTCAAGATGGACGTGGGCGATCCGTTCCCGGACACCCCGAAGGAGGGTGTTCTCATATGCAACACCGAGCTTTCCCCCCTGGCATCGAGCGATTTCGAACTCGGACCCCCTGACGAGCAGTCAATAGAGCTTGCCAGGATAGTGGACAGGGGAATAAGGGAGTCGAACGCCATCGACAGGGAAAAACTCTGCATAAAGGAAGGGGAGAAGGTGTGGATGATCTTTCTCGACATATACCCGATAAACCACGGAGGGAACCTCATAGACGCATCAGGCCTGGCCGCCATAGCCGCGCTGTCCAGCGCCAAGATGCCGAAGATCGAGGATGACAAAGTCGTCCACGAGGAGAAGAAGGATCCGCTGCCCCTTGCCGAGAAGCCAATTCCGGTCACCTTCGCGCAGATATGCGGAAACCTTGTGATCGACCCGAACCTCGACGAGGAGAAGGCGATGAGCGGAAGGATTACCATCTCCACCAAGGAGAACGGCAACGTCTGCGCAATGCAGAAGGGCGGAAACGAAATCTCCATGGAGAACATAGAGAAGGCGCTGGAACTCTCCGCCAAGAAGGGAAAGGAACTGAGAAAATTAATATAAAGGTTTAAATAACAGAAACTATTAAACAAACTAAAGGAACGAGAGAACATGGCAAGAACAAAGAAGGTTGGCTCTGCCGGAAGATTCGGAATAAGATACGGCAAGGGCGTGAAAGAGAAGGTAATCGAAATAGAGAGGTCCCAGAAGGCAAAACACGTCTGCCCAAGCTGCATGAAACCCACCATCAGGAGGGAGGCATCCGGAGTGTGGAAATGCAGGAAATGCGGGATCAAGATAGCCGGAAGGGCGTATAATGTCAAGTAACAGGTATTGAAGATGTACAAATGCATAAACTGCGGCAGGGAAGTGAAGATTGACCTCGCGAAGGCAAAGAAGATAATCTGCCCGTTCTGCGGTTACAGGATAATTGAGAAGGAAAGGCCGCCGGTTGTCAAGGACATAGAGGCAAAGTAGCGGCGGCCCGGAAACCCTTTCAAAATCATGGTGATAGAATGGCTTCGAAAGAAAACGAAAATCTGATGAACCAGGCCCAGATATACCAGCAGCAGATGCAGAACGTGGTCACCCAGAAGAACACGATGGCCATGGAGAAAAGGGAGCTGGAGAAGGCCAGCAAGGAGCTGGAGAAAAACAAGGGCGACACCGCCTACAAGGCAGCTGGCTCCATACTGGTGAAGTCCGGCACCGAAGACATAAAGAGGGAACTCAGGGAGAGGATGGAATTCATAGACCTCAAGATGAAATCCATCGAAAAGCAGGAAAAGATGATCAGGGAGAAGCTTGAGGACATACGCAGCAAGATTTCTCCCGGACAAGGCAAGTGATATCATGGCCGAGAAGGTAAAACAGGCACTGGAGTTACTAGAAAAGATTCTCAACGACAGGGGAGTTCCCAGAAACATAAAGAAGTCCATAGAGGAAAGCATAGACGGCATGAAGGACCCGGAAGAATCGGATACCGTGAAGCTGTCCACCCTCATATCCATTCTGGACGAGGCATCCAGCGACCCCAACATATCGGTCTATGCGAGAACGAAGATGTGGAACGTGGTCTCGAAACTGGAAGAACTGAACAAATGAAATTATTCTTGGATACGTATAGTTTTTAAGTCTTATTGCCATTAATTTAATCACGAATCCGGAAGGCATATCTGCCGCTCATATTCGCTGCATAGCTGCATATAATGATCAGGAGGGATAGAATGGTTTTCAAGAAACTGAAAAAGAGCATCATAGGAGAAATCGAGGACGAGGACATGCCCAAAGAGGAATTCGTTGAGGTGGGTTTCTCGGACACGGGCGAAGGAGCTCCCATGAGCACCACCCCATCGCAGTCGGGAAAGATTGGCATAGTGATAGACAAGCTCACCGAATTCTCCGACACCGAGAGGGTGCTCAAAGCGATAAGGGAAGGATCGCTCGTGTTTCTGAAGATAAAGGGACTCAAGGAGAAGGACCTGGGAGAGCTCAAGAGGTCAGTGGAAAAGATCAAGAAGACAGTGACCGCCCAGAACGGGGATATAGTGGGAGTCGAGCAGGACTGGCTGATCCTCGCCCCGGAGTTCACAAGAGTCGGGAGATAAACTCCCCTCATTCTCTTTTATTTGATTTGTTTAGTTTCTCTATTTCTCTCTGTGCAGAATTCAGGCAGGAATCAGCATGATCCAATTCGTCACCGGAAAGCCCGTATTTAATTGCGGCAACTTCCCTGGACATCCCTCCGGAGACCGAACTGATATAATCCGCTAATTTGTTGTAAGGTCCCGTGTCAGTCACTATTCCAGGAGCGCTTTCGGCCCTTTTGAGCTGCGCCAGCGCAAAATCCGCCAAAAGTCCTTCTTCATCAGAAAAGTATTTTTTCATTAAAATGACCAGCCTTAACCAAACTGTAGTTGATATATGCATACAACACTCTAAAGCATTGTGTTATCCAGAATCTTTGAAGGGGTTCCTATTTCAGCCTGATCACTTCGAGGTTCTTGGGGACGATGGTCTCGGTCTTGAAATACCTGTGGGCGTCCCTCGCCAGCTCTATGCATTTCTTCTGCTCCCCGTGATTCATGATTATCCTTTCCGGCTTGCAGGGAATCTTGTGTATGAAATTGGTGAGCTGGTTGCGGTCTGAATGCCCCGAAAGGCCTTCAACCGTCCTGACCTTCATCTTGAGGTTGATGGTCTTGGTCCTTCCTTTCTCCGTCCTCAGGGGAAGCTCGGTCCATCCCTTCTGTATTCTCCTTCCCAGAGAACCCTCTGACTGGTAACCCACGAAAACGAGAGTGTTCTTGCTGTCACCGGCGAAAGCCTTCAGATACTCTATGGCGGGACCTCCCACCAGCATGCCGGAGGTCGCTATGACCACCGCCGGCTCGGCCCTGTCTATGACATCGTTCCTCTCCTTGGGGGCCACCTTGTGGAACATTTCGGAAATGAAGGGATTCTTGCCGTAATGGAATATCTGTTTCTGGAGGTAGCTGGAAAGGTATTCAGGATAGGCCGTGTGTATTGCGGTGGCATCCCACACCATTCCCTCCATGTAAACGGGATGCTCGAAATTGCTGGCTGCGAGTATGGCCATCACTTCCTGAGCCCTCCCCACCGCGAAGGACGGGATTAGGACCTTCCCTCCCTCCTTCATGGTCTCGTCGATGTACTGCATCAGCTTTGCCTCGGAGTCCCTCCTCTTGGGTTTCACGTCTCCCGATCTACCGTAGGTTGATTCGATTATGAGCGTCTCTGCCCTCCTGAAATTGGTGAAAGCGGGATCGAAAAGCTTAGAGGGTCCGTATTTCAGGTCCCCCGTGTATAGTACGTTGTGGAGCCCCTCTCCCACGTGTATGTGGGTAAGGGCCGAGCCCAGGAGATGCCCTGCCGGCTGGAGTGTCAGGCGCATGTCCGGCGTGATGTCGGAAACCTCTCCGTAATTGAGGGCCAGCGTATGCTTGACCACGTTCTCTATGCTTCTCTTCATGTAAGGGACGTCCTTTCCTTCCCTGTGCGCGATGTCTATGTAGTCCAGGCACAGCAAAACCATGAGATCCCTGGCGGGCGGGGTGCAGTACAGCGGCCCCTTGTAGCCGTTCTCGTAGAGCCAGGGTATGTAACCGCAGTGATCTAAATGAGGATGGCTCAGCACGACCGCATCCAGTTTCTCTATGTCGAATTCCGGCACGTCCAGGTATGGAAAAGTGTCCGAGGCGACATTCACCCCGCAGTCCAGCAGCACCCGGGATTCCGGGGTCTGCAAAAGGAAGCATGATCTCCCCACCTCCCTGCAGGAGCCGAGGCAGGAAAGGCGGATCCATTTCTCCCCCTTTCCCTCTGGAGAGGGCGTGTTTATCTTCTGCCCTATGCTGTTCAGGAATTTCTTCCTGTAGTCCATCTCCTGGTGGAAAAGGTTTCTGACCGCCCTGACTATGGGGCTCTCTATGGCGGGGGCTCTCTCTATCTTGGGGAGCCAGAGGGTCTCGTTCTTTATCTTTCTGTATATCTCCCCTCCCTTCCCGATGACCATGCCGGGCTTCTGCGACTCGATTACCACCTTTCCCAATTCGGGCTCGAAATATATCTCCCTTATTCCGGCCTCCTCTGGAACGATTTTCTTTATGGCCTTTTTGGTCTTCTCCATGTCCATGGTTATGCTCACGTCAGGGCGGACCTCGATTCTCTTCTTCAGACTGGAGACTATTTCCTTTATCGTCTTCTCGTTGTTCCGGAAGAATTCCTCATTCTTCGTATAAAGGACTATCTCAGGGCCCTCGAACTTTATCTCCGAGATGTCGACGTCCTTGGGCAGGTTCTTCTCTAGTTCCTTGATTATATTGCTCATTCAAATCTTCCTGTTTTAAAATATCGTGAAAATTAATCCTTCAGTCTTTATTCCAACAGCTGCTTTACCTCTTCATCACTAATCTTCCGGAAGCCTTTCCCGTCTATCAACACGAGGTCTATTCCGGACCCACCTGATGCGATGTCCCTTTCAGTGGCCGCCTTAACCGCCCTGACTGCGAGTCTCTTCGCCGATTCCATGTCCAGGTCCTTGCTGAATCCGTCCTCCAGCACTCCGAGAGCCATCACGGATCCGGAACCCGTTGAAAAGTATTCCTCTTCTTTAATCAGCGAGCCGGTGGGGTCGAACGAGAACAGCTTCGGCCCGGTATCCACGCCCCCGACAAGAAGCTGGACGTAATAAGGGAAATAAGACCTGCTGTAAAGTATGTTGGAAACCAGCGTGGCTACCGCCTTCACCGGCATCTTCTTGTTCTCCTGCATCTCGTACAGGTTTATCTCTGCCTTTATGTATTTTTCCAGAGCCTGGGCATCCCCAACGCTGCCGGCGATGGTCATTCCCATTCTGTCCGCTATCTGGGTTATCTTCTTGGCGTGCTTGCTGGCCACTAAATAACCCATGGTGGCCTTTCTCTCGGCCGCCAGGACCACTCCCTCCTTGAGCACCATCCCGACCGTGGTCGTGCCTGTCTTCAGTTTCTGTATCTTGTTTTCGCTTTCGCTCATAATATCAATTCGGCCTCCATGTCGTTCCAGAAGCCGCATATAACCAGTATCTGACTGTCTCGATTTAATTTATTTGCATTGGGTATTTAAAAAGGTTGCGGATGCCCC
>CAYYKJ010000002.1:0-179421 GCA_964441265.1 uncultured archaeon
TGGAAAAGACGATCGAATGGTTCAGGAAATGATACCTCTGCCTATTTATTTTAATTACCGGAATTATTCACCATGAACCCCGAAACTATGACCAGGAAGATCGGAAAGGGTACCGGCTACATAGTGGCCGGCTCGGTCATGGGATATATAATATCGTTTTTCTACAAGATCGTACTGGCCAGGTGGCTGGGACCGGAGAGCTACGGGGTATTTTCTCTGGTCCTCATGATCATAGGGCTCTCCGGGGCGTTCTTCACCCTGGGCATACCCAGCGCAATCACGAAATTCACCTCGGAATACAAGGCGAAGGGGAAAGACACCGGAATGATATTCTCTAACTCCATGAAGATCATGCTGCCCCTCTCCCTGTTCTGCTCCCTGGCGATATTCGTCTCCGCGGAATTCATCGCGAAAGGGGTGTTCAACATGCCCCAGGCCACGGTACCCTTCCAGCTGACCTCCATCGTAATGTTCTTCACCCTCCTGTTCAGCACGCTCAAGAGCAACATCGTTGGACACCAGAGGATGGAGTTCTCCTCCCTGGGCATAATCACGGAAAAGCTGACCAGGCTCGTCCTCTCTGCGGTCCTGCTGTACCTGGGATTCGAGCTGATGGGGGTGATGGGGGCGCTGATCATAGGCTCCATACTGACCGCGGCGGTGATCTTCATCTCATACAGGAGCATCGCCCCGGTGAAGATAACCCCTCTGGACGGGAGGATAACCAAAGCCCTGCTGAGGTTCGGAATACCTGTTTTCATAACGACCATCGGGTGGACCGTGCTCTCCTGGACCGATACCTTTTTCATAGGGGTCTTCCTACCGGCGGAAATGGTGGGATACTACAATGCCGCCCTCCCGGTCACCTGGGTCATGGGGGTGCTCATAACCTCGCTCTCGGGGGCGCTCTTCCCCGCATTCTCTGAGATCAGCGCGGGCGGGAACGAATCCATGCTCAGGAGCACCTTCAACAGATCCATGAAATACGCGCTCTATTTCATCATACCCGCGAGCGCGGGCGCATTCATGCTGTCAGAACCGATCATAAGGATACTGTTCACCGCTGAATACCTTCCCGCTGTTGCCGCGTTCCAGATCCTTGTCTTCGGGTCAATCTTCCTCTCGCTCAGGCACATGACCGACAGCTACATCAAGGGCATAGGTAAACCGGAGATCATAATGAAGATATCCGTCCTGATCGCCCTCACAAACATAGTTCTCAACTGGTTCCTGATCCAGAGCCACGGCATAGCCGGGGCTGCCATTGCGACTTCCGCATCCTTCGCCCTGAGCTTCTTCCTCTCCCTCTTCCTGATCAGGAAGCGCATAGACCTGAAGGTGGGATACCTGCCGAAGAGCATAGCAGCCGTCCTGGTCATGGCGCTGGCTGTCTGGATTCTCAGGACTTCGGCCATGGCAAGTCTCCTAAAAACGATAGCTATCGTGATCATCGGGGCCGGGATCTATTTCGGGGTCCTGTACCTGCTCAGGGGCTTTGATAAGAGGGATAAGAAGATAGTAAAGGGGGCGTGGATGAGGGTCAGAAGGAGAATAGGATAGAATAAATGCTTGTTCTCTGCATTGTCTGACATCAAGCTTAAAATAAAAATATAAAACTGAAATCTATTAAAAAGGTTGATCATATGAGCAAATATAAAATAGCTATCTTTGATAGCCATCCCATACACTATAAGGTACCATTATACAGGAAAATTTCCAAGCACCCGAAAATTGATGCCATGGTTTATTTTTGTTCAGATTACGGCGCAAAACATGATTATAATCTTGGATTCAATACCAATATCAACTGGAAGGTGAATCTTTCCGGGATAAAATATAAGTTTTTAAGAAATTACTCCAGAAAGAGAAAAAACCCACCGAGGGGTCTCATAAACCCAGGTATTATAAACGAACTTTTTAAAAATAAATATCATGCAATTATACCTCACGGATATTCTTCTATAGCGAATCTTTTTGCTTTTTTCGGTGCAATAATCACAAGAACTCCGATCTTTTTTAGGACAGAAGCAGGCATCAAAAAAGAAGAACCTCCCTCCAAATCCGTATTAAAAAGAATATTACTCACACCTCTATTTTCGATGTTCGATGTTTTTCTCTATGCTTATTTAGACAATAAAAATTTTTATAGGAAATACAGAGTTCCCGAAAGAAAACTTTTCTTTTTCCCTTGTTCGGTAGATAATGATTTTTATCAAAAAGAGGCCGCAAGGCTGGGAAAACAGAGAAGCAAGAACAAAAAGAAACTGGGTCTTCCATCGTCTCCTACCATCCTCTTTTCGGGCAAGTTGATAAATCGAAAAAGGCCAATGGACTTGGTCAAGGCATATGAGAGGGTTTGTAAAAAATTGGATTGTTCTTTAATTTTTGTTGGAGATGGCGACGAAAGAACATACATTGAAAAGTACGTAAAAGATAAAAAACTGAAAAATATTTTTTTCTTGGGCTTCCGGGAAGAGATGTCGATCTTTTATTCCATTGCGGACGTTTTAGTCCTGCCTTCTTCATATGACCCCTCCCCAAAGGCCATAAACGAAGCAATGAATTTTTCTCTCCCCATAATAACTACAGACAAAGTAGGAACTTCGGGGGATTTGGTAATAAACGGGAAAAACGGCTTCGTCTACGAAACGGGGAACATCAATATGCTTTTTGAATGCGTTCTTAAAGCATTGAAAAATAAAGAAAAAATGGGCAAAAGGTCTCTGGAAATAGTTTCCCAATGGAATTTTGAAGAGAATGCAAATGCAATAATCAAGGGTTTAGAATATGTTTCAAAGAATAAAGGATATGGATAGTAGAATAAGCGTAAAAACAGCTACTTTTTTACCGAAGCACCATTTCTTTGGTTATTATGATAAACCACCATGGAACAACACTGGAGAGAAAATGCTGGCTTTGGAGACCAATTTCATAGACCGACAACCCACGGAAAAGGATACTGCTTATATAGGATTAGTAGAATCATCAACAAAAAAATTCAAATTTATCGGGAAAACAAATGCGTGGAATTGGCAGCAGGGGTGCATGCTCCAGTGGATGCCCCCAAACTACGATAGCAAAATTATTTATAACGATTTATCTAATGGAAAACATATATCCATTATAAAAAATATAAATTCTGGTAAAAAAAGAAAATTGCCTTATCCGATTTATGCTGTACACCCGAATGGAAAGACTGCATTAACACTCAATTTTTCTAGACTTCACCATACAAGACCAGGTTATGGCTACCCAGGTCTTTCGGATCCGTCTGTAAATCAGCCTGCACCTTCAGATGATGGAATATATATAATAGATTTAGAAACAGGCGAGAGAAAACTTATTATATCGATAAAAAAAGTTCATGGAATCAATCACACTAAATCAATGGATAAAGCATTACATTGGATTAACCATATAACCTTTAACAAAGATGGTACTCGTTTCTGCTTTTTCCATAGGTGGGGCCTTGCATCAGTTAATTTTTATACTCGCCTTTATACATGCAACCCCGATGGAACGGATCTTTATTGCCTTTTAGACAGCGGACATTTCACTCATTTTGACTGGTGTGGGAATAACAAAATAATGGGGTGGGGCAGTCTTCCGGGTAATATAACAAGAATAAAAAGGAGTGGGATAATATCAAATTTATTCTATAAAATAGGGTTGCCGATATATCGTTCAATATTCCTTAGGTCCAGCCTATTGAAGAGGAGTATGATTAACGAAAGTTATCTAATGTTAGAGGACCATTCAAAAAAAGCAGATATTTTGAAAATTTACTACAGAGATGGTCATTGCTCGTTCTCCCCCGACGGTAAATGGATATTATCCGACACTTATTCCGACCGCAATAGTTTCAGGCATCTTCTGCTATATAATATGAAAAAGAAAAGAACAATTGTTTTAGGTAAATTTTATTCAATGCCAAGTGAGAAATATACAAAAAACAAAGAATGGGATAGGAGTCCTTGTCGTTGTGATTTACATCCGCGCTGGAGCAGAGACGGTAGGAAGATATGTATTGACTCTGTTCATGAAGGAAGTAGGCAGATTTATGTGATCGATGTAAGTAGGATTGTCGATGCTGAGCATCATTGAATTTTAAGGGCCCATTCACTATTTTCAAGAAACCATTTACAAAACCTTCCAAGTCCTTCTTCAATGCCGACTTTAGGCGAATATCCAAGTTTGGACACCGCTTTTCTGATATCTGCACAAGTCTCTTCTATATCTCCGGGTTGCATTGGCAACATTTCTCTTTTTGCATTAGTTTTTAATTTTTTTTCTAAAAGCTTGATGAAATGGTCCAGTTTGACGGGATTTGAATTTCCTATATTGAAAATCTCATATCCAAAATCCTTTTCCATGGCAAGCTCTATTCCTTTGACAGCATCTGATATGTACGTAAAGTCTCTTTTCATGTTACCCCGGTTAAAAACCTTTATTTTCTTGCCCAAAAGAATGTCTCGGACAAACTTAAATGCCGCCATGTCGGGTCGGCCGAATTCCCCATAAACCGTGAAAAATCTGAGACCTATCATATTTATCCCGAAAAGATGATGGTAGTTATACGCTATTAATTCTGTTGATCTTTTAGTAGATGCATAAATAGAAAGTGGGTGATCGACTCTATCTTCTTCTCTGAAAGGTATTTTCTTATTGTTGCCGTACACGGATGAAGATGAAGCAAATACTACTTTTGGTATTTTATTTTCCTTCGCTATATCGAAAATGTTGACAGTACCAAGGACATTTGAATTTACATAAATTTGTGGATCATCAATTGAACGTCTTACTCCCGGTTGTGCAGCCAAATGAACTATAACATCAATTTTTTTTCTTGGTATTTTTTTTCTGATGGTATTGTAATGACAGATGTTGTCTTTGATGAATTCGTAATTTCTATATTTTAACAGAATTTCGTTTCTCTTTTCTTTCAGTTCTCTGCTATAGTAATCATTTAGATTATCAATACCAATTACATCGAAACCTAAATTCAATAATTTTTTGCATAGATGAAAACCTATGAAACCTGCACTCCCGGTGACCAAAATATTCTTTGTCATAACTCTACCTCTTCAATCTCATGTATATGGTTGTTATGATATCTTATAAAATGAATAGGGGCTCCGCCCCTACGACCCCGACTGTTACGGCTCGCTTCCTCTGTGTGTTCTTGTCAACACTGTTAAGAACACGCAGTATCCCCGCCCGCCGCGCGAGTAAAGTCAAAGACGCATTTCTGGACATTAGTCATGTAGATCCCGTGATGTCCTAGCTGGCTCCTGATGTACTCGGGAGCCTGCTCCATGTCCCTGCCTACGGACTGGTGGTGATCGTAGCTGCTCCAGAAAGATCATCTAGAATAGCACTTTCTGAAATTGGGTATCCATGTGAACATGAGTCCTGAGGAGCGAGATTTGAGTATGATTATCGATCCTGCACCGAGTAGCATTTTGGTTGACCGAGAAGTGCATGTGGTTGTCGGTGAATCCGATCTACATGAACTCGAAGCCGAGGGGTTTGAGTGACCTGAGCCCATTGAGGCAGACGTCTATGTTATTCTGCTTACCGAATACTTTGTAGTGAATTTGGTCACGAACATGAATTCGTGCCAGCTGTTCCCGTGTCAATTGTTTTCTTGGTTCGTGGGTCAACTTTATAGCTATCACCAACCAAATTCATATTATCTTCTCTCCTCACGGGTGCTATCATCACCAGCACCCTTATTTATTTGATAGCTGTTCAGAAATAGCGCTGTTAATTATATAAGGCCTCTCATCTGCGGACCCTTTGGATCAATTGGTTATCGGGCCATGCAGTATTCCCGGCCCACTATAAACCTGATTGCGATTCGGAAACAATTAAATAAACACCCGATTAAATAAACGTATGTGCGGAATAAACGGCTTTAATTTCCAGAACAGAGAGATAGTAAAAAGGATGAATGACTCCCTTAAGCACAGGGGTCCTGACGATGAAGGGATTTATTCTAATGGTTCGGTCACACTTGGCCACAGGAGGCTTTCCATAATTGACCTTTCAGAAAAGGGAAAGCAACCAATGTCTTATATCCACCAAGGTAAAAAAACAGTGATTGTATTTAACGGGGAAATATACAACTTCACCAAACTAAAGAAAAACCTTAAAAAAAAAGGGTACTCATTCAAGAGCCGTTCAGACACAGAAATCATACTCGCCTCATATCTTGAATGGGGCATGAAATGCGTAAACAAATTCAATGGTATGTGGGCGTTCTGCATATATGATCCTGAAAATGAGATATTATTCCTCAGCAGGGACAGATTCGGGAAAAAACCACTATATTATTATTTTGACGGTGAAAGATTCATATTTAGTTCGGAGATTAAAGGGATACTTGAACATAAAATTAAAAAAAAGCTAAACCCCGATGGCATCGATTTGTATCTGTCTTTAGGTTTCATTCCTGCCCCCTATTCTATATATAAAAAAATCAAAAAGGTTGAAGGTGGTCAGAATATCGAATTTGATTTAAAGAATTACAAAATCTCAAAAAGACGTTATTACAGACTACCAAATCGCAAAACCGGAAGTGAGAAGGGTAGGATAGAGATTGAGTCTCTAGTGAAAAACGCAATAAAATCCAGGCTTGTATCGGACGTTCCCCTCGGCGCCTTTCTGAGCGGGGGAGTAGACAGTTCAACCGTTGTTGGTGTTATGTCAAAATTTTTGGATCTGAAAAATATTCATACTTTTTCAGTCGGATTCGAGGGTAGATATGATGAGACATATTACATAAATTTGGTTAAGAATCGTTTCAAAACCAGACATCATCACAGCTATTTCAGAGAAAATGATTTCGAGAAAATCATTAAAAATGTCTTTTATTATTACGACGAGCCTTTTTGCGATATTTCCATGTTCCCGGCGATGATGCTTTCAGAGATTACAAAAAAATACATAACGGTTTCCCTCAGCGGAGATGGAGGAGACGAAGTCTTTGGTGGTTATCCCCGTTATGTGATTGCGAAGAAGTTATCCATGCTCAGAAAAATACCAAGAAAAATAAGGAGGGCTTTGTTATTTTTTACACCCAAGACGAAATATCTGTACAGAATCCGGGAAGGTCTCAAGCTGAGCCTCTTGCCTGCAGAAGAATTCTATTCAGGTGCCAGAAAAGAGATTTACAAACCTGAAATATTCAGAAAGATTACAAAAGAAAAAATGAGTGCTGCTTTGAAAGCCTCGGAGGGAAATCTGGTACAGGCAGTGATGAGAATGGATTTATGCTTCTATACAATACCTGACAATTTTCTTACAAAGGTTGACAGGGCATCAATGGCACACGGACTGGAAATAAGGTGCCCGTTTTTAGATTACAAACTCGTAGAATCTTTATTGAATGTTCCAGAAAATTTTAAACTAAGTTTTTCCAATGCTAAGATTATCCTTAAAAAGATATTCAAGGACATGTTGCCGGATAAAATAATAAAAAGAGAAAAACAAGGATTTACCCCACCGATAGAAGAATGGATATCCAAAGAAAAGTATATCAAAGAAATAATGTCCGGTTTGGAAGAGTTCCACAGAGAAAAAATAATAAGCGATGATTGGTACAAATTCTTCAGAAACGGACAGGGAAAAACAGAAACAAAGGTATTCAAGAATTATTTAATCAGGTTGTTTGTCTTTATCAAATGGCACAAATTCTGGGGAGAGATATCTTAACCATCTGATTTCCAAGAAGGAGGTAGATTTTCAGTTATTTCAATATTATCGAATTCCCTGCTTTCCTTTGAGCCCTCCTTTTTGTCCAATTTGTCATCCTCTTGGCTCTGTAGAAACCCTTCATAAATTGCGATGTATGGGAGATATCACTTCCACTATTAACTTTGTAAACCATTAGCGGGGGGGGGCTTATGACATTGCTAGAAATTCGCTGAGGAGACACTCTAACAAAATTCTCAAAACATGACTTCACTCAACATTAGCTGATGGTACTGTTATGTCTGATGAAACGTCTGGGAATGAGGTTCAGTGAATTTGTTGAGCTCCTTAAACTTATATTCAGGGTAATGGGGGAGATTGGCTTGCCCAAGCTTCTGCACTTTACAACATTGCAGAAGTTCATGAAGCGTATCGGTACGGACATATTCGATGCTGTGCTGAACAAGACGAGGAAACTGTTTGACACCGACAAGCGGGTCATACTTGCGCATCGCATGAGGAAGGGTCCCAAGCACGACTCAGTAGATGCGAAACTCCTGACAAGGAAGACGAAGAAACTGAAGCAAATGTATAACTTGGACAAAGGATTCGACCGCAAATCCGTACATGAGATCATAAAGGAGGGAACTGGTACCGAATCCCAGATATCCGTCAGGAACAGCAAGGCATTGACCGGTGAATACAGACAACTGACGATGACGGAGATTGGTGAAGCCAAATACCACAGGAGGAGCATAGTCGAGTGCGTCTTCCCCATCGAAAAGAGGGTATTTGGGATGAAAACTACGCCAAGTCAACAAGATGAGGAATAAGAAGAGCAAGCTGAGGAACATATGTTATAACATCTACAAGTCAACTATCGTTTTTATCTTTGAAAGGGGGGAAGATTTCTACAAAGCTTAAATTATGCCTTCCGATTTCAATTTTAAATAATAAAAACATAATAGAAAGAATGGACAAAAGGAAACCCCTTGTTGCGGTGTTGATACTTAGCTGGAATGAATCCGATTTTACTATTAATTGTGTGAAGGATTTATCTAAGATTGATTATCCAAATTTCAAGATAATGATTCTGGACAATGGTTCAAGAAAGGAGGAGAGCGAAAAAATAAAGAAAATCAAAAATGCCCAAATTTTCAGAACAGAAGAGAATCTTGGATTTACCGGCGGTAATAACTATCTCATAGAAAAGGCACTCAAGGATGAATCGGTGGATTACTTCCTTTGCATCAACAATGACACGATTCTGAACGAAAAATTTCTGGGAGAACTCATCAAGGTTGCCGAAGAAAACCCAAAAATAGGTTGTCTTGGGCCTTTGGTTTTCGATAAGACGGGAAAATTAAGCGTCAAAGACACTCCCGGACACTTCAACTTCTATATAGGAGGCGCTGCTAGAATAAGAAACTGGCAAGGCAAGGCAAACAATAACAAGCCCCTGATGGTCGGTTACGTCTCAGGTTGTTGCATGCTCTTTAGAAGAAAAGTGATGGAAAAAACGAGGGGATTCCCCCAAGAATACTTCATGTATAATGAAGAAACGGAGCTATGCTACAGGGTAAAAAAATTGGGTTACTTGTCTTGCGCTGTTCCCAAATCCAAGATTATTCACATGGTGTCGGGAACGACTTCGAAAATTTCTGGTTTCAGGCAAAAACTCCTGTTCAGAAATACCATATGGTTTGAGATGAAGTACGGTAACACGCTGCAAAAGATTGTTTTTCTTTTTTATCTCTTCGGATTTAAGATTCCGAAAAGGTTCCTAATGAACATTAGGGGAGGTGATTCTAATAAGAAAAATTCCCTTCTAGTAGAAGCTATCAAAGAGGGTTTGCTAACAAGAAATTAAAGAAAATCCGCATCCACACCAGGTTTTCCGTATTTCAGACTAAATAAGAATTTGTTCACTTCGTGATTTCGGCAACAATGTTGACATCCGCTCAGGTCTGTGATTGAATTCAGTTTCTCCTTAGTTTTTTCGCTGTTCCATATTTCCTTGAATGGCCTCTTATTCAAGTCTCCAATTTCAAAGTTAGGATTGCCCAGCCAATATTCGCATGTCATAAGTTTTCCGTTATAATCTACTGTTGGACAGAACCAGCATCCTAGACATTTTTTATATTTCGGACTATCGAGATAATCTTTAAACTTATGTAGAGACAAATAAACTTTGAACCCCGGTCTCTCATACCCTCTCAGATAATACGGATACTTTATCCTCTGTTGGTCTCTTGCGAGCCTCGTGAGGGCGGGTCTTATTTGGACATAATCTGCGTTGGCCTTATAGACTTCTCTTACTGTCTTTCTGAGAATTTTCTCGGGATAATCTGGCGTAATATTTATATTATAACCAACCTTTGTACTCTCTGCCCATCTCGGTATAATTTCCTTAAGCTCTGGGAAGAAACCCCTATCCGTTTCGGAAACCCTTATCCAGTTGAACATATCAGGCTCGACACGAATAGGGTCAATAGCATTAGTAAATAGACCTTGTTTAAATCCCAATCTGTGAGCAACTCTAACAAATTCCTTGAAATCTGGATGAATAGTCGGTTCTCCACCACCGCTCCAGTTTATGGCCTTCACCCCACATTCTCTCATGCTTTTCAGAGCGTTAATCATTGTTTCCTTCTTAATCTTCTCCTTTCCCTGCGTTTCTCTGTAAAAACACCAAGGGCAATTTGCGTTGCAAAAGTTGGTGGGTAAAAGCTCAACTAAAACCGGTCTCGTCCTCCCTTCGTTCATTAGTTCATTGACCCTTCCCAAATGCGAGAGCATTTTATTTTTTACATCAAATTGGCTTTCGATAATTTCGTTCTCTATTTTCTTCTTAACAAATGAAAGCATGCTTTTGTAAGTATTGGCTCCTAATTTATCACCATTCAAGTCGAAGGTGCCTGATTTACCTTTCTCCATCAGGGCTTTGATTTTCTCCGCAGCTACAGCCGGTGTCAATAACTCTATCGTACCGAAAATCCTAGGCTCTGAGAACAAAAACCTCTCGGTGACACCTTTCCCGATTACATTAGGTAACCTTATAATCTGATATTTATTAGAACTTTTTTTCACAATCTCTTCAGCCTTTCTCTTGGCCTTTACATATGGATTTTCAGCATCACTTTTGGTAGATATAAAAACAAATGTTTTTTCTGGGTTATCAGCTAAAAGTTTTTCGGTTTCTTTTATGCATCCCTCCTGACTTTTTTTATCATTCTTGTTCCATACATCCCAAGAAAGATGTATTATAAAATTATCTTTCATATCTTCTGTCAATATCTTCTCCAATTCTGACCCTATTTGTCCACTATTGCCCGTTATCATATTATCACTTGTTACCAACAATCTTAAATCTTTGAAAGAGAGTTTTTATAAATACAATTTTTTATGAGTCATCAATTCTTAATCCGACCGACTTCAAAATAACAGAAAGCCTGTGTTTGTATGTGTACTCCTTGAGTGCTCTTTCCCTACCTGCTTCAGCAATCCTCTTCCTCTCCACCGGATTTTTTAAAAAAATAAAATATTGAAATTTGAGGATTTTGAATTGTAAAAACAAAGCAATACTCATACAACTACGGGTTTATTCTAGAGATTTCTGATGAAACAATATCATAAATTTTCAAAATCTTTTTGACTCTATTTTCATATATTTCGTTTTTTATCTTTTCATGACCGTTTTTTGCGATTTTTTTTCTTTCTTTTTCATGCTTCAAGTAATGGTCAATCTTGTCTTTCATTCCTTTGATATTTTCAAAGCACACTATTCCAACATTTTCACCGAAGAATTTTTTATGGAAGGGGCTTCTTGTAGCAAGTTGGAACCCACCACAAGCAGGTATTTCAAAAGAGCGCATATTATGGGATTTTCTATTTTGTTTTCTTAGAAAATTCAGATTAATTTTAGCTCCGCTAACTGCGCTGCAAAATTTCTCCCCATAGATAGCTTTACCTTTTATGTGATTTTTCAAAGGTCCTTTTGTTTTCTGCCAAGCATTACCCCATACCTTCAGGTCGTAGGTTGTCAGGCCAGACAAAAATTTTTCTCTCTGAGGTTCCCATGTACCAACAAAGCATATATCGCACCCGTATTTTTCTTCGTCTGTCTTAGATAGGCCGACATGGCGATGAGTTTTTGGATCGAAGGCAAAAGGTAAAAATTCTACTCGCTTGGCTCCGAACTTCTTTATCTTTCGCATGAGATTTTTATCCCATATGAAGTAACAGTCGAAAACAGGCAGGGATTCTATAATCCATTTCGTTTTATTTGTCGAATCGAATGGGTCATCCGGGTTGAAATTAAAAACCAAACCATATTTTTTTAATGTTTTTAATGTTTTTGGGAATACATATTCGCCTTTTATCACCAAAGACAGATCGGGTTTTATTATTTCAGCGATTTTTGAAAGCTCCCTGTTATTCTTTCTTATCCGGAAATACAACCAAATTTTCCGAAAAAAACCTATCTCGTAGTCGCTTAATTTTAGACCCTTTCTCTGATCAAAGGTTTGTACATCGTGCCCTAGTCCGTCAAGAATTCTATTGAATATTCCTCCCAAACAACTTCTTCTGAAACCACCAGATATCAATAAAATTCTCATTTTAACTCCTCGAAATGGCTTTTGCGGTTTTTATGACAGATTCTTCTGACGTATTTTCATAAGTCCAACCAAAATCTTTGAACTTTTTAATCGAAAGCATCATCTTCGGAACATCTCCTCTCCATCCTCTTGACCCTCCAGTGAAGACGAATTTGGGTTTTAGCCCCATCTCCTCGCTGACTATTTCGGCTATCCTTTTTACGGTGATCCAGTCTTCCGTCCCCACATTGAATATGTTAAGGTTTTGATCGGCCTTTTCCCGCAACATCATCATTGCGTCTATGCAGTCATCAATATATATGTAAGATTTCTTCTGACTTCCGTCGCCCAGTATCTCCAGCTCATTCGGATTTTTCTTGAGCTTCATTATGAAGTCATGAATCACTCCGTGGGTGGATCGCGGACCGATTACATTGGCCAGCCTGAATATCCACCCCTTCATCCCGAACGTCCCGCAGTAGGCGGATATTATTGATTCACATGCCAATTTGGAAGCACCATAAAAAGATATGGGTTTCAGAGGTCCATAGTCTTCTGGAGTTGGTCTTGTCTTCGCCTCTCCATAGACAGTCGATGTTGACGGGAACAAAAATTCATTGATTCGGTTTTTTCTCATGGATTCAAGTACTCTGTATGTGACCATCACATTTTGGTCTAGATGAACCTTAGTGTCTTCGGCACCAACCCTCACGTCGGCATTGGCGGCCATGTGCCATATCTGATCTGCCCCATCAAGCAAACCGGAAAAATCATCTTTCAGGAGATCTATCTCGTGGAAAGAGAAATTCGGATTGTCAAGATGATCTTCAATAAACTCCCTTTTGCCGGTGCTGAGATTGTCCAAGATCCTGACCTTATTTCCCTCCTCCAAAAGTCTGCCCACCAAGTGGGAGCCTATAAATCCTGCTCCTCCGGTCACAACTATATCTTTCATCTCAACATCCTCTTGTATGCTTTTATGATGTTTTTCCCGTATTCATCCCATGTGAAATTCCTTACGTATCTCTTCGCCGATCTTCCCATTCTTTTTCTTTCATCGGGGTTCTCATAGAGATATCTGATCTTTTCTTTCAGTGCTTTTACGTCCCGTATAGGAACTACGAACCCCTCTTTTCCGTCCCTCGCCATGGAACCCGTGTTGGTGCTAACTATCTGGGGAAGGCCGGCAGCCATGGCCTCGTATGTCGACAGGGCACTTCCCTCTTCAAGAGAAGGGAGGATGTATGCGGATGAGGTCAAAAATAATTTTCTTATTTCATTCTCCGAAACGTGCCCTAAAAACCTGTAGTTTCCGGGGTATTTCTTCAAGAACCTCTCCACATCGCTTTTTATTCTACCCACGAAAACTACTTCTGAATTTGGGAGATTCAGTTCCGAAAATGCCTGCAGAATATAGTGCACACCCTTCCTTATCGCGTTATTTCCCACAAATAAAAGCCTGAATTTTCTGGATTCCTTCCTCTTCCCCCTGAACCTGTCCAGATCAACACCATAAGGTATGAGAATCAGTTTGTCTTTATCTAAATCCCCTCTTTCGGTGAACGAGTCGTGAACAAACTTCGAGGGTACAATTATGTGGTCCGCGAATTTGTATTCTTTAAGTTGTTCATTAATTTGGTGCTTGTCAATGTTTCTGAATGCCAATCCCTGAAGCTTGTGCTCTTCTTTCATTATATCATACTGGAATTCGGCATGGCTCGATCCCCTGTCAAGAACTCTCACGGATCCGTATTTTTCCTGCTCCTTGAACGTGGACAGGGCATATCCCGCGAAAATCTGGGAAATGTCCGGTCTGTATTCTCTGAATTTTCTCCGTATGTAATATTCCAGAAGGCTGCTCTTGATTCTCTGTATCTTCAAGACACCGTCTAGTTGGAACTTTCTGAGTGCAAAGGGTAAGTATGCAAGGTAGGGGTGAATATCCACCTTGTCCGGGTCCAAGTCCAGTTTTTTGTAATAGCTAGTCACCACCCTGTAATCTATGCTATTGTTCCTCAGTTGTCTCGCCAGCGGATACGCATGAAAAAGGCCGCCTACACCTATCAAAACTTTCATAATTCCTTAATATATAAAAACTATAAAAAAGATAAGGATTACCATGTACGAATCATTCAGCGGGATATTTAAAAAAATGTTGTTATCAATGGGATTTGATGTCAGGAGGGTTCCCAAGGGCTCAAAGAGATTAATTTGGTTAAAGAACCAAAGAATTAAAACCGTCATTGATATAGGTGCCCATAAGGGACAGTTCGCTACGATGATGCATAAGGTGCTTCCGGATGCCAAGATATATTCATTCGAGCCCCTAAAGGACTGCTACGAGAAGCTTGTCAAAAACATGGGAAATTTGAGTGATTTCGAAGCTTTCAATTATGCCCTCGGGGACAGGAACACTAAAACGAAAATCCACCGAAGTTCATATTCACAGAGCTCTTCTCTCCTGCCCATGGGAGAATCACACAAGGAAGCGTTCCCATATTCAAAGGGTGAAACCACCGAAAAGATAAAAGTAAAGAAACTTGATGAAGTTGCAAAGGATTTGGATATAGAGAAAAACGTGCTGGTTAAAATCGATGTCCAAGGTTATGAGGACAGAGTCATCGAGGGGGGAAAGAAATTTATATCTAACGCGCAGGTCTTGATAGTCGAGACCAGTTTTGAGACTTTATACAAAGGACAGCCTCTGTTCGATAAGGTATATGAGATTCTCAAAAAAATGGGATTTTCATACAGGGGAAGCATGTACCAAATTTCGAGTCCGGCCGACGGCAAGGTATTACAATCCGATTCCATATTCGTCAAGAACTGAAGTAGTTTTCGAAGACAGATTTGAGTTTTGATTCATATTCCGAAAAACAGTATTTTTTCATAAACCTTTTCCTCCCTTCTCGGCCCATCATGATGGATTCCTTCCTGTTTTTTATGATTCGCTCGAGATATCCAGCGAGTTCCTCGGGGATATTTTTATCCATCACAAGCCCTGTCTTTCCCTGATCAACTATCAAGGGAAGCGAAGCTATCCTGTTAGCCACGACCGGCATTCCATACTCCATGGCCTCCACCGCGACCAATCCGAAGGTTTCCTGCCTGTAATAAGTCGGGAATGCCAGTATGTCGGATTTCGACATTATTTCATTTTTTTCCTTCCCCGTCTTAATACCCAGATATTTCACTTTACCACCGAGTTCGTGGGCCGAGATGTAATTCTCGAATTTTTTCCTTAACTCATCACCGAGCCACGCACCTACAAAATTACATCTGAATTCGATACCTTTCTCGCTCAGAATCCTGCATGCCCTCAACAGTATCATCGGGCCCTTTGTTTCATCCATATTGGAAAGAAAGAGAATATTTGGTGTTTTTCTCTTTTCCCGTTTTTTCATGATTTTCTCAAATTCCGCGTCATCCAACTCGTTTTTAATTGCGTTCGGCAGCACGAAAACGTCGTCCCTCTTTATTATTTCTCTTATGTCTTCGTACAGAAAATGGTTCAGTATTATGACCTTGGAATTTCTGAAAACAGATGAGTACAGAAAGTGCTTGAGAGGATTTCTGATTTCTCTTTTAATGCCCCTCCCACGAAGATGAAATATTATTTTTCTTCTGAACAGTTTGCATAACAGGACAAAAACGGAATCCCTCATGAAACCGAATCCCAAGGGTGCGATGCTGAAATAAACCAGATCCGGTCTGAAGAAAATCATATCTCTGATTATCTTGAAGCAGGTCACAAAGAATCCGAAAAATTTTCTTAGTGTCGGCTTCCCAACGTCCTCGAGAGTTTCGGAATGGTTGAGCCTCACGTGTCTTATGTTGAAATTCTTGTTGAGTTCCTTGCTGTTCAGGCATAGCCTGCTTGAAACTGCTGCTCCGTATATCGGGGGCGGAAGCGGAACCAGAAACAATATCTTCTTTTTCATATCAATCCCTGAATTCTATGAGCTTTTTCATCAGAGTCAAAGCCGAAAAGCTCTTCCTTACCTTTTTGCTGCTGTATCCGAAATCGGTGACCAGTCTGTAAAGCCATTCCAGTCCCAGCATGCGAACCGGTCTGGGCGCCCATCCCTTTGTACCGCTCAGGAAATCAAAGGCGGCGCCTACACTGAAGGCGTGCCTGAACTTGCTCTTCCCGAAAATCTGGCCAGCGAGTATCTCCTTCTTGGGGTTCCCCAGCCCGATCCAGAGATAATCCACCTTTTCTCTGTTGATCAGATTCACGATTTTCTTAATTTCTCCATCCGAAAATTTATCGCCTTTTATGTAAGGAGGATTGTAATATCTCACGTTGTTCATTTTCAGATGCTCAAAATTTCTCGCGATCTTACTGATATCCTCCCCCTCTATACCGAGAAAGAAGTGCTTTCTGCCTCTCGTGAAGCGTTCCTGTTTCAGAAAGTGCTCCATGAATACGGGGCCCGGGACCCTGCGAAGCATTTTCCCGTGCTTCAAGAAATGGGCAATGGAAATTGTTATGCCGTCAGGGAAATTGTAGCACCTGCATTTTCTGAAGCTGTTTCTGAAGCGCCTGTTGTTCCTGAAGAGAAAAACAGAGTACGCATTCAGGAAATCGAAAACGCACTTTTCGCCGCTTTCAATGATATCGAAAATCTTTTCCTTGCCGCCCCGTTCAAAGATTAGCCTGTCCATGAAGTTCCTCCATAAAAATAAGAACGGGGCTATATTTTTAAGCTTCTTCCTTTTCCGGGCTTCCGCCCTCTGTTTTGTCCTTCTCCATCATCTCGGCTATCCATTCGTATGTATTCTTGAGCCCCTCTTCCAGGCTAACCTTGGGCTCCCATCCGAGCACCTTCTTTACCAGCGTAAGGTCGGCGTTCCTTCCCTTCACTCCCTCAGGCTTGGAGAGGTCATGGCTGATCTTGATGTCTTTCCCGGATATCCCTATTATTATCTCGGCCAGCTCCTTGATAGTGACCAGCCTGTCCGAGCCTACGTTTATGGGATCGCTGTGGTCCGACTCCATGAGGGCATGTGTTCCCCTGACGCAGTCGTCGATGTAGCAAAATGATCTCGTCGCCGAGCCGTCACCCCACATAACTATCTCCCCCGGATCAGACGCCTCCGCGATCTTCCTGCAAAGGGCAGCCGGGGCCTTTTCTTTCCCGCCTTTGTACGTACCCTCTGGACCGTATATGTTGTGATACCTAACTATCCTCACGTCGAGGTTGTAGTCCTTATTGTAGGATTTCATCATCTCTTCGGTGAACATCTTTTCCCAGCCGTATGCCTCGTTCGGATCCGCCGGGTATGCATCCTCTTCTTTAAGACCAGGTACATCGGACTTGGTCTGCTTGTAGTTAGGATAAACGCATGCGCTTGAACTGAAAAGGAATCTCTTCACCTTGTTCCTCAGGGCCGCCTCGAGCATGAAGGTGTTTATCAGAACGTTGTCGTGCATGACGTCTGCGCTGACCGAGGTTATGAATCCTATGCCTCCCATGTTAGCCGCGAAGTTATAGACCTTGTCGATCCCCTCGGTAGCCTTGAGGCAGTTATCAAGAACCCTTAAATCCAGCTCCATCTTCTCGCTGTAATACTTCTCTTTGATGTAATCGTCGAACTTTATGTCAACGACTCTGACAAAATGCCCCTGGGAATGTAAAAACTTCGCCATGTGACTTCCTATGAATCCGCCACCGCCGGTCACTAATATCCTTTCCATAAGTATCTATACTTACTATTTAATCTTTATAAATTTTCATATATTTTTCTCAGTTTATTGTTTCTTTTCCTTATTGAAAATTTACCGCTCTCTACTTCTTTCCTGGCAGAATTTCCCATCCTTTTTCTCAGATTTTCGTCCCTGATCAAAACCGAGGTTCTTTTCACCATGTCACTGATTATTTTTTTCTGTGTCCTGATAGATCTGCGGTTCAGGTCTTTCGGCCTTTCAATCACATAACCGGTTTCCCCGTCACTGACAATCTCCTTCCGGGCAAAGCCGTCAACAGTTATGACGGGTATTCCGAACGACATTGCCTCGAGCATTATTATCCCAAAAGTATCCTCGTAGCCGGGATGTATCATGATATCCGTTTTGGGGAATATTTCTCTGAAAAGCATTTCTCTGGAAATCAGGTCCGTGATTTCTATCCTAGGGTTATCAGATAATTCTTTCCTGCGAATATTGGGGGGCAGAGAGGAGATTATTTTCGCATATACGTTGTCGTATTTATTGGTCAATTCGCACATGGATTTCAGTGCGGCTAAGCCCCCCTTCCCGTAGAAATTTCTCCCCGCGAAAAGCAGGTTTATTTCGTCTGTTTTTCTCTTTCTGAAGTCCGGAGCAGGAACGGCGGGATATATAACTTCCGTTTTCTTTTCTATCTCTCTGCTCTTCAGGGCATCGAATATTGTCATTTTTGCGGATTCGCTCCAGGGCAGGATACCTCTACAGGAATCCTTGAGCAGATATTTTTTCGTCAGCATCTTCGCGTATCCGGAGCGGATGTTGCAGGAAAAAGAAAGCTGGTCATAAATCTCTGTATCCACAACCCATGGCCTTCTGTTAAGACTCAGGCAGTTAGCGCAGTGGTTGATGTCGCTTTCTTTCGATGAAAATGTGAAATTGGGAATTTTTATCAAGGAGAAAAATTTTCTAATGAGCTTTTTTTGAGACCTATAGTAGGAATTTCTTGCACCCCTAACAATATTTACTTGGGAATTGCCCCCTTTCTTGGCATTAACGTATCTTATTCCCAGCGGGGGATATTTGACAAGGTAGTTGTGATATGCCCCGGTCGGAATCTCGCTCTTGATGTTGAATGGGGGGTATTTTTTCGCTAACAGATTAACCTTTATTTCGTCCATAGGAATCTGATGACATGTTTTTAATATTCTTGACGAGCCTTTAATACAATAAATACAGGTTAATAAATTTAAAGCGAATTCAATTATTTAGATGATGCCGATGAGGAAAATTCTGCTGATTGGACTGGATGGGGCCACCTTCGACCTGATCAAACCTTGGATCGACGAGGGATCGCTGCCTAACATGAAGGGGATCATGGATAATGGCGTGCACGGAGAACTGGAGAGCACAGTCCCTCCCCTGACCGGACCTGCGTGGTCCTCTTTTATGACAGGAAAAAATCCCGGGAAAATCGGCATATTCGATTTTGTCCAAGAAGGGAAGATAATAACATCGCTTTCCGTGAAGGAAAAGAAGATATGGGAGATTTTAGGCGAGACCGAAATGAAATCGATCCTTGTCAATATACCATTGACATATCCTCCCCAAAAGGTCAATGGCCTCATGATCACGGGGTTCCCCACTCCTTCGGAGGATTCTGAGTACACGTATCCGCCCGAACTCAAGGGTGAAATCAGAAAAATGTACAGCCTCAACCCGGACCCCCGGGGCTTCAGGGAAGACGAGAAGAAATTCCTGGAGGATGTTTACGATTGCTCAAAGAAACAGTTCAGAACGGTAAGATACCTCATGAAGAACAAGGAATGGGATTTTTTCATGTTCGTTCTCAGCGGGACGGATTTTTTGCAGCACTTTTTCTGGAAGGCCGACGATGACCCGAGAAAGGAGAGATACATGGAAATTCTCAAGGAATATTTCATTCATGTGGATGGGGAGATAGGCAGTTTGCTGAAGATGGCAGACAAAGAGACCAATGTCATTGTTGTGTCGGATCACGGCTTCGGTGCCACCATGGAGAGGGCATTTTATCCGAACGCATGGCTGGAACGGCAGGGGCTGCTGAAAACCAAAAGAAGCGTGAGAAGAAGGGTTCCGTTCTTGAAGATATACAATTCAGTAATGGAAACGCCTCTGAGCGGTTTGGTGAGGAAGACGCTCAAGAAGCTCCCGAGAAGTACCGGTGGGAAGATAACGGATTCCTCTTCCGTGATCAAAAAAGACGAATCCACGGTATTGTTCAACAAGGGCCAGAGGATATGCATATTCACCATAAATAAGAAGATTGCAGGGAAGGAATTCGAAAGTATAAGGAATGGGCTCATTAAAAAAATTACTGAACTCGAAGACCCGAAAAACGGCAGGAAGGTCTTCAAGAATTGCTGGAAGAGCGAAAAACTCTATGGGGGGGATTACGGAAGGAAAATAGGTGATGTGGTGGGTCTTCTTAACCCAAGGTATACGACGAGAACGAATTTCGAGGCGGAATTCAGCGACATAAACTACAAGGCAAGGATAACCAGCCATAAAATGAATGGTATATTCATGGCGTCCGGTCCGGAAATAAAAAACAGGGAAATACCGGTTGAAAAGATGAAAATTTTCGACGTTGCCCCCACGGTGCTGGAAATCATGGGAGTCAACTCCCCAAAAGACATGGACGGCAAGGTCTTGAAAGAAACATTGAAATGAAACGCCCATTTTTAACTTTTATATATCAATGTCAAAACATTAATATATGACCGAAAGAAATTATACGACTATAACAATACCCAAGGTTTTGTACGAAAAGCTGAAGGGGGGCATAGAGGGAACCGGATTCTCCTCCGTGTCCGATTATGTCACGTATGTGATGAGGGAGATAACTGCAAGCATGGAAGAGGAAAAAAAGAAGAAGCCCTTCTCCAAAGAGGATGAGGAGAGGGTGAAAAAGAGACTGAAGGCGCTCGGCTACATTTAGGTGAAAAAAATGGATCACTTGGATGAACTCGAAAGCAAAAGTATCTATATAATAAGGGAGGCATACAAGCATTTCAGGAATATCGCTGCTCTGTGGAGCATAGGCAAGGACTCCACCACGCTGATATACCTCTGCAGGAAGGCCTTCTACGGAAACATACCATTCCCCGTGATGCACATAGATACCTCTTTCAAGTTCAGGGAGATATACGAATTCAGGGACAAGTACACCAAGGAATGGGGCCTCAATCTCATAGTGGCCAAGAATGAGAAAGCAATAAAAGACGGAATGGGACCGCACAAGGACAAGCTTAACTGCTGCACCGAACTGAAGACCAACGCCCTCAAACAGGCAATGGAAGAGTGCAGATTCAGGGCGCTGCTGCTGGGCATCAGGAGGGACGAGCACGGCATAAGGGCCAAGGAGAGGGTGTTCTCCCCCAGAAACCAGGAGTTCCAGTGGAACTACAAGGATCAGCCTCCCGAGCTATGGGATCAGTTCAAGAACAAGAGCGAGCAGGAGACCCATCTCAGAATACATCCAATGCTGCACTGGACTGAACTGGACATCTGGAAGTATGTGCAAAGGGAGAACATACCCATGGTGAGTCTGTATCTTGCCAGGAGATTCCCCGATGGCAAAATGAAGAGGTACAGGAGCATAGGGTGCGAGACATGCTGCAATCCCGTGGAATCCACAGCGGATAATATAGACAAGATAGTAGAGGAACTGGAGACCACCAAGACGGCCGAGCGGAGCGGAAGGGCGCAGGACAAGGAGAAGGCCTACATGATGCAGAAGCTCAGAAGTCTCGGGTATATGTAATATATTATGATGGATGGCAACATGGGCACGAAAAAAGATTCGAATCGAGGAGAGCACATGAAGATTGTCATAGTGGGACATGTCGACCACGGCAAGTCCACACTCATAGGCAGACTCTTCTTTGACACGAAATCCCTTCCCAAGAGTGTGATGGAAGAGGTCGAGAAGGCCTGTAGGGAAATGGGAAGGCCGGTTGAATTCGCCTACCTCATGGACCAGCTGGAAGAGGAAAGGCAGCAGAATGTTACCATAGACACTGCCCAGACATTCTTCAAGACGGACAAGCGTCATTACGTGATTATAGACGCTCCCGGTCATGTCGAATTCGTGAAGAACATGATAACCGGAGCGAGCCAGGCAGAGTCCGCCATACTCATAGTTGACGCGGAGGAGGGGGTGCAGGAGCAGACCAAGAGGCATTCATACATACTGAGTATGCTGGGTCTGGAACAGGTCATAGTTGTTTTGAACAAGATGGATTTCGTGGATTACAGTAAAGAGAGGTTTGAAAAGGTCAGGACCGAAATCATGAAATTTCTGAGAAGGATCAACATATCCCCCTCTTATATTATACCCATATCAGCCATGAGGGGGGATAACGTCGCCGGGAAATCAGACAATATACCCTGGTATGAAGGGCCTACCGTTCTGGAGGCGCTGGATACCTTTTCCCCTTCACCTAAAGATACCAAGAAACCCATAAGGTATCCCATACAGGATGTGTACAAGATAGGGAACAAGCGGATACTTGTCGGCAGGGTGGAATCCGGCCTTCTGGAAAGAGGGCAGGACATAACGTTCTTCCCGTCGGGGAAAAAGTCCACAGTGAAAAGCATAGAAACATTCGACGGCCAGAAGGATCGGGCAGAGCCCGCTGAAAGCACCGGAATTACAATAGAACATTCCCATTTTTTGGAGAGGGGAGAAGTGGCGTGCAGCGGGCAGATTCCGAACGTGACAGACAGGGTGAAAGCCAGTGTCTTCTGGATGTCGAATGACCCCTTCCAAACGGGTGAAGAACTGCTCTTCAGGTGCGCTACGCAGGAAACGGGCTGTACCATAGAAACCATAAACAAGAAGCTGAATTCATCCACTTTGGAAACCATCAAGGATAACCCAGGGAAATTGGGGAACATGGAGATAGGCGAAGTTTTGATAAAGCTGAAAGAACCTGTCGTGGTGGACAAATTCAAAGAAATAAACGAAACGGGAAGGTTTGTTCTCACTAAGGGATACGATGTGTCCGCAGGTGGGATTGTATCGGGGGCGGAAAATGGGGGCTAAGATTCTGGTTATAGGGATAGATGCCGCAACCTGGTCCATAATTGAGCCCAGCCTCGACCAGCTGCCGAATTTCAAAAAATTGAAGGAAGAAGGTAATGCCAAAACCCTCACGCTTGACCAGAAGCCCTGGTCGGCTTCCTGCTGGACGTCCATGTTCACCGGAAAGACCGAAGAGGATCACGGGCACAAGGACTTCGTTGTCGACGGTGAGGTCCAGGAAAGGAAGGATGTGAAAGCTGATTTTATCTGGGATATCTTGGACCGAGAGGGCAAAAAAGTAAAGGCGCTGAACATCCCTTTCATTGTCCCTCCTTATAATTTCAATACCGATTTTGTCACCCCCGGATCTGGCATCCCAACGACATACGAGGAAATGGATGCGGAAATAGAGGAAGTGACTAAAAAGTCCCTGGGAATTCTGGAAAATAATAATCTTGATCTTTTCATCGTGTGTTATGTTTCGCTGGATAAGCTCCAGCACCTGCACTGGGGGGAACCGGTAATACTGGACTACTACAAGAAGGTTGATGCTGCTCTGGGTCAGCTTATCGGTCACGGGGAAAAACTAATTGTGGTTTCTGACCACGGGTTCTGTGATTTTGACAATGCCCCTGTCAGGACACTGCCCGAGGTGGCCAAAGACGGGACCAAGCTGAAGGGTGATCACCACCCTAATGCAATACTGATAACGGAAAATCTTGACTGTGAAATAAAGACAGTGCGGGATATTTTTGGTTGCTTGGTTGAACAGTTAAAATGAATTAACTGGTCCAGATCATATATATCCAAGTTCTTCAAGCTTTTTCTTTATAATCTTTTTTTCCTTTTTGTTCATTTTTGGAGTATTGGTACCGCGTGCGGGTTTTTTCTTCGAATTTCTTAAGTGTTGAGAAATTATCTTTCTAAATTTTTGAAAAATGTTGTATGGAGGATTTACTGGTTCCTTCTCCCCGGGATCTTTTTTAAGGTCGAAAAAATGATGTCTATTTTTGATAGAATTGTAAATACATTTCCATCTCTTGTTCCTCACAGAAATTATCGGCTTGCCTCCTTCTCTTGTTTCCCTGTGAGGCATCGGGACATCCCTCGAAACATAATGGGAAAAAAGGGTTTCACTGACTATTTTTCTTCTTGGTTTTTCTTTTTTGTTCATTAATTTCAATAAATCCTTTCCCCTGAAAGAGGCTGGAATTTCAATGCCCAAGGTCGATAATATGGTGGGAGGGATGTCCATTAGCCCGGACAAAAATTCTACCTTTTTCGGATCCCTTCCAGGGAATTTAATTATCAATGGGACTTTCAACAATTCATCGTAAAGCTTAGCAAAATGCCCATAATCACCATGTTCCCCGAACTCTTCTCCGTGGTCCGCAGTGATAATTATTAGAGTGTTTTCGTATTCTCCGTTATTTCTCAATTTCTTTAATATCGATCCTATGGCTTCATCCACCTTCTTTATCGAACCGTCGTATAATGCTATCATTTTCAGAAAATCTTTTTTGTCTATTCCTTCAGATTTTTTTCTTTCCATGGGAATTTTTTTTATTTCAATTCTATCTCCTCTGGAAATATTCCCATCAAAAAAATGCCTCCATTTTTCTCCAGCATCATAAGGTCCATGAGTGTCCATGAAATGTAACCAAGCGAAAAATGGTTTCTTCTCTCTTTTTTTATACCAGTCAAGAAATTTGGATTTAATGAAAAAGGAACTTACTGTTGGCGGTGAGAATTTGAATTTAAATCTGATAGAATTGAATAAAGATCTAGGTTTATTATAAAAATTTCTTTGGATTTTTCGCAGGATACCGAAAAGTTTTTTATGTTTTATTGTTTTTTCTCTCAGAAAGGTCATGGCCCCTCCACCGGCCTGCATTGGCTGGAGGAAATCATTGAATGAATCAAAACCCCTGTCATAACCAAAGGATTTACCGACAAATGGGTTTGAAGCATTGAAAGCGATGGTTTCGTATCCATTGTTTTTCAAAACTTCAGTAACAGTCCTTTCAGCATCAAATATCCCCACATTATTACCATGCATCAAGGGATATTCAGAAGCGAAAATCGAAGGGAATGAATATGGAGTTGAAGATCCGTTTGCAATGCAATTCAGGAACAATGTAGCATCCTTTGAAAATTTATCTATATTCGGTGAAGTATTTTTATCATAGCCATAACAACCAAGATGATCTGGCCTAAGACAGTCCACAGTTATCAGAATCGTGTTATATTCTTTTTTGATATTAATCCTCCTAAAGCTTATTCCTAATGTATCTTTTGATTCGCACTTTTAAATCACTGTTTACTCAAAGCTAAATATGCCAAGCAAATTTTTCTTTTTGTCGATATTACTATTATTTTTCCTTTTTGGTATTTTCACTTCTTCTGTCAAGGGACAAGGAAACTTATCATGGTGGAATTATTCATGGAAATATTACTGCAACATAACGATTAGTCATAGTCAGGTAGACGCAAAGGTTAATGATTTTCCCCTCTATATAGATGGTAACAATTTACCATCTTCGATTTGGTATAATAGCCAATCAGACTGCAGGGATTGGAGATTCGTAAATTCAAATGGAAATCAGTTATATCATGAGGTAGTGTCCTGTGATAATATAGAAAACGAATCAGAAATATGGGTGAGAACAAACTTGTCGAATTCGACAGATACCAATATATTTTTGTATTATGGTAATCCTTCTGCTTTAAATCCTTCTACGTCATTTCAAAAAAATACATGGAAAAACGAATATCAAATGGTTCAGCACATGAACGAAGATCCAAGTGGGATGTTTCCGCATCTTATAGATTCAACTACGCATAATCACGATGGGAATTCGGCTGGTGACATGAACTCTGAGGATTCAGTTTTAGGTTTCATTCACAATAGCATTGATTTTGATGGTAATAACGACCATTTTAATTTTGCCCAATCAAACCTAAATATCAAGAATAAAATAACAGCACAGGCATGGATAAAAACATATAATGTGACAAAGGACTATGGAATTGTCAGCCAAAGTGATCTATTGAATGACGATGATTGGAGTCTTAGAGGAGATGATAAGACCAACTCATTACTATTCCAATTAAAGGATATAGGTTACGCAGGTTTCGATATAGCGAGGGATAATAATGTCTGGTATCATGTAGTCGGAACTTATGATGGAAATTTGGTTTCTCTTTATGTAAACGCGAGTCTAGATAATAATATCTCTGCTTCTGGGAATGTTACTATCGGCAATGAAATAAGAATAGGTGTCCGTTACGCTAATGTTGGGCATAACCATTTCGATGGGATCATCGACGAAGTGAGAATCTTAAACACCAGTCTGTCACCTGAGTGGATATCCACCGAATACAACAACCAGAAGGGAGATCCCTTGGCGAACGGCTTTTATTCCATAGGGCCCGAACAGGCCTTCCCGGGGGGCGGTGATGACGAAGGGCCTCAGGTTGATCTGGACTTTCCCGGTGACGGATCCATGCATGCGGCGGGTCCGGTGACCTTCGGCTGCTCTGCTCGAGACGAGGCAGGTATCGCCAATGTCAGTCTTTACCACAACGCCACCGGGACATGGCATCTCGATGAGACCAATTCTTCCGGGATTAATGACACACATTATATTTTCAGCGAAAACCTCGGCGATGGCCGTGTGGTTTGGAACTGCCGCGCATGCGATACCTCGGAGAACTGTGATTTCGCGCCGGAGAATTATACAGTGACCGTTAATTCGCCTTCTTCGCATGCAATTATCCTTACAGATTCTGATCACAGAAATCTGATCTCGGCCGTAACAACGGGACTGCCGGTGATCGTGACCGATTCGGTCACGCCCGAAGTCCAGTCGTTCATTGATGATTACGGGCCTGATGAGATTTATACCATTGGATTTGCAGCGGATCCGGGGAACTCTTACGAAATCGGATATTCCGACGTCCCCAACCTCTTCTTTCCCGGTTCCGACGAGGCGATCTACGTGGAAGATTTCACTAAATCCGTTCTGGCCTCGAATCTGGCGCATTACCTCGGGATGCCTGTAATATTTGGTCAGGACCAGGGCAGTTATTCCGAGATTCTGGATCTGGAAGGCATGAGTATCGGGGAAATCCAGGAATTTTATCTTGAAAGGATCGGGGAGAAGGGCGATGACATCAGCTACATCGTGCTCGCGGAGGAGGGAGGCCCGGAGTCGATGCTCGCGGGCTATCTGGCGGGGTTCAGGCAGGGGTACATAATCCTTGTGAACAGCACAACAGAAGAAATAGAAAACGAGTTGGAAGAGGGGACGGGGATCCTGGCTGAAAACGGCCTGTTCTATTCAAACCCGAATTACGTGAAGGGGGATCCCCTTTATCTCGGCATTATCGGGAGCAACGAATCCATACCTTTCATAAGGTTCTTTGACATCGGGATGGAATTATTCGACGACAGGGACGGTGATTATCTCTATACGGATTTGTGGTACGGCGACCTGAACGGGGACGGCTTCATCGACCTGGCGCCGGGCAGGCTCGGGGGGAATCTCACCTCCGTATCCCTCCAGATTTCCAGGATGTTCCTCCCGAAAACCGCGGACTCCGTCCTTATAGGAGAGTATAAATACAACCAGCACATCGACGCGCTGAAGATGTTCGGCGGGATGTTCCAGGCATTCGTCAACGAGAAAACGCTCGATCTCGCCGGGGTCGAGACGGAAAGGATCGTGGAAAAACGGATCGATATACCCGAGCTGTCTGCGCAATACGTTTTCGAATCGCTGATCGGGATGGCGGGGGAATATGCCCTGGCGGAATGCATACCCGTAGCGGGACAGATATGGGGAGCCATGAAGACTGTTTCGGGGGTATTCTATTCCGTCTTTGAGTTCGACTGGGAGGCATGGATAGCCGATCCGGTTAACCTCCCTTCGCACCTCCCGGTAATCGGACAGGACATGGAGAACGAAATCGGGAATACCCAGATACTGGCATACTTCGGCCTGGGGGACGAGTACTGGGTGATACCTCCGGAGGACAGGAACTACTGGCAGCTGGTCCTGAATCCGTATAATGGTTCAGAGGAACTGAAGACCCTCGATTATGACGGGTTCCTTTACGCTGACCACGACCTCTCATGGAGTTCGGGAATAACCGGGCAGGTCCTGGGGAAGGGTGGGCATGTGTTTTCTTCTTCCGGCATAGTCCACGATCCTTACACGATATATTCGTCTTTCGGATTCTTCCGATCTCTGGGGGAAGGGCGGACACTCGGTGAATCCCTTCTCGGAACCGTCAATTTCAATATGCTGGACTTCTCCCTGGGAAGCATAGGGACCAGTCCGGTGGATCTCAGGGACAGCAGGCTCTACCTCAAGGACAAGTACGAAAGGGTGCTTTTCGCCGACCCTGCCTATCGTCCCATCGGCCAAGGAGTGGAAATGAAAATCTATCATGATTATCATATATCACCCACCGGATCATTCACTTCAGAAACAACGATAGAAACTGAATATGAAATAAAAAATAACAGAGTGATTTTCGAAAACGCCGACTCCTACCTCTTGAAGCAGGAGAAGCCGGTGATACCCCTATTTGTCAGGGAATTCATCCTTCCGGAGGGCGCCGTCGTTAATTCGGTGGATTTCGACGGGAGATATTCGTACAGGTTCGGGATGGAAAAGGATTTCGTCTACAGCGACGGGCATTACACTGATTACTCTGAAATAATAAGGGATTGCATGAGCAGGCTGGGCCTGAGCGAGAGCAGGGAGCCCACCGAACGGCAGAAGGGAAGGATGGAGGAGTGCGTGAAATCGGAGGCAGAGCCCTCGGTTGATTATCCCTATCCCGAGAAGGATTACTGGTATAAGGAGAACGAACTTCTGGACGGGAGAGTCCTGCTCAGGGTTTACGTGCCGGGGGTTTTGCACAGGAGCGGAAGAACGGCAAAGATACTGGACTCCGGGAGCATATCGGTGGATTACGATTCCGCTCTGGAGATTATCCTGAATCTGGAAAACATAACCCTGGGAGAAAACGGGACTGTTGGGATCGAATTCCACAACGAAGACGGGGAGATCGAGGGGAATCTTCATGTCTGGGTATCGGGTAATGATTCTTGGAACTTCACCGAAAACGTCACGGTTCCCCCCGGAGCGAGCATAAAGGAGTTCGATCTGCATCCGTGCTGCGAGGGCGCGTACGGAGTTGAGGCGGTATTCTTGTCGGATATTCCGGTGGGCCCCAGGAAGGGAAGGTTCTTCGTGAAGGATCTGGATTTCGGGCTGGAAAAGGAATTCCGCTCCGTTAACATGTGGGGGTTCGGCAGCAAGCGCTTCACCGCTGATGTCAGGATAAGGAACACGGAAGGACCGGGATTCAACTACGTCAGGATAACTGACCAGATACCGGAGGGGCTGGAGATCCGTCCCATGTCATACAGCCGGTACGTGATGCCCGTATTCGTCTCGGTCAGGGACGACCGGGGGGCGTTCGGGTGGAACGTCCGTTACATTGATACCAGATACTATTCTTATTCGGTAAAAGGTGATGCGATTACAGTGGAGGTTCCTGACATTCAGAAGGCGACAGGCGATCCACTGGAGAAGGGAGAAATGCTGTTTCTGAGCTATAGAATGTCGGGAAATCCCGTGACAATCCCCCAGACCACCGAGACCACCGCAGTGATCAGAACGGATGAAGGCGGGGAGAAGGGAAAAACAATATCCACGGTCTTCCGGGGCTAGCCCTAGTTCTCCCTCCAGGAGTGCTTGCATTTCGTGCACCTGAAGAACAGCGTGGGCGGCTCGTCCTGATCACGGGTCTGCTGCATCCACCAGACCGCCTCCCTGTTACCGCACTTGGGGCAGATCGTCTTGATCTTCGGGAGGGTTTCCTTCTTCTCGTTCATTAGAACAACGTCGCTGTTTGGGTTGCTCTCCAGCTTCTCCGAGATTTCGAGCGGCTTGTATTCCTTTATCCTGTATCCGCACTTCCTGCAGACGAGAATAGTTTTGTTCTTCTCCCTTTTCGAAACGCAAACCAGACCACACTTAGGGCAAAACTCCACCGGAACCACACTCCCTTTAAAATTTTTTTTATAAAAGCTATACTCGTATATTTTTGGCCAAATAATATATAAAGCTAATTGTTACCAGCAACACCACAGGTACCCAGGGGTTGGGGAGCAGGTACTCGGTTATGCCTATCTTTATCCACCCCACATAGGGGATGATCGTGATCATCTTCCCCTCTATCTCATCGGGTTTTATGCTCTTCTCAAAGGGGAGCTGCTGTCCGTTGTTGGCATCTCCCCTGGTCTGAAAGGTCCCGTCGGGATTCTTCTCTATCAGGCGGTGGACTATGGGGACGGATCTCCCCGGGGGGCTGAAAACTATGACGTCCCCCACATTCAGGAAATCCTGGTAATCCTCCGGTTCGCTGACCCCCTGTATTATCAGTATGTCGCCCTTCGAAAACGCGGGGACCATGCTGTCTGACTCCACCGCCACCACGGGCATGTCCGTGGAAAGGGCGAGGGCGAGGCCCTGGTTTATGCTGAAGGCCAGGACTATTCCTATGGCTATGTAAAGTATCGTTCCCGTCGTCCCCTCAGTCAGCTTTCTTTTCATGCTCACCGCCCCTCAGGCCGTAACCTATCATGTGAGCTATACGTATAGGCTCCGGGATAACTGAATGTATGCAGGCTACATTTAAAATATCTTTCGCATCGGATTCGCTGATTCCCGAGGTCTGGAAAAAGATGTTTTTCCTCCCCACCACCCCGTTCCTTATCTCGCATTTCCGTATCTCTCCCGCCTTTTCCATGAGTCTCCACCTCTTCTCGCGGTCGTCGAATCTCCCCAGAGCCTTTTTTATGTTTTTCAGGTTGGGCTTATCAGAAATTACCACGATTACAGGGAGCCCGGTCTTATCTCGAAGCGTGTTTATGTCGACCACGTTGAATCCGCCGAAGGTTATGCCGTCCAGCATTATCACCCTCAGCTGGGGGTAGTGACTGGTTTTTCTCACCACCCCGGCAATCCTCTCGGTGGAGTCCAGCCCGTCCACAGAGACCTCGCCGCTGACCACGCCGTCAACCTGGACCCCTCCCCTGCAGACCACACCTATTATTTTCGCTTTCCTGTCGGTGAACCGGAAGGGAGAATCGTCAAATCCGATTATCCTGATCTCCTTCTTGATTTTCCGGAACATAGCAGAATGCTCTACTTTATCTTCCTGACCTGGGACTGGAAATCCTTTGCCTGGTCTATGGCCATCTGGGTCGCGTCCTTGAGAACCTTGAGGGGCTTCTTCGCCCTCACGGTGAACCGCGGCTCTGAAAGGTAGGGATGCCTGATCACATAGGATGCCTGCTTCCCGCCCGCCTTCCAGGCGTTCTCCCTGAGAAGGTTCAAGAATGTGTGGGTCTCTCCGACGATCTCGATGCAAACCTTTTCCTTCTTCTTCTCCAGCACGTTCAATTTCATAAAAATCTATATATGTTAAAGTATTTAAATGATTTTCATTGAATTCCAAGAAAATATAAAAAGGAGGGTCAATAATTAATATGACGATTTTTCGGGCTTACGATGTGAGGGGAAAATATCCGGAACAGGTCAATGCCAAACTGGCCATGAGAATAGGAAAGGCCTTCGGGGATTACATGGGCGGCGGTAAGATTGCGGTCGGGTGCGATTCCAGGATAAGCTCCCCCGAACTCAAAGACAGCGTGATGGCCGGGCTCGCCGAAATGGGCGCGGAGACGCTTGACATAGGCGTTGTGCCAACGCCCCTCCTGTACTTCGCGGTCGCCTACAGGAACCTCGGCGGGGGCGTGATGATCACCGCCTCCCATAACCCCAGGGGGTACAACGGATTCAAATTCTGCAAAAAAGGGGGTATTTCCCTTTCTTACGACACCGGAATAGGAGAGATAGAAAAGCTATGCAAAAAAGAAATCAAGGGTGGGCAGGACGGGAAAATCAAGCATCTTTCAGTTGATGATGAATACGCCGATTACGTCTTCAAGAAGATTGACATCAAGGGAAAAATGAAGGTCGTGATCGATGCGGGAAACGGCTCTGCGGGAATCATCACACCAAAAATTTTCAGAAGGCTCGGGTTTGATGTGATAGAACTTTACTGTAATCCCGACGGTAATTTCCCGAATCACCATCCAGACCCCCTGATCAAGGGTAATCTTGCAGATCTCCAGAAAAGGGTTATGGAAGAAAAGGCCGATCTGGGAATTGCCTTCGACGGGGACGGGGACAGGGTGGCGTTTGTGGATGAAAAGGGAAACATAATCGACAACAATTCCGCCTTTTCCCTGATGATCAGGGAGATATTGAAAGAAAGGCCGGGATCGAAGATTTTGTACGAAATACTCTGCTCCAAGCTCGTGGAGGACACAATCAGGAAGTTCGGTGGTGTGCCCGTCGTTTCCAGGGTGGGCCACTCCTTCATACAGGCGGCGATGATAGAAAAGAAATGCGAACTCGGAGGGGAAACCTCAGGGCATTATTATTTCAGCGACAATTACAGCTTCGATGACGGCATTTATGCGGCCGTTAAACTGACAGAATTTCTCTCCAGATCGGAAAGAGACGCGTCCGAGCACATCTCTGACCTCCCGGAATATCTGACCTCGGATGAAACGAGGGTCGAATGCCCAGATGAAAAGAAGTTCAGGGTAATCGATTTTCTGAAAGATAAATTCGAAAGCGAGGGGCTCGACCTGACGACCATAGACGGTGTGAAGGTCAACTTCAGGGAAAAGGATTCGTGGTTTGTTGCCAGAGTATCTAACACGCAGCCGGCAATAGTCATCAGGTGGGAAGCCAAGGACGGGGAAGAATATGAAAAGGTCGGCAACCTCGCTAAAGGGGAACTGGAAAAGGCGATAAAAACCGTTAACTGAATTCTTCCATTATCTCCTTCGCCCGGTCGACCCTTATCTTCTTTTCTTCTATCATCCTCTTGGTCACCTTTGCTATCTGTTCGCCCTTGGCTCCGGCCATTATGGCGATGTTGGTCGCGTGTAATTTCATATGCCCTGCTTGAATTCCTTCAGTGGCGAGTGCACGGATCGCGGCGAAGTTCTGGGCGAGCCCGACCGAGGCGATGATCTCGCCGAGTTCCTTCGCGGTTTTCACCCCGAGTATCTTGACCGCCACCTTCGCTATGGGATGCGTCCTGGTGGCTCCCCCCACAAGTCCTATGGCGGCGGGTATCTCGATCTCCCCGACAAGGTCCCCGTTTTCGTTCTTGCTGTACCTGGTGAGCGATCTGTATCTTCCGTCCATGGAGGCGTAGGCATGGGCGCCGGACTCTATCGCCCGGAAATCGTTTCCAGTGGCGATTACCACGGCATCCACGCCGTTCATTATGCCCTTGTTGTGGGTGGCGCACCTGTAGGGGTCCGCGTCGGCGAACGCGTAGGCGTCGAGTATGGCTTCCACCACCTCTTCCCCCTTCATCTTTCCCCTGGTGCTCTTCTCAAGGTCTTCCTTTGTCCACACCGCCCTGGCGCGGGCCTTCCTGTGGACAGCCAGATTGGATATTATCCTGAGTCTCGCCTTCCCGCCGGTGATCTTCTCTATCCTTGGGCTCATGGATTCCGCGAGCGTGTTGACCGCATTGGCTCCCATGGCGTCCCTGCAGTCAACGAGGAGATGGAGTATGAGCATCTTCTCCCTTTTGGTCTCAACTATCCTCGCCTCTATGTCCTTCAGTCCGCCCCCGTACTTCACCAGTACGGCGGGGTCTACGTCGTTGGCGTAGTCTATCAGCTTCTGCTTCTCTTCAAGGATTTTGTCCTTCGCTTCCCCGATGTCACCGCAGCCGACTATCTGTATCTGCCCTATCATCACCGGATCGTCGCTGTCGGTTTCGAATCCCCCTCCGGTCCGGGCGAGCTTGGCTGAGAATGAAGCGGCCGCCACGACGGATGGCTCCTCTATGCACATGGGTATGAGGTAGTCCTTCCCGTTTATCATGAAATTGGTCGCTATCCCCAGGGGGAGCTCATGCGTCCCTATCACGTTCTCTATCATCCTGTCCGCATGCTCCATGTCCAGCCTCCCCACCCTAGAGACGAGCTCCTTCTCTTCCTCCGTGAGCCCCGCGAAGGCGCCCACCTTTTCCAGCCTCTCGGCCGGCCTCAGCCTGTGAAATCCGGAAATCCTCGAATTCTTTTCCATAAACATCACTCCTTTAGAATATCTTTAACATGCGGAATATATTTAAATTAAAGGAAACGGCGGGGGCAAACGCCGGTGAGAACGGTTTTTTAAATCCTTCGCTGAATGATAAAGATTATGTTCAGCCAGGAAACCATGGAAGAGATACTGGAAAGAGTGAAGGAAAAAGGAGGGAAAAAAGTGTTCCTCCAGGTACCCGAGGGGCTCAAGACAGGAGTCCAGGAACTGATGGGATTCCTGGAGGAGAAGGGAATGGAAGTTTTTCTCTCCGTGGAGCCCTGCTTCGGCGCCTGCGACCTGAGGCCGCGTGAGGCGGAGGCGCTGGGATGCGATCTCATCCTCCACATAGGACATTCCGACTTCGGTGTGGAGAGCAGAATCCCTGCCGTGTACTATGAATACGAGATTGACACCGACCCGGTCCCGCTTCTGGAGTACCATCTGAACAAGCTGAAGCCGTTCAGGGCCATCGGCCTGGTGACCAGCATACAGTTTGTCCATGCCCTCGGAAAGGCCAGGGAATTCCTGGACGAGAACGGCTTCGAGGTGAAGATAGGGAAATCCCTGAAGGGGAGGGGAGGGCAGATACTGGGCTGTGATCATTCTGCGGGACTTTCCGTGGAGGAAGAGGTCGATTGTTTCCTCTTCGTGGGATCCGGGAGGTTCCACCCGCTGGGTCTTCAGGAAAAGACTGAAAAGCCCGTGTTCTTCCTCGACCTGGAGAAGAACCAGCTGACGAACTTCTCAAGGGAGAGGAGCAGACTGGAAACACTGAGGATAATGAGGGTGCAGAAGGCGAGGGAGATGGAAAACTTCGGAATAATAGTTTCCACCAAGCCGGGTCAGATGAGAAGGGAAACGGCGGAGCGGGCCGCGGAGAAACTTAAGGAAAAGGGGAAGAAGGCATATGTTCTGGTGGCCGACCAGATAACCCCCGAAAAGCTGATGGGCCTGAAGATTGACGCTCTCGTGAACACCGCCTGCCCCCGGATAGGCGAGGACAGGGAAATGTTCAGGAAGCCGGTGCTGGACCCGGAGGACGTCGAGAAGATATAGGTTTCCTTTTCCCGGGAACGCCATGAAGGCCGGGCGGGCTGAGAAAACCGCCGATGCCCAAAAGAATATAAATCTGGACTTCAATAGAATAAAGATTCCGATGGACTTCGAGGGAAAGGACATTATTTCTATAAGAGACATGGAAAAGAAGGACATTCTACACATCCTCGACGCGGCAAGGAGGGTCGAGCAGAATCCCAACCCGGAGCTCCTCAAAGGTAAGCTCATGGCATCGCTCTTCTTCGAGCCGTCCACCAGGACGCGCCTCAGTTTCGAGAGCGCAATGATCCTGATGGGGGGAGGGGTGACCGGATTTGCCCAGCCGGGAGTGAGCTCGGTAAAGAAGGGGGAAACCCTCTGGGACACCATAAAGATGATCGAGAGGTATTCCGATGTAATAGTAATGAGGCACCCGGTGGAGGGGTCGGCGAGGCTGGCCGCGGAGGCGGCCGGGATACCGGTCATAAACGGGGGCGACGGCGCCAACCAGCATCCCACGCAGACACTGCTCGACCTTTACACCATAATGAAATCCAAGGGCGGGCTCGAGAATCTCAACATAGGCATGCTGGGGGACCTGAAGTACGGGAGAACCGTGCATTCACTCTGCGTCGCGCTCACCCACTTCAACCCAAACTTCTATTTCATATCGCCGGAGGCGCTTGCCATGCCTCCCGGATACATCAGTCTTCTGGAAACTAAGGGGCTGGACTACAAGCAGGAGCAGGATCTCGGGAAGGTCGGCGGTGACCTGGACATCCTCTACGTAACGAGAATACAGAAGGAGAGATTCCCGGATCCCATGGAATATAAAAAATATGCGGGGTTTTACAGGCTCAACAGGGAGACCCTGAAGGGAGTAAAAAAAGAGCTGAAGATAATGCACCCCCTGCCAAGGGTTGACGAGATACACCCGGAACTGGATTCCACCGATCACGCTCTTTATTTCGAGCAGGCGGCGAACGGAATCCCCGTGAGGCAGGCGCTGCTGGCAATGGTGCTGGGGAGGATTTCATGAAGGAGCTGAAGATTTCTGCCATAAAGGAGGGGACGGTAATAGATCACATATCCCCGGAAAACACATTCAAGGTGGCCGAATTCCTGGACCTAAAGAAAAGGAAGGATCTGGTGATGATCGGGGCTAACCTCTTCAGCCAGAAGCTGGACAGGAAAGGGGTGATAAAAATAGGCAACAACACGCCAACCAAGAGGGAGATGAACAAGATTGCCCTCATCGCTCCCGAGGCCAACCTTAACATAATAAAGGATTACAATGTGGTCAGAAAGGAAAAGATAAAGATCCCGGAAGTCATAGAAGAAATCATAGACTGCCCCAATCCCAACTGCATAACAAACGCGGAAAAATGCAGGACAAGGTTCTACGTTCTCACCATGAAGCCTCTGAAGCTTCGCTGCCACTATTGCGAAAGGGTCATGGAGAGCAGCGACATAGAAGTGGTTTAGGATGGACATGAAGACGGATATATCAGGGGTGAAACTAGACAACCCCACCGTCCTTGCATCCGGAATACTGGGCGTGTCGATGAAACTCCTGGAGAGGGCGGTCAGGAACGGGGCGGGCGCTGTCACCATAAAATCCGTTTCCCTTGAGGAACGGGAGGGCCACGGCAACCCCACCGTAATTGCACTCGAAGGCGGACTGATGAACGCTGTCGGGTATTCCAATCCAGGGGCGGAGGAGGCGGAAAGGGAGTTCAGGGGTGTCGGAAAACTCGGGGCTCCTGCCATAGCTAGCGTGATAGGAAAGAAGAAAGAGGATTTCCCGGGGGTTATCAGGGTACTGGGAAAGTGCGGCTTCTCCGCGGTGGAGATACCCCTGTCCTGCCCGCACACGCCGGGGTTCGGGACTCTGGCCGGCCAGGACACGCCGGAGAAGACCTCCGAAATAACCAGGGAGGTCGTGGAGAACACCGAACTTCCGGTGTTCGTCAAGCTCTCCCCCAACACTAAGAATATAGGGGAGGTCGCCAGGGCCGCGGAGGAGGCGGGAGCCTCCGGCATAACCGCGGCCAACACACTGGGACCGGGCATGGTGATAAACATAGAGGCGGGGAAGCCGGTGCTGGATTTCAAGGTAGGGGGGATATCCGGGCCGGCCTTGAAACCTGTCGCCGTCAGGTGCGTGTACGACGTTTACGAATCCGTCGGTATCCCGATCATAGGGACGGGCGGGGTCAGCAGCGGGAGGGACGCGATAGAGATGATGATGGCAGGTGCTTCCTTGGTTGGCATAGGCTCCGGGGTGTATTACCGGGGCATGGACGTCTTCAGGAAGGTCTGTGCGGAGATGAAAGAATGGATGGAGAAGAACGGATACAAGAACGTGAACGAACTCAGGGGGATCGCGCATGAGTGAGCTGCCGGAGATGACGAAGATAAGCAGGACCACGGAGGAGAACAGCAGCACGAGGACGTTCTTTCTGGAAAAGGACATCGGAGCCGAGCCGGGGCAGTTCGTAATGGCATGGATACCGGGGATTGGGGAGAAGCCTTTCAGCGTCTCGTATTCTGGAAATGAGACCGGCATAACCGTCTACCTCAAGGGAAAGTTCACGAAAAGGCTGTTCGGGATGGGGGAAGGTGAAAAGATAGGCATAAGAGGGCCTTACGGAAGGGGTTTTGAGAAAAGGGATAAAGCATGCGTCATAGGAGGGGGATGCGGTGTCGCCCCGCTGGGGCCTCTGATAGAGAGGCTGGACAATCCCTTCGTCATAATGGGCGCGAAGACCTCGGAGGACCTGATATTCAGCAGGAGATTTCCCGGGGCGGGGATAGCCACCGATGACGGATCCGAGGGGTTCCACGGCTTCACCACCCAGCTGCTGGAAAGGGTTTTGAAGAAGAAAAAATTCGATGTCGTGTATACGTGCGGTCCCGAGATCATGATGAAGAAGGTTTTCGAGATATGCGAACGGGAGGGGATGGAATGCCAGGCATCCCTGGAGAGATACATGAAGTGCGGCTTCGGTGTCTGCGGACACTGCGGCATAGACGGGTTCATGGTCTGCAAGGACGGGCCGGTTTTCTTCTCCGAGGAGATCAGAAAAATGAAGAGCTTCGGGAAGACCGCCAAGCTGAAGAGCGGCCGGAAGGTCTCTGTGAGCGAATACGCGGGGTGGAGGTGCGAATGAGTCTGGTGATCAGGAACGGAAGGGTGTTCATGGAGGGCAAGCTGCTGAGGAAGAACGTGCTCATAGAGGATTCCGTGATCAGCAAGATATCCTCAAAGCCCGTCAGCGGGGAGAGGGCGCTGGATGCAAGGGGCAAGGTGATTCTTCCGGGGATAATCGACCCCCACGTGCACTTCAGGGAGCCGGGCATGGAATACAAGGAGGACTTCCGGACCGGATCGGTGGCCGCGGCAGCGGGGGGAGTGACCTGTGTTCTGGACATGCCCAACAACAAACCCCCCATACTCACGGTCAGGGACCTGGAAAAGAAAAGGGAGTTAGCGAAGAAGTCCGTGGTGGATTACGGGTTCCATTTCGGGTCGTCCGAAGACAACATCCCGGAAATAGTAAAGGCGGAGAACATCGCCTCGGTCAAGATATTCATGAACACGTCAACGGGAAACATGCTCATAGAGAAGGCGGAAGTCCTGAAGAAGATAATGTCCGCGTCCAAAATCAATGCTGTGCACGCGGAGGGGGAGAAGGCGGGGGAAGCGATAGGAACGGCGGAGCGCCTGGGCAAGAAGGTGTACATATGCCATGTTTCGAGGGAAACGGGGCTGGAACAGATCAGGGAAAACCGTAAGAGGAACGCCTTCGCGGAGGTGACACCACACCACCTTTTCCTGACCGAGAAGGACCAGAACGAGATGGTGAAGATGAAGCCGGTGCTCGGGAAGGACAGCGACAGGAGGTCGCTCTGGGAGGCTCTCAATGACGGGACCATCGACACCATAGGAAGCGACCATGCACCGCATACGATGGAGGAGAAAAGGTCGTCGGAGGTTTTCGGTGTCCCCGGCGTGGAGACCCGGCTGCCCCTCATGCTGGATGCCGTGAGCAGGGGGCTGATAACCCTCGGGAGGATGGTGGAGACAATGTGCGAAAACCCAGCGAAGATTTTTAAGACAGAGAAGAAGGGCTCGATAAGGGAGGGGAACGACGGTGATCTCACCATCGTGGACATGAAGATGAGGAAGAGGGTCAGGAACGACGGGCTCTTCACCAAGTGCGGGTGGTCCCCATTCGAAGGCAGAGAACTGAAGGGATGGCCAACCCGTACAATTTCAAGGGGAAGGGTTATCTTCGAGGACGGTGAAGTGGAAAGGGGCAAAGGAAGGGAGGTCGAGATACATGGATGATTACAAGGAGGGATTCATAGAGTTTCTGGCGAAGACCGGGGCGGTGAAGTTCGGCAGGTTCGAGCTCAAGAGCGGGAGGATATCCCCCTACTTCATAAGCACCGGAATGTTCAACAGGGGCGACACAGTGTCCGAGCTGGGGAGATTCTATGCGGAGAGCATAAAGAAGGAAACGGGCGGGGAGTTCGACTTGGTTTTCGGACCCGCCTACAAGGGCATACCAATATCCGTTTCCACCGCCATAGCGCTGAGTGCGATGGGCATGAAAAGGGGTTTCGCATTCGACCGGAAGGAGGCCAAGGACCACGGAGAAAGGGAGTCCCTCATAGGCCCGGAAATAAAGGACGGGACGAGGGTCGTCATAGTCGATGACGTGATAACCTCCGGGAAGTCGCTGAGGTTCTCGGCGGATTTCCTCAGTGCCATGGCCGACGTGGACATAGTCTCCGCCTTCATATCAGTGGACAGAAAGGAAAAAGGTACGGACGGGAGGTCCGCTATAGAGGAGATAAGGGACAGGTGTGGAATGGAAGTGAAATCAATTGTTACAATAAATGAGATCATTGAATATCTCCACAAGAGGGAAATAGGAGGGAAGGTATACGTGGACGATGAGACCAAAAAAAGAACGGAGGAATATCTGGAGGAGTATGGTGTAAGATGAACTTCGCGGACAGGCTGCTGGAGGCCACAGAGAAGAAGGGGAACCCGAGCGTTATAGGGCTTGATTCAGATTTCAGGAAGATACCCGATCCGCTCAAGGAATCATTCCTCAAAAAATACGGGAACAACATGAGGGGGGTTTCCGAATGCATGCTGGAATTCAACAGGCGGGTCATAAATTCCATAAGGGACCTGGTCCCTGCGGTCAAGATACAGGCGGCCTTTTACGAGATGTACGGCCCTGATGGGATGAGGACATTCAGGGATACCGCGGACTATGCAAGGGAAAAGGGCCTCATCGTCATAGGAGACGTCAAGAGGAACGACATAGGCAACACCGCGGGGGCGTATTCCTCGGCCTATCTGGGAAAGGTGGATGTCTTCGGGAGGGATGAGGATGGCATGGACCTGGATGCGATAACCGTGAATCCGTATCTGGGGAGCGACGGCATAAAGCCCTTCCTCTCGGACTGCAGGAGCCATGACAAGGGATTGTTCGTTCTGGTGAGGACCTCCAATCCGAGCTCCCTAGAAATCCAGGACCTCGAAACTAAGCACGGCAGGTTCTACGAGATAGTCTGCCGGCTGGTGAACAGCTGGGGTGATGAACTGACCGGCGAGAGGGGATACTCATCCGTAGGGGCCGTTGTGGGGGCGACCTTCCCTGAAGAGCTCGGGAGGATGAGGAAGATCATGGGGAAGAGCATATTCCTGGTCCCCGGATTCGGGGCGCAGGGCGGCGGGGCGAAGGACATAGTAAATGCCTTCAGGGATGACGGGACGGGAGCGCTCATACACTCCGCCCGTGGGGTCATATTCTCCTTCACCGAGGAAAGGGAAGAGGAATTCGACATCTGCGCCAGGGAGTCCTGCATAAGAATGAGGGACGAAATAAAAAGGGTCCTTGGAGAAGAGAGATAGATCACTTCTTTTTCTTCTTTTTCGATTTCAGCTTCCTTTCGTTCTTGTCAACGAACCCGGAGACGACATCGTAAGCCTTCCCCGAGTTCCCCACGCCGGAGGTGTTGCCCACCCCGACGATTATCGACCTTTCCTTCTTCCTGGTCCTGTCCAGGGCCTCCTCCACGGACTTCAGGGCCCCCGGGACCGCTTCCTTTATGGCCTTTCTCATGGGCATTATGGCCTCCTCCGGCTTCATCTTGACTATGATGGAGTCCATGGGTATGTCGTTCTTAACGGCGACCTCCTCTATGTAGGTCTTCTCGACCCCGGGGCCTCCCATGGCCACGCCAACACCTTCCGCTATGCTTCCGGTCTTCTCCCCCTCCAGCTTGGAAGCGGCATCTATGGTTATGATCCTGGATATCTTGTGCTTCTTCACCAGCTTCTCTACTGCCTTCCCCGGCCTGCCCAGTCTTCCCCCCGGGCCCCTCGCCTTTATCACGAAGCATTTCCTGCCGTTAACCTTGACCTCCGTCATGAGTATGTCTTCCTCTATCTCTCTGGGTTTCTTCTTCCCGAAGAGTTTCGCGGCGACCAGGGGACCGAAGCCGTCGCCCACCGGCTCGCCGTTGGCCAGAGACTTCGTACCTGAATACATGGCCTTGGCCATCCTTTCCACCAATGGCAATTGCATCTGGATTATGAGGGCTATCTGGTATGACTTGGTCTGCTTTATCAGCTCCACGTAGTGTCTCACTATCTTGGCCAGGTTGTGGAGCTCTATACCCCCGGCGAAGCCCATCTGAAGGTTCGCCTTGTTCTCCCCGTCCATCTTGGGGGCGACCTGATCGGAGAAGTACTCGAACCTCTTCTTCTCGTTCCTTATTACCAGGTCCATCTTCTTGACCAGACCGTAGGGATCCATTGAGACCGGCCCTATTACGAAGAACTCGAAGAACTTGTCCACAGAATCCCTTATCTTGGAGCTGGGTTTTTTCGATATCTTCCTCAGAAGGAATTTTTTCGAATTGTCGGACATCAGCTCCAGCTGCCCGGCGGTCCTCTCTATCTTCCACATCACCTGCGAAAGCATCAGACGCGGATAAAAGAAGAAGAATATTCCCCAGAATATTATGAAGAAAATCCAGCTGGTCCAGTCGCCTCCGCCAATAAGCTGAAAAAGCACATCCATGAGTACACCGAATAAGTATGTAGGGGATATTGTTATTTATATAATTTACGTTCAACAGTTAAATATTCGCGAGGGTGTCGAAATGGAAAAGAGGGGATTGCTTGTAATCATCGGCGTTTCATTCCTGCTTCTGTCAGTCACCGCGGTGGATGTTTCTGCCGAGGGACTCCTTTCCGACGTATTCAACAAGATAAGGGAATGGTTCGATTCATCCCCTTTCGGGGGGATATTCTCCCAGCCGGTCAAGAGGGTGGAGGAAATAGACATGACCTTTTATCCCGAAAGTTTTGAGAAGGAACTGCAAAGTCCCGTCAACATAACTTCGGTGTCAACAAACGTTTACAACTTCAGAGGGACCATCGGGATCAGCGGCAGGCAGGTGTCACTCAGGGAAAGCGGGACCGCCCTCGCTGTGGAATGCGAATCGGAATCCTTCGACATAACGGGACTGGAAATCCCGAAGCTGGAGCTGGAGAACATGAGGCTCATGATGATATCGGGAAACTGGAACGAGACCACGGAGAACGGAACGGTCGAGCTGACGGACTTCCTGGGAAAGGCGTTCGTGAGAAACGGCTCCATAGAGCTGGTGGGAAAGGTCTCCAAGATAATCAAGGGATGATCGCTATTTCTTCCCGGGATTGACGGACTCCACTATCTTGGCGTAGGCCGGCCTGGTTATCAGTATGCCTATGAGGACACCTATTATCGTGGTTATGGCAAACCCCCTCACCAAACCGACACCCAGAGCCATCAGGGGTACCATTGCCGCTATTGTGGTGGAGGCCGAACCGAATATTATGAAGAATGCCCTCTTTATCTTGTCCTTTATGGTATATAGTATCTTCCTCGACCTTCCCCCCATGAGGGTCTCGTCTGTTATGACTATCATGTTGTCGACCCCGGTCCCTATAGCCGCTATTATTCCCCCTATGGCGGGGAGGTCTATGGTCCAGGAGAGGAGCCCCAGAACAGGTATGAGAATTGCCCCTATCCATGCGGTCACGTCTATCTCCTGGTTCTTCCACCAGGCAAGCCCGACCACCAAAACATTCAGGCAGAGGACGGGAATCCATATGTGGAGATCGTTGTTGGCTGCCACCCCGAGGATTATCACTATTTCCGACAGGCCGATGAAAACCAGGGGAAAGGCTATCTTGAGCGTCCTGTACCTTATGAATATTATTACCACAACGACAACGGCCGCTAACCCGGCCGCCAGAAGGGCGGAATAAACGAACCCTTTCCCGAGGGTGGGGGATATAACGTCCACGGAGACTGTTTCGAGGGAAACCGGAAGCGCCCCGGACCTGAGTATCGTCTGGAGGCTGAGCTTCTCTGCGTATGCCTGCTCCCTGGTCTCCCTCCCGCCCTCTATGGAGGGAGTGGTGTACACCTTGCCCCCGAGGGAGGATGCGATCCTCAGCGAGCTGACTATCTCACCGTCCAGGTAGAGAAGTATCTGGGTGTCCTTCAGGTAATAGTCCCCGGAATTCAGGTCCAGCTGTGAGGGTGTTCCCGAGGTTATCTTGGCGAACCTTTCCGCGCCCTTCTCGGAAACGAGAACGGTGAAAAAGAATGAAAAATGGTTCCCCCGGGGCATAACCCCGCTGTGCTGGGGATCGGAATAAACGAGCTCTATGTCCTTGCCCTCGTAGGCAGTCCCCAGGAATATCAGCTCCCCTTCCCCTTCCGTGGCGTTGAGATATTCGAACTTTATGCTTTCCAGCTCGAAGGTCTCGTTCTTGCTCACGGTGATATTCCCTATCCTAACGGTCCCGTTCTCGGTGAGCTCCACATCATACTCGTTCTCCATCAGCTGGAATGTCCCCTCCGAATCGGTGAGGAAAACGGGCTTTGTTATCTTCGCCTCGAAGGTGCCCTGTCTGGAAAGGAGGTCTGTGACGACCTGCCTGCCGAGACCGGTGGCCTCCACCTGTATGTAGGATTCCCCGGTTATGGACCTCACCGGGAAAAACTTTATCTCCTTGAGACCGTATATGTTCGCGCGGGTCTGGAGGGTCCCTATTATCTGGTCCAACGTATCGCTGCTGGCGTTGCCCTCCGGCGCCATGAGTATACGTGTTCCCCCCTTTATGTCGAGTCCGAACTCGATGTTCGTGCCCTCTATCTCGGTCACGTCTATGCCCACCGTGTCATTCACGTGGAAATCATAATCCTCGAAATCGAGGCCTCCGGTGTTCGCAGTTATCTCGATGTCTCCGGTGTAATCCGCCACGATCTCGTTCCATTCCTCGACACCGTATATCCTCTCACCGTTGACCTTGTATATCACCATTCCCTGCTCCAGGGTCCCCTTTGCGGGGGAATCCTCGGTCACGTAGATTATCTGGACTCCTGTTACCTGTGGCTTCAGGGCTATGGCCATGACTGCCCCGAGAATCATTATCACCAATATTATGATCCTCCAGTATCTCAGCATCTAGAATCTTCTCCTTTCGGTATACCATTTGAGCATGACTGAATTCATCATCCACGTGTTCATTATGTCGACCACCAGGCCTATCAGCAGAACCATGGCTATCCCCGAGAGGACCGGGGATATGGAAGACACCAGCAGAGCGCTCAGCGCACCTATGGTCGTTATGGTCATGGTGAGCCCCGTCCTTATGGCCCCTCTGAACTTCGTTTTCATGTCCTTCTCCTCGGACTCCCTGAGCAGGCGCGAGGTTAGCATTATGTCGGTGTCCACTGAATAACCTATTAGCATGAGAAGGGCAGCGAAGCCCGCCAGGGAGAGCTGTATACCGAACACCTGCATCAGCCCGAGGGTCACCAGTATGTCCGAAACTGCACTCGATATGACTGCGAGAGACGGGACCAGCGTCCTGAATATCATGAAAACTATTGTGCCCATGAATATGAAGGCAATTATGAGCCCGATCTGGGCCTGGAGCCAGAAAGAGGATCCCAGGGAGGGTCCCATATTCTCTATGGAATTGTCGGATGTGTCCACCCCCATCCCATCCAGTTCTTCCAGAACATCATCCACGCCGGTTTCGGAGTCCATCTCTATCAGCGTGCCGTAGCTCTCGTAGCTTCTGGTCTGCCTGATAATCACTGATGGAAATTCCTGCTTCAGGGAGGACTCCAGCATCCCTATGTCGAGGGGCTCCGGGGTGTTTATTGTCAGGACCGTCCCCCCCTTGAGCTCCACAGAACGCTGGAACCATTCACCGGTCTGGGAATGCTGGTTCACCAGAACGCTCACGGCGAAGATGAGCACTATGAGTGGAACGACTATCAGAAGCCTGTAATCGAACGGGAGTCCTTCCATGTAATCACGTAAATATTTCTTATTTAAGACCTGTTTTTATAAGCGTATGACAAAGTTTTGTGTTCGCTTTATAAATCTTTGTCCGGGAAGGTGTGGATTTTAAAAGCCTGTTTCTGATTGTCTATTTCATGAAACGTTCCTATGACATTATAATAGCCGGGGCCGGGCCCGTCGGCCTGTATACGGCAAAGCTCTGCAGTGAAATGGGATACAGGGTGCTCGTTATGGAGGAGCACGAAAGGATCGGGGAGCCAGTCCACTGCTCGGGTCTGGTCTCGAAGAGGCTGGAGAGGTATGTGGACTTGGGGGGATCGGGCGGCGTGATAGAAAACCGAGTGAATTCCGCCACAATACACTCCCCCACCAACCAGTTCAGTCTGAAGAAGAGGGGAACTGCGGCCTACGTCATCGACAGGGGTAAGTTCGACAGGGCACTCGGAAAGATGGCCGGATCGCCCATCCTAAGAAAGACCAGGATAAAGGGCTTCGGTGTCAAGAGGAGGATGGTGGTGGACACGACAAAGGGGCTTTTCAGATCCGAGGTTCTGGTGGGATGCGACGGTGCCGCTTCCCTCGTCGCGAAAGGGATTGGGTCAGAACCCTCCGAAAGGGTCAACGGTGTCATAGGGATCTCCCGGGAGAGGGACCGCTCGGAAACGGTCGACATATACATTGACAAGAAAAGGATAAGGGACGGGTTCTTCTGGAGGATACCCAGGGGGAAAACAACCGAATACGGGGCATTCGGCAGGGGCGTGAACTTCAGCTATCCGGAGGATTTCTTCGGCAGGGATTTCTCGGAGAAGCGGGGAGGGCTGATACCCATAGGCCCGGCGGAAAGGACGTTCTCCGAGAGGGTACTCCTGGCGGGAGACGCTGCAGGACTTGTAAAACCTTGGTCCGGGGGAGGAATCATATACGGAATGGAATCCGCCAGGGCCGCCGCGGAGGCTATGGACAAGGCTTTCCACTTCAACGATTTTTCCGAACGGTCGATGCGGACCTACGAGAGTCTCTGGAGGGAGCGACTGGGAAGGAGCATGGAAACCGGCATGATGATCAGGGGTCTCCTCAAATCTATCAATAATTTCCAGCTGGAGATTCTTGTGAAACTGATGAAGGTTCTGCCGAAAAACTGGATGGACATGGACTTCATCCTCCCTCAGTAAGCGAAATTCAGCCTGAACTTGGGGGCAAGCGGACCCGATCTCGCGTATTCGGGTTTGTTCTTTTCGAAATAGTCCATGGCGAAGGAATCGTACTGCCGGCCGCCGCCCCCGCATCCGTGTTCCTGCTCCTTCGCCAGCCTCCATTCGACGAACTCGTTCTTTCTGAGCGCCTGCCGGTCTATGGCCCTCTCCCCTATCCTCTTCTCACCGGTGTTCCCGTCCACTATCCAGTATTCCCAGTACCTGTCGTTGTCACCGTCCCTTATTCCGCCTATCGATTCCACGTACTTGGTCCCGAACATCTCGTCCTCTCTGACCTCGACGTCGAAGTTGTTCCTTTCGGCGCTTTCCTGGGTGAGCCGGTAAACAGATGTCTCTTTCTCGTTGTCGATGAAAAGGCGCTGGTAAGTCCACTGCTGGTTGTAGAATATGGGGTTTTCATAGTCGAGCCTGAGGAACTCCGGGCTTTTGTCCTCCTCTTCGGGTGAGGAAATGTATCCTTCTCGGACCTCCCGGAGAGCGGGATCCGGGGTGTAGGACTGTTCGTTCACCACCAGGGAAGACATCATCCATTCCCTGCTTTCATGATCATCATAGTTTTTTCTTAGTTCTTTCAGCCACCCCATCTTCTCGGGATACTTTGAGATCAGGGAGTCGAGATATCTTTCGATCCTTTTCCCGTATATATCCAGCAGCTCGAGTAAGTAGGATCCCTTTTCATCTTCCTCGTCGTCATCATCCTCAATAACCGCCTCAAGTATCCTTATGATATCCTCCGGTTCCATCATCTCGGTGAGCTCTTCACCGGAAAAGGAAAATTCCGCCCCGCCTTCCGCCGTTTCAGTGATCTTCCTCATTGCATCGAATAAGTCCCCGGCATCGGGTTTTCTGTTTTTATCCAAGGGGAGACTCTGCCCGGAATATGTCTTCAGGGATCCCTTGAACGAAGAAATCATCTCCATAACCTTTATAGTGAAGGGGGATTAAAATAAGTTTTAATTTTCCCCTCATTTCAGGGGCTTGAACTTGAAGCCGTAAAGTACCAGGCCGCTCTTTTCCTCGCTTCGTATCTTCCTGAAGCAGGTCTGCACCTTCATCCCTATCTTGACATCCTTCGGTTCGCAGTCAACTACCTGGGAAAGCACCTTGGCTCCCTCATCCATCTCCACAACTGCTATAATGTAGGGCACGTAAAGCTTGAATCCCTCCGGAGGGACCCTTATTATGGTATATGAATGTATCTTACCGACACCGGAGAATTCCACGTGTTCCATCTTGCCAGTCCTTCTGCACTTCGGGCATATCGATCTCTTCGGGTAGAAATATTCTCCGCAGTGTCCGCATTTCGATCCCACGAAGAGATATCTCTCCCTGAACTTCCTCCAGTGAAACGGTACCGCGAATTCCTTTGCCATTCTATCTGTCCCTCGAAAGTATATGCAAGACGGCTGTCGCCCCTGATCCGCCAACGTTATGGGCCAGCCCGGTGTTGGCTCCGCTGACCTGGCGTTTCCCGGCCTCGCCCCTCAGCTGCTTCACAACCTCTATTATCTGGGCCACTCCGGTCGCTCCCACGGGATGTCCCTTTGATTTGAGGCCCCCGGAAGTGTTGACGGGTATCTTTCCCCCGATATTTGTCTGGCCGCTCTCTATAAGCTTCCCGCCTTCCCCCTTCTTCGCGAAACCGAGATCCTCGTATGCGCATATCTCCGCTATAGTGAAGCAGTCATGCACCTCGGCCATGTCCATGTCCTTGTGTGTCATCCCTGCCTGCTCGTATGCCCTCCTGGCGGCCTCCACCGTGGCATCGAGTGTGGTCATGTCCCTTCTCGAGAAAAGGCTGAGTGTGTCCGAAGCCTGGGCCGATGCCTTCACGTATACCGGGGTATCCGTGTACTTCCTGGCCATGTCGGCCGGGGCCAGTATGACCGTGGCCGCCCCGTCTGTTATCGGGGAGCAGTCCAGAAGGCGGAGGGGATCGGCCACCATGGGGGAGGCGAGCACGTCCTTGGCTGATATCTTCCTCCGGTACTGGGCGAAGGGATTGTTGAAGCCGTTTTCGTGGTTCTTGATCGCGACCATGGAGAGCTGGTCCCGGGTCGTTTTGTACTGGTGCATGTGCCTCTGGGCTATCAGGGCGTAAATCCCGGGGAAGGTGAGACCGAAATATGCCTCTGTCTCATAGTCCATCGCCCCCGAAAGGGCGGTGGTTGCCTGGGGACCGTAAACATCGGTCATCTTCTCCACACCGCCGACTGCCACGAAATCATACATGCCTGATGCGATGGCGAGCGCTCCCACCCTCATGGCGAGTGCCCCCGAGGAGCACGCTCCCTCGGTCCTCAGAGCGGGTATGGGATTCAGCCCCAGATAATCGGCAAGGAGGGCAGAGCTGTGCTCCTGACCGGTGAAAAGTCCGCCGGACATGTTCCCCCCTACCACCATCTGTATGTCGCTTCCGGATATTCCTGCGTCCTCGACCGCCTTGACGCCGGCCTCCACGGCCATATCCCTCATGCTCTGGTTCCAGTGCTCGCCGAACTTCGTCTGTCCCGTTCCGATGATCGCAACGTCCCTGTTGAGTTTAAGCCCCGGCATCATTCCACTCCTTTTATCTTCCTCCTGAACTTGACGTATTCCGAATAATTCAGGTATTTCTTGTTTTTTATCATTTCCATCAGCTTCACGGGCGGGGCCTTCTTCTCTATTCTGTTATTGACCACGATTGAAAAGGAATCGCTTCCCGCCCCCGAACCGAAGGACGTCATGAGTATCCTCTCTCCCGGCTTCGCATCGTCCAGCACCGCCGCCAGCCCGAGCGGAGAAGCGGCGGAATAGGTATTGCCTATCAGGGGAACCAGCAGGCCCTTTTCCAGCTTCTCTGAGGGTATCCCCAGCTTCTTGGCCGCCCTTAGCGGGAATTTGGCGTTCGGCTGGTGAAAAACGAAATGATCATAATCGTCCACCGTCCTTCCCATCCTCTTCAGCAGCCCCCTGGTCGCTGAGAGCACGTGCCTGAAATACGCGGGTGAGCCGGTGAACCTCCCTCCGTGCCTGGGGAACTCCTCCCCCTCCCTCCTCCAGAAGTCAGGCGTATCAGTAGTGAAGGAATAGGTATCCTCTATGTCTGCTATGGTGTTGTCCTTTCCGATTATGTAGGCCGCGGCACCTGAAGCGGCGGTGAATTCGAGCTCGTCCCCCGGCCTTCCCTGGGCCGTGTCGGCTCCTATGGCCAGCCCGGTCTCTATCCTACCGGACTCGACCATCCCCATGAGCATCTGCATGCCGGCCGTCCCCGCCTTGCAGGCGAACTCAAGATCGGCGGCGGTCATCTCCGGCGTCGCTCCGATCGCCTCGGCCACTATTGAGGAGCTGGCCTTGACAACATATGGGTGGGATTCGGATCCCATGTAGACGGCGCTGATCTTCTCCGGATCAATGCCGGACATTATGAGAGCCTGCCTGGAGGCCTCCACCGCCATGGTGACGGAGTCCTCATCTATTCCTGCAACCGCCTTCTCCCCCACCAGCCTTTTCAGTCTTTCCTCGTCAGATCCCCATACCTTCGCTATGTCCTTGGACATTATTCTCCAGATAGGCACGTAAAACCCGTAGCCCGTTATTCCTGCCATGATCACACCGACGTTATTTATTAAGGAATGTTCAGCGTTTTTAAGCATTTAAACCTGTGTTCGTCGATTGCATGAATTCGGGCGCCGAGAAAATTTTAAATACCAACCCGTCCATAAGTGATTATGGAATTCCAAAACCCATATGCATTTCTGAGGAAGCACTACTGGGTGTTCCTGCTGCTGTTCATACTGCTCGCGGCCTTCTACCTGAGAGGGATACCGGGGACCAAGCTCACCTATCCCCGGCTGCAGGCAATAGACCCGTATTTCTTCTTCAGGATGGGTGAATACCACATAGAGCACGGGCATCTCCCCGTGAACGATTCGCTGGCCCGATGGGGGACGGAGCCGGGAGGACCGGACAGGACGTTCGACTTCCCAGCAGCCACGTATTCATACCTCGCCCTGTATTATACGCTCCATCCGCTGACCGGCATAAGCTGGTATTTCATAGGGGTGTGGGGCCCGGTTTTCTTCGGGACGCTGCAGGTGCTTTTCATCTTCTTTTTGACCAGGGAGCTCTTCGACAAGAACAATTACGTGGGACTGCTGGCGGCGGCCGGGCTGGCCTTCGTTCCGGGCATACTCTACAGGGTATCCGCAGGGTTCATAGAGAAGGAGCCAGTGGCAGGCATTTTCATGGTGCTCGGAATGCTCTTCTTCGTGAAGGCGTTCAAGGAGGACAAGGACGTGGAGAGGGACGTGTCCTTCCTGCACATAATCCGCCATCCCCTGTCCGCCCTCCACAGGACCGGCATGGAGGAGGAGAGGGTAAAGACGCTGAAGACCATACTTTACGGGATAACCGCGGGGGTCTTCCTGTTTGTGATGATAAACACCTCGGCCCAGGTAATGCTGGTGTGGCTGATACTGGGGAGCTTCGCCATGATATCCCTCCTGCTGGACAAGTATTCGAAGGGATTCATGCTGGCCTATCTTTCGATGTTCATAACATACGTGATACTGCTACCTCTCAACCCCACGAGATTCAACCTCCTCACCGTGGACATGATAACCAATTATGCCGTGATATTCTTCTTCCTGGTGAGATACGCGGCCGAAAGGTTCAGGCTGGTCAGGAAGGAGTACATGCCCGTCTTCATTCCCGCCCTGCTGGTCGCATTCGTGTTCTGCGCCCTGATATATTCGTACGTGAACATAGACGCGGGGATTTGGCTGAGCAACAACATCGCAGCGATATCAAACCCCATATCCAGGGGGGTCATCGGCTCCACCGTGGCGGAATCCCAGACCGCGGGGGGGTTCCTTGCGAAAACGATGAGCTCCTTCGGCAACCAGAACGCGATCGGTTTCCTTGGTCTGCCGGGCATTTTCACCTATCTCTCGCTGATATGGTTCTCTTTCATCGGTGCCGTAGTCATGATTTACGAGTTCCTCTTCAGGAAAAGGAGGCTGGAGTTCATCTTCCTGTTGACGTTTTTCTTCATATCCATGCAGCTGGCCATGGGAGCAATAAGGCTGTCATGGCTGTTCGCTTTTCCCGTCGCCATAACCGCTGCTTACTGTCTGGTGAGAGGAGGGGATTTCGTAATCAGAAGAACCCGGAAAATCGCCGGGGAGAAGATAAACTACATGAAGATAGCCGTGGGGGTCTTCATCGGGCTCGTGGTGGTGACCGGATATGTCTCCGGGTGGTTGATGGCGAACGGGATAAACTCCTCTCTGGACGATTCATGGTATGACGCCATGATATGGCTCAGGGACAACACCTCGGAGGACGCGGTAGTCCTGGAATGGTGGGACTACGGATGGTGGTTCCATTACGTGGCAAAGAAGATAACGCTGGTGGACGGGGGGTTCCATGGCAGGGAGCCGACCCAGGACGTGGCGAAGTTCTACACCGAACCGCTCTCCAACCGCTCGCTGAATTTCCTGAAGCATTACAACGTCACCTACGTCATGGTCTCCCCCGACCTGATACCCAAGTTCGGGGCCATGTCCAAGATAGCCAACTGGGGGGAGAAGGTGGACGTCCTGCCGACCTTCAGGCTGACCAACAACTATCAGGAAGATGACAAGACCCTTCTGGAGTACTCGCTTGGCGGGGAGAAGATACTGATCGCCTATTCGACCGTCTCCGGCCAGAACTACACGGGGATGGCCAACATAACCGCGATGATAAAGTCCACCGGAGGGCAGGCTTACATAAGCCACGTCGGTGTGGGGAACCAGGTCATACCCGTGGACAAACCGAACGCTATCGACGGGATGGCCTACATGGGAGGCAATTCCGTGGTCTTCATACCCGGACCTGTCAAGGACTGCATGTTCGTGAGGCTATACCTGTTCGACGGTGCGGGGCTCGAGGACCTGTTCGAGAAGGTTTACGACAAGCAGGGAATGAAGATATACAGGGTCAGGTACGAAAACTTCCCGGAGCACATAACCGGGGAATTCGTCAACGCGGCTTATTTGTAGGAAACAGATAATTGATTCTTCCGGACTCGGGGAGGCATCACACGAAGAGGAGGGCCAGGACACATATAACAAGTTCCAAAGAAAGAATCAGCATTGTCACCGTTCTCTCTTTCATGGGCCTTATCTTCATGACCAGATGGTTCAGTGAATATATCTTCTCGTAGGGCGGCCTGAGCGTGCCGTCCTTTCTGAGTTTGCCCAGGCTTCTCGCCGAGAACCTGGAGCGCAGTTTGAGGAAGAACTCTATCATCCAGGGTATGAAAACGATTATGCCGAACTTCTCTATGTTACCCACGATAACCACCGAAACGAAGGAAGCTCCCACCAGATAGGTCAGGGAATCCCCGGGGAGGAATTTGGCCGGGTACCAGTTAAACACCAGGAAAGCGAGGAGGGAAAAGGCGGTGGTGAAGGCGATCACGGATGCCTCGATACTCCCGGAAAGGAGTGAGTATATTCCCAATGAGAGTATGGATATGAATCCCAGCCCGGCCTCCAGGCCGTTGGCGCCGGCCAGCATGTTGGTGGCGTTGCTGACCACCACCACTGCCAGAGGGACGAGTATGAGAGGATAAATCACGCCGAACTCCACGGTTCCGATGAAGGGGAGGGACATACCGGAGACCCCGGCCCTCATGGCCATTAAGGGAATGGCCGCGAGAAGGGTGAGCAGGGGCTTCTGCCACTGCCGGAGACCCATCCGGAAATCCCTGATGCCCTTGTCCTTTCCCGGCTTCGATCTTATGTTTATGTCGTCCAGGAATCCTATCATCGTTATTATGAGTATGGAGCAGTAGGTCGCCAGGAGGAGGGATATGTTTATGTCCATGGGTATCACGAAGGAATCGATCCCCATGAAGAAGAATCCCCCGAGCAGTATGCCCGGAAGTACAAGCATTCCGGCGGACGTGGGGAGGAGGGGCCTGGGTGACTTCTGCTGGTCCCTGGCAACTATCCCTACCCCGGAGAGGAACCTCCTCACGGAGGGGGTTATGAAAAGTACCGTGAGAAAGGATATTACTATGGTGACCAGAATCGTATATATCATGCAACTGCTCCCTCCCGGATCCGGGTTTTCATTAAATGATTCTTATGTTGAATTATAAATCTATGGCAGACCGATGAAAAATAAAATAAGGGGAGGGGCTCAGGAGGTCAAGCCCGAAATCGCTCCCAGTCCGAAAGTTGAAAAGAAGAAGGCCATCAGAACGGCGAAAATCGCAAGGGCTATTATTCCGGGTATGGCTATGGCTATTATTATCGTCAGAACTGCCTTGCTGCCGCTGATCTTCTGGAGTCTCATCAGCCCGATACCGTGTAGCACTATGGTCCAGACCCCGAAAACTATGTTGACGAACGGGATCCATCCCAGAAGGTAGTTGGGCGTTCCGCCGTAGAAAACTGCCTTCATGGTCTGCTCAAGCCCCTGCCTGGCACCGAGTATGTATGCCCAGAGATGGAGCCAGAGCCCCCAGAGCAGGGTTATGACTATTAAGCCCACATAACTCCCTATTATGGCGGCTATGAGCATGGCTACTTCCATCCCGGCCAATGGCAGCTGCGCAGCATACAAAGCGGGTAAGGCGTACGCCATAGCCGTGGTCGCTATCCCGCCCAGAACAGAAACTATCACGGACATCAGCAGCATGTACCTGAATCCTAAACCGAGTTCCTCCTTTCTAACCGAATCGAATGATTTCGATGGTTCCCTGAGAAATTGCATTCCTTTGTCAAAGTACTCACTAAATTTCATGAGATCACCTTGTATAATTCTTCTACCGGCGTATTTAAATCCTTTGAAGGGGGGCCGTAAGTCCCTGACGACAAAGAACAGGGAAAGAGCAAAGGAAAAATCACTTCTTTTTCAGCTGCATTATGGTCTCGGCGAGGTCATGCGTCTCTCCGAGAGTGCTCCGCACGTCCTCCTCGGAGGCCCCGGTCTGGTCCATGACCATCTCCACGTCCTCGTCGGAAAAGTCCTCTTCCTCCCTCTCCCGCTCGGTGACGTTGCCGGAAACCTGAAAGGTGTCCTTGCCCATCATGTTGACCCTGGAGACCTCCGGCTCGGTTATCACGATCTCCTTGTCGGGAGTCCTTATTATGACCTCTTCGGCATCGACCTGGGACATCTGCATCCCCATCTGCTTCATTGCCTTCTCCAGCTGCTTGGGGTTTATCTTCATAATGAACAATAATACACGTAGATTATTTAAAAATTAGACCCCTTCATGCCCCGATTCCAGAGCGCGTGTAATTCTAACCACCGCCTTTGGAAAATATAGACTCGCCCATCGAAATTGTTATAAGAATTGCGGCCATTATTCTTATTATGCTGTTTCAGGTTCTGGATATCGACTACAGGATTGTGAATGAGTTCCCGGTCATCCGGATTTTCGGGAAGGGAAATGACGGGAAACCGGTCTGTGCGTTCTACGAGGGAGGGCCGGATAAATACCTTCCCTACTTCTATGTCGATTCCGAGATTGATATGAAAAAGGTCCTGGAGGGCGAAGGGAACGTTAAGAGGGCAGAAGTTGTCAAGAGATTCCTTCCGGTCGGGTACCGAAAGGGGAAGAAGGACGTATGGAAGATAGTCCTAAAGAATCCCGCGAAGACGCCGGAGATACGCGACCGGCTGAAGGCAAAGGGTTTCGATGTTTACGAGGCGGACATACCCTTCAAGTACAGGTTCATGGCCGACTTCGGGATAGAGGGGATGGACTGGGTGTCTGTGGATGACGAGAAGCCCGTAAACACCAACACGGTAAACGTGAACAAGAAGATTGTCTTGGAATCGATAAAAAGTGTGAAGAGGGAATGCTGCGACCTGAAATACATGGCATTCGACATAGAGTGTGTCTCGCTAAAGGAGGGGACCGTCCCCGATTCCAAGCGGGACCCGGTCATCATGATATCGGTGGTTTTCAGCCACCCACACAAGGGAAACAAATCCATGGTCATGGCCACACGACCGGGAAAGGGGGCCAAGAACTACGAGGATGAAGAAAAGATGCTGGAGGCGTTCAGGGACCTGATACTGGATTACGATCCGGATGTCCTGACCGGATTCAACATCAAGAACTTCGACCTCCCTTATATACTCGAAAGGATGGAGAAGAAAGACATAGCACCGACATTCGGGAGGTGTAAGAAGAGGGTCACAGCCAAGAAGTTCGCTTCCAGATACAGGGTAAACATAACCGGGAGAATAATCGCGGACTCCTTTGAGATAGTCAAGCACGACTTCTCCATGAAAAGATACGATCTGGACAGCGTGTCCAGGAAGCTGCTCAACGCGTCCAAGGAATCCGTGAAACACTCCGAGATCGAGGGCCTGTGGAAGGGGGACCAGGAGGGATACGAAAAGCTCATAAACTACTGTCTGAAGGACAGCCAGCTCGCAATGAATCTACTGCTCAAACTCAACCTTCTGGACAAGTACTTCGCCCTCGCCAAGACATCGGGGACCCTGCTCCAGGACATACTGGATTCCGGGGAGACGCTCAGGATAGAGAACCTCCTGCTCAGGGAATTCAACCTTAAGGGATTCATGCTCCCCTGCAGGCCGGATGCCTCCGAGATATCCAAGAGGCAGAAGCAGAGAAAAAAGGAACTGAAGGGGGGATTCGTCATAGAGCCGAAGAAGGGGCTCCACTCCTCGGTGGCCGTGCTGGACTTCAAGTCGATGTACCCGTCCCTCATAAGGACTTTCAACATATGCCCCACCACACTGGTGGCGGAGGAGGAAGTGGAGGGTTCCGTTGTCTCCCCCAGCGGATCGAAGTTCGTGCCGAAGGAACTGAGGAAAGGCATAATACCCGATATACTGGAAAGGCTGATGAAAGATAGGGGAGCCGTAAAAAAGAAGCTGAAATCGGAGAGCGAGGAAGGAAGGAAGAGGGAGCTGAACGCGGAACAGCTGGCTCTCAAGATCATGTCCAATGCATTTTACGGCCATTTCGGATATCCGAGGGCAAGGGTATACAAGCTGGAGATAGGTAACTCCATAACCTCCTTCGGGAGGGAAACCATACTCAGGACCAAGGAATTCGTCGAGAAGAAATTCGGATACGAGGTGGTTTACGGGGACACGGACTCGGTCATGGTGGAGATCGGGAAAGAGGACATAGAAGAGAACAGGAAGATCGGGGATGAAATCAGCACCGAGGTAACCAAAAAACTCAAGGGCATAATGGAACTCGAATTCGAAAAGCTCTTCAAGAGGTTCCTCCCCCTTACCAAAAAGAGATATGCCGCATGGTCGTGGGAAAAGACGCGGGAGGGATGGAAAGACAAAATAGAGACCAAGGGGATAGAAACCGTGAGGAGGGACTGGTGCGATCTCGTTTCCGAGACTACCAGGAGGGTGCTGGAGATAATTCTTAAGGAGAGCGACATAAAGAAGGCAGTTAATTATTTCAACGGAATAGCCAAGGGGGTAACCGAAAGGAAGATACCCATACAGAAGCTCGTGATAACCAAGAGACTCACCAAGAAGCCCAGCAGGTACGTTGGCGTGCAGCCCCACGCGGAGCTCGCCAAAAAGATAAGCAAGAGATCCCCCGCCGAGGCGCCGGGCATAGGGGACAGGATAGGATACGTGATCATAAAGGGACTGGATCTGCTGTCCAAAAGGACCGAGGATCCCATGTACGTCATAGAGAAGGGGCTCGAAATAGATTCCAAATATTATATAGAGAACCAGCTCCTCCCCCCGGTCGAGAGGATATTCTCCGCACTGGATGTTTCCAAGACCGAGCTGCTGGGCAAGGGGAAGCAAATCAGCATAAACGGAGCCCTGGAAAACCACAACAACAAGCCAAAGACATTGGGGGAGGTTCCCGCGGACGAGGTCAGCGGCGTGATCTGCTCCAAGTGCAGGAAATGCTACTCAATACCCCCCCTCACCGGACTCTGTGAATGCGGAGGGGGGCTTCATTTCTCCACACCCCGGGGTCCCGCCAAGGTAATAGTGATGTAATTCACCGTTTTCCAAAAACTGCCATTTTTGAGGGGTTTCCTCCCTGTGATTATGTTTTCAGTGAAATCCTGGCCCCTTTTAGGGATTAAACAAGGGGAATATGCGGATATACGGGGTTTCTTGCTAGAAGCAGGCAAAAAATGTACACAAAGCGAACCATGAAGACAAAACGGCATCAAGAGGACATGTTTATTCCTGTCTGAAATCCCCCCTTTGATATTCATGTGTTATCCATGAACCCCTTGATTTCATGTGGAAACCCCGTGAAATACAGGCGTGAGATGTTCATTCCGGAGCATGCTTGTTTCACGTAAACACGAAACACACCTTCATTTCATATGGAAAATACAGTATTCTGCCTCTATGTGTCGGTTTTTCCCTTTCATGTGAACTCCATATGAAATATCGGAAGGAGACAGGCGCTTATCGTCCTCCAGGGCCGGAAACCCGGGATTCAGGACAACAAAAAGAGCAAAAAGGGGGACATTCCGGCATAATAGAGCATTGTTGGAAAAAGGAGAAATCCCATCAGATGGGACCTTTTAACCCCCATCTTTATGGTGGCTAGTCCCAGAAACGTTCCCGACAGAGCCACGAGCAGTCCAACAGTCCCCGAGAAGAAGAGGACAAGGCACGCCAGCGAGACCAGCGTGAGGAGCGTCATCCTCGTGTAGTTCATGTTCCTCATTCTTGACGCTAGCAGTCTCCCCACTTTTAGGGTCACTGCGACAGAAAGAAAGGAGGTCATCAGGCCCACCAAGACGACGAGGATCACCTCATTCAGGGAGAACACGTCCATGACCTGGGAGACGAACCATGCGGCTCCGGACCTGGTCTTACCGAGGGCGTAAAACACCATGAAGGTGAAGAATATGTTCGATGTGTTTATGCCGCCGAGTGTTATCATGAACTCCCTTCTCTTCGCCCTGAGGAACTGGGAAGACATTATGCCCGCCTGGGAGGGTCCCAGACCCGGCAGAAGTCCGGCTATCAGACCGGCTATCCACCCGGCAAAACCGCCCTTTATCCAGTCGGCCTCGATCTCTCCCTTCGCCTTCTGCTCAGGTATCCTGGTTTTCAGCATCACACTCGTTATGAGTGTGGGTATGGCAAAGAGCCCCGTGAGGGCGGGAAAAAGCGCCTGTCCGGAGGGCAGCGAGTTCAGTGAGAGGAACCCGAAAAGGCCCGCCAGGCCGAAAACAACCAAGGCACCCAGCCTCTTCCTTCCCTTCTCCGTGATTATCATCCAGAAAACAACGGCCAGGAGAATGAAATGGAGCACCGGCCTTATGGACTGGTAAAGCACGGGGATGAAATGCAGGAGGGCCGGCAGTGTCGACACGGTCAGTATCACGACACTCAGACCGCCCACCACGGTGAGGAAGAGCGCCTCGTATCCCCTGCCCTCCAGAAGCATCCGGTGGCCGGGGAGTACCGAGAGGAGTGAGCCCTCCTCCGGGGCCCCGAAGAATATGGTGGGTATGAAATCCATGAACGTGTTCGAAACCGCCAGGGAAACCACGAAAGCCAGCAGGCAGGGAAGCGATATGAAAGAGAGGAACGGGAGGAAGGCAAGCAGCATGAAGAAGAGATTGTTGGGGTGAAGGCCGGGTATCAGTCCTGTAAGGACTCCTGTCAGGATGCCGATCAGGATGAAGAATAGTATCTCGAGGAACATAATGAATTCTTAACGAAAGGAATAATCAATGGGTATAACAGTGTTATATCCTTTGACTGGAAATGTATTTATAATCTTTTAAATCTTACACGAATAGTGATCATATGGCATACAGATGGATAAGAAAGCGGACCGGAGAACCGGACAGGGCCACATACGAAACCAAAGGACTGGAACAGGAAATTAAACTGGTAATACACGACAGGGGGTTTAATATCCGTTTCGGAGATAGCTATATTAGCAGCTCAGTTGCCGGAGATGTTTCCCGGTTCGATCTTGATAATTTGAAAGAGTCCCTGAAAGGGGCGGGGGTCGAAAAACTGCCTGAAATCCCCAAAAAATACATACCCGACCAAAAAAAGAAGGATTTCGTTTGAATTATCTTTATATTTTTATAAAATCCTTCCCGCGCCTAATTTTATTCCCAATTCCGGAACTGACAACCAGTGCATCCGAAGGTCAAATTCTGCCAACCAGCTCCTTAAATGAAGTTTAAAAATCTTTTTGGTTTACATCTATTCATGCCATTATGGAAAATAATCATTGAGGGCAAGACCGAATATGACGTACAAGGCGTGAACCTTCGCGAAGATGTTGTATCGGTCGCATACAAAAAGAAGATAAAATGCAAAGCTAGGAACAGAAAGGGGACGAAGAAGGTCGCAGGCTACCTGGACATGACCTCCTCCGTGATATCCGACTATGAGTCCGGAAGGAGGAAGTCTCCCGGGACCAGACCAAGGAAGACAAACAGCAATACATCCAGCGCCATTAAGATAATTTGGAACCGCTATTAGTATTTCAATCCATCCCATGATCACACTCATTTTTAAGAAACCAAATAAATAAAAACTTATGATTAGATGGCCGGGAAAAAAGAACGGGGATCCAATGGAGAGCAGGACATATATAGGGCTGATTGGGATCATAGTGATCATTCTGGTAGTGGCTCTGTCGGTCTTCAACCCCTTCATCATGGCGGAGGAGGAGTTCGGGGACGAGTGCGACGAGTACGTCGAAAGTCATGAGGGTATCTGCAGGTCGTTCTGTACGGGACCCTGTGACGGGAACATGAACTCCTCAACGGTTGACTGCTTCTACGGAGGGGACATGGAAAAGTGCATGGAGACCTGCAGGAAAAACCAGCGGACGAGGTGCATAATGGACAGATGGTTCAGCGGCCATGGGGCGGATGGTTAGAAATTATCACAGCCGAAAACCGGGCGTGATGTTTTCCTGATGTTATTTGGTTTTGCTCTTGGTTTTGGGCGAGGTGTTCCAATTGCCGCCCCTGTTGTTCATCCGTTTTTTGGCTTTGAGAACCAGCCAGCATCGAGGGAGGAAAAAACCCAGTCCCTTGAATCTTCTCCTCTCCTGTATCACTTCTGGTATAAAACCGACCTTGCTCAGATCATCCAGTATCTCCCTTTTGGTCCATCGGCAGACGTGGTGATGGTTCTCTCCTATCTCCGTGTATGGAATAGAAACGTAAAGCATGCCGTCATCCCTCAGCAAATCGTAGCACTGAGAAAGCAGATATAAGGGATTCTTTATGTGCTCCAGGACCTCGGTCATGATGATTGTGTTGTATTTCTTCTTCATTCTCAGTCTTTTGGTTATGTCCTTCCTTATATAATTGAATTCGTTTTTGAACCCCCCCCCCCAGATCCACGATATCCGCCTTTTTCACACCCTGGGTTCTGAGAAATTCCCCGTCTCCTCCTCCGATATCCAGCACGGGGTGCTTTATTTCGAGTCTGATGCCTTCGTATCTCTTTATCAGTTGCCGGTGCCTGTTCATTTTGCCCCACCCAATCAGATTTTATTATTCTCTCACGCGCTTATAAATCAGGAGTGGCGAGGGGTATTCATTCAGATCATTTGCGCCCCGCTTTCGGAACTGCTGGCTATTATTTAAATAATCAACGTATATTATTTCTATGGTTGACGAAATCCACCTGGCAAAGGAGCGGCTTGCGAAGGACATCATAGGGGAGATAGTGCTCTCCGAGAATCCTGACAAAATACTCAAGAAGTGGAGGAGCATATTCAATTTCTCCCAGAAGAAGGTCGCAGGCTACCTGGACATGACCTCCTCCGTGATATCCGACTATGAGTCCGGAAGGAGGAAGTCTCCCGGGACCAGGGTGGTTAAGAAATACGTCAATGCGCTCCTGAATCTGGACATAAAGCGGGGAGGGGATGTAATAAAGAGCTTCACACAATCGGCCCGCTCCACCATGATATCCAAGGCCATAATAGACATAAAGGAGTTCTCCTCGGGGGTAGACATAAAGGAGTTCTCCAAGAGAGCGGGCTGCAACATACTCACCAAGAAGATGCGGGGAATGGAGAGGAAGATTTATGGGTATACGGTGATAGATTCGGTCCGCGCCATATCAGAGCTCTCCTTCAGCCAGCTGATCAATCTCTACGGGGCGACCACCCAGAGGGCGCTGATATTCACCAACATATCCACCGGCAGGACACCCATGGTGGCCATAAAGCTCACCAATCTCCAGCCGGGTATGGTCATACTCCACGGAATAGACAAGGTGGATCAGGTCGCAGTGAACATAGCGGGAGCGGAGAACATACCCCTTGCCCTGTCCAGATTCGAGAGCGTGGATGACATCCTCAGAAACCTGCGGATATATGAATGATTCAGAACTTTTTAATCTCGCATTTCACCGTTTTCCCCAGTCTGACCAGGCCGTAATTGCCCTCATACAGGGTGCCCGGGTAGAAAATCTTGGTCTTCCCTATGGTATCCACACCGCTGTTCTCGTGTATGTGCGCGGAGAGATTTAGCAGGGGGGCATGTTTCTCTATGAACTTTCTGATCGCCTTTGATCCGACGTGCTCCCCTGACTCGACCTTGTCCAGCTTCGTCCCCGCGGGAGGATTGTGGGTCACGAGAAGGAACCTCTTCCCGACCTCTTTGGCTGATCTCTCGAGGCTGTCCGTTATCTCCTCTTCGGTGGGCTCGAATTTTGTGTTGAAAGGCGTGGCGGCCCCGCCGAAACCTATGAAATGAATCCCACCTATCTCCCGGGTGACCGCATGGAGATTGACATCGTATTCCTCGAAAAGTTCTGTTATCTCGTAGGGGTCCTGGTTTCCGGGTATGCACAAGAGGGGCTTCCCCAGGGAAACCAGCTTCTGGATTACCGTTTCGGCCATGTCCGTCTGTGAATACCCCTCGGGTATGTTGAACATGTCCGTGAAATCCCCCGGACAGATCACCATGTCGAACTCGGTGTTCTTAACCTTCTCGACGAGTTTCGAAACCGCCCCGATTTCACCATGTATGTCGGCAACTACTAGTATTTTCATAAGGTAATGTATTTGTATTGAAATTATTTAAAAGATTATAACAATGTTATATATCACCAAAACTCACTTGGTTCGTAGAGGTGTCATAAACGGCATACCTGCCCCCCTTTGTGGATATTATGACCACCCCCTTGTAATTCCTGGTCCAGTCCCCGGTGTTATTATATATCCAGAACACGTCAGGGACCGGTGATATGACGTTCTCAATATCCATATCCTTCCCGGAAGGTAGCATCCTCTTCTTGAGTATCAGTTCTGCCCCCTCTCGCGTGACCTCCCCGGCCGCCCCGAAACCAAGCACAATCGCTCTCTTCCCGTCGGAGCTTATCTCTGCCCATACCGGACCCGGCAGGCCGCCCGACACGCTTCCGGATCCCCCGGTTTCGCTGTCGGTGGTTATCATTATACCCTCCGTGTCTTTCTTGGCCTTGTTGGTGAGTGTTATTTTGATGCCCTTCAGGTGACCCCTCTCCCCACCCAGGGGTATGTCAGGATACATGACCCTCTCGGGGTATATCCTGTTCTCTCTGAAAAACCCATCGACAGCGACAACGTCACCCACACCAAGCCTCTCCTCGGTGATGGCCTCGGCCTCGCCCGTGGGATCCTCCACCAAGAACCCCTTCTCTGTGGTGTCCTTGACTCTCACTATCACGGTGGAGGGTGAGGAAAGCCCCCTCGCCTTGTTCACGGAAACGGCATCGGTCTTCTTCGAGAGAACCTCTTTCAGGAGCTCATATTTCCTGTTGTGCATCTTCACGAACTCCTCGATGCTCAGTTTTTCCGGTCTCCTTTCACTTAGCAGGCGCACGCTCACCTCCCCTTCGCCCGGTTTGGCCGGGACCTCCGAGCGGCTGAGAAACTCCGAGATATTGTCCCCGTTCAGTTTTTCCATTTCCTCGGGTTTCGGTGCGATGCCGTGCTTCATGAGCTCGGCGAGAATCTGTTTCCTGTTCATGATTCCAGATTTATTATATGGACCAAAAACTAATAAGGGTTAGTTGGGGAGAAGATCCCTCTCCATGAGTATGTCCTTTGTTTTCCTCAGTATGTCCGGGCCGAGGAGTATGCGTATCTCCCTGGTCCTCCCATACCTTCCCTTCGATATGACCCGCGTGTTCATGACTCCCAGCATATCCAGTTCGGCTATGAGATCGGATACCCTTCTCTGGGTGAGCATCTTGAGACCCCTGGAGGAGCACAGCCTTTCATAAACACAGAAAACGTCCCCCGTCTGTATGTTTTTCTGGCCGTCCTCGTAGAGGTTTATGGCTGAAGAGAGAACCGCCAGGGACTGCCTCGGTTGGGCGCGCACGACCTCGAGTATGCGGCTGGAGTCCAGCTTGCTCTCGGCCATGTCTATGTGGTCTATTTTTATCTCCTTCTCCCCGTTCCTCTCCACTATCTCACCGGCCATCCTCAGGAGATCGAGAGCCCTCCTCGCGTCTCCGTGCTCCTGGGCGGCGAGGGCGGCGCATTTGGGTATTACACCCGACTCGAGAACGCCCTCGTTGAAGGACAGGGCGGACCTCTCCACGAGTATATCCTTCAGCTGGGTGGCGTTGTAGGGGGGGAATATTATCTCCTCTTCCGAAAGGGAGGATTTTACCCTGGGATCTATGGAATCCGTAAAAGATGTATCGTTGGATATCCCGACCACAGAAAGCTTCGATTTGGTCAGGTCCTGGTTTATCCTGGTGAGGTTATAGAGAATTCCGTCGCCCGTCTTCTTCACAAGGGCATCTATCTCATCGAGAATCAGTATCGTTGTCTTTCCCATGGAATCTATCTTCTCGAAGAATATCTGGTATATGCGGTCGGTGGGCAGCCCGGTATAGGGGACATTTTCCCCCAACATCCTAGAGAGTTCGGCCAGCAGTCTGTATTCGGTGTCGGAAACGTTCTTCATCTTACAGTTTATGTACAATATCTTTATTTTATCCGAGGATTTTTCGAGTTCGTTGGCCACCGTCCTAACAGACACTGTCTTTCCGGTCCCCACTGTCCCGAATATGAAGAGGTTGGATGTCTTCTCGCCCCGGAGGGAGGGTGCGAGTGTCCTTGCTATCTGGTTTATCTGCTCATCCCTGTGGGGTATGTTTTCGGGTGTGTATCTGTTGGTCAGTGTGTCTTTGTTTTTGAACACACTCTTTTCGTTCTGGTATGAATGAAACATATCCTTTAAGTTCATCTGCTCCACGATAACACCCAAATTATTCTTGACTGGTTTTCAAAACTCAATAACTCTATATGAAACCAGGGTTTTTATTGTTTTTCATATAACAACGTTATAAAAATCCCAGACACTACTACCCCTTCTTTTCATATGGAAAACAAACAAACACAAGCATAATTTCATATAGAAACTATAACACTGTTATATTATAATTATATTATAATAAAAATATATTTTATTAGGTTCCATATGAAATAAAGGTGTCATACCCGTATCATATATTCTTAATTTTTCTCACCGCTTTTTCTATCCTCTCGAGAGCGGCGCTTATCTTTTTATATGATGTCGCGTAGGAACATCTTACATGACCCTCACCCATCCTTCCGAATTCAGTCCCGGGCACAACCGCTACCATGGCCTCCTTCAGAAGCCACCTCGAGAATTCGTAGGATGACATACCGAAACCCTTTATGTTAGGGAAGGCGTAGAAAGCCCCCATGGGCTCCGTGCAATGGAAACCCGGCAGATCGTTCATCCTCTTCACGATAAATTTCCTTCTCCTGTCGTATTCCTTTACCATTTTCTTCACATGCGACTGGTTTCCCCTGAGAGCCTCGAGAGCGGCAAACTGGGAAACCGTGGGTGAGCAGATAGACGAGTACACATGAAGCTTCTTCATGGCGGACACGATCTCCTCCGGCCCTGTTGCGTATCCCACCCTGAACCCCGGCATCGCATGGGTCTTGGAGAAGGAGTGGAGGGTTATGACCCGGTCCTCCATACCGTTCAGAGATGCTAATGATATGTGTTTTTCGTTCCCGTAAACCAGGCGTTCGTATGCCTCGTCGGATATTATCATCAGGTCGTTTTGAACGGCAAAGTCGGATATCTCCTCGAGTGTTTTCTTGCCGAAGACCACACCGGTCGGGTTGGACGGTGTGTTGATCATCAGGATGTTTGTCTTCTCGGGGACTATGACCCTCTCCGCTTCCTCGACGCTGAACTGGAAACCATCCCTTTCATGGTGAGGAATGCTTATGGGCATGCCGTTCAGCATCTCCACGGTCGGCTTGTAAGAAAGGAAACCCGGATCGGGGATCATCACCCCCTCCCCCGGATCTGTTGTGCACAGGAGGGAGAGCAATATGCATTCGGTGGAGCCGGATGTGACGATTACCTGATCAGGGGAGACGGATATCCTGTTTTCCCTCCTCAGTTTTTTCACTATCGCCTCCCGGAGGTCCTCCCTTCCTCCCGGCGGGGAGTAGTGGGTGTGTCCCTCCTTCAGCTTCTTGCATGCGTAATTGACTATGTTTCTGGGGGAATCGAAGTCCGGCTCCCCGGGCCCCAGGGATATTATTCCCCTCTCCTCCTCGGCGATTTTGATCAGCTCGCCGATGGTCGACACGGGAAGTTCCTCCTCCCTCTCGGAGATGATCCTCCTCCTTCCGGACCGCATAAATAATATATTACAACCATGAATAATAATTGTATGGGAAAGATCGACTCGTTTTTCACTCCCAGAAGCGTTGCGGTGGTGGGTGCGTCCAGGAACCCGAACAAGATAGGGCACATAATACTCTCCAATTTCATAGAGGGAAATTTCACCGGGAGGATATATCCGGTGAACCCCAAGGCAGACAGCATACTCCGGAAGAAGTGCCACCCGAGGATAAGCTCGATAAGGGGGAGAATAGACCTGGCGGTGATAGCCGTCCCGGCCCCCCTTGTTCCGGGGGTACTTGATGAGTGCGGAAAGAAGGGAGTGAAGGCATGCATAATCGTCTCCGGCGGCTTCAGGGAGTCCGGGAGGGCGGAACTGGAGAAGCGGACAGAAGAGGCCGTCAAAAAACACAGCACCAGGGTGATAGGTCCCAACTGCATAGGGATATTCGATCCCTACTCCGGCGTCGACACAATCTTCAACCCCAGGTACAAACTTGAGAGAACCGAAAAGGGACACATCTCCTTCGTTTCCCAGTCCGGAGCCACCATGTCCGTGGTAATGGATTGGATGGCCATGAAGAAATACAAGACGGCGAAGCTGGTATCCTACGGGAATGCGATCGACGTCGACGAGGCAGATCTGGTCGAGTATCTGGCCAGGGACGAGGAGACCAAGGTCATATGCCTTTATCTGGAGGGCGCCAAGGACGGCAGGAAGCTTCTGGAGAAGATGAGAAAGAGTTCCGTGAAAAAACCGATCATCGCCATGAAAGCGGGAACCACAGACGCCGGCAAGTCAGCTGCGCTCTCCCACACCGGTTCAATGGCGGGCAGCGCTGACGTCTACCACGCGGCCTTCAGACAGGCAGGTGTTCTTCCGGCAACGGACCTGGAGCAGATGTTCGATTTCGCCAGGCTGCTTTCCACGCAGCCCCTCCCTGTGGGTAAGAGGATACAGGTCATAACCGACGGAGGGGGGTTCGGGGTCATAACCACGGACTGGCTGGTCAGGAAGGGCATGGAGATAGCCGAAATGGACGGCAAGAACAGGAAGAGACTCAAGAAACTGGTCCCCGCTCATGCGAGCGTGGGAGGGGTGATAGACCTTACCGGTGACGCGACGGCGGAAATGTATGGTGAGTGTATAGAATGCTCGCTGGAGGACGGCAATGTAGACATGATAGCGGTGGTCGCCCTCTTCCAGCCTCCCATGCTGACATCAGAGCTGGTGGACATCCTCATAGAGAAGGCGGAGAGGAGGAAAAAACCCATAGTTGTCATATCCGCCGGGGGCAGCTATACGGAGGTGCTGAAGAAGTCCCTGGAGGAGAACGGGGTTCCCTGTTTTTCCTATCCGCGGGGGGCGGTGGACGCAATCAAATGTTTATATGACTATTCAAAAATTAAAGGGGTGTTGAAATGAAGAAGAATATTGACGTTTTGTTGGAGGAGAAGAGGGTGTTCAAACCCGACAAAGGATTCGTGGAAAAAACTAATGTTAAGAAGTGGATGAAGAAGCACGGGATAAAGAGTTATGAAGAATTGCTCAAGAAAGCAGAGGACATAGAATGGTTCTGGGGAGAGATGGCCAAGGAGTTCGTGGATTTTTACGAGCCCCATGAGAAGGTGCTGGAATGGGACCCTCCCTGGTCGAAGTGGTTCACCGGGGCCAAATACAACATAGTTAACGATGCTCTCGACAGGCACGCCAAAGGAAAGAACAGCAAGAAGGTGGCCTACATATGGGAGGGAGAACCGGGCGAAGTGAGGAAAATAACATACGACGAGCTTTACCGTGAAGTGAACAGGATGGCCAACGCCCTCAAATCTCTGGGCGTTAAGAAGGGAGACCGTGTGGGGATGTATCTCCCCATGATACCCGAGCTTCCCATGGCCATGCTGGCATGCGCCAAGATAGGCGCCGTCCACACCGTGGTCTTCTCCGGATTCTCGCCCCACGCCTTCAGGGAGAGGGTCAGCGATTCCGAGGCGAAGGTGGTCATAACCTGTGACAGCTTCTACCGGAGGGGAAAGACCATACCTCTGAAAAAACAGACGGACGAGGCCCTCAAGGAGGCGCCGAGCGTGAAGAAATCCATAGTCGTCAAGAGGAGCGGGGAGAGCGTCCCCTGGGACGGCAAGCGGGACGTCTGGTGGCACGAACTCCTGGAGAAGGAGAGCGACCACTGTGAAACAGAAAAGATGGACGCGAACGATCTGCTTTACATACTCTATACTTCGGGCACCACCGGCAAGCCCAAAGGGGTCCTCCATACCCACGCCGGGTACGCGGTGGGCATCGCATCAACACTGAGCTGGGTGTTCGACATAAAGGACAGCGACGTGTGGTGGTGCGCTGCGGACATAGGATGGGTGACCGGGCACAGCTACATAGTCTACGCCCCCCTCATGCTGGGCACTACCTCGGTGATGTACGAGGGGGCGCCCAATCATCCCAAACCGGACAGGTGGTGGGATATGATAGAGAGGCATAAAGTGAGCGTATTGTACACCTCCCCCACCAGCGTCAGGATGTTCATGAGTCTCGGGAAGAGGCACCTTGAGAAGCACGATCTGGGCTCCCTCCGCCTGCTGGGATCCGTGGGCGAGCCCATAAACCCCGGTGCCTGGATATGGTATTACAGGAACATAGGCTCCGGAGAATGCCAGATAATGGATACATGGTGGCAGACAGAGACGGGAAACATCTGCATAACACCCCTCCCCATGACCCCCCTAAAGCCCGGGTCGGCGACCAGGGGGTTCCCCGGAATAATGCCCGATGTTTTCGACGAGAACGGGAAGCCGATAAAGAACGCGGGCGGCAGTCTCGTGATTCTCAAACCCTGGCCGGGAATGCTGAGCGGTCTCTACAAATCCCCCGACAGGTTCAAGAAGACCTACTGGGAGAGGTTCCCGGGGATCTACCTGACGGGAGACGTCGCCAGGGTGGATGAGGATGGCTATTTCTGGGTCCAGGGAAGGGCGGACGACGTCCTCAACGTGGCGGGCCACAGGATAGGCAATTCAGAAGTGGAATCGGCCCTGGTCAGCCATCCGAAGGTGGCCGAGGCTGCCGTGGTGGGCAAGCCCTCCGAGATAAAGGGCGAGGCCATAGTCGCCTTTGTGAGAATCACCTCCGACGCGAGGGAGAGCGATGCGCTGAAAAAGGAACTTATAGGTCACGTCGCGAAAGAGATAGGGAAGATAGCCAGGCCCGAGGAGATACTCTTCGTCAGGGACCTGCCCAAGACCAGGAGCGGGAAGATAATGAGAAGGGTCATAAAGGCAAAGGCCCTCGGGAAGCCGGTGGGAGACACGTCAACCCTCAGCAACCCGGAGGCAGTGGATGAGATAAAGAAGATATGAAGGGAAGATCACATGATCTTCTCTATCCTCTTGATGCTCTCCAAGGGAGAGCATATGGTGAGTATGTCTCCCTCCTTTATCTTCATGTCCCTTTTGGGGACGATGAACTTTCCGCCCCTGTAGATGGCGGAGATGACGAACCCGTTTTCTGCCTTTCCCACCAATTTATTGGCGAATCCGGATTCCTTGGACACACTCAGTTCGAATACCTCTCCTTTGCCCCCGCCCACGAGATTGACCAGGTGTTTACCGGGTTTTTCCAGGGATTTCTTGAAGGCGAGGACAGCCGTTGTGGTAGTATTTATTATGTTGGAAACACCCGTTTTCGCGAATATGGATTCGTTGTCGGCCTCGTTTATTCTGGATATGGTGTTGGGAACGTTCACGCTCTTGGCCATCTCACATATCATGAGGTTGGTCTTGTCGTCCCCGGTCATGGCCACCACGGAGTCCGAGTTCTCGAAATCGGCGTCCCTGAGTATGTTTATGTCCGAGCCGTCACCGTGCAGAACCAGAGCGTCCAGCTTCTCCGCGAGCTTCTCGGACAGCTTTTCGTCCTTCTCTATTATGACCACGTCGTCCTTCTCCTTTATCAGGAGACGGGAGAGGGCCTCGCCGAGATTCCCCCCGCCGACAATAATGACCTTCATAAGCATATTTGAGCGGGGATGATTTAAATTGGTAACAGAGCAGCAAGAATTTCAGCCGCTCCCGATGAAAACCTTCATCACCACGACCTCAACGGGCATCCCCGGCTCCTTCAACATTCCGATCCTCTGGATCTCTTTCCCCCACCTGATCTCCTCGCTCCTCTGCCCGCAGTCAAGTATCTTGTTTCCCTCGTCGTCCATACCGGTCGCATCGGACAGTATCATTATCCTCATGGGGAGCATCCTGCTGCCGAAATCATCCTCGAACCGGACGTTGAGTTCCTTCTTGAGGCTGTTGAACTCAGCCCTCTTGCCACTCCCGCAATAGGTGTCGTCGAAATCCTCTATCCTGGAGGGACTGAAATACGGCCACTCATCGACGAGGCTCATGTTAGAGCCCGGGTTCGTGAGGACCTCCGAGACCCAAAGCGCCTTGGCCTGTACCTCGTCCCCCTCGAATCTCCCGCTGAAATCCGATACGCTGAGGTTGAGATAGTTTATGGCGAAAACGATTATCATGAAAAACATCAGGCACGCCACCACGAACTCGAATATGAACTGGCCCTTCATGATAGATATTCACCCGGGAGGTAAAATAAAGATATGCCCCTGAAATTGATTTTTATTTTAATGCCACCAATTATTTACCATGAAAACTCTCCTCCTTGCCTCTCTGGTGATGGCCCTGGTTCTCGTTTCAGGGTGCACCATACCCGGGACGACCATCGACATACCCTTCATACCCGATTTTTTCGGGCCCAACATACAGGAGGAGACCCATGACGTGATCATCATCGACAGTCTCCAGACGGTCCCCTCCGCCGAGGTGAGGTCGGGACAGACCATGACCGCGAGGGCATACATAAAGAACGTCCAGAACCCGGAGATGGCTCCCAAGAACAACGTGAAGATATCCCTCTACAACACCTGCGAGCTCTTTGATCTGGACGAAGCAGCTAGCTTCTGCACCATGGGCAGCGAGGAGAAGATGGGGACGGACGGGAGCTGCATCATAGACAGGATGTTCCCCCAGTCCACCGCGGTCGCCGAGTGGGTTCTGAAGGCGAGGGATGTCAAGGTACAGACTCCCTGCAGGATGGGCGTGATGGTCCAGTACACATACTTCACACCCACCACATACAGGGTGACTTTCATAAACAAGCAGGAACTGGAAAGGCTGGTCACCCAGGACCAGTCCACCAGTTCCGGGGGGGTCGAGGGGAGGGCCGGAGAGGGCCCTGTCAAGTCCTACATGGGGGTCCAGAACCAGCCCATAGTCTATGATCCCGTGGCCGGGGGGAGCGGCATACTCTCCTTCTGGATGGAAAACAAGGGATACGGGCAGATTCCCATACCATCCAGGGACAACGTCTTTTTCGGGAATTGTGAGGACCTGACAGATCAGGGTTCCGGTCTGGGCGAAGAGACGAGCGAGATTTGCATTGATATTTATCCCTCTGAGGGGGATGCCGGGGACCTAGTTCAGGCCAAGAATGAGAATGGGAATTGGGGTTCGGTTGAAGAGTGCATTAAGGATAGGATAGACGGTACCACCGCCTTCATAGGCAGAAAAACCCCGGAATACTCATGCGAGATCAGGGCAGCCCCGGGGTCCAACGTAAAGCTCCAGAAGACCTTCCAGATAAACTCCGAAATCTCTTATCTTTACAAATTCACCAAGGAGATCGACGTGAACGTGAAGCCTGAAGTCTCCATGTGATCCTAAAATAAAGATATAAAAGAATGGCTACAATAATTAAACATACCAACAGAGGGAATGATATGATGAAAACATCAGACAGCAGTTATCTGAAGGTTTTGTTATTGGTCGCAGTGGTAATGACAGTGATATCTTCCGGGTGCGTGACTTCTGATACCGGCGGATCAACCGGTCCGGGAGTGGTCATTGAAGAGTTCGAGCCCTCCCTCACGCAGGTGGAATCGAACGAGCCGGTCACCCTCCATCTAGAGGTCAGAAACAAAGGTGAGTACAACGGTCCGATGGGCAACGGGGTCCCTGTGGTGGCTGAACTCATGGGCATAGACACCACCGAATGGCAGGTTCTCCCGAGTGTTTATTCCGAGCCGATGTTCTTGTTCTCCCCGGATCTCGAATCCCAGACAGGGGGAGGCCTCGGGACGGTCAACTGGGATCTCATTTCTCCGATGCTTTCCCGGGGACAGAGGATCACGTACTCTCCCATAGCCAGGGTATACTACACTTATGAGACGGATGTCATAAAGCCGGTCTGGTTCGTCACCAAGGACGAGCTGGAAACAATCGTGCAGTCCGGCGGTTCGCTGACATCGGAACCCGCCGCATACACGTCGGGTCCCCTCACAGTGAACGTGAAGACAGGAAATTTCGTCGCCTCCAGGGAATGGATGGACAGCAAGTTCCAGCTGCAGATGAGTATATCCAACACGGGGAACGGCAACGTTTACGGCAGGCAGAGACCCGTGGGCGTATACGTGGAATGGCCCAGCTTCGTGACCCCAGTGGGCGGAAGCTGCCCCAAGGAGATGGATTGGACCACCGGATACGAAGACCTCCCGATGGGACTGACTCCGCCGACGACTCTGGGAAACTTCGTGAGACTCTGGGACACCAGGGAAACTGACATAACCTGCGAGTTCATGATGGTGGAGCCTCCTTCCAGCAAGACAAAGGCAAACTTCCACGTAAAACTTTCCTACATATACTATATCGACCAATCCACAGAGATAACTGTGAAGGGAGTAGAGGAGACCTTTTGATTTCTTTTTATTTATTTTTACCAATAATATAGTATGCTCTATCGATCACTTCCGGTTTTGTTCTTTTCCGTCGTTATGGTAGCCGCGGTCTCGGGCTGCACTTCCCTGGATTTTGCGGGCGGGTACAACTCCAACACCCCGGAAGGTGCCGGGGTGATAATAGAGAGCTTCCAGTCCAGCTTCTCCGAGGTCTTTTCGGGGGAGGAGGTGATCTTCACCGTGAAGGTCAGGAATTCGGGTTCTTTCAGAGCGGAGAATGGATTCGCGGAGATACTCGGGCTTGACCAGACATGGAAGCCCGTCAACGAAGAGCTGATGCTGGAGGGGGAGCTGCTCCCCAACGAGGAGGAATGCAGATATCCTCTCCATTCAATATCCCTGCTGCCTCCCGATCCTTCTTCCGGTATAAGGGGATCCGACAAGATATGCACGTGGTCCTACAGGGCACCCCGGGTGCAGAAAGGGCTTTCGGCAGATTACGAACCCAGGGTGAGGTTCTTCTACGATTACAAATCATATGCGGTGAGAACGGTCACGCTTGTCCCCTCCGGGGAGCTCAGGACACTCCAGGCGCAGGGAAAGCCCCTGCCCTCCGAGACCTCGGAAAGTTCGAACTCTCCGGTGGATGTCGGCATCGACATAGCGACGCCCGTAAGAACATTCGGCTACAGTGTGGTCTTTCCGGTGGTCATGAAGATAAAGAACATAGGCGACGGTACCATATGCTCCGATTCCTACAACTGCAAGATGTATTCCGCGGGAGGGCCCGAGTGGAACAGGTTGAGGATGGAGATCATTCTGCCCCCCGATCTGGCGCTCTACGGGGATACCTGCTCGGGGGAGATGGAGCTGTACATACCCAGGGGATCCGAGCAGACGGTGACATGCCAGGTACAGGCACCCATGCCCCGGTCGCTGACCCAGAAGACGGTCGCGGTCCGGGCGGAATACGGTTACTTTGTCGACAAGACCGCCCGCATAACCGTGAAATCCGCCCAAATAGCGGAGTAACCGTGAAAACATAAAAATCCGCCGGCTCAATCATAATCATGTATCGCAACCTGACATTGCTGCTTTTGGGCGCTCTCTTCGTGTCGCTGGTTTCCGGTTGCACGTCCCCCCTTTCCGGAGGAAGCTCCATGGGAAGCGGCGTGGTGATCGAGGATTTTTCCCCGGATTTCTCACGGGTCAGTTCAGGAGAGCCATTCCAGCTGATGCTCAGGATAAGGAACACCGGTTCGAAGACAGCCCGGAATGTTAACGTCGAGCTGTACAACGTCGGTCAGGAATTCGCCTGCACCGGCGGCTGCGGAATCATAAATTCACTTCTTCCCCCGGACACCGAGTCCGGCTCCCGGGGAGAGTCCAGGACGTGCATCTGGGAATGCACGGCACCTTACGGGTCACCCCCGGGGATTTCGGTCTCATACAACCCCTCGGTGAGGGTGAGATACGGATATTCGAGTGACGTGGTGAGGACCATAACCCTCGCTTCGCAGGACGAGATCAGGGACCTCCAGGACTCCGGGAGGACACTCCCGGTGGACACGGTGAGTTCTTCATCCTCCCCCGTCAGGATGGACGTGGAGCTTAATTCCCCCGTGAGGTACTGGGAGGGGAGGGGGACGATATCTTCACCGCTCTCCATCAGTGTAACCAACGTGGGCGGAGGGACTGTCTGCTATCCTGACTGCGGGAGCCCGGAGAACATGAACAGGGTGGTGGTGGAATCCCAGAACATTCTGGGCGACATGGGCATAGAGGAATGTGACATAGGCATAGCGGGCAAGCCGGTCACCCTCTGGCAGGGCAGCGGGAGGACGGTGCGCTGCAATCTCGTGATATACGGTCTGACTCCCTCCTTCAGCCGGGTCAAGAAGACCTTCCGCGTGAGATCGGAATACGAATATTCTATAACCCGGGACACCGCTTTGGAGGTCGCCGGAAGGCAGGACGCCCCTCTAGTCTGAACGGAACTGTCCGAGCGTCTTCTGTGATCCGATATTTTCCGAATCAATATCCTTTATCTCACCATAGACACCGTCGGATCCCGCCTTTATCCTAACGTCACCATTCCTTATCCTCATGATCAGGCCGGCGATCCTTTCGCTGGTCATCTCCTTCATTTCTTTCAAGCCCGCTTCCATCAGGACACCCAGCTCCGATCCGAATGCCCGGGTAAGTTTTCCATATTCCTCCCACACCCTCCTCGAATTTACACTGCTCCCCATTGCCCTGGCCAGTATCTCCGAGAGGGGTATCAGGCGGTGGAATTCCTTCGTTCCGTCCGGTCTGGATCCCTCCGGCCTGTCAGCGAGCTCCTCCACCCTGTGGAGCACACCCAGTGTAAGGGGCTTGCCGCACACCGGACAGATGTTCCTGTTCTTCTCCGCTTCTACCGGATTCATGGACACCCCGCAGTTCCTGTGCCCGTCGTAGTGGTATTTCCCCTTCTCGGGGAAGAATTCAAGCGTGCCCCTGAGCCCGTCCCCGGTCCTGATCGCATTCGTAATTCCATCGTAATTCAACTCTTTCAGACCGAACATGGTGGCCTCCCTGCCTATCCTCCACGGCCACATGGAATGGGAATCGGAGAAGGAGACCAGCGAATATTCATCCAGAGCGGAAATCCTCCAGTTCATTGGGGGATCCGAGCTGAGGCCGGTCTCCAGGGCGTGTATGTGCCTACTCTGATCCTGATAACATTCTCCCACGGAATCGAAACCCGATTTAGAACCAAAAACTGAAAACCATGGTGTCCACACATGGGCGGGTATGGTCATTATCCTCTCCGATATCCCCCTGAGATTTTCGACCAGTTCGGGGCAGGAGAACCCGAATATGGGCCTCCCGTCGTAATCCAGTCTCCCTTTGGTCGATAGCCACGACCTTATCTGTTCAACGGTCTCGAAATCAGGTGCAAGTATTAGGTTGTGAATCCTTCTGGTTTTCCCGTTCTGGCCGTATATGTTGGAAATTTCTGTCGACAGAAGAAAATTGAAACCGGATTTCGATTTGAGTATGCCGCTCCCGTCTTCCTCTAGGCTCCCTTTCAATATCTCCAGCCATTTGGGGTGGGTGAAATCCCCTGTTCCGAGCAGGTTGATCCCCTTCATCCCCGCGTATTTTTCCAGGTTGTTCATGGTTATGTTCTTGCTGGTGGCCCTTGAGTGCGGGCTGTGCAGATGCAGGTCGGCGGTTATTTTCATAATTGAACCCAGAACTGTATTGTAATGAAAATTTATAATTGAAAATGGGCTCGTGGGGATTCGAACCCCAGACTTCCGCGGAAAAAACCGTTAAGTTCAGACCTCTTCGGCTTTCCTTGGTCAAAACTCCCGGGCTGATCACCCGGGGGCCCTATAAGACCGACGCTCTAACCAAGCTGAGCTACGAGCCCGTTTTATAGCGGCTGTCTACAGCCATGATGTAATTTATCTGTCAAAAAGGTTTAAATTTGTTATAACAAAACACCCGAAACATGCCCCATACGGGGAAATGTTTAAAAAACAGTTGTTTATAATAATATATCCCTTTCATAAAGGGGGAAAACATGAACACGCAGTCTGACGGGTTCACAGTTTTCCGTAATAATTGAATTTGATCATGGAGGTGATTGAAATGAATGGGCAAAACATGATGCAGCCCATTTTTGTGTTGCCTGAAGGAACGAGCAGGACAAGAGGTAAGGATGCGCAGAAGAACAACATAGACGCCGCGAAGACGATATCCGACACCATAAAGACGACTCTCGGCCCGAAGGGCATGGACAAGATGCTTGTGGACTCTCTCGGAGACGTTACCATAACCAACGACGGAGCCACAATACTAGATGAGATGCAGATAGAGCACCCGGCAGCAAAGATGCTGGCGGAGATCGCGAAAACGCAGAACGAGGAGGTCGGAGACGGGACGACCACGGCGGTCGTTATAGCGGGGGAGCTTCTCAAGGAGGCCCAGAGCCTTCTCGATCAGCAGATTCATCCCACCGTCATAACCAAGGGATTCAGGCTCGCCAAGTTCAGGGCGCTCGAGGAGCTGGAGAAGCTTGCGGAGCCGATAACCATAGATGACGAGAAGACCCTGAGAAAGATCGCCAATACGGCGATAACCGGGAAATCCGCTGAAAAGGCCTCGGATATTTTCACGGCCCTCTCCGTCAAGGCAGTGAAAAAGATAGCCGAAAGAAGCAGCGACGGGATCACCGTAGAAACAGACAACATAAAGATCGAAAAGAAGCAGGGAGGATCGATGGCGGACACCGTGCTCATAGAGGGCGTCGTGCTGGACAAGGAGATCGTCCATTCGGCAATGCCCAGGAGTGCGGAGAGGGCAAAGATAGTGCTGCTCGATTCCGCACTCGAGGTCAAAGAGCTGGAAGGGGATGCGAAGATAAACATAGATTCACCCGACAAAATGCAGGCCTTCCTGGACCAGCAGGAGACCAGCCTGAAGGAGATGGTTGACAAGATAATCGCATCTGGGGCCAACGTGGTTTTCTGCCAGAAGGGCATAGACGACGTTGCCCAGCACTACCTTTCCAAGGCCGGAATAATGGCGGCCAGGAGGGTCAAAAAATCGGATATGGAAGCGCTTTCCAGGGCAACCGGCGCGAAGATAGTCTCCAACGTCAAGGACCTCTCCAGGGAAGAGCTCGGATACGCGGGCATAGTTCACGAGAAGAGGGTTTCCGGGGACGAGATGATATTCGTGGAGAAATGCAGGGACCCGAAATCCGTAACCCTCCTTGTGAGGGGCGGTTCCGAGCACGTGGTCGACGAGGTCGAAAGGGCAGTCGAGGACGCCGTCAAGGGAGTCATAGCCGCCCTTGAGCTGGGAAAGATCGTGCCCGGAGGAGGGGCGATCGAGACGGAGGTCTCAAAGAAACTCCGCAAATATGCGGGCTCCTTCAGCGGAAGGGAGCAGCTCGCCATCAGCTCGTTCGCTAACGCGCTGGAGTCCATACCCAGGAGCCTGGCGGAGAACGCGGGGCTTGATCCCATAGACAAGCTGGCTCAGATGAAGGCGAAGCACGACAAAGCCGGAGGCACGGGTTTCGGCCTGGACGTCTTCACAGGAAGAGTCCAGGACATGTTCGCCGACGGGGTCGTAGAGCCACTCAAGATAAAGCAGCAGGCCCTGAAGTCCGCATCGGAGGTCTCGGAGATGATACTCAGGATAGACGACACCATCTCCGCCGGCCAGAAAGAGGGCGGGGGACCGCCCCAATCCCCGCCGCCAGGGGCCATGGGAGGCATGGGCGGGGGAATGATGTAAATCATCCCCGGCGCGTGTCCGCATGCGCCTCCTCTCTCCCATTTCTTTTTCCGGTTTCCGGAAAACATTTATATTGGGGTGAGCATAAATAATTATTATGACCGATGACGAATACGAGATTATACCCACCTCTCCAATAAGAAGGCTTGAAAAGAGGATGGAGCGCGTGGAGACCGGCTCCTCTTCTTCTGAAGTTCACAAACTCATAGAGCAGGTGGTGGAGCTCATAAAGTCCAACCAGAGGATAATTGATGATTCCATAAAGGCGAACAACGACCTCATAGCAGAGGTCTCCAAGGTTCCCCAGAGGATAGACGATCTGATTTCCGAAATGAAGGAGTTCATGAAGCTGCTCAAGACATCGGCAGAAGGCGAGGAGGTCTCCTCTGTCTCCAGAGAGGTCATGGAGCCGCTGGTGGGAAAGATAAGCGAGATGGTCGAGCAGAACAAGAAGAACTTCGAGACCAACCAGGCGGCGCTCACGACACTGGGCGTGATCGAGAAGCGCCTCAAGCGGCTATACTACCAGAGCGGCCAGCCGCAGTCATCGTCCTCACAGGGACAGCAATCAACAGGATACGGGAGGTAAAATATGAAAAGAACGCGATCAATGAAGGGCATCACCCCGATAGTATCCATAATCATACTGTTGCTCATAACAATAGGCCTGGCGGCATCGGCGTACACCTTCCTTTCGGGATTCATGGGAGGATACACCAAGGGTTCTGTAATGGTAATCGACAGCTACTGCAGGAGTCTTGAAACATCTGTAATCAAGGTTAGGAACGCGGGGACAGAGGAAATGAGTCTTGGTACATGTGAATCCAATCCAAGATCAGGTACGTCTGACATAACCTGCGGCAGTCTTACTATCAGCAGAACCGATGGAAGAGATTTTAATAATGCAAAATTCGATGTAGCTACATTGGGACCCCAGGAAATAGCGACCTTTACGGACAAATGCACCGATTCGACTGATCCCCATGTTTGTACTTACCGGTTCATGGGATCCGGCATGGGCGCAGTCACGGCGACAGCTAACTGCTGAAAAACATTTTCTTATATTTTTTTTACCCTTTCAGCCCTTGCTCCGTTTCCTGAAGCTGGAGAAGTCCAGCTTGCCCTGTGCGAGGTGATCCCTGCCGCCGCCAGATCCCCCGTGCTCTTTGCAGAGTTCTTTGACTTCCTTCACAATGTTAATCTCCCTGCTCATGCCCACCACATCGCCGTTTCTGTTTACAAGTATTATGGTTATTCCGGGGTTTTTTGAGAGCAGAGAATCCGCAGTCTTGATCATCTCCTTCCTGTCCATGTCCACGGTCTCGAAAATGCGGTTTCCCTTTGCCTTTCCGAGCAATGATTCCGCTTTGCCCTCAGCACCCTTTTCTATGTGCTTCTCTCTGGACTTCCTCTGACTCTTCCATGTCCCGAACATGACTCCGCATCCCCCGGAGAGCGTCTTTACCTTCTTTTTCCCGGCTCCCTCCAGATCGATCTCTTTCATGAACTTGTCTGCGGTCTTCTCCAGCTGGTCCATGGAAACCGAGAGCTGGTCCATGCACTTATGGAGCTCCTTTGAATGATCGCCGGCGCCGGCTATCTCCACCAGGCCGGACAATTTTCTTATCATTGCATCGTAAATTTCCCTTTCCCTTTCCTCCAGCTCTCCCACCTTCTCCCCCGCGGTGAACTCTATCCGGTTCACGCCGTCCTGGACGCTTTCCGATTTTATTATTTTTATGTTCCCTATTTCTCCGGTGTTGTCCAGATGGGTCCCCCCGCAGGCCTCCACGTCGAATATGCCTTTACCATCGGGTATCTTGACCACCCTGACTTTCTTCCCGGGTGAGGCCCCTCCCTGGTATAGCACGAAGCCGTATTTACTCTCCGCCCCGCTCCTGTCCATCAGTTTCTTGTGCACGTCCACCTTCCTTCTGATCATATCGTTGGCTATCCTTTCGATGGATTCCAGCTCCTTCTTTGTGAATCTAGTGTAGTGGGTCAGATCTATCCTGGACCTTTCCACACCCTTCTGCGCCCCTGCCTGCCATACGTGCTTACCCAGCAGCTTCCTGGCGGCTCCCGAGACCAGATGGGTGGCCGTGTGCATCTTCATGAGCTGATATCTCCTCTCCCAGTTGATTTCTCCCTTCACCTGCTGGCCCGGCCTGATATCACCTGCGACTTTGTGGAGCACCACGCCTTCGGTTTTTCTGACCTCTTTGACCGCTTTGCCATTGAGCGAGCCCATGTCATGCGGCTGTCCCCCTCCCTCGGGGTAGAATAGCGTCTGGTCGAGCACGGTCCATTTTCCCAGCTTCTTTGTTGCCCTGGCCTGGAATTTCCTCTTATACGGATCATCATAAAACAGCATCTTGGTCTTCTTTATCCCGGAGACATCGATACCCTCTCCCTGCTTTCCCTTCTCTGTCATGTGTTTCCCCGTGATCTTGCCGTAGAATCCCTCGGGAATCTTTATCTCCTTCCCCGTCTCCTCCCCTATCTTCCTGACCAGCTCGGGACTTATCCCGTCGGAGACGTACATCTTTGTCAGCTCTCTCTCGTCGGGCTTCCCCCCTTCGAGTACTCTCCTGACCACCTTTTCGGCCCTCCTGGCGCTCCTTTTGTATTTCGCCCTTTCCACTTCGATTATCTTCGAGAGAGCCCCGACGCTTTCGGGGAGCTCGGGGAAGAGTGGCCTGAGGAATTTGGCGTGCCTCTCGGCTATTCCGGTGAGGTCGAAGTCGAACCCGAATTCCTCCATGAATGAAAAAGACCTCCTCAGAAGCACCCTCAGGTTGTACCCGCCCCCCACGTTGGAGGGTATCGCCCCGTCAGCGGCGGCGAAAAGGAGGGTCTTCACATGATCTGTTATTGCGTACAATGTCTGCATGGGCTCCACGGCCCTGTTGACCTCTTCTAAGGATACTCCCAGCCTGTCCGCTATCTCCTTCCTCGCCTTGCCGGGGTTCTTCACCTCGTCGAAATCCAGTGCACCTGCCAGCACAGAGTACCTGTCGAAGAGCCTGCTCTTTTTGAACCCGGCCTTGTCTTTGACCCATTTCATGACGGGACCGAAGACCGAGTCATACCCTGTGTGTGTCCCCTGTGAGAACCATACCAACCGCTCGTGCCCCCACCCCACGTCAATCACCCTCCGCGGGAGCTCCGCGTATCCGTTTCCCTGCCTGGTGAACTGGGAGAAGACCGAGTTGACCAGCTCCAGACCCAGGGAGACGGTTTCCAGTGATGGCCCGAACTGTGAGAAATCGGGCATTGACCAGACGCTTTCTATATAGGTAAGTTTCTCCTTGGGTATGCCAAGCACTTTGTGGAGGAACCCGAAGTTCAGGTCTATGCATCTGTCTTTCCAGTACTTGCCGAAAGAATGCTGGCCGCCCATTATGAAGGATGTGTGATGCCTTCCCGTGGCTCCCACGTTGGCTATGTCGGGGAACCTCAGGCACATCTGGGGAACGACAAGCGGATCAGCGGGGTATTCCATCACAATCTTCCCGTTGTCTATCCTCTGGAAGTCCTGTATGGATGCTATGGTGAAGAAGAGGTCCGGCCTCCAGCGGTCCACCACCGGGTACCTTTTCACCGCTTCATGACCGTTTTTCACGAAGAATTTTTCAAACGCCTTCCACATCTGCACATAATCCAGCTTCTTCTTCGTAATCGGATTTCCGATGAAGCCGTAATTTTCGCAGGGCGGATCCCCGCAAACCCTCCTTTCCGGATTCAGAGTCCAGAAGAATTTGCCGCAGCTTCTGCATTTCTTCCGGAGAAATCCTTCCCTTTTGAACAGCTCTACCCGGTACTGCCTTTTCCAGTCTTTCTCGAACTCCCTTGTGAGGGTCTCCTTGGTGAACATAATAACAAATATTTGTCCTCGTGGATTTTTATAAAAAAACCGGTCTCAGCCGGATTTTTCCGCCCTGGATACCATCAGCTTGGTCTTGACGGCGACGTCGGGATTGACGGATATGGAGTCTATTCCGCATTTGACGAGAAATTTCACGAATTCCGGGTAGTTGCTGGGTGCCTCTCCGCATATGCCCACCTTTCTCCTGTGCTTATGGGCAGTTTCTATCAGGTGTTTCACGGATCTCTTGACCGCCTCGTTTCTTTCGTCGAATTCATCCGATAGTCTCTCGTTGTCCCTGTCTATCCCCAGGGTCAGCTGGGTCAGGTCGTTCGATCCGATGGAAAAGCCGTCGAACATTCTTGAAAACTTGTCGGCGAGTATTATGTTCGATGGCACCTCTGCCATGACGTAAATCTCGAGGCCGTTCTTGCCCCGTTCCAGCCCCTCGGATTCCATTATCTCAAGAACGTCCTTTCCCTCCCTTATTGTCCTGCAGAACGGGATCATTATCTTCATGTTTTTCAGTCCCATGTCGTCCCTGACCCTTTTCAGAGCCTTGCATTCAAGCCGGAATGCCGGCTCGTATTTTTTGTCCGCATATCTTGACGCGCCCCTCCATCCTATCATGGGGTTTCCCTCGACGGATTCGTACTCCGCCCCTCCCTTCAGACCGGCGTATTCGTTGCTTTTGAAATCAGACATCCTGACTATGACCGGCCTCGGGTAGAATGGAGCAGCTATCTTGGCCACCCCTTCGGAGAGCCGCTTCACGAATTCCTTCCCCCTGTTCTTTTTTATCATGTGGAGAGGGTGCTCTTTCAGATAAGATGATATTATGAACTCCTCTCGCGCCAGACCTATCCCGTCAACCGGGAATTTCGACGATTCAAGCGACTCGTCAGGCACCCCCACGTTCACGAATATCCCGGTCTTGGTTTTGGGCATCTTTTCTATCTTTCTGTGGTCCACCCTGTACCTGAGCTTTCCGGAGTATATCTTGCCGGTGTCCCCTGTGCAGTCCACGGTGACGTAACCGCCGCCTTTCAGGATTTTCGTGGCGTCAAGGGCATCGACGATGCAGGGAACCCCCAGCTCCCTGGAAACAATCGCAGCGTGGCTGGTTGACCCGCCCCTCTCCGTTATTATCGCGGATGCCCTTTTCATTATGGGCTCCCAGTTGGGGTCCGTCATCTCCGTCACAAGGACCTGGCCCGGCCTGAAGTCCCCCATCTTCTTGACGTCCTTTATCACCTTCGCCCTGCCGCTGCCTATCCTCTTTCCTATCGGATGCCCGGTCAGGAGCAGCTTTCCCTTTTCTTCCAGAACGTATTTTTCTATGGCGTTGGGCTTAAGGTTGGAGTGTACTGTTTCTGGTCTTGCCTGAAGGATGAAGAGCTTACCGTTTTTGTCTTTGCCCCACTCGATGTCCATTGGTCTCTTGTAGTGCTTCTCTATTCCGGATGCATATCTTGCGAGTTTCAAAACATCCTTGTCTTCGACCGAGTATTTCTTCCTCATGAATTTAATTACCTCGGTGTCCGTGTTCTTCCCCGACTTCTCGGTCAGCATCCTCTCTTTGCTTCCCAGCCTCTTTTCGATGATCTTCATGGTCGGCTTGAAAACGACGAATTCATCCGGCGTTACCACTCCCTTCACCACGTATTCTCCCAGGCCGTAGGAAGAATCTATTATTATCACGTTTCTGAATCCGGTATTGGGGTCTAGAGTGAACATGACCCCGGAGGACTGGGAATTGACCATCACCTGAACCCCAACGGAAAGGGCGACTGACAGATGGTCGAAACCGCGGTCTTCCCGGTATGATATTGCCCTGTCGGTGAAAAGCGAGGCGAAGCACTTCTTTATTGATTCCATCAGGCCTTTCCCTCTCACATTTAGGAAGGTCTCCTGCTGCCCCGCGAAGCTCGCACTCGGGAGGTCCTCCGCCGTCGCCGAGCTTCTGACGGCGACCCTGGGGCTTCTCTCCCCCCTTTTCTTGGAGAGTTCCCCGTAGAATTTCATTATTAATTTTTCTAAACCGTCCGGAATTTCCGCCTTGAGTATGGCTTTCCTTATCTTTTTGCCGGACTTGCCCAGATCCGTCACGCTTTTGGAGCTTATTCCGGAGAGCTCCTTTTCGATTAGCCCCTTCAGGTTGTTCTCTTTGAGAAAATTCCGGTATGCCCTGGAGGTTATCGCGAACCCCGGAGGGACGGGTATTTTTGTTTTGGTGATCATTTCCCCCAGAGAGGCGTTCTTGCCCCCGACCAGGCTGACGTCTCCCTTGCCTATTTCATCGAACCACAGGACAAACCCCGATTTGCGCATAAGATAGTATTTTTTTAATTTATACTTAAGCTTTTAGAGCTAAGAATAAGAAATTCTGCTGGACTGTTATGCAGATCCGGAGGATCATCCAAAAAGTGCGCCCAGTCCAGCAGCTGCCTCTTCAGCCTTTTCTTCTTCTTTCTCTTCTTTTTCCTCTTCCTTCTCTTCCTCTTTTTTCTCCCCGGATTCTGCGGTTGCCTGGGGAGCCGCCTGGACCGCAGCGGCCTGCTTTATGGCCTCTTCGATATCCACGTCCTTCAGGGAAGAAACCAGTGCCTTTATTTGTGCACTTTCGGGCTTCCCCCCTGCGGCTTCCATGACTTTCTTCACGCTTGCTTCATCCACAGGTTTTCCGAGACTGTGCAAGAGGAGTGCCGCGTATACCATTTCCATTCTTCACACCTCCGTGAATATTATTCCTTATCTCCCTTGTTTTCAGGGGTCTTTTCTTCTTTGGCTTCCTTCTTTCCTTTTCCCTCTTCTTTTTTGTCACCCTTTTCCTGCCCATCTTCCTTTTTCGGGGGCTCTTCTTTGCTCTCCCTTCCCTCGGTCTCTTCCTTTTTATCTTTCTCTTCGGGAGAGGCGGAAAGATCAACTTTGCTGCTCAGGGCCAGCATCTGCGAGTTGGCCTTTGATAGCATCATTACTATTGTTTCGCCGGTGATTATGCCCGCCTCCATGGAAAGCGAGACCGCTTCCCTGTGTGCCTTTGAAAGTAGCGGCACTAGGGTTTCCGGCGTGATGTGACTTATGTTTATCGCAAGATTGAAAGCGCAAGAATACGCCCTCCTGATATCATCAAGATATTTTTCGGGTGGTATGAAAAGTATGTCGCTTTTGAATATGGTCCCCTCATCCCAAACGGCAAGAAGATTCAGTCCTATCTCCATGGGTTCTATTTTGAGCTTCCCGAGGATGTCGGCTATGTTCCTTTCTATGGTCTCCCCTTCTTTGACCACGGTGGTGTCCTTCTTGACGATTATCTTCTCTCCATCCACGCCCGCGGGTATCTTGGCCCTCTGGAGTTCTCCTATGACCGGTCCGGGTTTCAGAGGAGTCGGACCTGACTTTACCTTTATGTCCTTGGGTGCTGTGTCACCCTCCTTTGCGGGGGCGAATGATTTGGAGGAATCTATTATCCTGGCGAGTTCGAATGGGTCCTTCTCAGAGAGCAGGAGAGCGGGCTGGTTCTGTATTAGCTTCTCCAGTTCCTTTATTCCTTTCTTGTTGACATTTTCCATGGCAAGCTTCATCAGGCTCTTTTTGAGCATCTTTATGGTCGCTTTGCCCCTGAGCTTGTCCCTCATTTCGTGGAGCTGCTTTCCGGGCATCTTGAACATGTCCAGCAGACCTATGACTGGGTATTTCTCCAGCTTCTCCGCGAGCATTTTCACGGTTTTCTTCTTATCTTCTGATACCAATTGGAACACCTAGATGTTCAGTTTCACGGACTTGCCCATTGTCAATTTTACGTGGGCGTTCCTGACGTTGTTCCTCCCTTTGGGGAGTTTCTCATTTATGAAATTCATGACAGCGGTGACGTTCTCTGCAACATCTTCTTCTTTCATTTTTTCGCTGCCTACGGAAAGATGAATGACCGGTGAGTTTCTGGTCTTTATCATCACCGTCCTTTTTGACATGTTTATGAAAGGATCGATGCTGCCCTTCGGGGGTATCGGTTTTGGCATCATGCCCCGGGGACCCAGGACAGTACCCAAGGTCTTACCTATCTGGGGCATGAGCGGTGCCTCGGCGAACCACCAGTCGTATTCCTTTGCGTAGTTCTTGATCAGCTTCTTCTTCTTGGCAATTTTGTCGAGATCCTTTTTGGTTATCACCAGATCGGCCTTGCCCTTGGCCTCTGAAAGCAGGCTGTCCACTACAAAGACGGTCTTCGTTTCCTTACCCTTCCCCTTGGGCAGTGAGAATTCCAGATTGAGCTTGTTTTCCGGCTTTTTCAGGTCGATGTTCTTGAGAGAAATTGAAAGATCCCAGCTCTGTGTGAATTTTCTTTTCTTTGATTGCTCTTTCGCTTTTTTTATCTCTTCCAGGAATTCCATTTTAATCCTCCCACTTACGTGGTAAAGCGGACCATCCATTTGATGTTATCCCAGGACCTCCGTTGTTTGCTTGCCCTGAGCCGAATACACTTATTTTACCTCGAAAGATATTTAAACCTTTCTTTCGAGGTAGTCTTTCATAAACAGTGAAAAATCGCCGTTATTCCCCGCCGTTTTTACCATTTTTTTCGCGTCCAGGATCCGAAAGCCGGAGGACACGGATTTTGCTACATGTGATCTTATGCCGGCGTACATGAGTTTCTCGTGGGACTTCTCCAGGAAGCATTTCAGGGCATTCCTTGCCGAGACTGATTTCCTCTCGGTGAAAGCCACCCAGTATTCTCCCTCAACGAAAAGCCTGTCCTTTCCGTATTTTTCCGTGAACTGTTTGCTGTGCATCTTTGAGAATATCGGAGGTCCCTTCACCTTTCTGACTGAAGGCAGGTTCCATACCTCCATCTCGAATATCATCATGCTTCTCTTCTCGTCGCTGAAAACCCCGTAGTCGAGAAGCCTGAATTCCTTGTCCTCAAGGAACTTCTTTATTCTCCTCGACGTTTTCCTCATCTGGGAGAACAGGATGTCATCGACGACCGGCGGCCTGCCGAATGAAATACCGATGAATTCCGTTCCGCGGCCCTTTAGTGCCTTCCTCAGTTCACTGGATTCCGGTTCCCGCCTTTTGAGGACGAAATATTTCTTTTGCGGATTTTCCACGAAACGCTTGCATGTGTTCACGAAGAGGACGAAATTCTTCGGCGAGAGCGCGGCAGCCACGTTCCTTCCCGGATCCGTGGGGTCTATTACTATGAGAGGCTGTCCCCTGTAGCGCGATTTAGGTTCGTCTGCCGTGCAGTGTTTTTTTATGTCTATGAATTTACCGGGCTCCCACCGCCTCGCGGCCTCGACCAGCCGCCTGAATGTCTTGTATCTGATTATGAGAAGCTCGCAGAGGTACCCGGAGAATCCCCCTGTCCTTATGTCCGATCCATATACACCTGCGGACTTGCAGAACTGCTTCAGGAGACGGACCTGGTTCGACATTTCCGGGCACAGTTGCTCTTTTATGTATTTGTTGTGGAATGGTGTCCTGTCGACGGCGGACTTTATCTTCGACGCAGAGGACACCTTATAACACGGGACGATGTCTATGCCGTAACCCTCAATTTCCCCCTTGACATAAGGATGATCCGCATAGGCGACTTTGAAACTGCCTCCCAGCTCCTTCATTATTCTTTTTCCGATCTCTATTCCAGACTTTTCCAGCCTTTGCCTCGGATAGCTGGTGGGGAACATTATGAAAAGATCTATTTCCTTCTTGTCCTTGAGCCAGGTGTCCCTTATGAAAGACCCGGCTATCGTTTTTTCCAGCCCGCGGGGCTTTATGATCATCTCAGCGGCATCGGTCAGCCTTTTGAGCACCCTCCGTATCTCTTTGTTGTCCCTTTCGGAGGGAACTATCCCCTTTAGAACACTTTTTAAAACAGATTCCATATTAATTTATTATAATACCGGATATATACATCTTAACCGAAATGATGGACATGCCCCTTCATAATAAACTGCAACTCAGCAGATTCGTTGACACAAAAAGGCCCGTGACTTCGCTGGCTTCCCATTCTCTCGTTCTTTTGGAAGAAAATCGGAGCATACGGGACGCCATAGAAATCATGATGAAGAGGGGTTTCAGAAAAATTCCCCTGGTTAACAGGAAAGGGGAGCTGAGGGGAATATTGACCGAAACCGATATACTGAATTTTCTCGGGGGCGGCGAAAAATCCAGAATTTTCAGGAAGCACAACAGGAGCCTCAAAATCCCCGTATCTAATATAGCGGAGAAGCGCGTCGTGGCCATGGACAAAAAGACCGATATAAGGACAGCCCTCGGAATATTTAAGAAAAGGGGGAAAGGGCTTTATCCGGTGCTGGACGGCGAAAAGATCAGGTCAGTGGTATCCGAGTGGGATATAATAAAGACGATGAAATCTAATATCGGGGTAAAGGTCATGGATGTCATGGTGAAGAGGCCGATGGTGACCGGCTGCGATTTCACTGCCTACGAGGTATCCAAGGTACTGTGTAAGGGAGGTTTCCGGAGGCTGCCCGTGACAAAGAAGGGAGTACTTGTGGGAATAATAACACCCCATGACGTTATCAGATACCTTCGTAAAAACAAGAAGGAATCGGGACTCAGAAAGGACAAAACCACTGTTGATAAAATGATGGAAAGGGACATAGTCAGCATAGGACCGGATGCTTATTTATCAGAAGCAATAAGACTGATGAAGACAAGGGGTATAGGAGGATTTCCGGTCATGGAGAACGAAGAGCTCATGGGAATAATCACAGAGAGGGACGTGATAGATGCGCTGCAGGAATAGCATGAAGATGGATACCGGTGAGTTAAAAAAGCTTTTTGAGGAATTGGGGCGCAAGTTACTGGTTGTGGAAGGGAAAAAGGACAAAAAAGCTTTAAAAAGACTGGGTCTTAAAGATATTATTGCCATTAACGGCAGACCGCTTTATATTGTTGCGTCTGAACTGGCAACGGAAAAGAAAGAAATAGTGATACTTTCAGATTTCGACGAAACGGGAAGGGAAATAAATCTGAAATTAAAGCGCCTCCTGCAGAGGCGCAGAAAGAAAGCAAACGCAAGACTGAGGAAAGGTATCATGAATCTGGGAAAGAACAAGATCGAGGATCTTGCGAATTTGATGAACGAGAAGGGTGGAGAACACCCGTTTAAGGAGGACGATAATCATGTCAAAATTAGCACCAACATCGATAAAATATTTAATAAAGGCTTACATAAACGCAAACGGGGTAATAGAGAGACCTGACGTTATAGGAGCTATTTTTGGTCAGACAGAAGGCCTGCTGGGCTCGGATCTTGATCTGAGGGAACTGCAGAGAACGGGCAGGATAGGCAGGATAGAAGTGAAGATAAGATCCAGCAAGGGAAAATCTTCCGGCGAGATAATCATACCCAGCTCGCTTGATTCAGCGGAAACATCCCTTATAGCAGCCACCTTGGAGACGATAGAGAGGGTTGGTCCTTGCAACGCCAAGATAAAGCTGAAGTCCGTAGAGGACACGAGAGCCCTCAAAAGAGAGCAGGTTTTGGGAAAGGCGAAGCTTATACTCAAGGACCTGGTGGAGGGGGGCATACCCGACACATCCAGGATAGCTGACGAGATAAAGGAAGAGATAAAGACATACGAGGTCACTACTTACAAGGCCCTCCCCTGCGGTCCCGGCATACTGGACTCTGACGAGATAATAGTTGTAGAAGGAAGGGCCGACGTGATAAACCTGGTGAGATGCGGAATAAAAAACGTGATAGCCTTCAAGGGGACTTCGGTGCCTGATGAAATAATCGGCCTCATGAAAGAAAAGATAACGACAGTATTCATAGACGGCGACAGAGGAGGACTGCTGAATCTCAAGGGACTCCTCGAGACGACCGAGGTCGACCATATAATCCAGGCTCCGGACGGCAAAGAGGTGGAGGAGCTATCCAAGAAGGAGATATACAAATCGCTCAGAAACAAGATGTCCGTTTCTCAGTTCAAGATGGAAAATTCCGAGATGTTCAAAAACTTCAGTCCGGAAAAAAAATCTTCCTCTAAATCTCCGGGCCCATCCAGGCAGAAGACGAGTTCCTCCCCTAAAACATCAGGAGGTTCTTCGTCTTCGAAACAGATTGAAAAGTCCACGAAAAAACCTTCTCCGAAAAAGATAAACATAGGGGATGAGCAAAAAAAAATGTTCAAAAAGACCTTGGATGAACTCGTCGGAACAAGAGCAGCATGTATATTCGATTCGGGCTTCAATCTTCTGGGAAAAGTTCCGGTAAAAGAACTTGACAACGTGCTTAAAACCGTGGACAAGCCGCACGCCGTGATTTTCGACGGGAAGATAGACTACAAGCTCGAAACATCTGCAAAAAGAAATGACGTGAAGTTTCTGGTCGGGATGGAAAAGGACGACATAAGGTCTTCGGTGACACTTGTATCAAGGGACGACTTGTAGTGATATTCGTCATTCCAGGATCCTGAAGCGGTTCTGAAGAGGCATCACTTCAAGTTCCCCTTTGTATATCTGTACATTGCCGATTATATTTATTCTGTCCCCCTCTTCAATTTCATATACGTTCACACCATTCATTTCCAAGACCTCTGCCGTGTCCTCCCACAGAACGACCTTTATGGATCCCGTTTTATCTTCAATGTCAAAAAACAGGTTTCCCTTTTTTGTGAGATCACTGACTTCACCCGTTATGTTGACTGCTTTGCCCACGAATGATCTGTCTATATCGCCGATGTTCACGTGAGTGTAGCCAACCTGCGTGACAAAGACATACAACAGAATTATGCATATAAAAAAAGCCGTGAAGCAGAATGCGAACAGGTTTCTCTCCTTCATATCATGCACCCATATCAACCGTGAACACGTCTTCATAAACAGGGCCTTTGGCCGTGAGAGTGCTCTTTTTCAATTTCACGTCATTCACTTTCATTTCACCGATATTCACTTCACTGTATTTTTCTATCAATTTCAGCATACATTCTTTATTTTTCCCTGATTTCACCCTTCCTATTGTGAGATGTGGCGAGAATTTTCCTTCCCTGTCCGATTTCAGATTTTTCTCTATTTTATTTACCATTTTGACAAATTCATCTCTCCCCTCGTCGGTTCCCACGAAAAGCGTCCTTATGTAATTGGGTTTCCCGAAATAAGATACTCCCTTTAATGATATCTTAAATGGTTCAAGAGCTTCACATGCGTTTTTTATTCTTTCACGCATACTATCGATTTGATTTTCTTTTATTTCACCGAGAAACTTCACCGTGAAATGGAGGTTTCCCGGCTCTACGAACTTCACATTTATATCGAGCGATTGGAATTCTCGTATTATTTTGGATGTTTTTGCCCTTATTTCTTCGCTTATGTCTACCGCAATGAAAGCCCTCATACAGGTTAATTGAATCCATTAAATAAATTATTTTCACACCAATTTCACAAATAAATATAAGTTTTCAGTGATAATATATGAAATTATGAAAACGAGGACAAAAAACAGAGAGAAATACATGAACTTGTTCAACTGGAATGAGAATCCGTTTAATTTCAAGATACTGCCGGATCTCTTCGTCGGGTACTCGGAGGAGATTGGTAAGATGTCCAATATAATAGAGAACGGCGAGAAATTTTCTCTTCTTTTGGGACCCACCGGTTCGGGTAAAACGACACTCATGAAGCACATGGCGAGAAGACTGGGTGATGACGAAATGATTTTTTATCTGCCCAAGCCGCCCAAGGATCCAAAGGATCTTATAGGTCTTTTCACCGAGCGCCTCGGAGGAGGCATTTTTGACAGGCTCTTTTCACGTGAAAAGGGGATAACACTATACAATCTCAGTGAATGGACAAACAGCAAAATGAAAAACAAACATCTTTTCCTCTTCTTCGATGAGAGTCACGAAGCTTCCACGGCCACGCTGGAATGGCTGAGGACCATAGTGGATCAGGTAGACAATCTTTCCGTGGTATTGTCTGGACTTCCGGTTCTCGACTCCCTTCTGAAGAAGGAACTGGAAACCTTCACGTGTAGGGTAAATACCAGGATAGAGCTCACTAATCTCACACGTTCCGAAACACGTGAAATGATAAAGAAAAGGGTAGAATGGGCGGGCGGCGAAGACGTGAAGCCCTTCACGTCAGATACCATAGACCATGTATACGGGGCAACGGGGGGCTTTCCCAGAGAAGTGATAAGGATATGCGACAAACTTGTCAGAAAGGCCGCGGAAAAGAACATAACAACCATAGACGTGAATTTCCTCAGTGAAATCGAGACGGACAGCGTGAAAAGGGTTTCAATGGATTCTTTGGAAGATATTCCCCCGAGACAGAAATCGATACTTGAACTTCTCGGCAGCAGGGGCCCGATGACACCCTCCGAAATAGTGGATGAGATGGATTTGGGAGAATACAAAGACGAGCAGAACGCGATAAGATCGGTAAACAACATATTGCGCAGGTTGCTGAAGGAAGAAATGCTAACAAGGAAAGGAAAAGGAAAAAGCTATCAGTACATGGTCTCAGATAAGATAAAGACACTTCTTGTTAACAAGTAATCTTAAATATTTTATTTCCATAATATAACCATGTTAGGAGGATTTTTATGGAAGAAAGGGTAAGAAGCAAGCAACTGGTAGGAAAGGTCCTGATTTCAGAGGAGACCGGTAAGAAATTCGGTGTTGTAGGGGACGTGGATTACATAATAGAGTCAGGTGAACTAATAAACATAGTCCTCGTGGAACCCACGAAGCACACAACCGACCTGAATCTCCATGAGGACGAGAAGAAAAGGGTTCTGGTTCCGTTCTCTGCCGTGAAATCTGTTGGAGACTTCGTGATAGTCACCGAAAAGGATATTGCCTAAACCCCAATATCCGGGATTTCTTTTATTTTATATATATAAATTTGACCCCGTCAATAATAATTATCATGGCCAGCAAGAAATACTACAGGAACACGGTAATTAATACTATAAAGATATTTAGATGCCTAAAAAGGCAGGAAAAGGAAGGAGAGGGCTTTTTGACTGTTTCTAAGATATCTAAGCTCACTAAACTCCATAAATGGACCGTTTCTAGGACACTGGATCTTTACATGCAGCCCTTCGTGGAAATGGTCATACCGGATGGCTTCGAGGATGTCGGTTTGCAGATAAAATTCATAAGACTCAAGGAACCGAACATAACCGAGAAACAGGTCCTGCGTATTCTGAAATTCAAAAAAATGATGGGAAAGGGCGTTTGAACCCTCACTTTTAATCTTTCACACCCTCTGTGGTTATTCTGAACACCGATTCTCCCTCGGGAAGTGACGGCGAATCTATCAGCTTTGCTATCCTTTTGTCGCCCTTGGATTTCCTCAGGTACAGCCTGAAGGTGGCCTGGTGGCCCAGTATGTGTCCCCCTATGGGAGCGGTGGGGTCTCCGAAAAGGACGTCCGGCCTTGACATGACCTGGTTGGTGGCATATATTGCGAGATTGTTCACGTCAGCCAGCCTCTGGAGCTGGTGAAGGTGCCTGTTGAGCTTTTGCTGCCTGCTGGCAAGGGTTCCCCTTCCGGTGTAGTCCGAACGGAAGGACGCCGTCAGTGAATCCACTATGATCAGTTTTACCGGTTCTTTCTTCAGTATCTCGCTTGCCTTGTCGGCGAGGAGCACCTGGTGATCCGAATTGTAAGCCCTCGCCACGAATATGTTATCCAGTGTCTTTTTGGGATCAAGTCCAATGAATTCTGCGATTTGTTTTACCCTTTCAGGACGGAATGTCTGTTCGGTGTCTATGAAAACTGCTTTCCCGTTGAACCCCCCCTTTTCCTTCGGAAGCTGTACCATCACTGCCAGCTGATGGGCCAACTGGCTCTTGCCGGATCCGAATGCTCCGTGGGCCTCGGTTATGGATTGGGTCTCGATTCCTCCTCCCAGAAGTTCGTTCAGGGCATTTGAGCCGGTGGAAAGCTTCCCCACCGTTTCCCTCTTTTTGAGCACTTCCCCGGCAGTCTCGAAGCCCATCTTCAGTTTTGACCTTGCACTGGCAATTATCTTCGCCGCGGTCTCTGTTCCTATGCCCGCATCTGCCGATATTTCACCGGCAGAAGCAGCTGCGATACTCATGAGATTTTCATAGCCGCACTCCTTCAGTTTGCTGGCAGTCTTCTCCCCCACCCCGTCAAGATTCTCTATTCCGCTTTCAGACATTCGGATCACCTCACAATATTATTGTATTGTCGTATTGTTTTATATTTGAGCATCAGGATGAGTCTATCTCCTTCATAACATCTTTCATTTCCTTCTTCACGTCAATTTCACCGATTTCATTCACCACGAATTCCGGTCTTTCACTGAACTGGCTGAATTTCACCCTTCCAGACATTGTGAATTCCTTTCCAACAGCCTCTATATTGTCATAAACGGAGAGTATGTTTTCCGGAAAGGATTTCCTTATCTCTTCCGCGCTTCTGCCCAGGATTCTTTCCGCGACCTCGCCGAAAAATACCGCCCTGATGTTTCCCGTGCCATCGTCTATGATACCGGACAGAACCAGCCTGTATTTGGGATCCACCTTCCCGTGTTCCTTACATATCCACTGACCGTCCTTGTTTTCCAGTCTGCCCTCACACTGGGGGCATATCTCGAACATGGGATTCCTTCTGAAGAGCTGGATGAGCTGGGCCCTGGTCTGGTTGTATTGTCCCTCTTTGAAGTCATGTATTTTCCTCTTCTCCACGGCTCCGGTTCCGCCCTTCACATCTTCCCTTTCCGGCACAGTTATTTCAGCGCCTTCCAGTTTTTTTATTTTTCCCACCCTCCCCAGTCTCAGTTCATAGTTTCCTCTGTTGTCTTCCTTCACGAATCCGTTGACTATTTCTATGGCTTTCCCCTCTTCTATTCCCATGCCTTCCAGAATCTCTATCTCATTGTTCCAGAGCGAGAATCGGATGGTTCCTGTTTCATCCCCCAGTATGACGTTTTTTACCGATCCCTTTTTACCCTTCCTTTCAAAGTCTCTTTTTTCGAAAATTCTCATTACTTTTCCTTTCACGTCAACTGAGCGCATCCCGGAGACTACGTTTTCGATTTTGAGCTGTCTCTTTTTTTCTTTGAGAAGGCTGACTCCCAGTTCATTGCCGACTATGTAGGCGGCTCCTTCGGGAGAGATAAGACCGGAAAGCTCGTCCTGTTTCTCCTCTATCATCTTCTTGATCTCTTCTTTGCTGCTGCCCGATTTCCTTTCGATCTCCTCTATTATTTTGTCCAGAGAAATCATAATTAGTAATGGAAAATTAACTATAAAAGCATTTCAAGATTATTCAACTACTTTGAGTCCCGTCGATGTCTCCCAGAGACTTTCCACCTTCTTCCTTTCCTTGGTTTTGTACGGAGGAAGATTTTTGTCCACCCACTCCATGATGGTGTCGGGTTCCTTGTAATAGAGATTTATCATTCTGCAGACCTCCCCGAAATCCATTATCTTGTTCTTTATCATCCACTTGATCACTTCGGCTCTTTTTTCCATCTCTATCTTCAGGTTCTCCATGGATATCCCCTTCTCGAAAGAGAGTTTCTTGAGGAGATACGACTCCTCGATATTTCTGGAAAAGGAATCCACCGAGGGAATCCACGTGAAGGATTTTTTGGTGTGGGGATTTCCGGTCTTCGGGTCTATCGACTCTATCTCGACGACCTGCTTCGCTCTCCTAGCGGATTTCCCCTTCTCCTTCGCGTTGGTCATCACTATTATGAGGTCAAGGGTCTCGATGAGACCGGGGGAAAGCTCTATCGGCGGGCTCTCCAGCCTTTTTACCACATCATCCAGTGATCCGGCGTGCATTGTTCCGATCGAGGAGTGGCCGGAGGCCATGCCCTGAAACATCACGTATGCCTCTTTTCCTCTGATTTCTCCGACTATCACGTAATCGGGGTTCTGCCTGAATGATTCCTTGAGAAGCTCGAAAAGGGTAACCTCCCCGTATCTTTTCCCTTCCGGTCCGGGGAGTCCGAATCCCGTCCTGGAAACCGAGGGTATCCAGTTTTCATGCGGGAGGTTGAGCTCCCTCGTATCCTCTATGCTGACGATCTTGTCTTCCGGGGGTATGAACATGCTCATGCAGTTGAGGAAGGTTGTTTTCCCGGTAGAAACCCCCCCGCATATGAGCATGGAGACTTTTGATTCCACCATTATCCAGAGATAGGCCATCATCTCGGGTGATGCCGTATTCAGGTCTACTATGTTAGCGGGGGAAAACGGGTGGACCCGGAATTTCCTGATGGAAAAGGTCGGGCCGTGTGTGGTTACATCCTTGGCCAGAGTTGCCTGGACCCTTGATCCGTCGGGAAGTGAACCGTCAAGCAATGGCTTTGCATAAGATATGTATCTCCCACATCTTTCTGCCAGCTTTATCACGAAGTTGTTGAGACGGTCGATGTCTCTGTGAACAATATTCGTCATGAGAGACCCGAATTTCCTGTGGACCACGAAGATGGGTATTCCCAGTCCGGAACATCCGATGTCCTCTATATAAGGATCATGGAACAAGCCCTCTATTTCGTTGAGTCCCACGAAATCCCTGTAAACGTAATATATCATTTTCATGTACGTTTCCGTTTCCAGAACAATACCTTCGTCTTCCAGAACCTTTTTTATTTTTTCCTGTATGTACTCTATCGTCTTTCCGCTCTTCTTTATGGATGAAAGGTCGATGTCAAGCAGATCAAGTATGTCCTTTTTTATCTTTTCGAGGGTCTTTTTGTCCTTTTCTTCCATGGAGGGTTCCAGTACCCTGTAAAGTGGCGCCTTCTTCTTCGGATCCCATTTAATATGCGCATAGACGAATGGCTCAAGCAATGGGTATTTCACATCTATCTTGGAGGGTTCGATTTTCGAAGGGAAGAACACGAGGTGCCTCGGCTCCTTTATCCTGACCGAAGGGTATCTGGCCTTACTCCCACTCATTATCCTTTCCAGCTTTTTCCTCAAAAGGCCTCTGAGGCTTTTCATTTTTTTCCCTTTTTGACAATTTTTCTGTGCCTTGCACAGGCCGGGCAGGCATAGCATTTGGTGCTGGACAGGTTTGCCCTTCTGCCCAGCTCTTTTCTGAGAGTCGGATCGGAGATTCTAAAACCCCTGTAAACGGTGAAGGCCTTGTATTTCGGGACCTTCCTGCCGCAAAAGCTACAGGATACAGTGCTTTCCTTACCCCTCTTCTTCGTATGCTGCCACCCTCGCTTGTAAAATCCCTTTTTTGTCATATTCACTCCCTACATTATATTTTTGCCTTGTAATATAAATTGGACGGCATGATCCAATTTTTTTATTCTGTGTATGGAAAAATTTAAATGGGCAGGTGATGCCCGAATATCAACCCTTTACTACTCCTATGGGAACCATCCTTGCGACCTTCTTCGATATCCCTGCTCCGTGGACGCTGCCTATCACCGATTCCACGTCTTTGTAAGCGAGCGGAGCTTCCTCCGCCAAGCTCTTCGGATGGGTGGCCTGCGATACTATGCCCTTTTTCAGGAGTTCTTTCTTTACATCTCCACCCCAGAATTTTTTAATCGCCGCATGCCTGCTCATTGCCCTTCCTGCCCCGTGAGCCGAGGATCCGAAGGTCATGTCCATTGCCTTGTCAGTTCCACTAAGGAGATAGGAGGAAGTTCCCATGCTCCCTGCGATTATTACTGGTATGTCCGGGAATGACCTGGTTGCGCCCTTTCTGTGGACGTATAATTTTCTGGTCTTCCCGTCCACCTTGTGCTCTTCGTATTTGACTATGTTGTGGGCTATGGAATATATGGTCTTCATGTCCATGGATTCCCATCCCCTCGAGAAGGTTCTCTCGAAAACCTCTCTTATCCATTTGGTCATCACTGCCTTGTTTGTAAAGGAATAATTGACCGCGCATTTCATGGCCGAAAAGAAATCCTGCCCCTCCTTTGAGTTCACCGGTGCACAGGCGAGTTGCTTGTCCGGGAGCCATATGTTGTTTCTCTTCACTGCCCTTTCTTGTATCTTCAGATAGTCGGTTGCTATCTGGTGACCCAATCCCCTTGAGCCGCAGTGGAGCATTATCAGAACCTGGTCCTTGTCGTGGATGCCCCATTCTTTTGCCTTTTCCCTGTCAAAGATGTGGCTCACCTTCTGGATTTCCAGGAAGTGGTTTCCCGCCCCTAGGGTCCCCAGCTGGGGCCTGCCTCGTTTTTTTGCCAGATCGGAAACCTTGGAAACGTCCGCTCCCTTCATGCAGCCGTTCTCCTCTATCCTTTTCTGGTCTTCGTTAGTCACGTATCCCCTGTCGACGGCCCAGTTAACACCGTTTGCAAGGACATTCTCCAGTTCGTCGTTGGAAAGTCTCAGTTTGCTCTTGGCGCCCACGCCGCTGGGGACAGCTCTGAAGAGCGCGGGCACAAGCTTGCCGGCTTCCTTCTTTACCTCGTCGGCGGTAAGATTAGTCCTTATCAGGTTTATCCCGCAGTTTATGTCAAAGCCGCAGAGCCCCGCGGATATTATACCATCCTGATCATCAAAAGCCGAGACCGCTCCCATAGGCAGGCCGTAACCCCAGTGCATGTCGGGCAGTCCGATTACCGGGTTTACCACACCGGGCAGGCATGCCACGTTGGTGAGCTGCTGGACAGCGTCATCCTCTATAACTTCAAGTATCTTTTTGTTTGCGATTATCCTCCCGTCCACCTTCATCTCCTTTCTGGCAGACTTGGGGAGCCTCCATTCGAACTTGTTGACCTTTTCGAGTTTTTCCTTCATGTCATTCCCTCCAGATTTTGGAACATAACAGAGTACAGAAACAGATCCTGTCTGCTTGCACCCGTTAACCCATCCGGATGCCCATCAGCATCCGATTCTAAGCCGGGCACAGCTTATACTAATACTTGATGAAACTCTTTATAAAGATGCCGGTAACGCCTAATATGGCCCGGGGCGTGAAAGGGTGAACAGTTCTATATGTCCAGGCTCACCGTGACCTCATAGCCCTTCTCGGTTTTTTTGAACTCGTATTTGTACCCGGTGACTCCCTTTACCACAGTCTCTCCCTTGGCGGGATCCGCCTCCTCCCCGTAACATTTCGCCCTGATATGATTTTTGCTGATCTCGGTGACTTCGAATTTCGAAAAAAAGAGCATGTCGATGTCCACTATGCTTATCAGTTCCTGCAGCCAGTTGAACATAAGGTCTTCCGGTCCCTCACCTCTAACCTCAACTTCTTTCTTCACCTTATTTCTCACTTTTCCCGTCTGGCATATTACGGAAAAGAGGGCACTGGCCGCATTTTCGAAGACCTCTTTCATACCCTTTCCATAAGCTCTGAACATGACGTCCGAGGTCAGGTCGTCCACGAATTCATATTTCATACACAAAATAATTTGATAGGATTTAAATTTAAATCAGAATGCCGGGAAAAAAATTCTTCTTGCATGACTTATATTAAACCCTCTATGTCGTATTTGTAGATTATGTCCTGGGCGCCCTTACATTGCAGGGACTGGAGCACGAATTCGTACAATGTGTCATTCGCAGGCATGGTGTAAGTTTTTATGTTTTGGGCAGATATATTCAGACTGCCCAGCCTGTTGGGGACGGTGGTCTTTTGGTTGGTCATCGGATCCTCATAGGTCAGCCTTGCAGAGAAACCGCTCAGATCAACGTCTCCTGTGTTGTATATGTGCAGAGTAAGGTTGCCGTTCGTATCGTCGTAGTATGCCCTCTGAATCAGTACGCCCGACCTGGAGCACAGGGCCAGCTCTGATCGCTGCTGCTCGACGAACTGGGTTGCCCAACCTGCGAGTATGCCCGCTACTATCATGGTGAATGCTATGAGCATTATCACGGCAATCAGTGGCGAGATACCTTTTCTCATCATAAGACTCATTCCTTTTCTATATCATTTCCTGTTATCTTGGCGAAGGTCTGTGGGCAGGCGGTGTTCAGGACCTTTATCTCATCGCTCGTCGCGCCCAGACCCGAATGGTCACCTTCCGTCCCGTTCATGTTCACTATTATTATGGCGGACCTCTGCTCCTTCAGGGGGCTGCTCTTGGTTACGTCCGGGCTTATCGAAAGATCAGGGGAGGACGAGTTGTAGACCTTGACGCTGGTGCCGTTCATTATCTGGACATCGAAGCCGTATATACCGACCTTGCCGCTGTTGGTGATCTTCAGTGTGAGATTCTTTTGGGAACTTTCGTACACAGCCGAGTCTATTCCGTAGGTCGAATATGAGGCGCATGAGCTGGCTCCGCCTATCTCCTGGTTTATCCATTGCGTCACCCAGCTGGATATCATCACCCCGACCGCAACCGTGATGGCAATCAGTATGACCGCAGCTATCACGGGGGATATGCCTTTCATGCCCATATTTAATATCTTGCCGCCATTCCCTTAATATATTATTGGTTCGGTTCATATATTATATTTTATCCGGACATTGGCGGAAATCTTATAAAGATTTAAAAAAATCGGATAAAAAAGGTAAACACAATTTAATGATTATCGAGGTGGTTTTGTGACAGAAAAGATGGTTTATGAGTTCGATGAGATAAAGGGGGGGAACACCCCCGATAACATAGTTCTGCTCGGGAACAAGGGAGCCCAGCTCGCGGAGATGAACAGCATAGGTCTTCCCGTCCCCCCGGGATTCACCATAACGACTGATGCCTGCATATCATTTTACGAAGGGGACAAGAAATGGCCTTCCGGCCTGGAGAAGGAAGTGAAGGAAAAGCTTTCGGCCCTTGAGCAAAAAACGGGCAAGAAACTGGGCGGCGAGAACAATCCCCTTTTCCTTTCAGTGAGATCCGGGAGCTACGTCTCGATGCCGGGAATGATGGACACGGTTCTGAATCTGGGCATGAACGAAAAGACCGTCTCCGCATTCGCCAGGCAGACGGGGAACAAGAGGGGTGCCTGGGACTCTTTCAGGAGGTTCATCCAGATGTTCGGAGACGTTGTCATGGGCATAGAGCACGCCAAATTCGAGGAAGTGCTCGAGGAAACGAAGAAGGAGAAAAATGTAAAATATGACGTTGACCTCGACACGGAAAATCTTACGGAGGTCGTGGATAAGTACAGGGAACTGATACGGTCCGAGAGCAAGCGGCCGTTCCCCAACGATCCGTGGGAGCAGCTGAAGATGGCCATAGATGCCGTGTTCAACTCGTGGAACAACAACAGGGCGGTGAAATACCGGAAGATTCATAATCTCAGGGACGATGCGGGAACCGGTGTGAACGTTCAGGCCATGGTTTTCGGTAATCTGGGTAAGGACTGCGCCACCGGGGTTGGGTTCACCAGGAATCCATCGACGGGAGAAAAGGAGCACTACGGTGAATACCTCATCGATGCCCAGGGAGAGGACGTGGTGGCCGGAATCCGGACACCCAGGCACATAGATGAGATGAAAAAGGACATGCCTGACGCATACAGGGAACTGGTCAAGATTTACGGTATCCTTGAGAAGCACTACAAGGATATGCAGGATTTCGAGTTCACCGTTGAAAGGGGCGATCTCTTCCTCCTGCAGACCAGAAAGGCGAAGCGGACCGCCCATGCGGCGGTCAAGGTCGCCGTCGATATGGAAGAGGAGGGGCTCATAGAAAGAAAGGAGGCGGTCCTCAGGATAGATCCGGATCAGCTTGAGCACCTCCTTCACAAACAGCTGGATCCCAAGGCCAAGGAGGAAGAGGAGTCCGTTGCAAAAGGTCTTCCGGCCTCGCCGGGTGCGGCCGTGGGCAGGGTCGTCTTCAGCGCAGAGGATGCGGTGAGAATGGCGGAAGGAGATTCGGATGAGAAGCCCATTCTGGTCAGGACCGAGACCAGCCCGGAAGACATAGAAGGCATGAACGCAGCCGAGGGCATACTCACTTCCAGGGGGGGCATGACGTGTATTGCCGGTGATGGCATAATCCTGACTAACAAGGGATTTCTCTCAGCGGAGGATGCCTTCGAAATGGTGAAAGAGGGAGAAAAACTCCTCATATTATCTCATGACACGGCATCAGGAAAATCTAAGTGGAAGCCCATAATTTCTACAGGCAGGAGGCTTTCCGATGCAATTGAAGTTTCTTTCTCACAAACTGGGAGGGCAACAAAGAACACATTAAAGATGACACCGGATCACAAGATACTAACGTTCAATAACAAGGATTTAATCAAAAAGCCCATTTCAGATGTTCTGAAAGACGGGGAATTTGTGAGTATAGTGGACAGAATGCCCGATTTAATTTTACCAAAACAGAATGAGAAATTAGCTTATTTAGCGGGGGCCATCCTTTCTGATGGGTGCATAAACCTGAGGAGAACAAAAGGTTCCGTAACATTTACACAAAAAGAAACAGAGGAGAAGCGGGCATTTATTTCAACTGTAAGGAATTATTTCAACGAAGTTTTCAACAGAGATTCCAACATAATGAGAACAAAAGTTTCGGCTGGCCATTTAAATGATAGACTTGTGCAAGGAGAGGCTCTCGATATGATATGCACCAGCATGCTACCTGCAGAAATATTAATAAATATTAGCGATAATATCGTCCCTTGGGTGTTTGGCCTCGATGAATTATCAACTCTCAATTTCCTTGCCGGGGTTATTGATGGGGATGGCTCCTTTCATAACGGAAGAATCCAGATATATGTTTCAAAAAACCATGTAAAGCAAGGAGTTATCGTAGCATGCCTTAAATTGGGTATTGTGCCCCAAGTAACCTCCAACCGGGATATATATAACATACAAATAGTTGAGCACTTAGAAAAAATATTACAGCACACAAAAAGAGCAACCGGAATTGTTAACAAAAGAAAATACGGTAGTAAGCTCTTTTCCATTAAACAGCTTTTTGGTGATATGATAAATGACGTTAATTACATGGGCAGGATTAAAGAAGCGGCAAAAAGAAACCTCTTGTTTCACGCTGAAAAAATAAAAAGGGACATATTACCATTATGCAAACCCAAAGAAAAAGAAAGGATTTCTAACATATTGAATTCAGATCTCCGCATGTACAGGGCAAATAAAATCGCTGATCTGGGTAAAATTTGGGTGTACAATTTCGAGGTCGATTCAAATAATGAAATGGACAAGAATTTCGTTGTTTTTTCAAAGATGTACACGCCAGTTCTGGTATCGAATTCCCACGCTGCGGTGGTCGCAAGGGGCATGGGAAAGTGCTGCGTGGCCGGATGCGAATCCATAGTGGTCAGCGAAAAGGAAAAGAACTTCAGGATACCGGGGAAGAACAACGTTTCTATAAAGGAGGGAGACTGGCTGAGCATCGACGGATCCACGGGTGAGGTGTTCATAGGCCAGATCGATCTCATTGAGCCGGAAATCTCGGGAGAGTTCGGCAAGCTGATGGAATGGGTGGACGAGTTCAAAAGGCTGGGAGTGAAGGCAAACGCAGATACACCGCACGATTCAGAGGTGGCCAGGAAATTCGGTGCAGAGGGGATAGGACTCTGCAGGACCGAGCACATGTTCTTCAAACCGGAGAGGATAAGGGCGATGAGGGAAATGATACTTGCGGAGGATTCCGAAGGAAGGAAAAGGGCCCTGGACAAAATACTCCCCTACCAGAAAGAGGATTTCAGGGGACTCTTCAGGGTGATGAGCGGCCTTCCAATAATAATACGCCTGCTCGATCCCCCTCTCCACGAATTCCTTCCCAAGGAAGAGAAGGAAATAAGAGAGATGGCCGATGGAATGGGAGTCAAACCGGAGAAGATAAGGGAGACCATAGACAGCCTACACGAATTCAATCCCATGCTGGGTTTCAGGGGATGCAGGCTGAGCATAAAATATCCTGAAATAACCGAGATGCAGGTCAGGGCCATATTCGAGGCCGCTCTGGAGGCAAAGGAGGACGGAGACAAGCCCCTCCCGGAGATAGAGGTTCCCCTGGTGGGGAATGTCAGGGAGTTCGTTCTGGTAAAAGACATAATCAACGGGGTCGCCGGGGAAATGGGAGCAAAGGAGAAAATTAAGTACAGGATAGGGACCATGATCGAGGTTCCCCGCGCGGCGATAACAGCGGATGAAATAGCGAAGGAAGCGGATTTCATGTCCTTCGGGACCAACGATCTTACCCAGATGGGCTGCGGGTTTTCCAGGGACGATTCCGGGAAGTTCCTCGGGTTTTATTCGGAGAAGAAGATATACTCCAGGGACCCCTTCCAGTCCATAGATCAGGAAGGAGTGGGAAGGCTCATGGAGATATGCGTGGAAAACGCGAGAAAGACGAAACCGGACATGGAGATAGGGATATGCGGGGAGCACGGCGGGGAACCTGCTTCCGTGAATTTCTGTCACAGAATAGGCCTGACAGACGTCAGCTGTTCGCCCTTCAGGGTTCCCATAGCGAGGCTGTCCGCCGCCCAGGCGGCGATAAAAAATAGCCGGAAAGACGGTTAAGAATATATTTATACTATACAAGAGTTATACCGGGTGCCGTTATGGTCAAGGCGAAAGAAGTGATGAAGAAGCATGTGGTCACCATAGACCCTGGAATAGACATGTACACCGTTTCGAAGATACTGACCAACAACAGGGTCGGGTGCGCTGTGATAATCGAAGGCGAAAATCCGATAGGTGCCGTGACCACCAATGACATCGTCACCCTCGTGGCCAAGGGCAAGAATCTCCGCAAGGTCAAGGCCTGGGATTTCTGGAAGAAAAAGAAAAAACCGTTCGAGACCGTGGGACCCGACGATAACATAATGGATGTAACCAAAAGGATGATCAGGACCGGCATAAAGAGGATACCGGTTGTGGACAAGGGAAAACTCAGGGGAATAATCTCCACAAAGGAAATACTTCTCGTCTCACCTGAACTGATCGAGATACTCTCGGAGAAGCTTAAGTCGAGAGTCGAAGCTGTTGTAAAGCCCCACCAGAGCATCTCCGGCATATGCGAGAACTGCGATTCGTATTCCGATAATCTGGTCAATGTTGATGGGAGATGGATTTGTCTCGACTGCAGAGAGGGTTAGCAGCCGGATGGCCAATTTTTTTCTGAAAGAACCCATGAATCCACCGAAACATTAGCGGACACCCTTTCAATAACTTCCCCCTCACCGGCCGAGATGCCCCAACCGGGATAGGAGCCGTTGCCCCCCTCCCACGCAACGAAATCGATCGTTTCTCCTGTCGTATTCTTGAGCCAGAGCTGATCACCGTCGTTGTTGAGCCACTTGGTGAAATCCCCCGCGTCGGGAGTGCAGTTGAACATTTCACTGAAGGCGGTCGAATCCCTGGAAACCATGAAATACGAACTTGGACAAGCGGAAGCGTTTCCCGGGAAGGTCCATTCACCCGAGTTGTCCCTTATCGTCCAGCCGCTGAGATTCAGGGATTTGTTGACCGGATTGTAGAGTTCTATCCATTCCGTTTCGGATTCCTTTCCCTCCGGATCGTACATTACCTTGCTGAAAATGATATGTGACCAGTTTGCCCGGGAGTTTTCCTTTTCGCAGTCCTCCGGGCAAGAGGTTTCACTCTCTCCCCCTTCGCACTTTCCGTCCCCGCAGCACGGCACGATATTCGTGTGTGAGCAGTTCCCGTTGCTGTAGTTGTAATAGTCTTGCGTGCATACATCCCCGTCATCGCAGTCCGGGCAATCCGGCCCTCCGTACTCCCCCTCTTCGCATATGCCGTTTCCCTCGCAGGGAGAAATTTCTTCGCACGAGCAGGTGGCAGTGTTCACGATTTCGCAGAGACTGCAGCTTATGTTGCAATAGAAACAACTCCGGGTCTCATTCGGCATGTCTGCCTCGCTCCCGCATGAATTCATGTCTGTGCAGCTCCTGCTCTGAAGACCCTCTATGCATTCGCCCCATTCGGAGCAGACCCATGATTCCACGCATTCGGGAGCTTCATGGCCCGAGCAGTCCGGCTCGCATTCGGTACACTCATCACCGATCACTGCGTTTTCGCATTCAGCGACGTGCCCGTCCGGGCATTCCCTGACCGAATGGGGACATTCCACTGAGTCGCATCCCGCGGGGAGGGCAGTGCCGTTGCTTTTCCAGTTATCCGGGAAGTCAGAATGTTCCGGAGAGATTCTTTTTATGCTCCTCCCTTCGTCAGCGAAGATGTCCCAGCCCTCCGAGAAGCCGAGCCAGGAAACGAAATCTATAATGTTGCCGATTTTGTCCCTGAGGACGAGCTGATCGCCGCCGTTGTTCATGGTCCTGGAGAAACCTGACATGTCCGGATAACAGCCGTATTCCTCGTAAAAACCATCAGCACTTCTGGACACGGTAAGATAATTACCGGGTCCGATCACGGTTCCCTCGGGGAATTCCCATCTGTAATCATTATCCGAAACCGAGTATCCCCCCAGCTCGAATGTTTTTTCAGTCGGGTTGTATATCTCAAACCACTCCTTCCTGTTTTCAGGTTTCTCGGTGTCATATACCACTTCCGTCAAAATTACGGAATGCAGGGGACAGTCGGCCGGACAGGTTTCCGGGGTTTCGTTCTTTTCGCAGAAATCGTTCCCGCAGCATTCCTTCCTTTTCGCACAGGAACAATTTTCTTCAACCAAGATTTCGCATTCTCCGCATTCGGTTTCGCATGACCTTTCCGAAAAATCCGTGGTCCGGCTTTCATTTGATGTTATGTTCACAGAAGCATTATCCTCCCCGGAGGTATCCACTTCGATTTCAGGTTCAGCTTTACCACTTTCCAGATGGGCATCCTCATGGCTTTCGGGAGGGACCATCTCAGAAAGGTTGGGCGCATCGTCCACAATCCTGCCTGTTCTTGCGGTACATCCTGACGATAACATCAGAAGTAGGACCAAGAGTACGCAAAAAAGACCCCTAACCATTAAATACCCCCCTTTAATATAATTTTATCGGTTAATTAATTTACAAAATAAAGGATTGCATGATGGGCCCGTAGCTCAGTTGGAAACGCCGGACTGACCAAGGGATCAGATTCGGATCAGCTCTAGAGCACCAGCCTCCTATGACTTGGTGATAGCTGGGTGTCGGGGGTTCGAATCAAGGTGTGAAGCCTTACGGAATTCCCCCCGGGTCCGTGCGTTAAGAATAAAAATCTCCCTTCCAATTCTAAATAGGTATTATGGCCAGAGTGATCGCAATTTCTTCGGGGAAGGGCGGAGTGGGAAAAACCACCGTCGTTTCCAATCTTGCCGCTGCCCTTTCCTCTATGGGACATTCAGTCGTCGCCCTGGACTCCAACTTGACCACCTCGAATCTGGGTCTCCACCTTGGAATACATCTCTACCCGACGACCCTCCATGACGTTCTCGAGGGGAATGCTGACCTTAAAGAGGCCACCTACCTGCACAGCTCCGGGTTCAGGATAATACCCGCAGACATTTCGCTGAGAAAGATGCGCAACATAAGATCCCATGAATATGTCGGGATATTCGACAAGATTGTGAGGGATTCCGACTTCATTCTCGTGGACTGCGCCGCGGGCCTGGGGAAGGAGGCAGTCTCTGCCATAAGGGCAGCGGATGAGATGCTAATGGTCACCAACCCCGAACTCCCTGCAGTCACTGAGGCCCTGAAACTCAGCCTCCTGGGAAGGAAATACGAGACCCAGAACATAGGAGTAGTAGTCAACAGGATAAAGAAGGAATCCCACGAGCTTCCCATCGGATACATAGAAGACATGCTAAGCTCCCCGGTCATAGGCAGGGTTCCGGAAGACAGGCAGGTGCGGAGAGCCATAGCCATGAAGCAGCCGGTGGTTTCCTATTCACCAAAATGCCCGGCCGCCCAGCATCTGATGTCCCTGGCTGCCCAGATAACGGGCGAGGAATACAAGCCGAGAATCCCCTTGAGCTACAGGATTTTCTCCTGGCTCAGATGAGATCAGGAAAACGCCTTAGAGACAATCACGCTAATTTCGAAAAGTATTACCATCGGGATGCCCACCAGCACCTGAGTGACCGGATCCGGGGGGCTTATCAGGGCAGCGATTATGAATATTGCCACTATCACGTACCCCCTCTTTTCCTTCATGAATTCGGTGTCGATTATCCCCATCCTGGTCATGATAAACGTCACCACAGGCAGCTGGAAGACCATGCCCATCAGGACCGATGTCAGGAAAACGAATAAGATGAAATAGTTCACGTTCCAGAGGTTGGAGACCCCTGCCGAATATGCCAGTCCTGCCAGAAACCACACCCCCACCTTCAGCAGAAGGAAATACGAGAACGCAAGTCCGGTAACGAACAACACCAGACCGGCGGGGATGACGTATTTGACCGTCTTCATTTCCTCCCGGGTCATTGCCGGCTTCACGAAAGATATGAAATGAAGCAGCAGTACCGGTATGCAAGCAAGTATGCCGAAGAATACGCCCACGTTTATCTTGGTTATCAGGAATTCCATCGGATAGGTGGCTATCATCTCGACATCCATGCCTGCCGGGAATAGATCGCTCCTTATCTGGTTTATTATCGGTCCGCTGAGGAAAAATCCGATGACGGCGAATACTATGAAAAAGCCGAAAATGACGAGCGCCCTCGATCTCAGTTCGTCCAAGTGCTCCAGAATTTCCCGTTTCTCATCCAATCTAACACCAACCTAACCAGCAGGTTTCCCTTTGGGCTTTCTTTTCTTTCTCCTGGTCTTGGTAACCGGCTCTTCAGCGGCCTTTCTGTATTCGCGCACCGCCTTGCCTATGGACTTGGCCAGCTGGGGGAGCTTCTTGGGACCCAGAATTAGGACTATTATGAAGAGTATTATCAGAATCTCGGGGAGGCCGATCATGTTCATCACATAATTAAGTTAAAACCGTAATTTAAATAATTTTCATGGGTCGCGGATTTTCACTGATCAAAACGCTGAGGCAGAGACTTCTTTTCTTTGCCATAACCACACTGGGGATATCCTCCATAGTCACCCAGCTTTTCATCACGAGGGAATTCCTTAATGTCTTTCAGGGCAACGAACTCATATTCGGCATATTGCTCGCAAACTGGCTGATGTTCACCGGGGCCGGGGCGTATGCGGGGAAATTAATAGGGAGAATAAAAAATAAGATACCCCTTCTGGTAGTCTTCCAGTTCATGATAGCTTTGCTGCCGATCATTTCCATAACCATTATAAGGATGATCAAGCCGGTTGTCATGTCTTCCGGCACCCCGGGCATGGCGGGGGTCTTCTCCTATTCCCTGTTAATACTTTCGCCTTACTGCGTCATTTCCGGATTCCTGCTGACTCTCGCCTGCTCTGTTTTTTCCGAGAAGAGGACCGAAGGGCAGATAGGGAAGGTATACCTCATAGACAACATAGGGGACATTATGGGTGGTTTCCTCTTTTCTTTCGTGCTGGTTTATGTGCTTGATTCCTTTCAGATGGCGCTCTTTCTGATGGCCGTTATCATGCTTTCCGCATATCTGCTCGCTTTCCACGCCGGGTCAAAAAAACTGATGCTTTCTTCCGTGCTGATAGTCGCCGTTGTGTCTGCGTTTTTCAGCAGCTTTGATTTGAATTCTATCACGACCGAAATGATGTTTCCCGGGCAGGAGGTGATTCACCAGGAATCATCACCCTACGGGAATCTTGTGGTAACAAAAACCGGGAGACAGATCAATTTTTTCGAGAACGGGCTCCCTCTCTTCTCCACGGACAACACCGCGGAAGCCGAGGAAACAGTTCACTATGCTATGGTCCAGCATCCCGACCCCCGCAGGGTTCTTCTCATATCCGGAGGGGCTTCCGGTACCACCGAGGAGGTCCTGAAGTATGAGGTCGAAAACATAGATTACGTCGAGCTTGATCCCACCATAATAAGCGCCGGCAGGAAATACACCCGGAGCCTGGACAGCGATAAGATAAACACCCACCAGACCGACGGAAGGCTGTTCGTCAAGACAACCAGGGAAAAATATGACGTGGTTATAATTGACCTTCCCGATCCCGGCAATGCGCAGGTGAACAGGTTTTATTCCCTGGAGTTCTTCAGGGATCTCATGCGTGTTATGAATTCGGGAGGCGTGATTTCGCTGAGCATATCCTCCTCCCCCAATTACATGAACCATGAGACGGTCCGTATGAATTCCATAATATATCACACCCTCGGCTCTGTTTTCGGAAACGTCATAGTGATTCCTGCCGGGGATTCCAACTTCTTCGTGGCGTCTGACTCGGAACTCTCATACGACATACCCTATCTTGTCAGGGAGCGGGGAGTAGAGACCCGTTACGTGAACGAAAACTATCTGAAGGGGACCCTCACCGAAGAAAGAATCAGCTACACCCTTGATGCCATGAAATCGGAATCCCCCACGCTCAACACGGACTTCCGGCCCCTGGCCTATTATTACCATATCCTTTTCTGGGAGACCCAGTTCCGTTCTGACCTGTTGCCGGTAATACTGATAGCAGCGGCGGCATTGGTGCTGATTTTTTCCAGGATGACGCCCGTCCCCTTCGCGATAACCACCACCGGTTTCGCCGCCTCGTCCCTGGAGGTCGTGCTCCTTCTGGGATTCCAGATACTTTACGGGTACGTTTACCAGTACATAGGAATCATAATCGCCTTCTTCATGCTCGGTCTCGCAGCGGGGGCTTATTTCATGAACCGAAGCCTCCACGAGAAGACCAGGAAGGACATGATCAACATAGAGTTCTCCGTTTTCCTGTTCTCCATTTCCCTCCCGGTCATTCTGGTGATTCTGTCCCTTTTCGGAAGCCATTTCACGACCATGATTTCCTCGGTTTTCGTGTTCCCTCTCCTGACACTGGCCATGGCTTCACTCGTGGGTATGGAATTCCCCCTCGCCTCGAAGCTACACCTGGAAAAAAAGCAAATAGAACACACCGCGGGGGTTCTGTACGCATCTGACCTATTGGGAGCGATGATAGGTGCGCTGGTCACGAGCGCGTTTCTGATCCCGGTCTTCGGAATCATAGATACCTGCGTGCTGGTGGGGGTCGTCAACCTGGTAAGCGGTCTGGTGGTCTGGCGGAAGGGCTGATTGATATCCCTCATAAAGCACCAGTGAAGAAGAAGTACATGTTGAAAAGGAAGCCCGCCATCCCCGACTTCAGAGAGCCGAAGAAACCGACACCCTCGTATGTTATCTTCCCCTCCCCGAGGGCATTCATTATTACGACCTGGGGTTCGCTCCCCTCTTCGGAAAGCTTCCGGATCACTTCGCTTTCTATGTATATGTTCATGGTGTTGTCCTCCAGCCATCCCCTGCCGGCTTCTGTGAGTTCCCCGTTCTCGGTTATCACGTGGAATTCATCCTCCCCCAGATACAGATTTATCCTCTCGCTGCCGAAAATGTCCGACACGAATGGCGTTTCCATCATTATTCCGAAGGCCTGCCGGATGCTTTCCAGGACCTCATCAGCGGTCTTCCTTATGTGTTCTTTGTGGAGGCCATTGCCTTCGTCTGCCTTCCAGATGGCTTCCGTGTCGTTCTGGTATTCATCGAAAACGAGATAGACTCTCTCTATACAATCCCAGCAACCTGTGTAATAGTTCTTGTAGCAATGCCTGTTCTCCCCGCAGTCGTTCTCGCAGTCCTCTTTGGTGGCATATTCTCCGTTCTGGGGTTCACATGAGGGGGAATAGCAATTACAGCAGACCGGACAGCATGCCTTTCCCGTTTCACATCCGTCCGGGCTGGCGAGGGGATCGCATTTCTCTCCCTTGTCCCTGTCCACCTTCCTGTTCCCGCAGCAGCATCTGTCAGGGCAGGCATTTGATCCGCAGACATTCTCCACCGCGTCGTTTACGTTCTGCTGGGTCACGCCCTGGAGGATGGTGCCGCTGCTCATTATCCCGCCGTCCCCGTCCTCCAGGCCCATCAAATGGCCCGCTTCGTGGGCGAAATCATTTGACTGCTGTCCGTTGACTTCCGTACCCATCGCATCCGACCACCAGCCGGTCACGGGCTCCCCGCCGGTCACGTCGTTCATGTATCCCCTGTGGGTTTTCACGAAATTGGAGTTATGGGGATCTATCTCCCCCTTCTCTATCTTTTCAACCACACCTTCCCATGTCATTCCTGAGCCCGGGTATGCGGATTCGTTCTTGCTGTACGGTGGATTGCTCCGGAAGTCGGTGACCTCGATGCAGTGGTGGTCAGAGGGAGCAACGCTGCAGTTGTCCACCTTCTTGGTGTTGACCACCACCTCAACCGGGCACTTGCAGTCGCCGTATGTCTTGTATCCCCATTCCGTCTCTATCTCACTTTCGGCTTTCGCCATGTAAACGGGATCGGCTTCCCCTCCCACGAAAGCCAGGTTTATGGTGATGGTTATGTGGCATTCCGATGTTTCGCATGTGGTGGCCTTGGGCTGGACCGCGGAAGCGCTCGAAACAAGTAGAATGAACAATATCAAAAACGTGCCTGTTATCGCAAAACCGGGCACGGGACTCCGCCCTTTCTTATTCATCGATTAAATAGAATGGTTCCTGTATTTAAGTTGTTTCCTTTTTTCTGTTCTGTTCCCCGAAGACCTCTGCCCGGTACGTCTCTATGGTGGCCTCCTCCCAGCAGTCCGGTGGCGATCCCTGCTTTATGCAGAGCCTGGAGAGGAACGCCTCCTTTTCCGGTATCTGTTCCCATACCTGGGGGAGGTAGGTAGATGTCCTTCCCTGATATCTTATGATCACGCCGTCCGTACCGGGCCTCAGTTTTTCCAGCAGTCCCTCGGGGGATGAATATCCGACCTCTTCGGGTACGGTCAGGACGGAAATCTCTATGCGGATATCATCCAATTCATCCCCGGTCACGGGCTCGAATCTCCTGTCGTACAGGGCGGCGCTTAGGGCGTTGTCCACGACGCACCTGTACAGCTTTTCCTGGGGAAGGATGTGCCCTATGCATCCCCTCAGGCTTCCGTTCTTGTTCAGGGTAACAAAGCATCCCCGGACGTTCCTCAGTCCTGCCCCGACGGCGTTTTCGTTCACCTTGGGGGCCGTCCCGTTTTCATAGTAGCTTTCAAGCGTCTTCCTCGCAAGGTACAGCAGCGTCTCCTTCCCTCTGTCCGACATGCCCTCTTCTTCGAGGAATGCTATGGATGCGTACCCTACGACGCTGCTCTTGTCCCCTGCGGTGTCACCGGAGTTCCTGTAGTCGAGGAGCTCTCCGGTCCATCCCTTCTCCTCCGCCATGTACATGAGGGCGAGTACGGGGATTCTCCCGCAACATTCGCACTGATCCATACCCCTGAAATCCAGTGCCGGTATGGAATTTATGCAGAATGCATCCAGAGAATTCGCTTCTTCATATGCATGGTAATGGGACAGATCGGAACTTGCTATTATCAGTGTTTTTTCGTCTGTGTATTCCTCCAGTATCCCGGCAAGAGAAGCCGGATCGATATCCCCGGTTATTATCGGTATTATGGAAAAATCATCCAGGACCCTCTGCAGGAAGGGAATCTGCACTTCCGCGGAGTGCTCCTTCTCATGAATCCTCCCCTCGTAGAAGAACATTTCATTCTCCCTGAGCAAATCCGAATCTTCCGATAATTCGACCAGTCCCAGAGGGGTCCTGTAATGGGTCGCATTGGGTATCGAGAACCCGCTGAATCTGACGTGATGAGAGGGGCCCATTATGATCACGGTCTCGTAATTCCCGCCCTCTAACGTTTTGAATCCATAGGCGGCGACGGGTCCTGAATACACAAACCCGGCATGCGGCAGGACGAGCCCCCTGACGTCATTCAAACCGCTCATGTTGACCCGGGAGAGGTAGACGTCTATCATTTCGTTCAGGGTGTTCTCTTCTCCGGGGTAGAAGGTACCCGCCACGTTCGGCTGCTTGACCACCATTTCCTTTTCCTGCTGAACGCAGCCGGAGATCAGGAGAATGGAAATCATTACCGGTAGCAATAATTCCCTCTTCATGCCTTCCACACCCCCGGTATTCTTTCACCGCAGAATTTGCAGGCGCCGTTCTCTATGTTTAAATCCCCTATCCTGTAGCCTGATCTCTCGATTATGATCTCTCCGCACGCCGGACAATATGTGTTCTCTGCCTGGTGACCCGGAACGTTTCCTATGTAAACGAATTTTATACCGGCTTCCTCAGCCACCCTTTTCGCCCTCTCCATCGTCTCGACCGGAGTGGATGGAAGGGATTTCAGCTTGTACTGGGGATGGAACCTGGAGAAGTGTATGGGGTGATCAGGCCCCAAGTTGTTCATTATCCAAGTGCACATCTCCCTTATCATTCTCATGTCGTCCGTGTAGGTGGGGACGATGAGGTTGGTTATCTCGAACCACACCCCCCTCTCCTCGAGGGTCTTCAGCGTGTCCAGCACCGGCTGGAGCCTGCCGGAGTTGAGAGTGTTGTATGTGTTCTCCCTGAAGCCCTTCAGGTCCACGTTGGCCGCGTCCAGGTACTGGCTGAAATCGATGAGGGGTTCCCGGTTCATGTAGCCGTTGGTTATCCAGAGGTTTTTCAGACCCTGCTCCCTGGCGAGCTTAGAGGTGTCGTACATGTATTCGTAGAAGGTTGTCGGCTCGGAATAAGTATATGCAATGGAATTGCACCTGTTGGTCATCGCAGTATTGATAACATCTTCGGGAAAAAGTTCAGTGGTTTCCACATCCTCGGGTTTGGACTGGGAGATCTGCCAGTTCTGGCAGTTCAGGCAGCGGAAATTGCAGCCGGCAGTAGCGACGGAAAAGGCACCGGTTCCCGGGAGGAAGTGGAAAAGCGGCTTCTTCTCGATGGGATCGACATGTACAGCGCAGGGATTTCCGTAGTTGAGCGTGTAGAGCTTCCCGTTCTTGTTAACCCTCCCCCTGCAGACACTCCTTTCGTTCTCCTCCAGGATACAGCGGTTGGGACAGATATTGCACTGGACGTTGTTGCCCAATTTTGTGTAATGATACCCTTCCTTGGACCATTTCCAGAGTTTTCCCGGGGCAGAATCCCTGAAGGTCGGAGAGAGAGGCGATTTCGTGGAGAAGAAGGAACCTATCGCATAAGCCCCTATCCCTATCCCCGCAGCCGCAACTATGCCCTTCTTTATGAAATCCCTTCTGGAGATTTTCCTGTTGAATGCATTCTTTGCCATCTGATCACTTCAGGATTCCCTTTCTCCTGAGGGCGAAATATATTTCTATCCCGCCGTGTATCATGATGAATATTATCAGGACCCAGTCGAGGTTTAGATGGAGGAAGACGGCGAGGGATTTTTCTACCAGTCTGTTCATCCCGTGGAAACCGACCATGGAATATCCGGTGACTATGTAGATTATCAGCAGCACCAGCAGGACGTATCCGCTCCAGCGGCTCACCCTCAACAACCAGAAATTTATGTTCATGATTCTTTTATTCAATTCGTTATTAAAAATTGTTTTTGTCATTTCTTGGTCAGGGAGAACAGGTCGGTGAGATTTAGCTCGAAGCATGAGACAGGCTGCCCTATTCCCCAGTTCTCCAGGACCTGGGGGTGTATCTCTCCTATGTATGCCACTCCCTTCCCCTTCACCGAGACCCTCCCCACCCTTCCGGGTATGAAAGAGGGGTGCTCGGTCTCCTCGATCTCGTATTTCATGCCAAGTGAAGAGAACAGGAAATCCAGTACCTGCTTTATGTCCGTGAAGGTGATATCCTTCCCGGAAAGGGAGGCACCCAGCCTGGAGAATTCTTCCACCCCGGTCTCCCCTCCGCCCTTTTTGAAGCAGCCCCCTATCTCGAATATACTCTGGGGGTATTCGTGCCTGGTGTTTTTCCCCAGGACCTCCATAAGGGAGGGTATGATCCATGATCTGAGTATGTCATGGTCGGAATTTTTGGCGTTCTCTATCTCTATGAATTTCATGCCGGATAGCATCTTCTTGTTCATGTTTTCTTCTTTGGTGAGGTGGTAGGTGCTCGTTTCCAGCATTCCCAGCCCCGTCATTACCCGGGCCACTTTCCTCTTGAAGACCGAGAATTCGTCCTCCTGAGCTATTGTCGATATGGATGGGACTGCTGGCTGGAATTTGTCATATCCGTAAGCGATTGCTATATCCTCCACAAGATCCATCATGTGCATGACATCCGCCCTGTAAGCAGGGACCAGGACCTTTCCTTTCTCGTAGCCGTATCCCATCTTCTCCAGCATGGAAGATATCTGCTTCTCGGAGAGTTCAAGACCCAGCAGCCTGTTTACGTAATTTCTGTCTATCTCCATCTTCTTGGGTGTGAGGTCAGGGCTCCTGAACTTCGTGCCGGGATAAACCATTTCTACTGAGTACACCTCCGCGCCCATATCCGCCAGCATGGTGGCTATTATGTTTATGCTCGTCCTGACCGATTCGAGGTTGTTCCCGGTTGCCTCTATGAACATCTCTTTGGTATCCTCGTCTATCTTTCCCGTTTCATGGGAATTTATTATGGGCGGCATGGACATTGTTACCCCCCGGGAATCCCTGAACACGGTGAACCTTTTCCAATGCTCGCACAGGTGCCTGTACTTCCTTCCCGTTGGGTGATGTTCCAGTATCTGCCTTGCCGTTAGTTCGGCGGGATATTCCAGCGGCCTGAACTTTATCTTCTTGGGATCCTCCCCGGTAAAGGTCACGGGAAACTTTATCTTCCCCAGGGGATAGAATCCTATGCCCCCGCTCTTTCTTCTTCTGAAGAGGGTGGCATCCATTTTTTCCTGTATCTGTATTATCTCCCTGATTTTTTCGTCGCTGAGCTTCACGTTCTTGGCTACAGCGGCCGCTGCGTACGGCCATTCCGGGGGCAGGTTTTTTGCAAACACCTTGAGCTCCGATTCTTTGATTTTATATTTTCTCAGTCCTGTCTTTACTCCCATGAATGAGGAGAATGCCCTTGCGAAGCCCTGCTCTGAAAGCATGTCCGGCCTGTTGGGGAAGATCTCCACTATTATCTCGTCCTTATCCACGCTGTCCAGGTCAGTTCCAAGGTAGCTTATCCTTTCTCTGAGTTCCTTGTCCGGTAGTTTCTTTCCCACGAGATTTTCAAATACTTTCCGGTTCAAAGTAATAGTAGGCATTTTTTTCACAACCAAATCTTTGTCTCCCTCAACTCTTTTATGTCGTTTCTGTACAGTTCCCTTATGTCGCTGATTCCGTAATAATCCGTTATGATCCTCTCGAATCCGAGCCCCCAGGCGAGGACGGGCACTTCCTTCCCCAGCAGCGGCTTTACCACCTCGGGCCTGAACATACCAGATCCTCCCAGCTCGATCCATTTTTTGTGGACCGGGTGGAAGACCTCCGGCTCGACGCTCATTTCGGTGTAAGGGAAATAGGCGGGTCTGAAACGGATTTTTTTGAAACCCATCTTCCTGAAGAACTCCCTCAGGTATCCCAAAAGGTGGCTGAAGTTGGCATCCGGGTCAATCACGATGCCGTCGGTCTGGGTGAGCTCGAAAAGATGTGACCAGTCCAGGGTCTCGTTCCTGAAGTTTTTGCCAAATGAGAAAAACTTCGCGGGCAGATCGGATTCCCTGAGACCGGCGATTGTCTTCGCGGAAAGTACGGTTGTATGGGTCCGCATGCAGTTCCTTTTCGCTTCTTTCCTGCTCCATTCATATTTCCATCCAGTGCTTCCCGTTGTCCAGCCGTCCTCGTGGGTTTTCCTGACCCTGTCCACGACCTTCCCCGGGAGCTTTCCTTTTCTCGGGTCCTTTATGAACATTGTGTCATGCATATCCCTCACCGGGTGGCTCTGCGCAGTGTACAGGGCATCGAAATTCCAGAAGCTCGTCTGGACCATGGGGCCGGTCATTTCTCGGAATCCCATGTCCAGCCATATCCTCCTTGCGTACTCTATGGCCTGGTTAACGAAGTGCCTCTTTCCTCCGTGTATCTTAGGGACGTTTATTTTTATGTCATATCTCCTGAATTTTTTGCCTTTCCACGAGCCCTTCTTGATCATACCCGCGGTCAACTTCTCTGTCAGCTTCCTGTCACCTCTTTTCCTGAACTCCCTGACAAGCCTTTTCCCCTCTTTCGTGAGTTCCGGGAATTTGAGCCTTGCCGTTTCCTTCTTAACCACACGCTTCCTCTTCATCAGTCTAGAAAGTATGGATTTTTCGCTCCCTGAAAGCTCTGATACCTTTTTGGGGAGTCCGGCCAGAAATTCCTCCTCCGGAAATCCCTTCCCGAGGACATTTTTCCTTTCCGAGGTCGGCTCTATCCTCTTCCCCATGACGGATATTGCGTATTTGGATTTTAGGATGCCTATGCACTTGGCCATCTCGTCGTCGTTCAGCCCTGTCTTCCGCTTTACCTCGTCATATGTGGTTCCGCTTTCCGCGGCGGAAAGAAACCTTTTCTCCGGAAGACCCTTCTTAAGATACTCCTTGCCGTTAACGTCCGTTTCGATGACCTCTTCAGTCTCCGTGTTTATTTTGAGCAGGTCTTTGTTTTCAAGCCACTGCAGGGCCCGCATCGCCTCCACTTCCCTTATCCCGGATTTCTTGGCGAGCTCCCTGAATTCTGGCTCCTTTCCCACATGAGGGATTATTTTTCTCTCAAGCGGATGCAGAGATTCAATAAGCCTCTTCATTCCCATAAATCTATTTAAAGGTTGGCAAATTAAAAAGATTTGTGAAGGTGGCGTGATGAATACCAATAAATACAACGAGTTTTTCTATTCCAGTATATTCGAGAAAGAATCCAGAAAATATTACAGCATACAGAAAAAGAAAATCAGGATCATAATGGACATGTTCAAGCCCTGCCCGGGAGGCAGAATACTCGATGTGGGCTGCGGCGACGGACTGATATCGTCCATGCTCGCGAGGAAAACCGGTTCAAAAGCATACGGGGTGGATATAAGCAGGAATTCCGTTTCCATGGCCAGGAAAAGGGGAATCGAGGCAAAGAGGGTCAACGTGGACACAAGGAAAATCCCCTTCCCGGAGTCATTCTTTGACGGTGTGCTTTGCGGGGACATAATCGAACACGTCTACGACACCGAGGGACTCATAGAGAATGTCAGAAAGGTGCTCAAGCCCGGCGGTTATGCTGTCTTTTCCACACCCAACATAGCCTCCTGGTACAACAGGTTTTTTTTGTTGATGGGATTCATGCCCACCTGGATAGAATCGTCCTCCAAGACATTCACGGGAAACCCCTTCATAAAGAGGGGAGTCGGACACATCCATGCCTTCACCAAAAACTCACTGACCGGCCTACTCAAGCTCAAGGGTTTCCGCATATCAGAGGTGAAGGGAAGTCCGGTCATGGCCGACGGAACGCGCTCAAGGATGAAGGAGGCCCTGTGGAACCGGGTGGATTCCGCCATTTCGAGAGTGACCACCTGGTCTTCTACCATCATCGTGAAGGCCGAAAAGAAATAAATACCATCCGGCCAAAAGAATATTCTATGGTGTTGGAATGTTGAAGAGATTTCTGTTTAACAGCGTAACGATAAGCCTCCCGAAGAACATAGTGCAGTTTTTCCTCGGGGTCATACTTTACTGGTTCCTCGTGGGAACGCCCGATACCTACACTACCCTGATTTCCATGTCCGGCTTTGTACTGGCCTATTCTTCGGTTTATCTTTTCAACGACATCTTCGACTATAAGGAAGACATGAAAGACGATGAGAAGCTCAAGTGGAAGCCAATAGCAAGCGGTCACCTCAGCATCGGCCGGGCGAAAATGATCGCGGTTGTCCTGGTCCTGCTGGGCCTTTCGGTTTCAATGTTTGTGAACCTGTGGTTTTTCATCTTCGTGATAGCGATGATATTCTTCAACATGCTTCACTCCTCCCCCCTCACCAGGTTCAAGAAGGACCTCTACAAGACCACCGCGAATATGACGATAATAGAGTTTCTGAAATATTCCTGCGGGTGGTTCGCCCTGACCTCCAACATATCGAGGTTCCCCTTCTGGCTGATAATGGCCTTTTCCGTGGTCTACGTCACGAGCTACATAATATACAAGTTCAATTTCAGGGGTAAGATAATAAGGGAGAAGAGGAAACTTTTCTGGGGGATGGGAATTTTCGGTATACTGGCCTATATCATATCCCTTGTACATTACGGCTTTCCCCTGACACTGATATTCCTCGTCCTGATTCCCTTGGTTGTGCTGGTGATATTCAGATACATGAACGTGGAGGTTCACAGGATAAGCAACATGATATTCATAGAGTACCTGCTACTGCCCTTCATAATAATATGCTTCGTTATACTCACCATCCCCTCGGTGGGTCACGCCAATGAGAGTCTGGCCGAGGGCATAACCAACATATCAGGCTCCGTGACCGATACCATATCGGAAAACGTGCCTTACGCCGTGATGAAGCCGATAGAGAACATCTCCGACCGGATGAAGGAATACGAGACACTGGACGATCTGGCAGAGAAGATAAACAGGACATTTTCAGGCGTGACCGATCCTCTGGTCCTTATCAGACGAGCTTGAACCTCACCAGCTGTGTCTTTATGTGGGGAACTATTCCGGTCCCTCTGCAATGAAGTCTGATCTTTCCCCCCTTCACTGCCTTCAGCACATCTTCTTTGCTCCTTTCGGAATCCACGTATGTCCATGAGCTTCCGAATTCCTCTATGAAATGCGAGTCAGAGCCCGCCAATGCGGGTATCCCGTTCCTATTCGCGAATGAGAGGGCTTCCCCGTTGAATCTGGAAAAAAGGGTTCTCGAGTTGAAACCTTCCACGGCGTCCAATAAATTGGCTATGTTTTCGGATGACTTCCCAAGTCCTTTTCTGAACCTGTCGAAAGGATGGGGGAGAATGACAAAGCCGCCCTGCTTCTTCACCCTCCTGCAGGCCTCTGAGGGATCGAGTTTACGTGGTATATCCTCCTTGATGTTTATGCCTATTATTTCCCCTCCTTTGACCCGGACTTCCTCACCCCTGAAAAGAATGAGATCCGGGTATATGGACTTTGCGTATCTCTCCACCTCCCCGAACCCTTTAGTGGTGTCGTGATCAGTAACAGCGATAACGTCCATACCTATCTTCTTTGCCTTCCTCACCAGTTCTTCCGGCTCCATGTTCGAGTCATGGGAGTAGCGGGTGTGAATGTGAAAATCCGCCCTGAGCATAAGTATTGTTTATTGAAAAACTAATAAATCTATCGAGCCAATCTTCTAGCATGAGGTCGTTTTCATGAAAAAATACAAGGAAATCATCGAGCTGGCGGACAGGAGAGCTATCTTCTATCCCACAGCCGAGATACATTCTCAACTCTCGGGTTTCTGGGATTTCGGTCCTCTCGGCGCATCGCTCCGGAGAAAGATAAAGGAACTCTGGAGGAAGGAGATCGTCAGAAGGACAGGTTCCATGGAGATAGAGGGCTGCGTCATACTACCCAAGCAGAACTTTGAGGCCTCCGGCCACCTGAAATCCTTCGTTGACCCACTGGTTCAGTGCGGGAAGTGTCACAAGATATTCAGGGCTGACAAAATAATAGAGGCAGAAACCGGGAAGGAAGTTCCGGAGTCCTCCGGGGCGGAAGAGTTCGACGGCATCATAAAGAAGAGCAAGATAAAGTGCCCCGCCTGCGGCGGCGATCTCGGCAGTGTTAAAAAATTCAACATGATGCTCGGGCTTTCCGTGGGTCCGGTGACAGGGGACTACAACGCCTACCTCCGGCCCGAGACCTGCCAGAACATATTCACGTCATTTCAGAAGATATACAAGAGCTGGAGGGTATCTCTCCCCTTCGGAATATCCCAGGTGGGAAGAGCCTTCAGAAACGAGATTTCCCCCAGACAGTCGCTGGTCAGGCTGAGGGAACTCACACAGCTCGAAACAGAGGTTTTCTTCAATCCAAAAAAGATCGATCGGGCCGAGGACTGGAAAAAATACAAGGACTACGGGCTCCGGCTGAAGCCTCTGAAGAAGAAATCCACCTCCTCGGTGACCTGCGGCGAAGCGGTCGAGAAGGGCATGGTTTCGGGCAGACTGATAGCTTATTACCTCGCCGTCGCCCAGCAGTTCTTTGAGAAATGCGGCATCCCAAAGGAAAAGATGAGGTTCAGGGAACTCGGTGACAAGGCCAAGGCATTTTATTCCAGGGAGACCTGGGATTTCGAAGTCGAGACCGACGTGGGCTGGCTGGAGCTTGCGGCCAACAACTACAGGACCGATTATGATCTCAGTTCACACCAGAGGGTTTCCGGCGTGGACACTACGGTCGTCGAGGAGGACGAGAAGTTCCATCCCCATGTCTGGGAGATATCAATGGGGCTCGACAGAATATTCTACACCGTGCTGGAGAGTTCCCTTGGAACCAGGGACGGCAAGCCCATATTCAGTTTTCCCTACTACCTCAACCCTCTCCAGGTGGTGGTTCTCCCGCTCGTCAAGAAGGACGGCCTTGACGACAAGGCCAAAGAGATAAATGACGGAATAAAGAAGAGATTCGACACCAAATACGACGAAAAGAGCTCGGTGGGGAAGAGATACGTGATATACGATCAGCTCGGCGTTCCCCTCGCCGTAACCGTTGATCACCAGACCATGAAAGACGACACGGTGACCCTGAGAGACAGGGACACGAAGAAGCAGGTAAGGGTCGGCGTCAGCGAACTGGGGGATGCGATTTCATACTTTTTCAGAGGAGATAAAATAGAGAAACTTGGGAAACCCGTTTGAGCGGTTCCCAATTACCGGCCTATCTCCTGGCCCTGGATTTCCCGAGGTACTTCCCCACTTCCCTTTCTATCTTTTCCAGGAAGGACTTCGTGGCCTTGGTGAGATCCCACGCATAATCACTTGCATAGAAGCTTCCCCTGGCCGTTTCCATCCTTCCCTGGACGGAATATTTTGTCCTTTTGCCGCCCTTCATGTGCTTCTCGACATTTATCGCCAGATAGTTGACGGGAATCCTCTTTCCGAGCTTCTCGGCGGTTCTGTTTATCATCTCGTCTATCTTGCCCTTTATGAATTCGTCCTCGTGTCCCATCCCGCTAACCTTCACAAATGCGTTCTTTACTGGTCTGCCTGCCAGTTTGAATATTTCCTTCACGGTTATTATCCCCGAAAACCTGCCCCCGTCTTCCACCACTACGGTATCTGCTCCCTTACTTGATATGGAGCTTATTATTCCCTTTACACCGTCCTGAATATCGGATCTCATGAAATCAGTTCTCATCACAGAGGAAACCCCGACACCGCCCGAGTCTATCTTTTCCCCCGACCTTTCACCTCTTTTGGACCTGTGCTTTTCGGTGAGAATTTTCAGTGCCGAGAGCGAATCCACCATGCCTACTGCCCTGGATTCGTTGTCGAGGACAGGTATCCTGTTTACAGAGAGGTCGTTCATCATGGAGATAGCCGTCGAGACGTCGTCATCCGTGCTTATGCAGTACGGAAATACCATGATGTCCTTTGCCTTCTTCCCGCTGAATACATCTTCCTTTATGAATCCCAGGAGACTTGACTTCTTGACCATGTATATCTTCCCTTCATTTTCCACGGGTATGCTTCTGAGTCCGCTGACCAGTACGTGGTTCATCAGTTCGGTCGGTGATACGTCAGAGGGAAGCGGTCCGAATCTGCGCAAGAAATGGGAGATGTTCATTGAGGAGGGATCGCTCACATTCTTCCTCGAGATGTCTGTGGCGCTGACTATGCCGAGAAAACCATCATCCCATATAAGCGCTTCGGTTTCCCCCTCCTCGACCATCTTTGAGGCGACGCGGGACACGCTGTCCCCCGGAGAAAACCTCAGACCGGACTCCAAGACACCCTTCAGATTCATGTTATCATAAACCGGATTTTTGGATCCGCTTCATTTCCTTTGTTATGTAGCCTGCCACAACGTTACGTATCTTTTTGGATTTTATATTTTTCACTTCAGCCATTATCTCTTTGTTCTTCTCGAAATCGCCGGTTAGCAGTTTACCGTGAGATTTTATTATCTCATCTCCCAGTGTCTTTATCGCAGCTCCCTTCGTTCTTCCCATATTCATCACTATAACATATTCATGCAAACATATTTAAATCATGATCGCCGGCCCGCAAATCTTCCTAAAACAGGCTTACTTGGAATTGGCCCAGGAAGGAGAATATGGTATACCCTATGGTTATCAGCAGTATGGAATGCTTCAGGCCCGCCACCAGGGAGCCCTCTGCCATTTTTCCCGTGGCCAGGCCGGCAAAGAATCCCTGGACCAATATGAAATTTATGAAGGTCTGGGAGAAAAGCTCTGGGGGTATCTCCACCTGATTGGAAACCCCTGCTGTTCCTGTGTTTGAGAGGGCGGGCAGGAGAAAGGTCTGCAGTATGACCAGTATGAAGATGAAGACGAAGAATATCAGGTAAGAAGTCACCAGCTGGCTCTGGACCGACGCCGAACGTTCCTGCTTTATCTTGTTTATTTCCATCAGGGATTTTCCTATGGCCTTCAGGGTGTCCGAGAGTTTGCCCCCCACCTTGTATGTTTCTATTATCGTGGACACGCTCCTTTTTATGGGAACCGACTTGACCTTTTCCGCGAAGAGCACCAGCGACTTCTCAAAGGGTATTCCCCAGTCCACCTTGTTAGATATGTCTTTTATGTAAGGGGTTAATGCTCTGTAGTCCCTTCCGGCTGAATGCTTGAGTGCAATGGGAAGAGTCATTCCGCTGTCTATGGATTCTGTCAGGTCTGTAACGAAAAGTATGAACTGTGACTCTATTTCCTTTCCGATCTTGTATTTCGAATAATATATCATGAAGGGGGGGACTATGGCAATCAGGGCGCCCGATATGTTGATCAGGGGAGCGAATATGGGTATGACTTTCGAGAGAAAAAACAGGTTCGCGATGAGTATGGATGCTCCCATGGCTACGAAAACCACCTCGATAATCACGTTCTGGTGTTTTTTCAGTTCATCTTTCATTATATCCCCGGATACGTCATCTGAAGGAAGGCCAGATATACGACGTTGAATATCGGAAGCACTATGAATGTCATTATCGCGATGACGTGGGGTATCTCAAGCCCCATTATCTGCCCCCCTATTATAAGCATGGTAGCCAGCAGGGCGATCATCATGAGGGGAGCGGCGACCAGCAGGGCGGTGTATATGTCCGCGTATGTGGAAAGGGTTTTCAGGTACTTTTCCCTCTTTATCCTGTAGTCAAACAACGCCTTTTCGGACATCTCTTTGAGGTAGTCTATGAGATTCCCCCCGCTCTCTATGGTGGTGACTATCCCGAAAAGTATCTCCCTGAAGTTTCTGGAAGGCGTTCTTTCGCCCACGTTTTTTATGGCATCCACAGAGCTCATTCCGAAGGTCTTGATGTTCCTCATTATCATCTTGGATTCGTTGGATATCTCCCCGTATTCCCTGAAACCCGTTAGCAGCTCGAACATGAATTCCGGAGGTATTCCGGAAGAGGCGACTGCCGCCATGTGTGTTATGGCGAAGGGGAGGTTGTTTTCTATTGAGCTCTCTATGCCCCTTTCCTTCTGGGAGGGATAGACATAAAAAATTATTGTGACTATGGAGGCGATCATTATGGGGAAAAATATGATGGAGAATACGTATATCATGAAATGGACCTCGAAGAAGTAAGTGAGGAACACGTATATTCCCACGAAGGAGGCGATGAGGGCGATCACCGAGGTCATGAAGATCATGCTCACCCAGGTCTTGAGGAGTATGCGCATCCTTGATTTCTTCATGTGATCTTCCAGGGGCCTGAAATTCTCTATGTATTTGTTCACCATGCCCTCGAAGAACAGCAGTGATACCCTCTTGTAAAATGAAAACATGATTAAATATTGTCCTGCATCATAAATAAAATTCAACCCGCGACGTCCAGATAATTTTAAATAACTGTTAATCGAAGAGATACTCGGCAGGGGCTAGAATGGGAGGTTTGGCGTCTCCTGTTACCATAAACCGCCATTACGATGGGTTTGAAGCCCGAGGAAGACACCGGAAGATCGGGAGGCCCCGTTCTTCTGACGTCGAAGCTCTGTCCTCCAGGGTCGCTGGATTGGTGAACCAGGTCAGGGCCGGAAGGCAGCAGCCTTAAGTCATTTTAGTGACGCTTGGGGGGTAGCGGAGTGGAGGAGGAAGTTCGGTCAAGTCTGCTGTGATACCGGTGACGACCGAGGGCGTGCCCCTGCCACTATTTTTAACCGGCTGGTTATAATTATTCTCATGGACCGATCTGACGAGGAATACCTCGAAAGGTTTCACACCCACACCGGGCCCTTCGTCGTACTTGGATACCGCATGGGGGATTTCGCCCGTAAAAGCTTCGGCAAAGGTTCAAAGATCAGGTGCGTCGCTGAAATGGAAACCTCGCCCCCGGTCTCCTGCATGATAGACGGCATACAGATGAGCACGGGGTGTACGCTCGGCAGGGGGCTGATCGAGGTCAGGGAGGGCGGAAAAAGGAGTATAAGTTTCCTTTCAGGCCGGAGAACCCTTTACTTAAGCCTGATGGAAGAGCAGATCAGCAGGATTTTAAAAATGCTGAGGGAGAATAAAATAAAGGAATCGGTCGAGTTCGTGAAGGACGGGAATGTGAGCGATTTTGCGGTGATTTCCGATGAGAAAGGTTGAAGGCCTGGTGGTGCTGATAATACTCTTTTTCATACTGGGATTTCTCTTTGGAACACAGTTCAACAGGACCACCATAACCGTTTACAACGAAACCAGACCCATACAAAGAATAGCCTACCAACCGCTGGATTCCACAACCAACTCATCCTCGTCCACAATCTTGATCCCCGCCGTGGATGAGGAGGGTAACGGCCTGACGACGGTGCTTACCGTGCAGGTGGTTCCGGGATCAGGAAAGGTTCTGGCGAACATAGACAACATACTTTTCTGGACCGACACGCAGAACAGCATAAGAACCTCCAGGTCCGTGGCGGCGGACGTGACCGGCCTGGGCCTGTCGGAATACGACATAATCTACACGATTGAGAGCAACGCCACCTCCGTGGAGGGGCCATCCGCGGGGACCGCCCTCACCATAGCCACGGTGGCCGCCCTGGAAGACAGGGAGATGAACAGTTCGGTCATGATAACCGGAGCGATCAACCACGACGGCTCCATAGGGCCCGTGGGCCAGATTCTCCAGAAGGCCATGGCCGCGAGGGAGGCCGGTGCCAAGCTGTTCCTTGTTCCCCTCCTCCACTCGGAGCAGGTCACCTACAAGACCGAGAAATACTGTGAACAAATAGGGCCCTCCCAGATATGCACCACGGAGAGGATTCCGAGCAAGATCAGCGTGGAGGAGGAGACCGGGATAAAGGTCAGGGAGGTCCAGGACATAGATGAGGCCCTGGACTATTTCTTTGTCGGGGAATGAGCTCCATCAATTTTTATAAGAAGAGGTCAAATTAGGTTATGATAGACGTCCATGCCCATCTCTGCTTTCCCGATTTCGACAGGGACAGGGAAGAAGTGGTCAAAAAGTGCAGGGAGGAGCTGGCCGGGGTGGTGGTAAGCTCCGCCCGCTATGACGAGGGAGTCAAGGTGCTGGAAACCTGCCTCAGGAATCCCGGATTCCTTTTCCCCACCATTGGCTATCATCCCGTTGAGGGAACCAATCCTGAGGGTGTGATCAGGCTGATAAGAGAGAACAAAGACAGGATTTCGGGTATCGGCGAATGCGGTATGGACTACCACTGGGAAAAGGACCCGGTAAAAAGAAAAAAACAGGCAGAGAACTTCTCCCGATTCATAGAGCTCGCGAAGGAGCTTAAGAAGCCCCTGGTGATACATTCATGGGATGCTGAAAGGGAGTGCTATGAGATGCTCAGGGATTCCGGTCTGAAGTGCGTCTTCCACTGCTTCTCGGGAAAGAAGAGTCTGGCTGAGGAGATAATCGGGAACAATGACTTCTTCATATCCATATCCACAATGGTCATTTTCTCCAAAAACATAAGGAAGATAGCCAAGATGGTTCCTGATGACCAGTTCCTGCTGGAAACGGATTCCCCTTTCCTTTCGCCGAACAAGGAGCAGGACAAGAGGAACTATCCCTGGAACATCAAGCTCTCCGCCGAGAAGATGGCCGATCTGAGGAACACGGAAACCTCCCATGTCCTGGAGAGGGCAGGGAAGAACGCGGAGAGGGTTTTTGCTTTAAAAGCAGATATTGCATAATTCTTATTGTGGTTTCATGAAAGTGCTGGAGACCTCCAGAAAGATACTGAGAAATTCGTACGTCTGCGACCATTGTCTGGGAAGGCAGTTTTCAGAAATTCTCAGCGGCTACTCCAACCGGGAAAGGGGGTACATAATACGCCACTTCCTGGCAATGGAATACGATTCCAGACCCTTTAGGGCGGACAAGAGGAATTTCCACGGGATTGGGTTCAGGAAAAGGAAGCTGAAGCCGCCCAAACCGGGAAAATGTTCTGTTTGCCGGGGCCTTTTCCGGGAACTGGAAAAATACGCCAAGATTGTGGTGAAGAAGATGAAGGGAATGGACTTCGAGACCTTCCTGGTCGGTTCCAAGATGAGCGACTCCCTCGTGATCAGGGAGGAATCCCTCTGGGAGAGGGTGGGCATAGAACACTGCGAATCCCTCAGGAGGGAGGTCAACAGGGAGCTGGGGAAGATGATAGAGTCCATGACCGGTAAGGAGGCGGAGGAGAAAAGACCTGACGTGAACGTGCTCCTGAACCTGCAGAAGAAAGGGGTGGAGATCCGCTCAAATCCCCTTTACGTTTACGGGAAATACAAGAAGCTGGTCAGGGGGATACCCCAGACCAAGTGGGAGAAATACAGGACCACCGTCGAGGACATAATCGCCAGACCCTTCATGAAGAAAACGAAGGGAAGCGGACACGCCCTCCACGCCTGCGGGAGGGAAGACATAGACGCCCGCTGCATGGGCTGGAGGCCTTTCGTTCTGGAGATCGATGACCCGGTGAAAAGGATGCCGGACCTGAAGAGGATGAGGCGTGAGATAAACAGGACGGGGAAGGTGAGGGTCACTGACCTGAGATTCTCGGACAGGAAAGAGGTGGTGAGGGTGAAATCCATTCAGCCCGACAAGGTATACAGGGTGGTGGTCACTTTTGAGGAGCCGGTGGAGAACATGGAAAACATAAAGAAGGCGGCAGGCACGATCCACCAGAAGACCCCCCGAAGGGTCCTTCACAGGAGGGCGAACAGGACAAGAGATAAAAAGGTTAAAAGCATAAAATGGACAAAGATTAATAAGCGTAAGTATAAAATAGTGATACATACCGAGGCAGGCGTCTACGTGAAGGAGTTCGTGAGCGGCGACGGCGGGCGGACAATGCCATCCGTTTCCTCAGTTCTCGGGAACAAAGCTGAAACCGAAAGCCTCGATGTTATTGAAGTGATGGTGAAATGAAATGGTGACGAGAAGCAAGGGACTGAGAAGGAGGACCAGGAACAAGCTGAAGAGAGATGTTCGTGCCAAGCTAAAGGTTACTCCCTATCTCCAGAAATTCAAGAAGAAGGACAAGGTATTCGTTAAGATAGATCCCTCTTCCCAGAAGGGGATTCCGCATCCCATGTTCAAGGGAAGAACCTGCGAGGTAATCGGGAAGAGAGGGGACGCATATCTGCTAAGGTTCATGGACGGAAAAAGGATTAAGACTCTGATATCCAGGCCGGAACATCTGGTGCTGAAAAGATAAATTTGGGTGATTTTATGGAAATCATGGACAAGAAGGAAATAAGCTGGATCGACGTGAAAAAGACCCTGGGTTCCAAGGAGAAGGACACGGAGCTCGGTTACGAGCAGAAGAACGCCCTTGACCACCTCAGGAAGTTCTGCAAGCTTTCCAAGAAGAAGGCGGACGAGATGAGGGAAGAGCTGGGAAAAATAGAGAAGCTGAAAGACAGGCACATAAATGCCTTGCTGAACTTCCTTCCGGAGAACCTGGACGAGCTGAGGGTCGTATTCGCTCACGACAGGATAGTGCTTTCTGAAGACGAGAAGAAGGGGATAGTGAAGATAATCAATAGCAAGAAATAGTGGTTTTATAAACCCGGATTTTATTTAATTCATATAACGGAGGCAGGCTATGAAGGATCTCAAAAAAGACGACTGGGCAATAGTGCTGGATTTTCTTCCGCACGGATATTACGGAATGAAAATTTCTCAGCCCGTGGCACAGGTCCTGGGGGAAAAGTTCTTTTCACTGCTCGAGGTCATAGTCAGGGAAAATACCCACATGAAGGTTGGTCAGAGGGTCTACATAGGGGAGGGGAAGAGAGAGGAAATAAAGTTCATAAAAAGAAGAATAGATTTCAAGGACCTTACCGGAGGCGCGAAAGAGGAAGTGGAGGACATAGTAAAGAATCTGGTCGGGTCTAATCCTGAAAGGTTCCTGGAGTTCTTCAACAAGGCCGGCCCCATCACCACGAGGCTCCATCAGCTGGAGCTGCTTCCGGGGATAGGCAGGAAGCACCTTTGGGCGATACTTTCCGAGAAGAAGGAGAAGGATTTCGAGTCCTTTGAGGATCTCAAGAAAAGGGTCGCGATGCTCCCGGAACCGGAAAACATGATAATAAGAAGAATAATGGACGAACTCAAGGACAAGGACAAGTATAGGGTTTTCGTCCCTAAGTTTGAGAAATCGCACAGATAGCTATTTCTTTACCTTCTTGAGAACACTTTCCGGATTCTTATAATAGTCCGATATTATCCTTCCGACTTTGTCTATTTCTTTTATATTGTTCTTGACCATCCAGAGAAGTATCTTCTTCTTCCCCGCCAGGTTTTCCATGATTTCGCTGTCGCTCATACCGGAGAAGAGCTTTATGTCTTTGAGCACCCTCTGGGACTTGCTCCATTCGATTATCTTGTCGCTGGTCGGTACCCATTTGTGTATGGTGTTGAGCTCTATCCTCATTTCCTCCAGTCTGCCTCCCGGGATAAGTTCGGTTATCTCCAGCAACCTCCTTATACCTTTTCTCCTGTCTCTGTGCATAACCGCAATCAGCTGCAAGGACGTCAGCAGGGAGGTCGGAGTGTTTATCGGTGGGTTGATCAGCCTTTTGAAGGTCTCTTCTGCGGTATTGGCGTGCATTGTGGAGTAGACCGAGTGTCCCGTGTTTATCGCCTCGAAGAGAACCTCGGCCTCCTTGCTCCTTCTTATCTCTCCGACTATGACCCTGTCAGGTCTCATACGAAGGGCGTTTATCATGAGGTCAAGCATCTTCACCTCTCCCTTTCCTTCTATGTTTGGCGGCCTGGTGGTCATGGGAACCCAGTGGAGGAAGTGGGGGAGCTGGATTTCTCGGGTATCTTCTATACTTATCACTCTCTGGGTAGGGGGTATGAACATGCTCAGCACGTTGAGGAAAGATGTCTTCCCGGAGGCCGTTCCCCCTGTGCACACTATGTTCATTTCGTACTGGATTGCCAGCCAGAGGAAGGCCGCGACGTCCGCAGATATGGTGTTCATTTTGATGAAGTCCGTTATGGTCCACGGAACCCTGGCGAACTTTCTTATGGTTAGGGTATTCCCATGGGAAGATATGGGGAACAGAGTCGCATTCGCCCGGTCACCGGTCGTCAGGTAGGCGTCCATTAACGGATTGAGGTTGGTTATCTGGGTACCGACCCTCCTCCCCACCCTCGATGCGTAGTTGTATATGAGCGCCTCGTCTCCCAGAATGATGTTGGTCTTGAGCCACCCGAATCTCCTGTGGTATACCCATATGGGTTCTTTGGAGGAGTTTATCACTATCTCCTCGAGATTCGGATCCTTCAGCATGAATTCCATGGACCCGAGACCCAGGGATTCCTGGAGAAGTATGCCCACGAGAATCCTGTTGTCTTCCTTCGAGAGGTGGGGGAGTTCTTTGGATATCATTTCCCCTGCCTTACTGCTGAATTTCTGTTTCATGTCTTTCATTTCTTCCGGGTTGATGATCTCCTCTGTCTTGAAGGTTATCTGGGTCACTATCTCTTCCCTTATGGCATCCAGAACGGCCCTGGTGGCCTGCTCTATTTTCGGGTATTTTATGGTGTATATGGGAACGTATTCATCCTTTTTTTGCGAGATGTCTACCCTCGCAGAAACCCCTTCCGACTCTATCCGGTAATTCTGTGATATTTTTTCCTCTTTTCTCTTCATTTCTTACCCCTTTTTTTGGAACTCCTCTTCGAAGACTTTTTCCTGCTCTTTGTTTTCCTCTTTTTGGTCTTCTTTTTGGAATGTTTTTTACTTTTTGTTTTCCGGGGTTTTTTCCCGGTTTTCTTCTTTTTAGCCTCTTTCTTTTTGGAGACACCCGATCTCTTCGGTTTCTTGCTGATATTCTTACCCGTTTTCCTGCTCCTGATAACTTTAACCGCTATTATGGCAGCTATTAAAAGTATTGCGAATCCAGCTAAATAAATTTCATTGCCCGATACCATCCCCTGTATATGGCCGATATCCATGGAAGCCAGGAAATCCAGATTCAGGAGGTCGGTTATGTTCTGGGGGATTCTTCCCGTGTAATAAAGTATGAACACAGCGAAAGCAATTATTATTATGAGGTTTATCACTATCGGTTTCCTGCTTTTCTTTTTTTTCTTCCCTTCTTTGATCTTCGGCCTGTGCTTGAATTTTTTGAGCATCAGAAATGGGTCTCCGAAGGGCGGGTAGTGGAGTATTATGAGGTCATGATCTTCGAGTATCCTTCCCCATTCCTCTATCCTTTCCCTCTTAACGTTGAGCTTTTTTGATGCGAATCTAACCTTGATCATTCCCCTGTCCCTAACCATTTCATAGAGCCTGTCTATCTCCGTTTCCACCTGATATTTGTCCTTTTTGGACGCAGTCATGGAAGGTTTCAGTCTTTTCAGTTTCTTGGGAACACTGAGAATGTTTTTTACCTTCTTTATTTTTTTCCTTTTGGACTCTCCTGTTTTCCTGGCCTCCGACATCTTGTTCTTGAGGCCGGTCACCGTCTTGTACAATGAAACGTAATCGTCCAGGCTCATCCCCGACTTCATTTTTTTGTAGTTTTTCAGAAGATTTTCGTAGGATTCCCTGGCCTCTTCCGTCTCACCCTTATCTATCTGGTTTTCTATCTCCTTCACCAGGCTGAGAATCTTTGAGATTTGGGGGGATTTCCCGCTGACCCCGCTAATCTTTTTTCTCTTCCTTGTTTTCTTTTTTTTCGTTTTTTTCGAACCCTTCTTTTTCCTCGCCATTTCACCCCTCGAACAGATCCGCCAGTCTGTATTCATCCGCAATGACCTGGTTTATTCTGAACCAGCTGGGCAGACCCCTGACACCGTATCCAATATAATCTTGGTCCGAGAAATATAAATAGCACAAAGATATCTGGTTTTCCTTTATGGGTATGTTGTATGTCTCGAGGTCCCTAGCGTTTATGAAGGTCTCGATAGAATCCGGGGAAGTAGACAGTTTTCCCTCCAGCCTCTTCAGGTAGTCCGGTCCCGAACCCTTTACGTAGTAACCCTCTTCCAGTTCCTTTTTCAGCGGCAGATGCCAAACGGATCCGGTCACGTTGTCCAGGTATATTTCCCCGTAACCCTCGGATTCTATGGTCGAGTTTATTGTTTCGATGGAGCTCGAATTCCCCGTGATGTAGCAGTCTATGAACGAAGAGAGATCCGAGCTTTCCTCGATGATGATCCCTTTGTAGCATCCGAAATTCACACCGGAGGCGTTCTCCGCCACCAGTATCTTGGGGGAGCATTCCTCCTTGTCAAAGGTCACCTCCCCGGAGCAGGACCCGGAATGGAAGGCACCCCCCTCCAGAATCCTCTTGGCCCTGTAGCTGAAGGGTGACTGGTGTATGGTCCTGGTGAGTAGACCGTTGGTGTTCAGAGGGAAAAGCGGATCCTCCATCCCTTCCAGGGGGATTTCTGCCGAATGCAGCCTGTTCACCTTTTCTACCCTTGCGATTCCGTTGGCGTCTTCAACGGATATGTTGAATTTCAGTCCAGCCTTCAGGTGAAAGCCGCCGGAATTCTCTATGGTGATATCTGAGTGCTCCATGTCCACTATGAAATTCACCGGCACGGACAGTATCTTGGAGGTCCAGTTTGAGATGGTGTTGTTGGTCATGATGATGCTCTCGTTGCCGTATAGGGTCCCGTTTTCCATCATCTCTACTATAATACCCGATGCATCGCTGTAAGCGGATCCGTTCATTATTATCCTGTCTCCGAGACCTATCACTGCCCTCTTCCCCGAGGTCAGTATCGCCCGCTCCAGGTCCTTTTCTATGTTTCTTTCCGTCTGATGCACCTGGTCCGAGACCACCCTTTCGTATACCTCTGTTCCCGTGGTCTGTGAGAGGACGTATTGCACAACAAAAACGGTTATGGGTATGATTATCAGTATCGCTATTATGGAGTAAAACTGGCCCTTCCGACCTCCTTTGGGCAAGGTCATATAATAGATTTGGCGTCCTCATTAATTAGCGTTGGATGTTCGCCAACAATAAAAAAGCGGATCTCAATTATTAAACATGCTTTACAGTAAACTCGCCGGCTTTTACGAGTCACTCGAAAACACCTCTTCCAGACTCAAGAAGGTGGAGATAATATCCGGTGCTCTCAGGGATTCGAAAAATAATGAACTCCCAATGATAACCCTTCTTCTGAGGGGAAAGGTATTCCCCTCCTACTCGGAAGAGGAGGTGGGAATCGCGGGCAAAACGGCGATCAAGATGATCTCAATATCCACGGGATTCCCCGGCAGGGAAATAGTCGCTCATTTCAACAGGACGGGAGACCTGGGTCTCACCTGCGAGCACTTCATGAAAAAGAGGAGACAGCAGACCCTAGCCAGCAGGCCGCTTACCGTCGGTCGCGTCTTTGAGAGCTTCCGGAAAATCGCGTCCGTCGAGGGCAAGGGGTCCCAGGAGGTCAAGAAGAGCATGGTGAAGGAACTGATAACCAGCGCGTCCCCCGAGGAATCGAGATACATAGTGAGGACGGCGATAAACGAGCTCAGGGTGGGCGTCGCCGAGGGTGTGCTGAGGGATTCGATAGCGGGGGCGTTCCTGGATACGGAAACGCAGGAAAAGAAAAAAGAATCGGTTTCTGCCGTGGAATGGGCATGGTTTCTCAACCCGGATTACGGGGAAATCGCACGAATAGCTAAAAGGGGCGGTGTCAGCGCCCTTCGTGAGGTAAGGATTCAGGTGGGGAAGCCCTATCATGTGCTCCTTGCTGAAAAATCCGGCGGTCTCAAGGACGCACTGGAAAAATTCGAGAAGCCCGCCCTTGAGTTCAAGTATGACGGGGCCAGGATAGTTATTCATAAGAAAGGAGAAAAACTCTGGTTCTACACGCGAAGGCTAGAGAACGTCACCAGGCAGTTTCCGGAACTCCAGGATTTCGTCAGGAAGTCGGTAAAGGCCGGGGAATGTGTTCTAGAGGGGGAAATGCTGGGATTTGACAGTAAGACGGGGAGGCCCGCCCCCTTCCAGTCCCTCTCCCAGAGGATACGCAGGAAGTATGACATCGAGAAGATGGTACAGGAGATTCCGATACAGGTCAACCTATTCGACATCGTGTACCTGGAAGGGAAGGAACTGTTCAAGAGGAAGCTCTCCGAAAGGTGGGCCCGGCTTAACGATATCATAAAGCCTATGAAGGGTAAATTCCAGTTCGCCGAGCACATAGAGACCCGCGATTTGGAGAGGGCCGAGAAATTTTACAGGAGGGCGCTCGAGGCGAGCCAAGAGGGGCTGATAGTGAAGAATCTGGAGGCAATCTACCAGCCCGGCAGGCGGGTCGCCGGGGGGTGGCTGAAGGTAAAACCGATAATGGAGACGCTCGATCTGGCGATCACCGGTGCAATATGGGGAACCGGAAAGAGGGCCGAGTGGTTCGGCTCATTCGTACTCTCCTGCAGGCACGGGGACGGGTTCCTCGAATGCGGTATGATGGGGACCGGAATAAAGGAGAAGGCCTCGGAGAAGGATGACATAACCTTCGGTGATCTGACGGAGATGTTGAAGCCTCTCATAAAGAGCAAAGAGGGGAACAGGGTTGAGTTAGAGCCAAAGGTGGTGGCAGAGGTCGCCTATGAGGAGATACAGAAATCTCCCAATTATTCTTCCGGATACGCGCTGAGGTTCCCCAGGCTTGTCCGCCTCCGCTCGCTCGACAAGGGCCCGGAGGAGGCTGATGACCTCAAAAGGCTGGAGCGCCTCTATGGGATGCAGAAAGGAAAACGCTCAAGGTCGGGGTGAACATGGAACAATTGGGAACATTTTGTTACACGCGGGAACAGGAAACCTTTAAAAGGTTAAGAAAACATAATCACTATCAGGTAGCAAAACGTTTATATGTTTTGTCCCCATAAAATCATAATCGAGCAGTCAAAAAAGATGGAAATTTTATAAATAGAGGAATGTAAAGATAAACAACAATCAGAGGGAAAAAATGGTTGCGACCACAAAAGCGCTGGATGCGTTGAAGAGCATAGGGCTGAATCTTTACGAAAGGAAGATTTTTGTAGCACTTTTGGCAAGGGGTGTTGCTACGGCGGGTGAGCTTTCTCAGATAGCAGGCGTTCCGAGGTCTCGTTCATACGATATACTCGAGAGCCTGGCCGACAAGGGATTCGTCGTAGTGCAGCCGTCCAAGCCGATAAGATACGTTGCACTTGCCCCCAAGGACGCTCTGGAAAGGACAAAGGACAACCTGAAGAAAAAACATGAAGAGATGGTCGAGAGGATAGATTCTCTGAAAAATTCCAAGGTCACGGACGAGCTGGAGAAGATATACAAGGAAGGGCTGAACATGGTGCAGCCCTTCGAGATGACAGGGACACTGAAGGGAAGGCACGCCATAAACCAGCACCTGAATTCCCTTTTCAAGAAGGCAAAGAACGAGATAAAGATACTTACCACTGATGACGGACTCAACGAGCTTTATTCGAACCACTACAATTCTCTCAAAAGGTTAGTGAAGAGAGGAGTGAAGCTTAAGATACTGGCACCGGTCAGCGAAACTGCCCCCGTCAAGGCATTTTCAGAGATAGCGGATATAAAGAACATAAAGGAGCCGCTGAACAGAATGTATTCCATCGACGACAAGCACATGGTGTTCTCGCTCACCGATGACAAGACTGTCCACCAGACGCAGGACGTCGCCTTCTGGGCACAGTCCTCCCATGCGGTGAAGAACATGGCTGAACCATTCTTCAGTTACGTATGGTCTTCCTAAGCGGGCGGCAATCAGTCCGATTTTAGAAAATGTTAGTTTATTATCTCATTTCTCCTTTTCTGAATTCTTTCTGCTTTCCCTTCTTCGTTGCGGTCGAAGAGAGGAAGCCCCATTCCTCTTCCGGGACCTCCAGAAGATCCTTGAGGGGCTCGAAGCGGTGGTCCATCATTATCTGCCGCTGCCTCTCCACGTCCCCCGCGGTCATCTTCAGGCCGTAGAAATCCATGGGCAGGTCGTCCGGTGCCGTGTCCCTTTCCAGGAATTTTGCCATTATCTTCAGGGCGTCCACTGCCTGCTTGAAGGGATCCTCACCCCCGCCCCTTTCGAAAATGAGATAGACCTCGCGCTCCTTACCCATCCCGGTCTTTCGGAGGTAATACAGGCACTTGTAGAGCTTTATGTCCCCAAGTTCTATCGGATAATGGGAATGGAGGGGATTTGGAGAATTGGAGTGGACAGATAAAACGTACTTCCCGAAGTCCGGGGCATTCTTGGCCAGCTTTCCGAACTCCTCGGTAGGATCAAATCCCTGTGTCGCCAGGTGTTCGAAGTCCACGGTTATGAAAATCCTGTCGGTTTTCAGAGTTTTCCTTATGGTCTTTATCGTGGCGTAAAGTTGTTTCGGGTGGAATATCATGTAGAGTCCCGCGTACTTCGGATCCCTGGCATCCGGAATCTCGTAGGTGATCTTCATGTTTTTCGCGTGCTTGATCAGTTCCGGTCTGTCCTTCAGTTCCTTCTTTATGCAATCCCCTTCCAGCCACTCCAGTATCTTCCTGGTGTGACCCTCCAGAAACTTGGCAGCCACCACTGAATAATAGAATTCCTTGAATATCCTGTCGTTGCTCTTCTCTGCCTTGTCCCAGGCCTTATCCAGCCACTTGGGATCGCCGTAGTCCAGCCTGTATTCTCCCACGATCTTGTCCTTGTACATCTCTACCATGGCCTTCCAAACTGGATCCTTCCTGTAGAAAAGGTAATGGGACATTATCTTGTAGCCGTCGCTCAGCCTCCCGTATGTCGTTATGTTCCATTCTCTCTCCTTGGGGTCCTTGTTGCTCATCATCTTCCTCACTATGTTTTCCATGTATCTCTTGGTCAGTTTCGATTCCTCGACCCCCACCTTCTTGGTGATCTTCTCGGTTTCCGTGTGGAGCATCTCTTCCAGCTTCTTTTTTCCATTCTTGGCCTCCTCTATTCCTATCTCCCCCGCCTGCAGCTTGAGATTCAGTTCCTGCTCTTTCTCTGCCGCTTTCTGGTTTATCTTTTGTATTTCCCTCTGCTCCTTCACCCTCATCTCCGAATGGGCGGTCTGGGCAGCGTTCACCCTCTCCTCCTCGGTCATCATCTGGGTTGGGTATCTTCCCTCCCCCAGCTCCCACATATGTTTTATGAACCATTCCCTTAGCTTGGGCTCCTCGTAGAGGATTTCGGATATGAACCTTCCCAGGTGGTCGCACATGGTTATCTCCAGTTTCGTACCAACATAGGTGAGCATCTCCACCCAGAAGTGGAGGCAGGAGTGGAAGAGCGTGTACTTGCACCCGGAGTTTATCGCGGACCGGATGGACTTTTGCATGTGGTCGTGCGCGTCCCTCCAGTCTGAACGCTCGGGTATTGTCACCGGGACTGTCAGGGAGCCATGAAGAAGCAGCTTTATTCCCTGTTTTTCCGACAGGTACCGGACCTCTTTCCCGTCCGTGTAATCGATCTCGTGGGGAACGTCCCCCGATATCTCTATGATGTTCGCCCCCCGGGTGAGTCCGTATCCTATCTTCTTCACTATGGTGGCTAGCTCCTCGGCTCTTGCCACATAATACAATCCCGTGGTGACTCCAACTTCCAGCGACATTTAAGGTCCCTGCCCGCTAAGTCTGAAGCAAGTCTGTTTTATCAGTTCGTTTAGTTCCGCAACCTGCGGTCCGAAATAATCCCCGAAGGTCTTGTTTATTCTCTCTCTGACAGTATGCTCGTATGGACCGGGTCTCAGAAAATAGTTCTTGAGGGGCGTGAAGAGTTCCTTTACCCCTCCCCCCGCCGATCTCCCGGCCCTGCCTGTCTTCTCCTTGAATTTGAACAGGGACTCCAGCCTGCCCATGGCCTTGTCCTCCTTCTCGAATTCCTTCTCGATGCTCTCCAGCATTCTCTTTTCCACCTTGGTGACACCGATGAGCTCCTCCACCTCCCTGTCGAATGCCTTCGCTTTCGCGGCCATTTCCAGATGGAAGAGGAGCATGGCGTTCTTGGATAGTATGAATGGGTATATGTGGAAATACTGGTCCTCCATGACCATGGGCCCGCTGGAACCCTTCTTGTACTGGACCTCGTAATCAAGGTCCACGAAAGCATAATAAGCGAACCTGGGATCCATCTCAGGTCCGGGATGGGCAGAGAGGATTTCTCCCTTCTTCTTCCTCGCCCCGGCGTTTTCAAGCTCCTTCATCAGGTCCCTGACCATTATGTAATAAGGGTTCTTGCCCTCCTTCTTTTCCCTGACCTTCTTCTCGTTTTTATCCTCGTACATCCTTATCCTGTATTTCTTCTCCAGTATCTTGCATTTCCCCCTGACCCAGTCGTCGTAAGGATCGAGGTCGTATCCCTGACCCTGGAGAATTATCGCCTTTCCCATCTCCTCCGGCATGATGGGCTTGTACATCCATAGCTTCGCGTACGTATAGCCCTGGGGGGTGTGGGCGAAGACAAGGGGATTCTCGAGCTCCGCGGAGGGCTTGGATATCTCCTCGCTTTCCCTTATCTGCTTGTATACCGAGACGATCGGCTTAAGCCATTCCCTGTACTGGTCTATAGACCTCTCCCTGGACTGGAGCAGGTTCTTTATGCGGGCGTACCTCTCCTTCACGTCCGGGAAGAAGAGCTTTTTCCACTCCTTGAAAAGCTCGTTCTTGGTCCGAAGAACCACAGCTTCGGCTTTGGAGACCTTAACCCTTTTCATGATATCCTCCGGGCTGTCCACGTCATCGGGCATCCGTATGAAATCGGAGATTATGGTTGGCCACCTCTTGGCCATGGTCACCATGGAGTAACCCTCCCCGGTGTACGCGTCCACCCTGTCCACGAAAAGGGAACGAAGGACGTGCTCGTCTTTGTCCTGCTCCGCCTTCTTGAAGAAATCCAGTATGTCCCTGTACTTCCTCAGATCGTGCTTGAGAAGCTCGTAATCCGCGACTGCCTGGGCCGCGCTGGCCATCCCCGATTTTATCTTGCCTTCCAGTCTCTCCTTCTGTGTCATCAGGGGGACCAGGGCAGGCGGTGCCGCGGGCGTGACCGCTATGAACTCGTCTGCTTTGTAAACGTTCCAGTGCCATTTGGCCGACCTGTAGAGCCAGACGTTGTATATTATCTCGGACTGTCCCTCAAGTGTGACCGGGTTTATGGTCGTCCTCTGGTCTATCAAAGCGGGGGAGACGACCACCTCCCCCAGCAGGCCCTTCTTTTTTCTGGCTTCATCGAGAATATCGTCCACCAGCAGGCGTCCGGGAGGGGGGACTTCAATCTCCCTTTTCTCCCCTTTCAGGCCAAGACTTTCCATCAATCCCATTTATACCGTTTTAATATTGGTCGGAGATAATTAAAAACTATTCATTGTCTCCAGAAACATCGTGTCAATGTTATATCATCAGGAGGTATACCCCAACCACTATGAGGATCACTCCCATTATTATCCCGTTCACGCTGAAGTTGGGCCCCTGCTGAGGGTTCTGGTGTGCGCCTATGCCCGGGAAGAAGACCGAAAGAAAGATGCCTATCAGCAACAGCACCACCCCGGCTATTTTCATGACCGCCCATTCCAGTACCATATTAATTTATAGTTTGCACAGAAAATATAAATAGTGATTGATAATGCCCACGTTCGCCAGGACGAAGATGGTTCTGCAGGAGGACTGCTATCAGGACAAGCCCGAGAGGCCGCTCATGAAGTACGTGGGCCCCAACGTAATCAAGCTCTATTACAAGTCCTACGAGCTGCTGAAGGCCATATTCCAGTGCTCTGATGCAGACATAGAGGAGGAGAGGTTCAACTGGGGGAAGGGGGAGAAGGAGAAGTTCAAGGTGAGGTGGTACGTCCACAAGGACATAGACGCGCACACCTTCCTTTACATAAGGGTGGATGTTTCCGGTTCCGGTGACGAGAAGTCCGGAAGCGCCAAGATCCAGCTCAAGCCGGTCATGAGGACCGAATACCCCCAGGACACCATATGGCAGCGATCGCTTTTTTATGAGATGCTCAGGATGTTCTGGCACAGGGCGTTTTACCACGAGAAGAGGGAGAGGATAGCCGACGAGTGCAGGTCCCTCTGCATAAGGTTTCAGAGACAGATGAACGAGTTCTTCAAGCAGCTGAGGGAGATGTGATCCCATGGCAAAGATAGAGATGCAGGATGACTGCTTCGCCCCGAGGAGGACGAGGTGGGTGGAGTATGCGGGACCGGACCCCTTCGCTTTCTACAGGGAGGGGAGGAACATACTGAGACCGGTGTTCGAGATCGGTACGTCCTCCACCGGCGAGCCCAGGTTCATGTGGGACTGGACAGGGGACCCCATACAGCTTTACGTTCACTGGCTGGCAAAGAAGGGATGGAGCAACATAACCCAGTTCTGGTTCAGCATGAGGTGCGTGGGCTTCAAGTCAAAGTCCAAGAACGAGGGGACCTTCAGGATGGAGATAGAGCCCGTCCTTAGGCACAAGGTCTCCGGAAGCAGGCTGGTGATATTCTTCTGGTGGATATACTGGTATCTGTTTTACAACAAAGTCAGGCAGAGCATGCTCCTCAGGTGCAAGGAGCTAGCGGAGAAGTTCATGAACGTGGTGAAGACCATGTACCATCTCGGAGCGTTCACAGAAGAGACCATATGACTCATTTTGAATAATAGTATTTCCCGGACTCCTTCTGTTCGCTGTCCTTCTGGGAGCCGGATTTGTTGGCTCTGGCCCTTCCCGTGGAAGGGTCCCTCCTGAAGGTGATCCCCAGGTTTTTCAGGAAGGAATTCATTCCTTCCTCTATGTGGCAGGGGCTTCTTCCCAGACCCTCCGAACCTGGTTTTCCCTCGAAGACCATCACCCTGTCGGATATGGAGTCTATCACCTGGAGATCGTGATCTATCACGAAGGCGGGCACCTCGTTCTCCTCCACGTGATGCCTGAGTATCTTGGAAATCGTGAGCCTCTGCTCCACATCCAGGAAGGCGGATGGCTCGTCCATGAGTATCATGTCGTGCTCCCTCCCCATGCAGGCGGCTATGAATACCGCCTGGAGCTCCCCTCCGGAAAGGTTCTCCATATTCTTCTCCAGGTTCCTGGTTATGCCCAGGGAGGAAACCAGCCTTTTGAACTCGCTGTCCATGAGGTTCCTGTCGGAATTCTTTTCCATGTACTCCCTGACCGTCATACCTGACTCTTCCCTGCTTATGACCAGCCTCTGCGGCTTGTATGAAATCCTGAACCCCTCCAGCGGCTTCCCTTTGTCGGGCTTCAGCTCCCCAACCATCATCTTTATGAATGTAGTTTTTCCGGTGCTGTTAGGTCCGAGTATGCCTATTATCTCGTTTCTGAATATCTCCCCGTCCTCTGTCTTCATTCCGAACCTGCTGAATTCCTTTTCAAATCCGCTGAAATCCAGGAATTTCTGATTCTTACCGGAAGACCTGGCCCTCTTTCTGAAGTGTATCTGCTTTTCGCGGAAGCGTATGTTCTCTTCCTTGAGATATCCCCCCAGATAATTGTTTATCCCGATCCTCACTCCGTAGGGTTTCGAGACCACGCCGAAAACGCCCGGCTCCCCGTAAAGTACATGAACATCATCGCTAAGGTAGTCCAGCGCCGCCAGGTCATGCTCCACCACCATCACGACCCCTTTCTCCGAGAGATTCCGAATCTCCCTCGCGACCAGCAGCCTCTGCTTCACGTCCAGATAGGAGGACGGTTCGTCGAAGAAATAAAAATCGCACTCCCTGGAAAGGACGGCGATGGCGGCCAGCATCTGAAGCTCGCCCCCCGAGAGGTCGGAAACCTTCTTATCAAGCATGTCAGTTACTCCCAGCCTCTCAGCGAGCTCCCCTACTCTCTCCTCGCTTCCGGTCTTCAGGAGAAGCCCTCTCGCCTTGCCTGACCACTTCCCCGGTATCATGTCGACGTGCTGGGGCTTGTATCCCACGCTAATGCCCTTGTGCTTCAGGTTCTCCAGGTATTCCTGAAGTTCCGTTCCCTTGAATCTTTCGATGAGTTCATCCCAGCTGAATTTCCCGCCGGGTTTCCCGGTGTTGGGCTTGATGTCCCCGGAAAGTATGTTAAGGACGGTCGTCTTCCCCACGCCGTTCGGGCCTATAAGCCCGACCACTGAATTCTTTTTCGGCAGGGGGAGCCTGAAAAGGGCGAAGGCGTTCTTCCCGTACCTGTGGACGGGGTTTTCATCCAGCTCTTTGGGGAGATTGACGACTGAGAGGGCGTGGAAGCCCATCTTGTCGCACTTCTTTATGCACAGCATGCAACCTATGCAGAGACTCTCGTTTATCGAGGGATAAACGCTTCCCTCCTCTATGTAGATGCAGTCTTCCCCGCTCCTGTTCAGCGGGCATGCCTTCTGGCACTGGTAGCCGCACTTCAAGTTCCTGCACAGCTCCCTGTCGAGAACTGCGATCCTCTTCTTTCCCATATTGGCACCTTTGGGATTATTTTTTTGCCCCTAGCAATAATAAGTTTTTCCCGGGCGGAAATTAATATCAATCCCTCTCCGGGAGGAAAGGAAAGGATATCACTGAGCCCGCCAGCGACCCCGCGACATCAACCGCGACGTCGATCAGGTCCGCCGTCCTTAAGGGGACGAAGAATTGTATGGCCTCGCAGGAAACTCCTAGAACCACCCCAGCGATCACGGGAACAATGAGGACCATCCGTCTCCCCCTTCCGGAATAGGAAAGCGCCCTGCTCAGGAGCAATCCGTATATGAGGTATGCGATGAAATGCTCTATGTCCCCGATCCTGAAGAATCCCGTCCTCACCGTGGGGACCGAGGGCAGGAAGGAGAACGCGATCAGAAAGACGGTCTCGGCCGCTACGAGCATCAGAAAGACATACAATTTCCGGTCATGTCCCATATCCTGTTTTGGTGCTTCTGGTTTAATACGTTACCTCTTCCACTTCTTGCCGAACTTCCCAACGTACATCCCCACCAGCCAGACCGCGATCAGGAGTATGATGAAGAAACCGATCCGGAACCCGCCGAACTCCGGGATGTTTGATCCATACCAGAGTATGAGCGTTATTGCGACCAGCAGGAAAATCATCATGTATATGAGATCCCTCTCCACCTGGTACTGATCGTGAATCTTGTGCATGTTAATTCTTTGTGGGGGCTGAATAAAAATGATTTTTATATGATCGCGACAAATATGAATCAGGAAGTGTTGTCATGAAGAGCATATTTTTTTCGATGGTTTTCCTCTGCGCCTTGCTGGCGGTTGCCTCCCCAACCGACGCGGTGGAAATACCTTCGCTGGATAACTTATCCGCGGAGGACATAGAGCAGTACGAAACCGTGATCCGGGAATTCTATTCCATGGCCATTCAGCAGTACGGCGACCTGCTGGGGGGATTCATAGGCAACGAGAGAATGAACATATACATAGAAGGGCTGGACTCTCCGGTATACGCCGTCACAGAAAACAATGAGCTGAAAGACATGGGAGCGGGGGAGCTGGATGACCATACCATGAACGTGTATTCCGACATAGGGACGCTGGCGGAGATCGCCATGGGAGAAACCGCCCCCCTGGACGCGCTTAAGGATGGGAGAATCCGCTTCGAAGGGGTGGGATTCATGTCCGCTCTGAAGATGTTCTTCGCCCAGATAGCGCTGTTCTTCTATTCGCTTTTCGGCGGCGTTTAATTCACACCGATTTTTGGGCAGTCATTGCTTATGACACATTCTCCGCATTTCGGTTTTCTCGCTCTGCAGACCTTCCTCCCGTGGGCTATGAGTATGTAATTTATCTTGTACCAGTGCTCCCTGGGTATGATTTCCATCAGGTCCCTCTCTATCCTGTCGGGATTCTTGTTTTTCGAAAGGCCGATCCTCCGGGAAAGCCTTTTGACGTGGGTGTCAACGGCGATCCCCTCCACCTTCCCGAAGCCGTGGGCGAGAACTATGTTCGCCGTCTTCCTGGCCACTCCGGGGAGTTTCAGGAGGTCCTCCATGTTGTCCGGTACCTCCCCCCCGAAGTCCCTGATTATCATCTTCGCGGCGCTGATTATGCTCTTCGCCTTGTTCCGGTAGAATCCGGTCGGACGGATTTCCTGCCCGAATTTCTCCCTGTCAGCTTTGGCATAGTCCCTTACAGTCCTGTATTTCCTGAAAAGCTCCTTGGTTACGATGTTCACCCTCCTGTCGGTGCACTGGGCGGAGAGAATGGTAGAAACGAGTATCTCCAGCGGGTTAGAGAATTCAAGGGCAATCCCCGGGCGGGGATATTCCTTTTCCAGAATTCCTATTATCCTGAGGGCCCTGTCTCTGTTCATATCCCGATCTTTCTTCTGATTCCCTTGACCTTGAACCTGGCGTAAATCTTGGCTAACCTGGCGTAATTCTTCCCGTGGGCGAGGTCTACGAGGTCCTCCCCCGAGAGCACCTCCCCCAGATCGTTCATCTCCTCGTCCTTCATCTTCTCGAACATCTCCCTGACCTTCTCCACGTTCCTGAGGGTCTTGCCCCTCTCCTTCCACCATCTCTTGTTGTACTCCTGAAGCGCTTCGGAGGAAACGTCCCCCTTCTTTATCGCCTTCTCTATCACGTCTGCAGCTATCCTCGAGGCCTTTATCGATTCCGCCATGCCGCCCCCGTGTATGGGATTGACCTGGTTCACGGAGTCGCCGACACCAAGACAGCCGTTCACCACCATGTCCTTTAGGAAATTCCCCACCGGTATGCATCCCCCGTTAACCTCTGTGATTGAGCCCTTCTTTACGCCGGGCTGCGTCTCTATCCACTTGTCCAGATATTTTTTGGCGGTCATCTCCCCGCCGAGCATCCCTCCGATTCCTATCCCCACGTTGGCGACGTCCTTGCCCTTGGGGAATATCCACACGTATCCCCTGGGTGCAATCTCGTTTCCGAAATAAAGAATTATGCTGCTGGGGTCTTCTATGTCTATGCCGACCATTTCGTACTGGAAGCCCGAATCCACGAACATGGGATTCTTGCCCGACTTTATCCCCGCCTTCCTGGCTATGATCGATTCAACACCGTCCGCGGCGACCACCATCTTCGCCCTTATTTCCATATCCTTCCCCATGACGTTTGCCTTCACTCCCTTTACGAATCCGTCTTCGGTTATGAGGTCGTATACATTGCTTCTGGGGACGGTCATCGCCCCGGCCCTTCCGGCCTCGGCGGCCATCCACTTGTCGAACATCTTCCTTTCCAGCACGTAACCCTCCGTTCCCCCGAAGGCGATGGGAATCCTTCTGCCGTCCGGGGCGTAGACTATTGCCCCCTTTATCCTTTGGGCCTTGGCGCTTTCCGGCATGTCCAGCCCCAGCGTCCTCACGGAGTTCTCGCTCATTCCCTCCCCGCAGCGGACGGGGGTTCCTATCTCCATGTTCCGGTCCAGGGCGAGAACCTTGAGTCCCCTCTTGGCGCATTCCTTCGCCGTGCTGGATCCTCCGGGGCCGCACCCCACGACTATCACGTCGTATTCCTTGCCGATCATTTCTTTCCCTCCTTCTTCAGGGAAAGAGCCCCTGCCGGGCAGAACTTAACGCATACCCCGCAGCTCGTGCACTTCTCAGGATCGCATTGGGGAAAACCCTCCTTCTCCTCCAATGCCATCACCGGACATACACTCACGCACCCGAAGCATGAAATGCACTTGTTCCTGTTTACCTTGACTGCCATGAGAATCACTTAATAATCATAATGTAATTACTATTAAAATAAATAAGTTGTTGGGTGCGGTGGATGCCTTACGAAAAGATCATCAGGGAGCTGAAATCCCGTTCCGATCCGAAGAGGGCGAAGAGCATGGCGAGGTTCGGGATCAGTCCGGAAAACACGTTCGGTATTCCCATGCCCGTCTTGAGGGCCATGGCCAAGAAAATCGGGAAAGACCATAAGCTGGCCCGGAATCTGTGGAAGTCCGGGATTCACGAGGCGAAGATACTCGCCAGCCTCGTGGATGATCCTGAAAATGTAACTAAAAATCAGATGGAGAAGTGGGTGAAGGGTTTCGATTCCTGGGACGTGTGCGACCAGGTCTGCATGAACCTCTTCGACAAGACCCCTTTCGCGTTTGCAAAGGCAAAGCAGTGGAGCCGGCGGAAGGGAGAATTCGTCAGAAGGGCCGGATTCGCCCTGATGGCCAGCCTTGCCGTGCACGACAAGAGGTCCCCGGACTCGAAATTCGAGGCATTTTTCCCCGTGATCAAAAAACGTTCGGACGACGAGAGGAACTACGTGAAGAAGGCGGTGAGCTGGGCCCTAAGGCAGATAGGAAAGAGGAACAAGACTCTGAACAAGAAGGCGATATCCGTCGCCAGGGAGATAAAGAGGATGGATTCCAGGTCCGCGGGCTGGATCGCTTCTGAAGCCCTGAAGGAGCTGGAGGGCGAGAAGGCGAAGGAAAGACCGGGGAAGAGGAAATAATCAATTTCTGAAGTGCTTCTTCCTGTAGAACTCTATCAGCCTTTTTATCTCGGGGACCACCTTCCTGTTGTCCACCCCCGCCTTGGTCCTCTGCTGCACGTCTTCCAGGATCCTTGCCCCCTCAAGTACGGCATGCTCTATGTCCGTATCGGTCACGTTCACCTCGGGGTCGACCATCCGTCCTTCCGCGTGGAGTATCCTTTTTTTCTGGCCGCTCCTCTTGAAGTAATCGTTTATTGCCGCCCTCAGTGCCTTGTCTCCGAGAACCGAGCAGTGTATCTTCCGGGCGGGCAGCCCTCCCAGGCGCCTGATTATGTCCCCGGGTTTTAATCTGAGAGCATCATCGATTTTCATCCCGCCGTTCTCGGTCACCATCACCGAGAGCATGGAAGTGGAAGCGATCGCCGAGGCGCAGTTATGAACTGAAACCCCCTTTACTTTATAAATTTTAGGTTCTTCTGACAAACCTATATCAAAAATTTTCCCCTTATAATCAGTTACAATAATCTTTTGAATAGGAATTAAGAAAGCGTGTTCAGCCTTATGATATTTGATCCTGGAATATCTGTGTTTTTTTCTAAATACCAGATTAATTTCCCCTTTATTAGAATATTTTTTACCTCTTATTATGAAATTTCTAGGTTCTCTGCAATGAATAGGAGCGAATATTTTATTTCTCGCGAGCATCATTTGCAATTGATTCGCAAGGTTCTCTTGTGAAGTTGAAATGAAATATTGTTCTTCCCAATTATCTTTTTGTTTAGTAACCCATCCATCACCATTGACATAACTATCAACAATATACATCTGTTTTATTGGCGGTAAATTCATGACTTCAACGGAAAAATTCTTATTCCCGCGCGAGCCACCATGTTTTTTCAATAACCGCACAATATTTGGTTCATTTAATTGAAAACATAATACATTTTCTGTGTTTCTCTGGAAAATCTTATATTGCCATCTTTTTCTCTTGGCGATTTTTTCAATATCTTTGAGATATTCAATTTCATGTAATCCAAAATAAAACAAAGCTCTGTTTTTTGAAGGGAGACTTCCATCCGAAACATAATAACCGAGTAATTTACATGTAGATACATCTAATTCTTTATCATCTTTAATTTTTTTATTAATTTTAAAAATTAGAAAATCACCGGATTTTAATTGGCTTGCTGATTTAATTATGATTTGAGATTTTTCAATCTTATTTATATCGACTTCTGACCAGAGTGTTCCTTTTCTTCTGTCAATTTTTGCAACAGCTTTTCTTTCAATGCAGGGTAACGGATGATTAGGAGTTACAGAAAAATTGTAATATTTTGAAGTGGATAGGAGAAAAGTTAAAATTTTTCCGGAATAGTTTCTTTTCAGATTTTCTTCAACTATCACAGACTTACCATCATCGTTAATAATAATCGAGTTAATAGTAATTTTATCTACCATTTCTGAGTTATAATCGGGTAGCATAATTTTCTCACCTGATATTAATGAACCAAAGGTAGACCACTTGCATTCCTTGATCCGGTCGGTTTTCGGGTCGACCTTGATCCACATCTTCATGACATCCCCGCACGCCGGGCTACCCACTATCCCTTCCCCGTCTGCCTTGTAGTTCTTTGATTCCTCTTCCGAGGTGAAGATGTTCTTCGGATGGAAGAAGTGCTCCTTCACCTGCTCAGAATAGAACCAGTCCCTGTCCCCTGATTCAACGTCTCCTTTCCTTTCCATATGATCACTTCCTCAGCCTCTTCTCGTCGAACCTGACGGGCGAAAGAGCCCGGAGCCTCCTGACTATTTCAGGCAGGACCTTTAAGACGTAATCTATATCCTTCGCTGAAGTTTTTCTTCCCAGGGAAAAGCGTATGCTTCCGTGGGCGACTTCGTGGGGCTGACCCAGGGCAAGAATAACGTGTGACGGGTCGAGGGATTCGGAGGAGCATGCGGAGCCGGTCGAGGCATAGATCCCCTTCTTGTTCAGATATAGCAGGAGGGACTCCCCCTCCACGTCAAGGAAAGATATGTTCGCGTTGTTCGGAAGCCTCGTCTTTGGATGGCCGTTCAGTATGGTTTTCGGGATCGTTTTCTGGATTCCCCTGATCAGCCTGTCCCGGAGCTTCGCGACCCTCTCGCTCTCCTCCTTTCTCATTCCCTGAGCTATGTCAAGGGCCTTTCCTATCCCTACAATGCCCGGCACGTTCTCCGTTCCCGATCTCAGTCCGAACTCCTGCCCGCCCCCGTGCAGGATGGGATGGATCTTGATCCCCGATCTTACGAACAGGATTCCCGTCCCCTTGGGGCCGTAGATTTTCGAGCCGTTCAGGGTCATCAGGTCAACATTAAGTTCTTTCGTGTCAAGAGAAACCCAGCACCCCGCCTGGCAGCCGTCCGTGTGGAAAGCGATCCCCTTCTTTTTCGCGATACTTCCGATTTTTTCTATCGGGGAGATAGTTCCGATTTCATTATTACAGTATATTATACTAATCAAAATTGTGTCCTTCGTGACCGACTTCTCGACATCATTCGGGTCGACCATCCCGTGTTTGTCCACGTCCAGATACGTGACCTTTGCCCCCTCGTTCTCCTCCAGGTATCTGCAGGAATCCAGGACTGCGTGGTGTTCTATCCTCGAGGTGATTATGTGGTTTCCCTTCTTCCGGTTCGCGCGGTATACCCCCTTTATCGCGAGGTTCACGCTCTCTGTCCCGGAGCCGGTGAATATGATCTCCCCGGGGTCGGCGTTCAGGATTCCGGCCACCTTCTCCCTTGAAGACTCCACGGCCCTCCTCGCCATGAGTCCCATGTCGTGAAGGGAATTGGGATTGCCGTAGTCCCTCGAAAAGAAGGGTTTCATGGCTTCCATGACCCTGGGATCCACGCGGGTGGTGGCGGAGTTGTCCATATACGTTCCCATTATATCACAATATTATAGATAAACCGATAAATATATATAAATATTTTTCCTATAAAATATAGTATGATAATGGAAAAACTGGGCATAGACGAGAAGGACGCCAGGATAATAAACCTGTTCGTCAGCAATCCACGGATCACCCAGAAGGAGATTGCCAGGCACCTCGGGGTAACTCAGCCATCGGTCAACGCCAGGATACGCTCCCTTCTCCGCAGGGGCATAATGAAATTCCATGCTGGGGTATGCCTGCGAAACAGCGGCCTTTACCTCGCCAGGGTGGACTTCACCGCCAAGAACGCGAGCAGCGTGTTGGAGAAGATCAGGAACTGCACCTTCTTCGTTAACGGCTTCATAATGTCCGGGAAGAACAACGTCTCCGTATTCCTGGTCGGCGAGAATCTCAGCAAGATAAACGAGATCGTGAGGGACGTTATAAAGAAGGACAGCGAGGTCTCCGACGTCAGCGTCAATCTGGTCGTCTCGGGCGCCTCTGATTATCCGGTAAAGATCAATTTCTCCCACGAGCTGGAGCTCATGGACAGCAAATGCCCGCACAATAACGAGGTCTGCAGGAAATGCAGGAAGGTTCTGGGTAGGAAATGAAAATAAATAAAATCCCGAGGGGGAGATTTGTTCCAGCCCTTGCCTTTTGGGGCATCCTTCCTTTCCGGAAGGGCTGATTGAACTCCCGGCCTATCGGTTTCCTTTGAGCGACTGCGATTGGCAAGCACATTCATAAAACCGAGGTCTTATATCACCATGCGCTCGTCTTTGACCGGAATGGAAGAGATAGCTCCGATCCTCCATTCCAACAGCCGATCGCTCTTCCAGATTGCTCATTCCTTCGAGAATCCCGAAGGGATTCTGAGCTACCTCGGGATATTAGTATAATGGAAGCCAGCAAATTTAAATGTTTGGAGTGGCGAAAGAACATCACTTAACTATTATCTGGTCGGAGGACACCCTGAACCTGCGGTCGGAATCGTCCCTGAATGTGAGGTGCGCCTTGGGCATCTTGAGTTCCGCTCCTATGAGGGGCTTGAGCTTGTAGGATAACAGCACGTCTCCCCTGGCCTTGAGATCGCCTATCCTCCATATGAGCTCTGTTCCCGATTCCGATGCCCTTATTACGGGCTTGGGCCCGTCGAAGTTCTCGTCAACTCTCGCCAGGGGGGATATGGTGTCCTTGACCATGGTGTTCCTGACGTCCCTGGAAAGGGATCCCTTGACCTCGAGAACTATGAGCTTCTCTCCCTTCTTCTTGAAATAATGCTTCTTTATCCTGGGCTTGGAAACCTTTATCAGGCTCAGCCCCACCAGGCCCAGCACGCATATTCCCACCACGAACCAGAGCACGTACGCGGGCCAGTACTCTATGCGGTATTTGATGTATACCGGCTCTCCCGTGGCCAGCCCCTTCAGCATCCACTGGTAGGTGACCTGGGGGCCTTCGGATATCTCGTTGTCCGGCCTGTCCTCGAAGGTGACCCACTGGCTGGATGGGACCACCTCCCTGAGCAGGTAGTTCTCCTCGATGTTGCCCTGGTTCTCCACAAGTATCTCCACCTCCTCCACGAAGGGGTTGGAGGTCGTCTTCCTGGTCTTTATGACGTTGTGCAGGGGCTGCACCTCGAAATAGTCCTCCTTGTAGAGATTTATTTCGGGTATGCTGGCCTCCACCTTGTATTTTCCGGATTTTAAATCGCCTATGTAAATTTCTTCTTCTACCTTCTCGTTTCCCTTCACCGCGGAGGATTTGGTGATGTACTTCACCCTGTTCCCTTCGCTGTCCATCACCTTGAAATCGATGTAAAGCGTCGTTTCCTTCAGGGCGAAGGCGTCCACGGAAAGTTTCAGATTCTCTCCTTCCACGCTGGACCAGAAGTTCTTTATATCGATGTTCCTGGGCACTATGACAGAGAGGAAGACCTTGTCCGACGCCCTTATGTCGGGGTTGTTCTTGGAGAAAACCTCCACGTCATACACATAGGATCCGTTTTCGTCAGGAAAAATTATAAGATCGACCACCTCGGTCTGGAGGGGATCGAGTTTCACGTAATACCTTTCCAGGTTGACCCATTCCAGGTTATCACCGGAAACTGAAATCACGAAGGCGTCCTCGTGATTAGCGTCGTTTTCTATGTTCAGCCCGAATGTTGCTGTCTGTCCCACCTCGGTGGTTGCCGTGGCCGGAACCGGTGTGAATTCCAAGGCATTCGCACCCACGGGTACAAGTAGCATTATACTCAGAATTATACTCAGAATTAACAGCGCCTTCCTTATCATGTTGTTTACTTGAATCTTAAATTTATATTATTATCACTGGCCGTGAGAAACCTTTTTAACTGTTAATCTTTTATTGGAGATAAGGGAAAGAATAAACATGAAGCCGGTTTTTCTTATAAACTGCAAGGCATACGAGCAGGGGACGGGGAAGAACGCCCTCAAAGTGGCCAAAGCAGCGGAAAGGGTGGCCAAGGAGAGAGGCGTGAGAATAATAATCTCGGTCCAGCCCACGGACATATTCCGGGTGTCGGAAGCGGTGAAGATGCCGGTTTACGCTGAGCACATTGATCCCGAGAAACCGGGAAGCGTTACGGGTCACATACCCCCCGAATCCGCCAAGAAGGCAGGAGCCAAGGGCACGCTCATCTCCCATGCAGAAAGGAGACTGGATATGAAGACAATAGAGAAAACCATAGAGAGATGCAGGGAAACGGGACTCACCACCGTGGTGTGCGCCCCCGATACGGATGACGCTCTGAGAATCGCTGAAATGGGTCCGGATTACGTCGCCTACGAGGATCCCGGCCTGATAGGTACCGGAAGATCGATATCCCAGGCAAAGCCGGAAAGCGTCCGGAGGTTCGCCGAGGGAGTCCGGAGGGTCAATCCGAAGGCAGTCCCTCTATGCGGGGCGGGGGTCTCTGCTTCCCGGGACGTGGAGTCCGCCCTGAAACTGGGGACAGAGGGCGTCCTGGTCGCTTCCGCGGTGGTGAAGGCAAAAGACCCTTACAAAGCAATAAAGGAGATCGCGGGAGGATTCGAATAACATGGTTTTCAAAAATTACATCTATGCCAGGGGGAGGGAGAAATGGATAAAAGGAAAGAAGCCCGATGGATGCGTTTTCTGCAACATCGCTAGGGACGACCCCAAAACGGAGAAGAAGGTGCTTTACAAGGACGATGATTTCATGGTCATCATGAACCTCTTCCCCTACAACGCGGGCCATCTCCAGGTGGTCCCCGTGAAACACGTGGTTTTCCTGGAGGACCTCAAAAAAAAGGAATACATCAGGTTCTTTGAGCTGGCGGGTAAATCGGTAGAACTCCTCAAAAAGGTCTATTCGCCCCCGGGGTTCAATATAGGAATCAACATGGGCGGCGACGTGGCTGGAGCCTCTGTCCTCCATCTCCATGCCCACATAGTCCCCCGTTACCCGAGGGACGCTGGATTCGTCGAGACGACGTCCGACACGAAGGTCATACCGGAGACGGTTGAAGACAGCTTCAAAAAGCTGAAGAAGCATTCCAAAATGCTGAAATAGATCACTTTCCGGGCTTGTTTTTCTTGAATATTATGGTGTGGACCTTGGTCATCTCCTGGAGGCTGTGCCTGATTCCTTCCCTTCCTATCCCGGAATCCTTGTCCCCGCCGAAGGGGAAAAGCCCCAGCCCGTGCGAGGGAGAGGCATTTATGCTCACGGTCCCGTCCTCCAGCCTGAGGCCGGCGTCCAGGGCCTTGTCTATGTCCTTGGTGAATATGCTGGCGTCCAGTCCGTAGTCACTCTCATTAGCCAGGCTTATTGCCTCCTCGTAGTTCTTCACCCTGATTATGGTGACCACCGGACCGAAGGTCTCCTCCCACGCGATCTTCATCTTGGGGGTGACGTTGTCCAGAACAGTCGGCTCGTAGAAAAGATCTTCGTATCTCCCTCCCTTGAGGAGCTTGGCCCCCCAGCGTATGGCATCCTGGACGAGCTTGTCGACCTTTTCCACAGCTGATTTGCTTATGAGCGGACCTATCATCGTCTTTTTCTTGCGGGGGTCGCCCATCTTCCAGTTCTTTAGCTCTTTGAGGACCTTCCTGACGAACTTGTCAGCTATATCATCCTCTATCAGTATCCTCGATATGGCGTCGCACCTCTGCCCGGAAAATGTCAGAGCCCCTTTGAGGCACTCCTTCACCGCGAGGTCCATGTCGCAGTCCTTCAGGACTATGGCCGGGGCCTTCCCCCCCAGCTCCAGATGGATCTTTTTCATCCCGCATATCTGGGCTATGTGCTTCCCCACCGAGGTCGAGCCCGTGAAGGAGATCATGTTGATCTTGGGGTGGTTGACCAGATAGTCGCCTATGCCGGAACCGCTCCCGGTGATGACGTTGAACGCTCCCCTGGGAATCCCGGCCACTTCCATGAGGCGGGCGAGCATGAGCATGCACACTGGGTTTTTTGAGGCGGGTTTGCATATCACCGAGTTACCGGCGGCTATCGCCGGGGCTATCTTGCATACGGCTATGTGTAGCGGATAATTGAACGGCGAAACTGCCAGCACGGTTCCCACGGGCTGCCTGATGACCATGGCGAACTTGTCGAACTTGTGAGGGGAAAGGTCGCCGGTTATCTCTTCCCCGTATATCTCCTTGCATTCTTCGGAGGAATAGAACAGCCTTTCCGCTGCCGCCTTGACCTCCCCCTCAGTCACCGACACGGGTTTTCCCGATTCAGCGACTATCATATCTACGATTTCATCCTTATGCTCGAGAATCAGCTCTCCGGTCTTCTGGAGTATTGCGGCCCGGTGGACCGCCCTCATCTCGGATATTTCGTCCTTTGCCCCGTAGGCCGCTTTTACGGCCTTCCTGGCGTCATCTATGTTCCCCGCCTGGCCGTATCCGATCGTCTTCCCGTTCGCCGGGTTGGATATCCTGAAGGTCTCCCCGGTCTTGGATTCGGTCCACTCCCCGTCCATGAACATCTTGTAGACGGATTTCCTCCTCTTCCTCTTTTTTATGGGCTTGAAGACTTTGCTTCCCATCCTATTTCCTCACCGTGAATCTCTTGTTCATAGCTTTTATGATCTCGACGATTCCCCCGTACTCCAGCTCGGAATACGGAAGCATTGCCGCCCCGGAGAATCCCTGGTTTCGCATCTCTATCGATTTCCTGGAGACGTTGTCCCTGACATGGTCCCAGAAGGGGTGGTCGAATGCATCCGCTGGCTCCGTGAATTTCCCGTTGTGCATGCAGAATGCGGCGCAGGAAACAACGGGCGGACCGTCGAAATAGGAAATCGAGGAATTCAGCTTCACCGGCATGAGCGGCATGTTGTGGGATCCCCTCATGCCACCCGCGACGAAGTGGCCTCTCGCGTAGGGAGCGAGAATCTCTCCGGTCGCGGGGAAATCGTGCTGCGCCCTGACCAGGCAGACCGGATCGTCCTTCCCGGTGTATTTTCCGGCTATGTTGTGCAGCCTCGTGGTGCTCACCGCGGCTGCGGGTTCCTTACCTGCCCTGGTCTCTATGGATTCCACGACGTATTTGTCGTTGTCCCTGAGGAGGGCGGCTATGTTGTAAAGGTCTTCCGGGGTCTTCAGCTCTATGACCCTGTTGCCCTTGGTGTGGGAGACGTCCATTATTCTGAACTTGAAGCCTTTGGTCATCTCAGGCCCCAGCAGCAACCCCGGTGTGTTCATGGGATCGGAAAATGCCAGGTAAAGCGGAAGGTTGTATGCCCCCGGCTCCGTCTTGTCAGCGGCGAAGAACAGGAACGGCTCGCTGGGCCTTTCCTTGAACTCCAGCTCGGCCACCGCGGGGCCCATCCCCTTCACGTTCGCCGAAAACGCGTCCTTAAGCAGGTCCTGTCCGGCTCCGTATAGCCCCTGTTTCTTGGCTATGTCGGTCCCTGTCTTGAAAGAATCCCATGCCAGCCTGTGTATCTTCTCGTCAAGCTTCCCCCTGTTATGGGACATCAGTATAGCGATGTCGTCCCCGGTGTGGCTAACCCGGAAATCTTTTACGAGACCCCTGCCATTGGTCTCTATATACTCCTCAACCGTCTTCATCAGGCGTGCACTCGGCTTTATGTGCCCGCCTATGCTTCCTATGTCCGCCTTTATCACGGAAACTGTTACCTTCATCATTATCACCCCAACATTACCGGAGAAGCGGTCATTTCCGCTTCCCCTGTTTAATTACAGTGTTTATATAATTAATTTGTTTCAATAAAAACCTTCGCCTCATTTCCTGAGTTCTATTGTTTTGGTGGCGTTGTGCAGGACGGTCTCCCCCTCAGAAATCTCACACGACACAGAATAATTACCAGGGGATATACCCGCGCACCCGTAACAGCTCGGGAGCCTGAACCGCAAGGTTACGATTCTCCCCTCTTGGCTGGGCGTTATCTCCCTTTCCTCGCTTATCCTGAACCTGTCCCTGCTGTCCTTTACGCCACGGACGCGCAGGGTGATGTTGGCCCCCTCCGGGGGGACCGAGACATTCATCTCCATGCCGTCCCCGGAATGATAAACATCCCTGTCCAGGGATAAATCAAACAAACCCTCCTCGGTAGGAACACCCACTTCATCCCGCTGGTCCATTTGCTCCCACGGGAAAAAAATCAGGGCCGCGATTATCACCCCAGCTAAAAGAAAAATTATGGGTGTACTGTCATCCATCATGATAATTACCATATCATGATTTATATCTGTCAGCGAGCTCGTAGAACTTCTGCCTTTTCACCAGGGAACCCTTGGCCATCTCCTGCCTCTCCATCTCGGCCAGGTATTCGCTGCTCCTCGTTCTGGACAGGTTGAGCATCACGGACACGTCATTTGCGGTGAGTTTCCTGTGCTTTCTCAGGAGTTCGGTTATCATCCTCTTCATCTTCATCTTCCTGACCCCGTCCTCCTTGACCCTGGAGATAGGGGCGAAGGATTTCCTTATGTCACCGACCATTTTCTCCATATCCCCGATTTTCCTGCCCATTTCGTCAATTCTTCCGTGAAAACCGGACTTTTCGAGCTCCCTTTTGACGACCTCCTGTATCTTGTGCTCGAAAATCTTTTCCCTTTCCTCTTTAGCGATTTCCTTCAGCTCGAAGAGATCCTTTTTCTTTTTGTTCCCCGTTCTGATGTCATCAAAAAGCCCCATAATAATATCTATTGTCGAATCGACATTTAAAGTTTTCTATATTAATTAGTTTTACCTGTATATATACTCCGTCAGTTAGTATACTAAACTGTTGTACACAACTGTACAGTTCGGTATAACTGGTTGGGGTTTTCAGTTTCTATGAACGGAAAGGGGGTGGAGAACAGGAGAACCATACTCAGTCTCCTGAAGAATCATCCCGAGGGGCTCACCATAACCTCCATCGCCTCGCTTTCGAAGCTCCACAGGCACACCGTGACCAAGTACATGTACGAGCTCCGGGGTGCGGACATGGTGGTGGAGAGGGTGATCGGTCCGGCGAAGCTCTTCTATCTGAGAGCAGGCCTCAGCAGTGACCAGAAAAGCAACATACTCGGGAGGCTCAACGGAGCGATGAAATCCACCGCCAGCCTGGGCCAGGTCCAGATACTGGCCGTTCTGCTTTTCCTTTTCCTGGTCCCCACAACCATAATAATCGCCCAGAACGCCACCAATTTTTCTGAAAACCTCTCCGTGCCTGCCAGCGGATGGACGGTGGCGGCGAACGAGGGGGTCACCGACCCTTATACAAACAATACAAGCGTCTTTTCGAATCTGAGCGGGGAAGATGGCATCATTTTCGGAACGAATGATACATCGAATGAATCGATTTTCACGATTCCGGTTCTGAACATGACGGTGAACGGGACCAATGCGACCATACCCTCTAACGAATCCGTCAATATCACATTGCCGGATAACATGACCATTCCATGCAATCAAACCAACCAGACTTTTGGGAACGAAACTGATGGCGCTATCCCCGGAAATGGAACCAACGCCACAGAGCCTCCTGTCAATATCACCGAAAATATCACGGAAGAGACAGAACCTCCCCTGAATATCACACTGAATGAAACGCAGGAAAACATAACAGAAAGAAACATCACGCAGCCCGAGGAAAACATCACCTTTCCGGAAGAGAACGCGACGGAGACAAACACGACTGAAGAGCAGCCGGCCCCTGAAATCACAGTTTTACTGGATAATCCGGATCAGGTCACGAGGGACAAGGAAGACTTTGTGATAAGAGCGGTCATAACCAATAACGGCGGGCCCGCCCACGACGTTGTGGTTGAGTGGGTGCTTCCGGATGGATTCGCGGTCGTAGACGGCAGTGTCACGGAATATGTGGGTGTCCTTGGGGCATCTGAGACGGTCACCTCGGAAATAACGGTCTTCCCGGTGATCCAGACAGAACTGGGACCGGCTGAAATAAGAGCGAGGGTGAGTTATGAATAAGGGTCAGAGCTCTCTCCTGCTCGCGAACATCCTGCTCTCGGTGATTCTCGTAGCCTTCTCCTTCCTGATGAGTTATGCCGTTCCCGTTCTCTTGCTTGCCGTATGCCTTGCTTCGGGGATCTTTGTAATGGAGAGGAAAGGATTCTCAGGGCAGGCCGAGTTGGCAGTCTCTTTGGCTCTCATCCTCGTCACGGCAGGTTCCGTGGTCGCTTATTCGACTATGAACAACACCACGAATACATCCTTCACAGGCAACGTGGTTTCCGGAGGCCTTGGCAGCATCTCTTCGGCGAATAGTGCAGAGGTCACGAGCAGTATAGAGGTGTGGGCGGACTCCCGCATAGAGATGATATACGATTTTGATACCATCGTGGCAAGGCTGATGCTAGATGACGAAACACCCATAGACGGGGGCAGTGTCGATATGTATGTGAACGATGTGGAGACGTTCAGAGCGACTACAGACGAGGATGGAAAAATAATGAAACACCTTTATCTGGAGAACGGCACTCATATACTGGAAGCTGAGTTCAAAGGCAGACCCGAAGATTATATCAACCCAGCATACAACTCCACAGAAATTGAGGTATTTCCCGGTGCCGACAAAAATTTAACTGCAGAAGTACTGCCAGAGATAAGGATAACCGATGTACACCTTCCCGACAACATAAATCAATCCGAAAAGTTTGAGCTTGGGGTAAGTATTAGATCACTTCATGGTAATTCATCGCAGGTCGAGGCCGTTATCACAACGCCCGGTGGTGTCAGTTACGGTTCAGAAAAAAAGTTAGTTGGTGATATTGGAGAGAATGAGACTTCTTACGCCTCCTGGAAACTGCAATCTGATTCCTGCGGTTTTTATCGTATCAAGACCAAAGCCGAAAACGCACAGGGTTCTAGCGACACCGAATTGATTATTGTCGAAGTAAACTGCGATGGAATAAACCTTTCGTCCAAACAGTCCGCCAGAATCGGCAATCTCAGTATCTCCATTCTGAATGTGTCTGAAGATTTCTACTTATCCAGGGACCCGGAGACTTTCGAGAGGGTCCGGACCAGAATTTTGGCTTTGTACGTCGTGGTGTCCAACAATTTCGAGAAGCCCTCTGCGCAGTACTTGTTCGAAGACAGGGAGAGCATATCGTTGATTGAGATCGTATCGGACGTTGGGGAAATCCCTCTGCTTGAGGAGAGGGACATGGGGAAACTGAGGAATATTTTCCAGCCGCTTTTTGGCAGAGCTATGGATATCCACCCACAGACGTCCAGAGAGGGATACATTCTGTTCAAACTCCCGGAGAATAGCCCGGATGCAATTGATTTGATTATAGAAACAAATTCCGGAAGTGAGTCCTTTGTGTTATCAAGGAGTGCTGCCCCATGAAAGGAAAAACCTTATCAGGCGCCGTGATAACCTCGACTGTATTCATAATCATATTCCTGATGTCAATGCCGCTCCCCGTGAAGGCCTGGGACATAACATGCGGCTCCAGTGTTATTACCATAGCGGGGGACACGGACTGCGGCTCCAGCAGAAGCGATCCGTGCAGGTTTTCTGATATCCTGGATCACGGAACCAATTGCGGTTCTGATGACGTAGAAGAGCTCGGAGCATCCATGTTCTATTTCCATAAAGAACTGGACATAGGAGATGATTCAACAACAACTTATGTCTATACCGGGATGGAAACAGCCACCTGGGAAAACATAGGCTATCCGACAGTGGAAGTCAAGAATAACGGCTACTTCATATCAGGAGAGTACGATTCTTCTTTGGATGTCACGCAGAGCGGTTCCACACTCATGACCGAAGAGACAGCCGATAACCAATGGTCAGAGACATATTCCTTTATAGAGGCCGATAACGGAGGGACGATAGAGTTCTACGACACTGTCGTTAAATGGCTCGATGGTCACACGCCAATATCTTTCCAGTCAGGTTCCAATATAACATTGGTCGATGTCACACTAGACCAATGTTCGCAGGTGAGAGAGAGGACAGGCGATTTTGTGTTAAGAAGGGTTAAAAAGATTGGAAGTAAGCAGACAGAGGACATATTTTCGCCGATAGCTATTATTTCAGAGCCAATGATCGATCTGCAGCTGGTCAAGCAACATATTGGAATAAGCGGAAGCGGTACTGTATCTTCCACTACTTACACACTATCCGGGTTCAAGACAGAAGACAACACCTACGACCTCAGATGGTGGGGAGGACATGATTTCAAACTCATAAACCCCGACTGGGACAGGGTCATGTACCAGCAGAGTTCGAGCAATACCGGACAGGTCGAGGAATTCTATACATACGATTTAAAGATCATAGACAAAAACAGCAATCCCATTAACACTGTGAACATTACCATAAGGGACAAGTACGGAGAAAAGGTGGTAATTAACGGTACCGGGTCTTCTGGATTCATGGATCAGCAGGAAATATTGTCCTTGCTGCATGAATGTGATGGCTGTTCAACGGGGACAAGCGGACACACGACAACAGATTACGAACTCCATACGGTCTATGCAAAAAAGTACGGGTATACATTTTACCAGGCATTCAGGGATTTTTCAACGGAAACGGTTGAAACATTGAGCCTTCCTGACAACGACTTCCTGACATTATCCGAGTCGGATGCCAGGTCAATAAAAGGCATTGCATTAACTCTTCCCTTTAACATCTCTTACGGATCGGAAACCAACACTTCATGGACAACCACGGGAAACCTTAATAATTTTCCGGTTTGTCAGTCTGAATTTTTCGCAATGTTTGGATACAACGGCTCCAGCAATGGTGTAAAGCTTACAAGGGTAGTTGGAACTCCCTCAAGCAACGGCGAGTTCAACATTTCTTGGGCGGACGGAAAGCTAAACTTCTACGACAACCAAAATTCAGGGACGGGCAACGATCCTGTCTATTCGTACGGGGGCAGCATTAACATATCAAAAGAACACAATCTCAGCAACGTATACCATTACGTTCAGGCAAATTACTCTGATATCTTTACAGCCCAGTCCGCAACATCATTCACCTCATATGTTGACTTAATACTCGGAAATTCCTCGGATGAGGGTATAATAAACGAAACCGCGGACAGGACTCTGAATTTCGAGGACGGCTACGGCTTCTCTGCCGGTTCCGCCAACGGGACAACCGTGAACATACTTTCCGACAACTGGAATTTCAACTGGTACTCGGATAATGGCACCTTCTTCAGAAAGTACAGCCTCGATGTATTGGTTCAGGATTCTGAAGGTGTGCCGGTTGATGATGCCAATGTGACCGTCATCGACAGTAATGGTGATTTTGTAATGTCTGTGAACACAACATCAGACGGAACAATAGCCCAGCAGGCAATCACGTATGCCTTCTACAATTATACAGGTAACAAGAGCTTCTCACCTTTCACGCTGACCGTTACCAAGTATCCTTACAGCGATTACAGCGCTCCCATTGACCTGGACAGGAAGACCTCGCTGACCGTGACCCTCACGGCGCCGTGCAATCCTGACCTTGACTACGAGTTCGAGGTGCTCTCGGGCAACAACACCGTAACCAACAGGAGCGAGGGTGCATCCAACCTGAGCATGATAGTGGAGGTGACCCTTGCCAGCAGCTCCCTGACCACAGACGACCAGGAGAGCGGCGAGATACAGAAGACTGCGCAAGGCTCGCAGGAGAGCCACGAGTTCATATTCGACGGCTTTGAATCAGGGACGCAGAACATCACCCTCTGGGACACCTACCAGACAGGGGGTGACGCCAGGATACAGTTCGATTACGGCACGGCCGCGCAGGGAAGCTATTCCTGCGCAATGGATGACGCCGACACTGACACGGGCGACTCTGCCCTCAACGAGCTTTACACAATATACAACCTCACCGGCGCAAGCAACATAGAGGTAGATTTTTATGAGAGGGAATGGGGCGACGAGGCAGAGGCCGCGCCTGACAGCTGGACAGGGCACGGAAACTACGACGCGGTGGCCTTCACCTGCGACGGCAACACCTGGTTCGAGATAGTTGACGAGAGCTCCCTCAACGTGGAGACCTTCACCAACTTCGATGTCAACATAAGCGATGACGCGGATTTCTGCTCCGAGGTGAACAGCAGCTTCTCCATAAAATTCCAGCAGTACGACAACTACCAGCTTACCAGCGACGGCCGGGCATGGGACAGCATAAACATATCCTACATTATCGCGTCCGCTGCTGACACGGACGCCAATACCACGTGGACCACGTACGGGAACGTTGATTCCTCCTCGATAACGGGAAGCATAACAGAGATAAACGTGACCGTCAATGTCTCCTCTTATGATGGCTCTGGCTCGACCCAGAACGGCAACACGGCTCCTGACCTGGGGCTTGAGATATACAACGGCTCTGAATGGATTGATATCGGAATCTTCGGGGTTTCTGCTGCAGGCGAATACTCCCTGGTGACCAGCGACCAGAGCATTGCTGATTCATGGAACGGGAGCCAGGCAGACAACAGGGATATCAGGATAAGGGGAGTCTACATGGACTATTACGATGTCAGCAACATAGACGAGATAAACTGGAGCGACGTCGTGGTAAAGATAGACTACGGCTCCGGTGGTTCTGTGTCAGGCGTCAATGTCGACCTCTACATAACCAAGGTCGGTTCCGGAGCAGGGGCAACCTGGGATTCCGGCAGGACCAGGGTGACCAACGGTACGGGTCACATCAATTTCAGCTTCTTCCCGACCTGCGACAACTCGAGCACCCCACTGGTGGACGAGGAATACGAGGTGGGAAAGCACGACTGGTACACGGAAATAACCACCTCTCAAGACCCGGATCTGTGCGAGGACCAGCAGTCGGATACATTTACCTTCAACGTGACGGGCACGCTGCTCAACAACATAGACCTCCCGGACGGAACCGACAATTACACCGCGGCGGACACGGTTCTCATACAGGGAGCCGTGGAGAACTACTGCGGAGAGCCTATCACCCTTAATGAGACGACCGGGATTCAGTACGATCTATCCACATATTCCGGGAGTTATGCCACCAACTGCACGCCTGTGGAAAGGGTTGGAGCCAACGTGTACAAGTGCAACTGGAATCCGGACCAGGAAACCCAGGCTGGCTGGTACAACCTGACCATGTGGTCTTCGTATACGGGATACCACGATAACACCACGGAAAAGGGGAATCTTTTCTATCTCACCACCAGCCCGAGCATGACCGAAGCGAACGTCACTCCGAGGCAGGATTCCTGGGATCTGAGCCACGACTTCTCGGTAAGGGTCGCCGACAACCTGGGGGATACCGTTAACGTGACGCTGCAGGAGCAGATACTCGGCCAGTCATGGTATGACGTTGAATCAAAAACATGCGAGAACTGCAGCGACAATGCCGGAGGGTACACTTTCATGAACTACACGAATCTTTATTCCTGCTCGGGTTATGCGGACAACTGGATGAAATTCAGGTTCATGGCCAACGACACCGAGGGCAACCTGGTCTACACGGACAGTTTCAGCCAGTATTGGAACGAAGACGACACCTTTGAGCTCCAGAAGGCCAACGTCAACGTCACCTATGTTTCCGGTAACAATTCCCAGGCCCAGCCCGCAAGCGGGGCGGTGTTCAAGGTAAGGGTCTACGACCTCGACAACACGACAAAGAATTTCTCTGCCGGGGAGTTCCCGCTGGTGAGGTTTTACGTGGAGAATTCCACGGGCGGCATGCAGTTCGTCAACCAGTCTTACACCGATGAAACGGGATACGCGAACGTATCTTTCTTTCCGAACACGGATTTTACCGAGGGCAACAAGACGTGGTACGCAACGGTCTCTTCTTCAGATTCCTGCTATAAGTACAACATATCGGAGAACCTGACCGTGGACATCATTGCCAACTGGCCCCCGCTTTACGAGAACGTTACCGTCAATTCGAAGACCACGGACGTCAAGGGCTGGGGAGGGGGTTGGAACTTCTCAGTCGAGGTCAAGGACTATGGTACCGAGGGCGGCAATCTCAGCGTGACTCTCCAGACCGGCACCGGTTCGGGCTGGAACGACCATGGGACGGAAAACTGTACATCCTGCTCCGCCTGGACCACGATGAATTTCACGAACATCCGGCTCACCTGCAGCGACATAAATTCATCTTCCATGTTCAGATTCAACATAACAGACAGTTCCGGCAACGTCAACATTACGGAACCGAGCACCTTTTCTGTCACAGAGGACGAAGTCGTTTTCGAACACATTTCGGGAAACGACACCACGGCCAACAGGAGCGGCAATCAGGCCGACAAGCTCTCGGTACGCCTGCTGGACAGTGACAACGGGACTTACCTACCGCAGGGAATCAACTCGACCATGTGGATAACCTATAACTATTACTCTTACGACGACGGACACTACCTGCAGACTGACGGTGACGGTTACCTGAACTATTCCTTTGATCCCACCTGTGATAGCGAGGGCACCGAATACGATGTAGGTGACCAGAGATGGTACGCCATAATGAATTCCAGCGAGACCTGCTATTACACGAACCAGAGCGAGGTGTACGATTTCAGGGTGAAAGGAGATTTCAACATGACCATCATAAAGCCGGACGGCTCTTACAACTACACATGGGGTGACAGCATATTCATACAGGGTCAGTTAAAGGATGACTGCGGAAACACCATAGATTATGCCGATGTCGAGTTCAACATGACCGAGGGGACGTACGTATACAACTATTCCGATGTGCCCGGCCTCGGGGGCGGTTTCTACCAGGGAGACTGGGATTCCACCAACGCCTCGGAGGGATGGTATAACGTGACTATGTGGGCGAACAAGACCAATTATTACGAGAACACTACCGTTCTGGAGCCGCCGGAAACCTTTTACCTTTTCACGGAGCCGATTCTGAAATACGCGAATGTGACGCCCAGGGCGGATGGGTGGGGGAAGACCTATAATTTCACCGTCATGATCACGGACGAACTCTACGACAACGTGACGGTGATACTGGAAAGGAAGAAATACGGGATGGGCTATTCCCAGGTCGGGGACTCCCAGAACTGCACCTCGTGCACCAATCATTCCATGTGGTGGACGGAGTCCTATTCCTGCAGCAACGTGACGGGGAACCCGATTTTCTATTTCAGGTTTACGGGGGAGGACGACCTCCTGAATTCCCACACGACGCTTGTGTCAGAAGGCGACTATGTCAGTGACGACAACACCTATGTGCTGGAGGAGGACGACATAGACATACAGTATTCCTCGGGCAACTGGAGCGAGGTGAACAGGTCGTCGGGATACACCACGTTCGTGCTTTTCGTGAACGACACCGACAGGGGTGAGTACGTGCACGGTTCGTCCGCCAACGTCAAGCTCAACGTTTCCACCAACACGACCAACCCCAATTCGGTCAACAGGACGGAGGCGACTAACACGACCGACGGTTCCGGTTATGTCACTCTTGATTTTTCCCCGGACGGAAACTGCAGTTATGAGGTAGGCAGGCAGATATGGTACGGATACGTGGACAGTACGGATGCTTGTTACAAGCCGGACACCGGGGAATTCTTCAATGTCAGTATTTACGGTGACCTGGAGGCTTCGGTGGAGGCCGACAACTACACCCGCCACCAGGAAGATAACATCACCATGTTCATAAACGTCACAGACGAGTGCGGCAACCTTCTTTCCGGAATAAACGTTTCCGCTATTATGATCAAGAACTCCACGTGTAACTACAGCTGTACCGACATGTATGATTACGGCAACGGCACTTACAAATGCAACTGGAACACCACCCAGGACACCCCCATAGACAAATACGATATGGAAGTGACCATGACCACGACAGATTATTACAACAACGACACGGAAACCCACGATGATGTCATCTGGCTTCAGTCCTACGTTAACAGCGCCCCGGTTTTCAGCGACCCTTCCTATATAAGGGAGGGCTGGGGCGCCCCCACCAATTTCAGCGTCCTCGTCGATGACATAGACCACAACAACGTCACTGTCTGGTTCTGGACCTCTAACGAGAGCGGAGGCCCCTGGACCCAGATGGGAGAGGAGAACTGCACGGAATGTGCCGGGAAGTACGTGAATTTCTCCCTGTACCACAACTGCTCCTTCGTGGGCAACACCTATTACTACAAGTTCAACGGTACCGATATCAATTACACCGGCAAATACGACCTTTCAGGCACCTCCACGACCGAGAACTACACCGTGGAAAAAGACAACGTTTCCGTCACCCTGATACAGGGAAGCGACAACGTAATCAACAGATCGGGCAACCAGGTGGTGAACGAGACCATCATATTATCTGTTTACGACACTGACAATTCAACTTACGTCGGATCGGGGGAGAGCGGAAAGCTCTGGGTCACCTATAACGGGACTGCCGGGTACGATTCGGGCATGTCCAATACCACCAATTCCAGCGGCTACCTGCGTTTCGACTTCAACGCCACCTGCTCTTATTCGGCGGGGGTCCAGAACTGGACCTCGGGAACCGCGGGTAACGGATGCTACGACGACGAGAACCTGACTTCCCACTCCAACCTCACCATCATCGGGGAAATGATACACCTGTTCGACAATGCCACCTGCGGGAACAATAATACCTGCTATAACGACGAGAATGTCACCGTGATCGTGAACGTGACGGATGACTGCGGCGACCCGATAAACGACATAACAGACATCAACATAACTCTTAAGCACGAATCCAGCGAGTACGATTGCTCCCCGGTTAAGAACATGGGTAACGGGCAGTACAACTGCACCTGGAACGTCACCACCTCTCCGGGAGGCCTTTATGATGTGATACTGAACACTTCCAGGCAGTACCACAATTTCAATTCCACCATCACCGATAATGCGTTTTTCCGGGAGGTTGCCCCCGAGCTTACCGGAGAGGTTTCTGACCCGACGGTCAGCTACTGGGGGACCACCTTCTATTTCAACGTTACCGTGACGGATGACGACGACAACCTGACCGTGGAACTGTGGGAGCAGAAGAACGGGACGGGGACATGGGTCCTCTCCGACTCCGACACCTGTAATGACTGCGTGAACACGGTGATAACCCTCGAGGAGGAGCATGGTGCCTCTGACATAGAGGACTGGTGGTGGAAGATAAACGTGACTGATTCCAGGGGTGTGAGCGAAGAGACTCCAAACCACACCATAGAGGTAACCAAGAGGAACTTGACCTTCCAGCACGTAGACGGGGACGAGGAGAACGTGAGCAGAGTCGGTTCAAACACGACCCTGCTTTCTTTGAGGGTTATAGATGGTGTGGACGGCCGTGAGATATCTTCTACCAGCGGTAGGTACTACTGGATAACCACGGACGGGAACGCCTTCGGTCCCTCTCAGTCGGCGACAATGGGTTCAAGTTATATCAATTTTACCTTCAATCCTACTTGCACGCCGACCTTGTACCAAACAGGTGTGCAGAAATGGAAGGGAGGGATAAGCGGGCATCCCCTTTATACAAACACCAATTCCACCAATTACACCGTCAACATCTGGTCCGTTCTGACGAACAACGTCACCTATCCTTCGGGACAGTCTTTCCAGGTAGGAAACAGCGTACAGCTCAACGGGACCCTCACGGACGACTGCGGATCTGTTTCCGGCGGTGACGTATACTTCCAGTCCATCGGTCCTCTGGGTGCCTTGTCCGAATGTGATTCCTTCCCGGCGGAAAACCCCTCCGGAGGAAATTACACCACAACGCAGCCGACCACCGGAGGGGATTACGGTTTGGACAGCTGGTACAACGTGACCATGAACTCAACGAAATCATATTACAACTGGACCAACACCAGCTTCACAGACGTCTTCCGTCTGGCCAACTACCCTGACATATACAATGGAGATGTCGACTTCGGTCTGGAGGGTTGGGGCTACAATTACACCTTCAGCGTCGACGTACTCGACCAGGACACCGGGGACGAGGTCAACGTCTCATTCTGGTGGGGCTACAGCGGGAGCGGCCCGTGGAATTTCGTGGAGTATCAGAACTGGACCAGCGACGCCAGCCCGAACACCTTCACCTTCTACAAGGTATTCACCTGCGACGATTACCTTTACAACGGGAACCACAGGGTATATTATAAGTTCAATGTTTCCGACACGCTGAACTTCACGAACGAGACCTCTTCGGATTACGTGACCCTGGAGAAGGACGACGTGGATTTCACCGGTGATATCGGGGACGGGACGGACGTCAACAGGGAGGGGAGCGACAGCGAGAACATCGCCATCCGGATAATAGACCTGGACAGCGGCAATGATCCGGTCCCCTCCGGGGTCAACGGAACATTCTGGATAACAACCGACGGGATAAACTACGATTCTGGTTACGACACGACCACGAATTCCTCCGGTTACATTAATTACGACTTCGATCCCAACTGCTCCTATCACAACGGTTCCCAGTACTGGTATGCAGGGACCGGATACAACACCTGCTACAAGACACAGAGCCAGTCCCAGGCCTCCCAGACTATCAACATATACGGCCAGCTGAAGAACAACATATCAATTCCTGACCGCTATTCGCAGTTCAACGTGACCAACCAGATTGACATAAGGTTCAACGTATCCACTGACTGCCCGGTGGACGGACTGGTTTCAGGGGTCAGCTACAAGAACATCACGCTTATCCATAATTCCTCCGGCAACCTATCCCTGTGCACGGTATACGACGAGGGGGACGGCTGGTACAACTGCACGTGGAATTCCACAGGCGAGCCTGAAGGGAACTGGTCGATAAACCTGACCACGAACACGGACAACTACAACCCCAACGAGACGGTCCATTACAACCGGTTCTATCTGGACAACAGGGTCCCCCAGACCAGCAGCGAAAGCTTCTCCCCTGCCTCCGGGGGATGGGGGAAGAATTACACCTACAACATAACCGTAAATGACCCCGAATCCGACCTGGTGACCTGCAGACTGTACACCAACACCACCGGGTCGGGATGGGTACACAGGGGAACGACCCAGGTTTCGGGAAGCGGGGTCTGCTCTATAATGGTCTCGGATTTCAGCTACTCCGATGTCGGGTCGACCCAGTTCAGGTTCGCCGTCAACGACACCTACAACAGCAACGAGACCATAAACTTCACCGGACCTACCCTGACCGAGGACAACGTGACGGTCGCTTTCGTGCTCGGGGATGACGTCATCTCGAACAGGAGCGGGTCACAGAAGAGACTGCTCATGGTGAGGGTGAACGACACCGATCAGGAGAAGCCGGTGAGCGGCATAAACGTCACCTTCTGGGTCACCGAAGACGGGAGCAGCTGGGACTCCGGATTCACCAATACCACCAATTCTACGGGACAAGCGGTGTATTATTTCGACCCCGACTGCAATTATTCCGCAGGGCAGCAGGACTGGATGGCGGGCGTTACCGATACCAGGTACAACGATACCAACCTGAGTTCGGCCTACACCCTCAACGTGACGGGTGACTTGTATGTAACCGTCAACGCCACCATAAACGAGGTCATTTTGAGGGGCTCTAACGTCACCCTCCGCGGTCTGGTAGAGTCGGAATGCTCGGCGGAAACCATGAATCAGGCACCGGTCACCTTCAGGTATTTCCAGACCACTCCTGTCTATTACTGCTCCGACTACGAGAACGAGACGGACGGCTATTACAACTGCACGCTCAACACATCCGGCCTCTCCACCGGATGGTTCAACTTCACCTTCAATGCCTCCTACCCCTTCTACAACAGCGACAACACCATCCAGGAAAAGTCCTTCTTCGTGGAGACCGGGCCCAACCTCACCGATCCCCGGGTGGACAAGAGTGTCGGCGGATGGGGCGAGACCTTCGTATTCTCGGTCAACGCGAGCGACGAGGACGGGGACACAGTGACGGTGAGGGCATGGTACAAGCAGCTCACCCCTTCTGAGGGGGATTGGGAACAGATACTGCCCGCGAACACCACCTCCGGGTTAAACCAGATGGTCACCTTCACTAAGGCGGGATTCCAGCCGTCGGAGATGGGCAACCACACCTTCAAGTTCAACGTGACTGACGATTCAGGCGATCCGCCGGAGGGATCGAACACGTACACATACGAGATAAACGGGACTGACAATTACACCGTGGAGAAGGACGATACCTATATGATATATCTTCTGGGCAACGAGACCACCGTTAACAGGGTGGGTAACGGCAACGTCACCTTCCGGCTGAGATACGTGGACGCGGACAAGAACAATGCCACCATCTTCTCCTCGGATCAGGGAAGATACTGGGTCACCACCAACGCCTCCGATCCGGATTCCTGGCACATCAATCCTTCCCCGCTCTTCCTTTCCGGCGGGAACCTGACCTATGTCTTCGATCCGGAATGCGATGACGGCTTCGGGGTGGGCGAGCAGAGATGGAAAGGCGGCATAACGACATCTTCGAATTACAAGGCCTCCAACTCATCCGAATACAACGTGACCATAATCTCGAACTATACCATCAACATGTTCACACCCGTGAACAAGAGCTTCGTCAGGGAGGAGGACTATGTAAATTTCAGTATAAACCTTTCGGATGACGGATCGAACTGCGGCCTTGTGGACGGGGCGACGGTGGTTTACAGGGTGCTCGGGGAGAACGAGATATGCAACGCCAATGACCTCGGGAACGGATGGTACAACTGCACCATAAGCCAGGGCACGATATTCGACTGGAGCTACACGTGGTATAACGTAACGGTCAACGCCACCAGGTCTTACTACGGAGACGAGGAGATAACACAGAATTTCTCCTTCTATCTGGCCTCAAGGCCTTCCCTGACCAGCCCGCTTCTGCAGAGGAACAGCGAGGGATGGGAGGAGGAGCATCATTTCTCGATACACGTCACCAATTCCGACGGCAATCCAGTCACTGTTTTCCTCTGGAAGAAACTCGGCGCGGGAGGAGAATGGGAGAAGCTGGGAAACAACAGCTGCAGCACATGCTCTGACACGATCCTTCATTTCTACGAGAACTTCACCTGCGAAGATGTGGGGACGAATTACTACAAGTTCAACGCCACAGCCCACAATCCGACCAGCAGTCCGAACTATACACAGAGCACCTCCGAAGTGGAATTTACCATATCTCCGGATCCCGTTTCCGTTTCATACATATCAGGCTCGGGGGAGGATATAAACAGACAGGGGAGCGACAGCGGTCCCTTCGTACTTCAGATAATCGATACGGTAACCAGCCAGCCCGTCCTTGAAGGGACCAACGGGACGTTCAATATAACGGTCAACGGGAGCGACTGGGGGCCGGGATACGACAACCAGACGGACAGCAGTGGGTATCTGAGGTGGTATTTCGACCCCAACTGCTCCTATGAAGTGGGGGCCCAGAAATGGACGGGCGGAGTCTTCAACGACAGCTGTTACTTCTCGTCCTTCTCGTCCAACTTCACCTTCGACGTCAAGGGCGACCTCAAGACGGGGATAGATATTCCCGACAGGGGGTCTGATTACCAGACCACTTCCCAGATACCGATAAGGTTCAACGTGACCTCGGACTGTACCGAAGATGGAACAGACGGGATGATAGCTGATACGTACACGACGGTGGAGCTCTATTCCCCCTCCTCTTCCTATGAGGGATGCACCCCCGTATCCAACGAGACCGGGGTTAACGCCGGATATTACAACTGCACATGGGATTCCACGGACAAGGAAACAGGGATGTGGGGAATACGCCTGAACACCAGCAAGGCGGATTACAACGACAACTTCACCCTTTACGCGGACTGGATAAACCTCACGAATGCCGCCCCTGACTACAGCAACATGCAGGTAACTCCGGCGGAATCCGGATGGGGACACACCTACAATTACAGCGTCAACATCTCTGACGCCGATGAGGATGACGTGAACTGCTCGCTCCTGGTCACGACGAACGGGGGATCCAGCTGGGACAACAAGGGATATATGATGATGGAAAACGGGACCGGCACGTGCTGGATAGAGGTCAGCGATTTCACATGCGGAGAGATCGGGAATGACAACTACTTCAAGTTCGAACTTGACGATTCATACATAACGGTCGAGACGTCCAACTCATCAGGCCCCAACCTCACCGTGGATTCCGTGGACATAACCTATCTGGACGGAAACGACACGGACATCAACAGGTCTACGCAGTCCGTTTCGATGAAACTGAATTTCTATGACATCACCAAGGGACAGAACATACACGGGAAGGCAGTCTACTTCAACTACACCAGGGACGGGGGGAACTACACGGAGCTGGTCCAGAAGACCACCAGCCAGGGGAACGCCACCAACTCGTTCACCCCGGACTGCACGTACAACGCGACCACTCAGAGGTGGAACGCATTCATAAACGATTCCTGCTACCAGGAAGCTGCCACGGAGAATTTCATGTACTATCTGAAGGGACATTATCATAACAACGTCACCCAGCCCTCCGGGGAGGAATACCTGCGGGGCGAGGAAAACGTGACCGTGAAGGTGAACGTGACCGATACATACTGCGGTGTTCTGCCGACAGTTGACCTGCCCAGCACCATGAACATCTCCGCCCAGAGCCAGTTATCTGACGAATGGTACCAGTGCACACCCGTGAACTACGAGGGGAACGGGATATATAACTGCACTTACAACACCTCCGGGATGGATCCAAGGGGATACAACGTCAGGGCGCTCTCCATGAAGGGCGAATTCAACAAGCACAACTATACGGAGACATACGTGGAGGACGATCCCTACGGGTTCTTCGTGGAGACCATGCCCTACCTGGAGGGCATCATGCTCAACACCACAGGCTATGACGGGGACACAGGCCCTAACGGATCATGGTCAGAGCCCAGGACCTTCAAGGTCAATCTCACTGATCTGGACGGGGATCAGCAGGTGGCGGTTATCCTGTGGAAGAGGCATTACAGCGGGGGAAACTGGGGAAGCTGGGTAAAGGTGGAGACCCAGTACTTCAACGCCCCGAATGACACCGAGGTCACTTATTTCGAAAACGGTAATCTGACATCGCCCTACAACGCCCCGACCGACCTGGGGACATGGTTCTACAAGGTGAACGCGACCGACAACCCGGATACACCCACGGACGGGGGAACCGAATACTCTGACGAGATTAACGGGACCAATTACACGGTCGAGAAGGACGATATGGAGATACAGTATTTCAGCGGCAGCGGGAACACGAGGTGGAGGAACGGGACGGACACGGAGGCACTGTCGGTCCGGGCATGGTCCATAGACCAGCAGGACTGGGCGGACTCGGGCATGGACGGCATGGCCTGGGTCACCAAAGACCATTCCAATTACGAAAACATAACCGCCCCGGGAGATCTTCTGACCCTGGAAAACGGCTTCCTCAACCAGACCTTCAATCCCAACACAGGGGACTGCTCCTATGAAGTGGGGGTCCAGTACTGGATATTGGGGCTTACGGACAATGACGATTACAAGTCCACCAACCTTTCCAGCCCCGGGAACGTAACCCTCCGTTCATACCTTAACGGTTCTATAAACTCTCCCGACGGTGAAACATATCTCAGGAACCCCAACGTAAACGTCACCTTCAATTTCAGCGTTTGGGATGAGTGCGGAGGCGGGGTCGCCGGGCCCGACGACATAAGCATAAACCTGAAGGAGAACAGGACTGGAGCGCAGAAATACGCCGGCCCGTCCGACATAGATGATCTCGGAGGAGGTACGTATTTCTATAACTGGAGCTCCGAGGACATCGATACCCTCGGGATTTATAACATGACTTTCGACATGGATAAGGATTATTATGTCAGCCTTTCGCTGTATTCCGATTTCGCCTTCAGGCTGACCGATTCGCCGGAAATCGATTACTACACGGAGCCTCCGTTGCTTGCGGACGATGACGGCGGGTGGGGAGAGGACTACGACCTGAGGATAAGAGTTCGAAAACCAGACAGCCTCCCCTTCAACGTAAGCCTCTGGTACAAGAACAACCATTCCACTGAATGGGAGCTTTTGAGAGAGGCAGAAACGTCAAGCCAGCAAAGCACATGGAACTACACCGAGGACTTCTACGATATCGAATTCAACTGCTCCGACATCACGCCCCCCGGAGACAATTCATCCTACAAGGTGAACGCGACCGACCAGTTCGGGTTTACGGACGCGCTTGCCCCAAGGAACTTCACCATCATAAGGGACGACTCGATAGTTTATTACGACGGGGCGGGTTCGAACATCTACATCGACAGGGAGGGATCCGTCACCGGCCTTCTGAGGGCGAGGGTCAACGACACGGACAGGGGATACGTGGGGGCAGGGGAGAACGTTTCCGGGGTTTTCTACATAACCACGGACGGCGAAAACTACACCACCTTCTACGCCAACAACACCACATCCGATTCCAGGCTCAGGCTCAACTTCGATCCGAACTGCTCTCACGGATACGGCCAGCAGGAATGGATAGCCGGCGTGCTGGATGACACCTGCTACAAGGACTATAACATATCCTCGAGGAACCTCTATGTCAGGGGCCAGCTGAAGAACTACCTGCAGGTGCCCGACTGGTCTTCAGGACAGCCGGTCTTCAACGTCACGGACCAGATATTAATAAGATATAACGTCACCTCCGAATGCCTCGCCGAGGAGGGAAAGATATCGGGGGCCGGTGCCGTCATAAACCTTACCCATTCGGGTGAGGGATATACCTGCTCGCCCGTGAACAACGAGACCGGATCCGATGCGGGCTGGTACAACTGCACATGGGACTCCACCGGAATGGAAGAGGGTAACTGGAGCATAGGAATAAATTCATCCAGGCAGTATTTCCTTTCCAACTCGACGATATGGACCGACTGGTTCTGGCTGGAGAACATAAATCCCTCGTATTCCAATCTCGCCGTGGCGCCTGACCGGGACGGCTGGACCAGGTCTTACAATTATACGGTGGATATCACCGACCAGGAATCGGACGAGGTGAATTGTTCACTCTTCATAGACAAGGGGGAGGGGTGGATATACAAGGGCAAGGACACGGTCCAGGGCAGCGGAACGTGTTCCGTAACAGTCCACGATTTCACCTGCTCGGACAAGGGGGACAACGAATACCTTTTCCGGATAGAGGATGCCGAGCCGGACAACACCTACAACACGACCAACCTGAGCGGCCCGTACCTGGAGGAGGCCAACGTGACCGTCGCTTACGTGGAAGGCGACTGGGAGGAGGTGAACCGCTCTGAGAGCGTATACCTGAAGTCTAGGGTCAACGACACGGATAACAACTCCCAGACATCGGGGATCAACGTCACCTACTGGTTAACCTACAACGAAACCTATGGTTATGACCAGGGGAACGGGACCACCACCGACGTGAACGGCTATGCCAACTATTCGTTCCAGCCGGACTGCTCTTACGCGGCGGGGCCGCAGACCTGGATATCCGGGACGGTCGACGACTGTTACGAGGACGCGAATCTTTCCTCCAACTATACAGTGGTGGTGAGGGATGACATCTTCGTGGGCGTGATGACACCGAACGGGACCGAACACCTCCGGGGGACGAACGTAACCGTGAGGTTCAGAATAAACGACACCTGCAACTACTCCGTGGACGACAGCAACATGACGATCAACATAACAATACACCATAAAGAGTCTTCCTATTCCAGGGAATGCTCCCCGGTGAGATATGAAAGCGGCGGAATTTACAACTGCACTTTCAACACCTCCGGTATGCCTGCGAAGGGGTATAAACTCGAGATAGTTGCAAACAGGACATATTACAATCCCGTCAACCACACGGTAACGTATACGGAGAACCATGCTAATTCCTTCTTCGTGGAGACCGAGCCCGTACTTTCAGTGCCCATGGTCAATTCCAGCCAGAACGGGGACAACACCGGATCGTGGTCGGAGGCATGGAACTTCTCGGTCCTGGTCACTGACGAGGATGACGACCAGGTGTCGGTGGACTTCTGGAAGAGGCATTTTTCCGGGGGGTCCTGGGGCAGCTGGCAGCGGATAGGTTCAGTATCCCTTTACTGCACCACGGACTGTAACAACACATACCTTTCACGGAAGGAGGACGGCTATCCCACACCGACCTATTCCGCTCCCGGCGACCTGGGCACGTGGCAGTTCAAGGTGAACGCGACCGACCAGTCCAGCGAACCTGAGGGAGACGGTTCTGCAGAGTACAATACTTCCCTGTCGGGTTACAACTATACCATAGAGAAGGACGACATAGAGATACATTATGTGGAAGGATCCAACGAAACCATGTGGAGGAACGGCTCTGACACGAGGACGCTCTCCACAAGGGTGTGGGATGTCGACCAGGACAGGTATCTCCCCAGCCTTTACGTTCCATTCAGTGTCTGGATAACAAAGAACCACACCGATTATGAACTGGAATTCTCGGACGACAATTACGGTTTCGGATACATGAACCATACTTTCAATCCGGACGGGAACTGCGAATATGACGTTGGGATGCAGTACTGGAAGATGGGAGTCACGTCGAACAACAGGGTGAAAGAGGCAAATTCGAGCGATTATAACATCACGCTGATGTCTTATCTCAACGGAACGCTGGATTATCCGACAGGCCAGGCATGGGAGAAGGGATCGGACCTCCCCGTCAATTTCACCGTTTTCGACGAGTGCGGGGGAGGGGTCGGCAATGCGAACAGCACCTTCATATACCTTTTCGGGCCCCTGAACGCCACCATACCGGATGCCCAGATAGATGACCGCGGTAACGGCACATACAACGCTACCTGGGACACGGGTGAGGGGGAGTATTACCCTCCCAGCTACAATGTGACCGTTGAGGTGGAAAAGGATTATTACGAGAGTGTGAACATCACGGTTCCCGGTGCGTTCAGTCTCCATTCCACCCCGATACTGAACTTCCTGGGCACCCCCCCCTATGAGTATTCGGATGACGGGGGATGGGGGGAGACATGGACATTCAAGGTCACCTGTACCGATCTGGACAACGATGTTTCTGACATACTCCTGTGGAAAAGACTCACGCCGTCCGACCCGTGGGTGCTTGCCGGGAACATGTCCAGGGACTGCGGGACCGGGAACAACACCTATTTCTACGTGAGCGATTTCGACTGCACTAACGTGACCCCTTCGGGCGAGGACTCGCAGTTCAAGTTCAACACGACGGACCCGTGGGGTTTCGAGGCGACCACGGGAACGGAGAATTTCACTGTCAGCAGGGACGATGTGATTTTCACGCTTAAGACGGGCGATGGCGTTGACATCAACAGGACCGGAACGAACTCTTCGCTGTTCTCTGTGGAGATAAACGACTCCGACAGGAGCAATGCCGGGGTCGGGGAGGACGTTTCCGGGATATTCTACATCACGACGGATAACACGAACTATGCTATGAATTACCACAACAACACCACATCCGATTCCAGGCTCAGGCTCAACTTCGACCCGAACTGCTCGCACGGATACGGTCCCCAGAAATGGAAGGGAGGAACCTTCAATGACACGTGCTACAAGGACACCAATTCCACCACGGACGGCCATTCATTCACTGTCCACGGGCAGCTCAGAAACTGGCTGGATCTCCCCTCCTACCAGCAGGTCTTCAACGTCACCGACAACGTCACCATAAGGTTCAACACGACGTCGGAATGTTCTTTAGAGGGGCTGGTTCCGGACGCATCAACCTCCTTGAGGGCGAGAGCACCCAATGGGACATGGTATACCTGCTTACCCGTGAACAACGAAACAGGGGCGGATGACGGTTATTACAACTGCACCTGGGACTCCACCGATATGAAGGAGGGCAACTGGAGCATAGAGATAAATTCATCCAGGCAGTATTTCCTTTCCAATTCGACTATCTTGGACGACTGGTTCTGGCTGGAGAACCTGAACGCCACTTATGCGAACATGTCAGTAATT
>CAYYKJ010000003.1:0-164446 GCA_964441265.1 uncultured archaeon
CAATGATTACTGCAACGCAGGACAATGGATCGACTGCAATTCGGACAGCGAATGCGGATCGGGAGAATACTGCAACGCCTCCAAGGACTGCGAATTATCCTCCGTCACCGTAATCTATGTAAGCCCGACACCTGCAAATGACTCGAGAAACGCAGGGAATTCGGTAACCATTAACGTGACGGTTACCTCCAGCGGAGGCGATGTCGACACATGCCTGCTGGAATGGGAGGGGTCGAACGAAACCATGACAAAGGTGGGGAGCGGGACCAGCGTGACGTGTCATCTGACCAATTCCAGCCTCGTTGACGGGAACAGTTACACCTTCAAGGCCTATGCGAATAATACGGTCGGATCGTGGGGAAACGAGACCCAGCGGACCTTCAGGGAGAACGATGACCCCACCCAATCCACGCCGATACTGAATTCTACCACAGGCAACAACCTGACCACGGACAATATTACCTGCTACAACCAGTCCACCAGCGATTCGGACGGGGATGCGGTAACCAACATCTATAACTGGTACACGGACGGGAAGCCGGTTATGGTACTGAACATGCCGTTCGACACAAACGTTTCCAGCACTTCCAGCGGGGCGGTTAAGGACTATTCCGGCCACGATAACAACGCCACCCTAGGGAACGGAACCGCAGGCACAGAACCGGTATGGAATTCCTCCGGGAAAATCGGAGGGGGCTACGAGTTTGACGGCAATGATTTCATGGTAATAGAGGATGATGATTCCCTGGATTTCGGAACCGGCTCGTTCACGGTGGAAGCATGGGCCAGGACAAAAAATTATACAAGCGGGTCGAGGGATTACATACTGTCCAAATACGGTAAAAACTGCGGCGAGGACAACACTGACTTCTATTTATTGAGGATATCGAACGATAAAAAATGGGAGTTCATTCTGAGAGACGCTCTCAACGACGGTTCCCAGCTTATCACCGACCCGGACAACCTGACCGAAAACCAATGGTATCATGTGGTCGGGGTGAGAGACATTTCCAGCAACAAGGCATATCTCTATGTCAACGGTACGCTCGCGAATTCGGCCGACCTGACAGAATCAGGTGACATAACCAACGATGATCCTCTGCTAATCGGAGCCACCGGATTGCACCCGTTTACTTCGGATTGTTATAATGACACATCAGAACACTTCAATGGCACAATAGACGAAGTCCGGATATACAACCATTCCCTTTCAGCGGCCCAGGTCTACCAGAGGTGGCTGGACACGAAGGACGGGCATTCGGACAGCGAGACCATCGTATCAGACGAGACCGCGAAGGGGGAACAGTGGATCTGCGGGGTCACGCCCAACGATCAGTATGAAGACGGTATCCCGGAGAACTCGAGTACGCTCACCATACTGAACAGCGATCCTGTGCTGACCTCCATATCCGAATCGAACGACCCCATCTCCGGCGGGGCTTCCCAGACAATCACACCTTCGGGGCAGGGGGACGACGACGAAGATGATCTTTATCTGTACTGCTGCAATGATACCGTCGATTCATGCACACCGGCTGCCGGGAACGACATATGCTCGGACGGGAGCTTCTCCCATCCGTATTCGAGCATGGAATGCACTTATGACGTGCCGGTCATGGACGGGACTCAGTACGTGAGGTGCAGGACATATGACGGAACCGCCTATTCCGCGACCACCGCCTCCACCAATTTCACCATCGACTCCACTGCTCCTTCCATAACCATAGACAACCCCGGTAACACCACATACTCCACCACTACTATAAATCTGAACGTGACTACCAGCGGGGCGGCCGATTCGTGCGTCTGGAACATAGGGGGAGCGAACTCCACCATGTCCAACGACTCCACCACAAACTGGTACGACGTGATAGACACCGGGGATGAGGGGACCTTCCAGCTCAAGGTTTACTGCAACGACAGCGCAGGGAACATCGGGCTGAACGACACGATATGGTTCAGCGTCTCCACCATGGACATGGAGATCACCAAGGTCATGGAGCCCGAGCTTTTGGTGGGAAGGGAGAACGAGACGGTAGACGTGACCACGGAGGTGAAGATCAACCAGACCAGCAACGAAATACCTGCGATAAATATCACCGACGAGGTCCCCTATGACTTCTCCGCTCCGGATGCCGGGGACGTCAGGGTCTATTTCATCGACTACTCTCCCTATGGAGTGACCGAGATAACGGGGAACACAAACGTGAGCGTGGGTATCGTCGACCGGGCAGGCTCTCTTAACACATGGGTACAGGTTAACATAACGAACATGTCCCAGACCGATGCGGGCACTTACATGGAGGAGAACGACACCGTCAGGGTGACCTACCAGATGGTCTCAAGCCAGATGGACCCTAACGACACCAGGGAGATGTACACCAATGCCTCGGTGGAGGACAGCGAATCCAACACCAAGAGCGCGTACATCACCGATACCATCTACTCGGCGGAGATCGTGCTCAGGGGGTGGAAGGACGTGAAGAACCCCGACCTTTCCAGCCCGCAGAACCTGAGCATTGAGATAGTGATAAAGTCCATAGGGGGGCCGGTCAGCGAGATACTGCTTTCGGATTATCTTCCCCAGGGGGCGAGCATCTATGACAAGAACGTCACCTATTACAACGATACATCAGGGACGACCGTGGGTCTGGTCAACGGGACCGATTATTACCTGGGAGCACCAACCCAGGGAACGCTGCCGGACGGGACATACGTTGACATATACTACTACAACTTCTCCTATGCCTATTCCAACTGGGACGGAAACCTCTACGACAACGACAGCATAACCATAACATATAACGCATCCGTCCTCGGCGGAGGGCAGTGGAAGCTGCCCGCCATAATATCCGGTTACGACCCTTCCTACCAGAAGCACATAAAGACGGAGATGTACAGCTCGGCGAACGTCCCCTCCTTCGACGTGGAGCTGGACATGATCACCCGGAAGGTGAAGCCCGGGGAGCCGGTGAGCGCGGTCCTCAGGATGCTTAATGTGGGGGGACCGAGGGCCAAGGTGGACGTGGCCATCACCTACTCTGTGAAGTCCATGGACGGGGGACTCATAACCGAGGCGACTGACACCATAGCGGTGGTGGAATCCAAGGAGAAGGACCTGATTCTGAGCACCCCCGGAAGCATAAGCCCGGGCATGTACACATTCGAGGCCTTCGTTACCTACACCGGCAGGGAGGCAATGTCCACCAGAGCTTTCGAGGTCGCCGGTGAAGGAGGGGAAAAGATAACACTGGACATGAACCTGCTTTACTACGAAGTATTCGGTTTACTTATAGTGGTGATAGTTATACTGCTGTTCAAAAGAAAAAGATGAGCTACTTCAGCTTCTTCCGCAGATCGGAGATGACGCCGTAAAGGGAGACGTAATCGTCCAGCTCCATCCCCGGCTTCATTTCCTCATACCTCTCCAGCAGATCAGAATAGAGCTTCTTTGCCTCTGCCTTCTTCCCCTGTTTCAGTTTTTTCTCTACTTTCTTGGCGAGCGTCTGGATGCTCTTCGTTGATTTTCCCCGTTTTTTCTTTCCGGAGGATTTTCTTTTTTTCTTTGTAACGGGTTCCGGGTTTTTCTCCTTCTTTTTTTCAGTTTCTGTCTCCGGCGTCATCTCCTCTTCCGGTTCCTTTTCTTCGGTTTCGGTTTCCGGGCTCGGTGGCTCTTTTTCCTCAGGTTCTTCCTCTTCCTTTTTCCCGGGTTTCTTTTCCTCCGGAACCTCTTCCTCTCTTTCCTTCGGCCCCTCCCCCTTCTCCGCGGGAGCCTGTGAGGGTTTCTTCCCGGAGGATTCCAGCTGTTCGATCCTCTTCTCCAGCTCCCTCATCCTCTCGTTCCCCTCCTGCTCCAAGACTTCTTTTATGCCGCCCTCCTTGAGATCGCTCAGCAGGCGGTCAACTATGTCTTTCATGTCGTCCACCTTGTTTTCCGTGTCCTCTTCCATCTCCTCCATCCTGTCGGACAGCTGCCCTAATTTCTCCTTCCCCGCGAACTTCTCCAGCTTCACCTCGATTCCGTCGACGGATTTCATCATGTCATAAACGCTCTCGGAATTGAACTCTATCTTTTCCCTGAGCTTCTCGAATTCCTTTATCTTCTCGTTTATCTCGGAGAACATGGCCTCTATCTTGCCGGACATCCTGGATATGTTCCTTCTCTCGTCCTCGACCTTCTCTATTTTCTTGTTGAGCTTTTCCGAGAGGGCAAATATCTTCCTTATGTTCTTCACCTTGTCCAGGAGTTCCCGGATCTCGCCCACATTGTCCTCGAGGGACCTGGCCTTGACCTCCATCGCGTCCAGACGGGACTGGTTCTTTATGATTTCGTCCCCCTTCTTTTCGATTTCCTTGGTCATCCTCTCCGGTTCAATTTCCTCGGTTATGTCGATTATCCTCTTGAACTTACCCTCCATCTGGTCGAAGGTCTTCTCCTTCTCCATCAGGGCGGACCTGATCTCACCTATCTCCTCCGAGAGGGAGGATATCTTCTCATCCGTGGATTTCCGGAGATCGTCATTCATCTCCAGCTTGGCCTGTATCTTCTCTATCTTCATGGAGAGGTCGTCAACCTTCTCCCCTCCGCCGGCCTTTTCCTCCACCTTCCCGGCCTTTTCCTCCACCTTCTTCTTTCCCCTGCCGAAAAGCCCGAAGTGCTTCTTCTCCTCCTTCTGACCCTCTTTGCTTTCGAGGGCATCGAATTCGGACTTTGTGATCACGTTCTCGTCCTGGCCTGATTTTTCTTCCTTTTCCGGCAAGAGATCAACCTCTCTATATCTTTAATAATTTCTCCAGGGATGTAATATATATCTTCGCCATCCTGAACCTGCCCTGCTTGAGCTTGTCCTTGGCAAGTTTGAGATCCAGCTCGATGTCGCCGGTGTCCTTCTTCGATTTCTTCATGGCGTTTATCTTCTCCTCGATAACGGAAAGTCTCCTGGCGAACTCCTTGTATATATTCATTTCCTCGTTGGATATCTTGTGGGGATTGTGGTAGGTGGGCCTGAACTGAACGAAATAGGGCTTCCCCTCGTTGTATTTGGGGTTCTGGAACATCCCCACCCCTATTCCCTGCCTGGATATCCTCTGTGCGTATTCCGGACCGTATTTGTCCTTGACCCTGTTTATGTCCTCCATCGCCTTCGTGTTCAGCTGGATGTCGGTAAGGACGTTACCCGATATGGCCTCCTTGAAGTCGGTGAGCACCTGCGAGCACATTATTACCCCTATCCCCCACTTACGGAACTCCCTGCATGCCCTCTCCAGGGCGACATAGCCGCCCTTCCCCCCGTATTTCTCAAGGAGCCGGTGAACCTCGTCGAAAACTATTATCATCTTGAGGGAGGTGGATTCCTCCCATTTAACTGAGAATACGTCGTCTATTATGTCCTTCACCGAGATGTCGTATTCCCCTGCCTTGAGCTTGTTCATCACGAAGACGGTTATCTCTCCGGGGTTCATGTATTTCTGGATGTCTATGTCGACGTGGGGATCCTCTATCTCGTATATCATGCCCTTGTAGGATTTCTTCTGCTTCGGGTCCATCCCGAACTCGGAATACCTGTTCAGGACGAAGTCGTCCTCGCAGGCCTTGACGAACCCGGTCCACTGGGCGGTGGGATCGAAAACTATGACCGGTATCTTGTTTTCCAGGGCCTCCTCCACTATTACAGAAGCCGCCACCGACTTTCCAGCGCCTGTAGCCCCGGCGACCAGTATGTGTGTGGTGAGATCCCTGGGATCGAAGAGGGACCTGTTGTCTGTCTCGGCGATCTTCCCCATCCAGAAGGTTTCCATCGATTCCTGGGGAAGCTTCCTGTAGTCCAGGGGGAAGATGTAACGGACCTTGCTCTTTCTCCATTTTTTGTACCTGTCCCTGGCGAAATACCCGACTATTATGAGCAGGATTATGACAACCGCATACGGGACAACCCCTCCAATCGGGGTATCCCAGAATGAAACGGCGACCGTGAAGGATTCCGAATCCTTTACCGATTTGTCCCCGAAGGTGGCCACCACCTCCAGCATGTATTGGGAAGGGGCCACATCATATCCCAGCTCCATGTTCCTGGTCAGTGTGACTATGTCCTCGAGAATGAGGGTCTCGTTATCTATGGCTATTATCTCCTTGGTCCGGATTTCCCTCACGATGTACTCCATGCTCATGTTCATTTCCTCGTATGTCCCAAGGTTGTGCATCTCTATGTTGAATATGAGATCCTGTCCGGGCTCCAGGGTCCTGGTCACGATGCTCAGGTCTACAGTGAAGACCTTCCTGCCGGGATAGGTTATCACCAGGCGGACGGGAACTGTTTTGGTCTCGTTAGCAGCAGAAACCCTCACCGAACCCATGTACGTCCCTGCCTCCGTATCCTTTGGTACCAGGACGTAAACCGTGGTGCTTCTGTTCTCGCCTCCGGGTATATCCATTATGTTGTCCCCGAGGCGAATGTATTTCCCGAGACCCTCCAGAAGGACTGTGGCCTCTATGTCTTCCTCGAGGTTGTTTATGATGTAGAACGGATAGGTGGCGTTGTCCCCGGGATGCATCCTTATCTCCCCTATCCCGGTGACTATGTCGAATGCATCCTCTTCCAGGCAATCTTCCGGGCAGTTAATCTCGTTCTCCCCCGACTCGCATATGCCGTTCCCGCATTCCGGCTCGCTCGCCGTTATTCCTCCCGGCCCGGTGGAGGTGGTGGTCCCGCCCGGGGGGTTGTCCTGCACGAGCTGTCCGGGTATACCTATTGCGAAGGCGGAAAACGAGGTCACGTTGAAATCGAACCTCTCTGAGCTCTGGTTGTTCACATAGTTACCGCTGAAGGAATCGAACTCGTTGTCATCGCATATGTGCTGGGAATAGCTCCAGTTCCCGCACACGAAGAGCTCCAGGTCTCCTTTGGAGACTGGATTGACGCTTATTGCCTCCGAATAATCAACCGAAAGGGTGGAGTTTCCGCTGAAGCTGAGGTAGGGGGCCTCCACCATGAATGCCATGAGTACGTTCTCCTCCCTCAGGGGGAGGTTTATGTTGCTTATCAGGGGATTACTGCTGTTGGATATTACGTCGAACCTTATGGGGCTGGTAAGATTTCCAGGGTCGGAAACGCCGTGCTGGTTGATTGCGGTTTGCGTGACGTTAACGCTCCTGAACATGGCCGTGTGCTCCCCGAACTCAGCCAGTATGTCATAGTTCCTTCTGTGGGCGGTCAGATTGTAGGAGCCGTTGGAAGCGTTCGTGGTTAAGGAATGCATGACAATGTCAGTGCCTTCCCTGTAGAAGGTCAGATTTAACGATTGGTTGTCCCCGTCCGGACTCTGGAACTCTCCAGAGAACTCTATGGGGATGTAAACATCGAACCATCCTGTGGTGTTTCCCACCTGGTTCTTGCTGTCGTTTGCGTACACGGTTATGTCATAGTCCCCAACCACATCGGGGTTGGAGTAATTGAAGGTGTATTCGTTCCCGGAAATCGTATAATTGTTGACCGAATCTGTCCCGCCGGGACGTGTCACCGAAATCCATGAATCATTCACACCGGTGTTGTCGGTTATGTTCACCCTTACAAGGACGTAGGGATTGGTGCCCTTCCTGGCGTTCGGGGCAAAGACAGCGGAAAAGTTTGGAGGCGTTATGTCGTCATAGACAACGGTTCCGGTCTCCTCGTCGTAAACCTCTATGCCCTGGTATGTCCCGTAAACCTTGAGCGTGTTGTTTACCGGGTTCCCCGGAATTTCCGGCAGGGTGCAGGAGATATTCCATGTCTCGGAGGAGTTGTCAAAGGTGGAATTGGTGACCGTGCAGTTCTGGCCTCCCACCAGCACGCCCCATCCCATTACCTGGCTGTCGTTGATAACAACACCGTTGTTGGTTGCGTTCGCGGTTATGTTCAGAGTGTCGCTGGCGTTCACGGGTCCTGCCGGAGAGGACTGGTTGGGAGAGAGTATGTCCACGGAAAGATTGACGACGTCAAGGTAAACCGGAATGAATATTGCATCCGGGAATTGGCTGTCCGTGTTGTTGATGGTGAGATTTCCGAACCATTTTCCGTAGCTGTACTGCCCGTCTGTGGAATTGTGATAGACCAGAAGCTGCGTGGAATTCTGAGCGGTTATATTGAAGGATGACCTGCTCAGCTCCATGTAAGAGGTTCCGTTCCCGGAGAGGGAAGCAGTGAAGGTGGAGTTCTGTTCCCTGTTGTTGCGGACCGTTATCGCTCCTATGGTTCCGTTGTCCGAGGTGGTGCCGAGGGTCTTGGAGGCGTTCCCGGGATTGGCCTGCCAGTCCGGAAGTATGACGCTTATGTTCAGCAGCATGGAATCCCAGCACCGGTCCGCAGGGGAGCACCGCGAGCCCGTGGCATTAGCAGTCACATTTGTGATATAAATTCCCTCGCTGGCATTGTAGGGCACCGATATGTTGACATGCACGGTATAAAGACTGCCCTTGCTCAGGCTTTCTATGGAACTGTTTGAATAAACCAGCCAATTTGAAAGGTTCTGGTATTCCCCTCCCGTTTCGGTCATGGTTATGTTGGATAGGTTGGTGTTGCCGAAGGATTCCAGGGTGAAATTTCCGATCTCCTGTATATATCCCCTCGGTATGGTATGGTTCATGTAGCTCTCCAGTATCCTCAGGACCGGGTTCTCCTCCACAGTCACAAGGGTCTGGTTGGTCTCCTCGTCCTGGGTGGAGTCCGCATTGGACCATTTGACTGTTATGTTAATGGAATGGTTTCCCGCGGAAGAGACGTTAGTAACGTTGACCGTCCTGGTGAGGCTGCAGTTGTCTCCGGGGGATATCGGGGGGCAGTAAAGCCCTCCCATGTGCATCCCCGCGGGAAGGGAAATGTTGAACTCCGGTGAATACATGGCGCCGTCCCCGGTGTTGAGCACGAGCACGCTGATATCAAAGCTGTGGTTGCTCTCCTTGGTTATCCCGGTTGCCTGCTCGGAGGACGGGGAAAGTATTATTGATCCCGTGGTGTTCCCCCCCGTCACGTTCACGGAGAAGTTCAGGGAGTTGCCGGTTATGTTGTAGAACACGTCATCGGTGGCGTTGCAGATTATGGTCCTCTCACCCACCTGGTCTCCGAGGTTCACCTCCAGGGAAGACACACCGCTCTCGTTGGTGAGGGCCGAGCCGGCATACGTCCCTCCGGCATAATAGCTCACGTTGTATCCGTAAATTCCTTCCGAGGTGTTTAGGTCGTCCACACTGCAATAGGTGTCCACCGTCCCGTTCTGCATGCAGAGGTAACCATCGCTGTACCAGCAGTAGGCCGAACTCATTCCTATGTCAGTCAGATTGCTCCAGCCCCTCACGTGGACGGTGACGTTCCCGATCCCCGCCTCATGATAGATCCCGGTGGAATTGGCCAGTATCGTCCTCACGCCGGTGTCCTCGTAAAGGGGTATGTCCCAGGTCACGTTCTTACCCTCCTCTATCAATGTCTGCGACGAGATGCTCCTCGAATAGTCTGCTCCTGAATCATGTGTCACACAGTCCCCGGAGGAATTTGATATGCATATGTAATCCACGTAAATATGGCAGGCATCGTAGAAGTTCCCCCCGTCCCCGAAGTCGTGAACTGAGAATTTCACCGAGGTGGAGTTGTAGAAGGAGACGTTGTTGTAAACGGCCTCGCTCCATGTATCCTTTGTGGTGTTGAGGTCCAGCGTGACGTTCCCTATAGTCAGGTTGACCGAGGACCCGGTATCGTATTCCCCGACCAGCTTGTATCTGACCTTGACGTATTCGGATCTGACGGGAGTCCCGAACTCCAGGGATGCCCATACAAGGTTACCGGCCATTTTGGCCTCCGCCCCCAGGTGAAGGGAGAAGTTCCCTTCGGTTTCCGATCCCTCGGACTCGGAACGGCATATGCAGAATTCCCCCGGGCAGCTGGTGCTCGTACAGTTCCATCCGGAGGTCGAATTCCCCTCGAATCCCCCGTTGGGGATGTAAGAGAGGTTGTAATCGCTGCCCGAGGAGGTGTTGTAATACACCCAAACGCTCTGGCTCTGGAGGGGATCGGAATCCAGCAGGAACACCAGTTCCGAGAACTGGTTCAGATAATTGAGAGACTCGTTGATCTCGGTCCTGTTCCCGTCGGTCCAGGCCTTGACCTCGTGGGGGATTTCCTGCCCGTCGATGAGCACCATGGTGTGATCGATCCTCCAGTCGCTGAGATTTATCATTTCTGCCTCCAGGGCGCTTCCGTTTATCACGAAGGGCTCCCTGGTCCTCTGGAGGCCGGAAGTCTCGTTGACGTCAATTCTGAGTGCCCTCTTCCACTTCCTGTACCATGTCACATTGTAATCGGTTTCAGAGCACCTGCCACAGGTGTCATTCACTGAGGAATTCAGGTTAAGGGAATCCCCCTTGAATATTGAGAACTGGGACAAGGGATTCGTGATAGTGGTCACCAGGGTGTCCTTCATCACAACGCCCTTATGGTCGTTGGAATCCGCGATGTAATACAGGTCAGAGGCATCCCCCCACAAACTGACATTTACCCGCCCGGAGCCGAGCGAGGGGGAGCAGGATGGGTCCCATGTGTAGTTGCAGGTCCCGTCCGCCTGCGTGCTTGAATTTCCGACGTTGCTCCCGTTGTACCAGAAGCTGCAGTTGTAACCGGCCACCTCAACCCGCTGGCCGTAGGGGTCGTACATCCCGGCGACCAGAAGATTGGAAGCGTTCCTGTTGAGGCTGCCGTTCTCCCCGGGACGAGTGAAATTTATGGTTATCAGACCCTTCACAGTTACTGTGTGGTTCGTCGAATTCGAGGGGTTGTAATAGGGGTCCCCCGAGACCCCCGCCTTCCAGGTCTGGTTGCCGACCGAATAGCTCCCGTCAGGATCGAAATCGTACCTGCAGAATCCCGAGGAGTTGGTGGTGTTCTGGTACCCGGAATCCCATGCGCTCCCGTCAGTCGTCACCCAGAACTCGCAGGTAACGCCCTCCCCGGCAGGAGACCCCGTGCTCGTGTCGTTCACCCTCACCACAAGAGCGGAGGTTCCTGTGCCTGACCTGTTCACCTCGGAGTTGTTTCCCTGGACGTATATCACGGAGGAATTGTGCTTCAGCGCCACCGGACCCGAGTAGTTGGAGGTGTTTTCGCTGCTGTGGTATGGATAAAAAGACGTATTGAAATCCTGATATTCGAATTTGTAATGGCTGGATCCCACCCAGGATTTGTCGGAACTGAGGTTGAACCAGAGGATTCCCGAGCCGGTGAGGTTGCCCGTATCTATCACCCCCCACTCACCCGAAAGGTTCTTTCTCATCCATAAAGTAACGTTGACGAAATCCCCGTCCGTATCCGTCACGTCAACGGAAAAGTTGAAATACGAGCCCCAGATGTCCTCCTGCGGGGTTACATTCGCATTGCTCAGGGAGGGTATCAGGTTGGTGGATCCGCCCGCCTCGTAATTAACCTGGCCGTCGGAATAGGGCTGCTTCCACTTGAAGAAGTCAACCACGCTGTCCGTGTCCGTATCCTCTTTGCAGACATAGAAGGTGTCCGAATTGCAGACAACAGCGCTGTAGGAAGGGGAGGACGTGTCGCAGCTTCCTGTTGCCGAGGAAGGGGTGATGTCGCATTCCACCGAATTCCAGGTGACATTGAGGAATTCAGCTCCCCTGATGTCCGGATAGTCCACGGAAACATTGGCTATGATGTTGGTGAACTGCACGGTCGTGTGATTATGGACGCTGACGGGCTTCCTGAGGTTGAAATCGTCAGTCGTGTTGGTATAATAAATGTCCGATTCGGTCAGCGTGAGAGGGACGTCGGTGCTCATTGTGTTGTCCCAGAGGAGGGCATAGAAGGGAACGCCGGAAGATGCATAGAACACGAAATTATCGGAGGTGATGTCGCAGACCCTCTGGCCGTTCATGTCCGTGGTGGAGAAGGAAGAGCCGTTGAAATCGCATTCCGTGGCGCTTCCGTTTATCCTTATGTAATTTATGTCTATGTCGTCAGCGGGAGCTTCGGAGAAGGTCACGTTCTTCGAGTAGTTCCCCACGGACTCGTTGACCCTTACGTTGTCGGTCCTGGACCAGGCGGACACGTACTGATAACCAATACTGTAGTCGAGGTAATAGCTGTAGCTCACATTGAGGCCGGACAGGTTCAGCTTTCCCGGCCAGTCGGAATGGAAAACGAAGGGGATATCGCACTTCCCGTCCGAGCCGGGGGTGCACGAGCTCAGGAAATAATCGATCTCCGAGACGAAGCCGGACGCGTTAACCGATGTCCTGAGCTTTCCCGGGTATTCCCAGTCATAGTCCCCGTCACCTCCCACGTCCAGGGAGACGTTGGTGGGGAAGTAATCGAAATTGAAAGCATATACGTGACCGTCGCCGGCCGCCACCTCGTTGCCGCTGTCTGCGGTCATATTGCCTATGGCCACGGTCTGAACGTAGGTGTCCGTGACGAAATCCCATATCGGGCTGCCGTCATGGGAGAGGGTATAGACCTTCGGCTCGTTCGAACCGGCTATGACCTCGTTGCCCGAGCTGTCCGAGACCGCCTCCCCTATGGTGACGCTGTTTATCTGGTCCTCTGCGGTGTAATTCCAGACCTCGAAGGCACCTGAATCGTTGACGTTGAAAAGACGAATCACGTTTCCCTGGTCTCCGGTGACTGTCTCATCGTCAGGATCCGACGTCATGTTCCCGGTCGAAACTGCATTTACGGTGTTTCCCAGGCCTTCACTGAAAACCATTCCCCCGGTGCAATTGAGAACATAAAGAGTGGTCCCGGCACCCACGGCTATCTCCTTTCCGGAATCGGAGGTTAGCTCTCCGGAAGACACGCTAAAAACCGATCCCGATGTCGTGTAGTTCCACACAAGACCCCCCGTTCCGTTTATGACGTATACCCTGTTGTCGCCCGAACCGGCTATGACCTCATTCTTTCCGTCCCCGTCGATGTCGTCTATAATGACGGAATTCACCCTGTCGAGCGTGGAGTAATTCCAAACCTCTTCCATGTAGCCCGAGTCGCTGACCTTCAGCAGGTGAACCTTTTTGTTCTCGTGGCCGAATGCTATCTCATTCCCGTCATCCGCGGTCACGTTACCGATTGCAGTGGAAAAGGTGCCGTAATACATGTTGGAGAGGTTGAAGGTGGATATGACCGATCCGTCGTTGCCTTTCATGAGGAAGAGGGTCGGGCTCTCGAATGTGGAGGTGGTTCCCCTGCCGGCCATTATCTCGTTCCCCGGGTGGGATGTCAGGTTACCTATCGAAATTCCCCTCATCCCGGCGAGCGTTATGGTCCTCTTGTAAATGGTGGTTATCTTCCCTTTGACATTCAGGCTCGTGTTCACCGCGGAGGAGTTCTTGGGAACGGAGACCCAGAAGGTGAAGTTTCCCGGTTCGGCGTAATCGAACTCCTTGTCTGTGGATGATCCGTAATTGCTGCCGTTGAACTCGTGGGTTTCGAAATTGAAAAAGGGGGAATCGATGTCCAGGGTGTGGGTCGTCTGGGTCAGGGCGGAAATGATCTCGGGGGCGAATCCAAGGCAGAGCACGAGCAGGGATACAGCTAGAATTGCAAAAATCCCGGCACCCCGGTTTCCCCCGTACATATGTTAATAATTATATGACAGCAAATAAAAAACTCTTTTACCTGTTTAGCTGTTAATAGTTATTAGGAAGAAGGGGCATAAAATTTATTATGAAGCGGTGTGTTGGGCTATTCGTATTTATATTCCTCTTCAGCGCAATCGTGCCTTCGGCCCTTTCCGCGCCGGTTTCGTACATAACCGAGAGATCGGAGGCCGAATACTTCCCGAACGGGACGCTTAGGGGGAACGCCTCGGATTACGGGTACGTGGAGGTCTATGTAGGAAACACCCGGGACGTCCTCCAGCAGGTGGAGATGATTTTGTCATCCACAGATCATACGAACATACTCTCGAACACGGGGAGGAAAAACGTCGCCGCCTCCCCCGGAACGGCCCAGAGGACCAGAATCTACTTAAACACAACGGATAACGAAAGGGCGATAGAATATGAAATCAATGACAGCAGCGTCATATCCCGCATAGCGCTGAGATCCAGCATAAGGAATCTGGACGGGGGTAGTGATCTTCATGCCAATGACACGAACAGCATGGAGTTCACCATATATGCCAATTCCACCAGGCAGATGAGCGACGTGGACATAATACTACAGCTTGCCCTGAATACCTACGAGACCAATGACGCAATGGAAATATATGGTGAAAGCGCGACCTCTGGAACCACGAACCTCATGGACACGGATTCAGATACCATGCCGGACCGGCTGGAATGGAATCTGGATATGGGTCCCGGAGTGGAATATGAACTGACCTTCTACGGGAACGTAACGCCCGATGAGAATTTCGACTGGAACTTCATGTATCTGGACTTCGACGGCCTCAACGGACTGCGGGCCTCCCATGTCCACGACACCACCATGACCGGGATGAGCTTCAGCGACAGGTTCAGCAGGGGGCCGGTAAGGCAGGGAGTTGAAATAATAAACAGCACCACATGGGCGACAAGGGGCTCCCTGGAGAACACGGCCAGCGGCCTGGATTACATAGTCCACGGGTGGGATCTTTACGAACTTGGAGACCCGAATCCCGTCCTCTCATCGAGCGCGGATCAGACCATAGCGCCGGGGGAAAATATAAAGACTGAATGGTATGACACGGGCAGCACGGAGCTCGACGCCTATTTCTCGACGGCATTCAAATGGGAGGTCGTCTGGGGTGGGTCGATATACATGCAGTACTCGGACTCGAGAGTGGATTTCCTCCCCTTTTATGCCATAGATCTGTGGGGAGACAAGACCATAACGATGGAATCTAATTCCGAGGGATCGGGCAGTGTGCTCCGGGTTTCCGACACAGCGAGGCACATAGGGCACTCCAGCCTCCCCGCGAAGACGGTGAACCTGACCTCGTCCATACCTTACCTTTCTTCCGACGGAACAACCTCCAGCTGGGACGTGAGCAACGTAACCGTGACTTATGTCAACGGCTCAGGAAACTACGACATAACATCCGGTTCTCAGATGGAGACCAGAAACTCTGACGGGAGCACTGAAGGGTATGTGAAGGTGAGCGCCGATATGTTCACTGTGCTTGGTCACGGCCTTGAACAGAACGAAGACGTTGTGGTATCTTACGATCTCAGGAGGGAATCCGAATACAACACGAGAACATACGATTTCGACACGGGTTTCACCCTTACGACCGAATCCGGTACCCCGGTCACCAGAACGGTGAGCGGAAATTTCACCGTCCCCGGAATCGGAGTCCCGCCGGCCCAGCCCACCCCGGGGGGAGAGCCAGCAGGCCCGGGTGTCGTATACGAGGAGTATTACGCGGATATAGTAAAGGAATCGTCCTCTGTCAAGTTCATCGCTGACGATTATGTGGACGTAAACGTCACCAGTGTGGTTATGGATTCCGGGACCAAAGGAATCAAGGACGTGAAAATGGCGGTCTACATACCGGAAGGCGGGGATTTGGAAGAGTCCGAGTTCCGGCTTCACATCTATCAAAAATCGGAAAATTCCTGGACCGAACTCGTCAGGAATGAGGACTTCACCCTGAAATACGGGGGTCTCAGAAGCATAGGAGAAATTAAATACAGGGAATACCTGGTGGAAAAGAAAGAGGAGGGGCTTTACAGGGAGGGGTTCCTCCTGAAAGACGGGGACAGGATAAAGGCCGATTACAAAGCGACCATACCACACGGGGTAAACTACATACTCACCAGGACATTCGGGTACAACTACTACAAGGACAGCATAATGTTCGAGGACTCCTACACCCCGGTGAGGAGGGAGATAAATATAGTGGGCATGAAAGTCTCTGAAACCGAATGGAAGCCGAGCATGGTCGTTTCCGGGGAGCCCGTTAAATGGACCAAGGAATTTTCCGTTTACAACCCCAACAACGTCTCCGTCAGCGAGGTCATGTTCACGGAGCTTTTCCCCGACACCATGACGGCAGATATCGTGGAATATCGCGATTCGGAGGTCGACAGGAGCACTCTCCAGTTGAGAATGGAAAATATGACTTACGTCAAATGGGTAGCAAAAGCGGACGGCCTGTCCACAGAAAGATACTCGCTGGAAATAACCACCCCACCGGTCATCAAGACCAACGAAACCATCAGCGTGATCGAAACCGGCGAGGCGCTTGTCGTCTTCCGGGTTAATACCTCGCTGAAGAATTTCGCACTCGAAGACTATCAAAACGTCTCGTTTTTCATACCCCTCAACGGGTCGAAAATGCTGAGCATATCCAACGGCCTGGAGCAAAGGGAAGAAGATGAAGGTATATACGTCACCATACCATCCATCCCCAGCGGGGAATCGGCGAATTTTTCCTACACCTACAGGGAAACCCCTCCGGTCATGGTCACTTCCATGAATGCGCTGGGATACAGCTGCCATGACTCGGCGAACATAACCATCTACGTGATACCCTCAGAGGATTTCCACAACTCATACCTCGAATTCGAGGTCATAGGCCCCTCCCCCAAGATGAAGACAAAATACGCGGACATGTTCAGGATAGGGGAGGCGGAAGAATTCGAGGAGGTCAGGATCCCCGTCACTCTGGACGTCTTCTCCATGCCATCCGGCAAGTATTTCACCTACTCGAAATTCAGGGAGGGCTTCGCCACTCTCCTGACAGACCGCAAGGAGTTCACGGTCAAATGCGATGATATCCAGGAGATTTCCCTGAACTGGGTAATAATACTCGCGATATGTGCGGTAATAGTCGCCTACGTCATACTCAGGATACAGAGAAAGAAGACCTACAAGGCAGAGGTGAGCGAGCTGAAGAAGAAGCTGGAAGACATCGAGTAATTTTTTTCAGATCATATGCTTGTCCTTCAGCACGTCCTTCATGACCGACTTGGCGTCGTCGAAGAACTTCATCAGCAGGGGCTTCTCTTTGTGTGACTGATAGTTATCATGGATTCTTTCCACGAAGTTCTCCACTATGTTCACACCGGTGATACTGCTCGCCTTCACCAGCCCCGGAGTGAGGTTAACGCTGGCCACTCCCATCTTGTCCTTGCCCACACTGATGTCTATCCTGGCCAGCTGCGTGTCAATGGACTTGGCCGCCTCTAGGGCCAGGTGTTTTATTTCGAGGTTCATCTTGTGTTTCTTGAGTTCCCCTTTGGAGAAAACGACGTCCTTTTCTTTCGATTTCTTCCTGACGGCCGCAACCGCGTCAGGGGAGGCCACATAGACGGATACGAGCTTGTCCACCACGTCCTCGACCAGTATCGGCTTCTTGAGGCTCCCCAGGGCATCTATGACTGACTTCGCCTCGGAGAGGGTCTTGACCACAACCCCGCTGTCCCTGCCGGGTATCCTTATTATCACCGGGAAATCTATTTCCTCCAGGATGCCGTAAGCTGCCTTTGACGATCTTGCCAGATGTATGTTTATCGTATCTATATTCCTCTTCCTGAGAACGCTCAGCATGAAAAACCTTTCCGAGGAGAGCAGAAAGGTTATCGGCTTTATGGGCATGAAGGTCTCGGGAGGGAACAGGGAAAGCAACTGGTATGCATATGAATAGTATTTGAAGGGTATCCTGGGATAGACCGCATCGAACTTCAGAAGGTCGGAGGTGCGGTAGGTTATCCCGAATTTCGTGTTCAGCCCCAGCCTTATCATCTCAATGGGCGCCAGGAAGACCGAGCCGAATCTTTTCTTTGCCTCCCTGAGCAGCCTTATGTTGGTTTTGGATTTTTCCTGACCGACTATGACGAGTGACACGGAGACCAGCCTCAATAACAGTCAATGACATGGTTACTTAAAAAGCTATTGTGGATCTTCAGGAACCGAGTTCGGACTTGATGAATTCTATAATGCGCCTGGCAACGTTTATGTTCGTGGTCTTCTCGATACCGTGGAGGCCGAAATTTATGTTCACCTCGATGGCGTTTACGCCGTCCTTCGTGGAGAGCATGTCGACGGCGCAGAGCTTTGTTTTCATCGCCTCAGCGGATTTGTGACAGATTTCCTCCATCTCGGAGGTGAGCTTGTATGAAACGGCCTTCCCCCCCAGATGGATATTCGCCTTCTTCTCTCCCTGGGCGGCGATCCTCTTGAAGGAGGCTATGATCTCGTCCCCCGCCACTATGCCCCTTATGTCCTCACCGGAGCTCTCCATGAACTTCTCTATCAGTATCTCCTGCCTGAGGCTTTTCATGGTCTTAACCACGGACTGAAAAGCCTCTTTGCTGTCTACTATCAGGACACCCTCGCCTCCGAATCCGCCCAGCATCTTTATCACCGCCGGGAGGCGGAGCTTGTCAAGCACCGAAGGTGCCGATTCCTTGGAGGAGACCAGATACGTATCCGGTATCGGAACATCATACATGGCCAGCTGCTCTAGAGTGAGCCACTTGTTGTGGGCCAGGAGCACCGTCTCAGCCGGGTACGGCTTCTTCACTCCCATGTGGTCAAGGAAGCGCATGACAGGATAGCCCACCCTCGACCGCTTGCTGTCAATCCTGGGAAGGATGTAATCGAACTTCTTCAGGGTGTCCTTGCCGTAAGTTGCGTCTATGCCCTCGCCGGCTGACAGGACGACGTCGACTATGGGAACCAGCCGGACCTTGAAATCCTTCTTCGCCTCTTCCACGAGCCTCTTGGTGGAATAGCCGATCTCGGTCGCCTTGGGAGCGAGCACACAAAGTTTCTTCATGAGAATCACATCATCCCCTTTATCGCCTTGGATTTCTCCATTTCCAGTTTATTGTTTAGAGCATCTATTAAAAACCTTTTATCCTTGTGGGTTATGACCCAGTAAGGATAATATACCGGACTTACCTCGCTTATCCGGATGTCCCATATCTCCCCTATCTTCCGGACGAAATCCGGGGATACCATGAAATCGAGGAATTCCCCTGATTTCTCCTTCTCCTCGGTGTCTTCTCTGATGGTCATCTTCTTGGGACTGAGGGGTATGTTGGGGTCATAATTTATCCTGAACATATAATCTTCGCTTCTGACGAAGCCCTTCTCAGAGAGGGACTTCAGGCTGGCATGGGTGTTGCTGAGAAGTATCTTGAGATCGGATGATATCTTCTCAAGGGAGGAACTCTTGTGCTTCATCAGGTAGAATATTATCGCCCTCTGGGTCGGGGGAAGCTCCAGTAAAGAGCGTATCCCCTTGCTGTATCTGAGGCCGTCCTCCCCCGAAAAGGCGATCTCCCCCAGAAGACCGTCCACGTAAAATTCTATTTCCTTCCCCATGAACGTCCCAGTAGCTTTCCACATGGGATAATTCACGAAGGTCATTCCCTCTATGCCCTTGTAAGATTTTTTGACCTCCTCCTCCCCTATCATGGGAGAAAACCGGGAAATCCTCTCCTCGAATTTTATCTTCTTCTGGTCTATCTTTATGGACTCCCCTCCGTGTTCGCTCCTGCGGACCCTTATGTCAACTATGAGGGGCTGCTCTGTGGTGCCCACTACCATGGCCCTTCCTATGGGAAGATCCTTTATCTCCTTCTTGGTGCCCTGGCCCACACCCTCGACAGAGTCCATTATTGCCTTCACGTCGTTGGGGTTGGTGACCTTGAGTATGATCTGCGTGCTTGCCTGGGAGAGTATGTTCTTGTCCACCTTGGCCGGCCTCTGGGAAATCACGCAGAGACCCAGGCCGAATTTCCTCCCTTCGCTGGCGAGCGTCCGGAGTACCTTGGAGGAGGCGACCTCTCCGAAGCCCCTTTCAGGAACGAAATTGTGGGCCTCCTCTATCACGAACAGGAACTCGGGTATCTTCCCGTACTTCCTCGCCCTGAAAAGCTCCTCTGCGATCTTCATGGCCACTACCTGCTGGGTTTCCGGAGGACCGTCCTTCAGGTCGAGTATCGATATCTTGCCCTTTCTCACCAGTTCCTCCGGCTTGGTGGGATTCAGGGAGAAGAGCTTCGTGTTCTCCAGGACCTCTAACAGGCTGACCAGCCCCCATTTGGCGTTAGACTCCACCGCCTCGATTTCCTCTATCACGTCCCTGAGTGTGTAATTCTTCCCCTCCAGGTTCTTCACCGAGGAATAAAGGAGCCCCTTCTGGGCCGAGGATATCTTGGCAGGGAGCATGTTTATTATCTCGTCAGCAGTCAGCCTGGCGTTGAGCTTTATGGTGTTGCTGTCACTGAGGGAGAACACATTGACCTGATCGCGGTAGGATTTGGGCTCGACCCCGAACCTTTTCATCAGCCGGACCTCGTTCTCTTTGGTGTTTTTCTCCACCAGCGTGGAATACTCCCCGTGAGGATCAAGCACCACCACGGGGACCCGGCTCTCCGCCAGCTCCTCCAGAAGTACACCGGTGGCATAGGATTTTCCGGCCCCGCTCTTTGCCAGCACGGCGACATGCTTTGTGATCAGGTGTCTGACAGGAAGATTGACGTGTATGTCATATCCGCTCAGGGACCCCACATACAGGCCTTTTTCATCCAGTCCCAGTGTGGACCTTATGAAATCCTCTTCTGCGGTATACACCGGGGTGTCCGGCTCGAAGGGGACGGAGACCTTCTTGAGGAAACCCCTGGAATCCCTGTACCCTATCACCTTCGCCTTGACCAGCGTCCTGGAGGGGTATTTGACTATTGAATCGGCATATGCGAGTATCCACCTTCCCTCGAAGTCCTTCAGAGCCAGGTACTGCATCTTCTTTACCCTGGCCTCTGCCTTGAAAGAGAATTCCCCGGTGGTCACGCTTCCTGAAATCTTCCCCAACAGCATAGTAGATTAATTGGGGAATAAATTTAATAAGAATTAAATCGGCGACACTGTAACAGGAGCGACTGGATCAGAAAGCGATCGATCTCATAACCTCTTTCTTTCTTCTCCCGGGAGAATACCTGAATTCGTCGCCGTCCCCCAAAGCATATTTGAGTTGATTGTGGTATTCATTCCTGAGGCGCCCTCCGCAGGGATAATGTGACCTGTCCTTGGTTTCGCCGGATTCGGGGGATGTTTTCTGCTTCAGGGCGGGATTCAGTTCCGGGAAGGCCTCCATGAACCTCCTGCAGGCCGGGCACCCGCAGCCCCACCTGTGTCCGCGCTCTTCCGGGCTCTGCATCGCTTCCTGATTCTCTTCTTTTTTAAAATTATTTTCTTCTTCCTTTTTCTCAGCTCTGGCGGCCGAATAAATGTCTGACTTCTCCACCTTCTTTTTGGAATATTCGGAGAATCTTTGCTGGTATTCCCTCATATCGGGTAATTCCGAATATTCCCCTTCATCGTCCTCATCCTTTTCATCGTCATACTTCAATACGGATTCGACAGAATCGTCCTCTTCGTCCTCCCAGGGAATAATCAGCTCATCCGGAAAATCCATATCCTCATCGAATTCTTCAAATTCCCAAGACATCCAAAAAAACCCCGACATGTATTTAGACGAAAAAATGAGCCCGAGGGGATTCGAACCCCCAACCTCTCGGTCTCCTCCGCGCAAAACGCAAATATAATTGCAGCTTCTGCTCAAGCCTTTGGGCAAAAGCCTGTCCGAAGCCGAGCGCTCTATCCAGTTGAGCCACGGGCCCCTATACCGTATTATCTTGTTCTAATATCTGAAAATGTGATTAATAAAGAAATATGAAGAAACCGGAAAGGCGGAAGACGTCACTTGGACTTGGACTTCTTCGATACGACTTCCTTGAGTGCGGTTATTTCCTGTTTCAGTTCCCTCATTTCCTTCCCGAGGGTTATCTCTTCCTGGTCGAACTTCCTGGTTATCTTTCTGAGCTGACGGAACTCAATTTCCAGTATTATCAGGTACACGACCACGACTACCGAGAATATCACCAGAAGCTCCAGTATTGGCACATCGATGCCGAATATGTACATTATTCTTCACCCCTTTCCTTGGCGGCGGTACCCGTTTCAGAGGTCTTTCTAACCTCTTTTAACCTTTTGGTGGAGAAGTATATTAATATCACCGTAACAACCACCACCATCAGGACCTGTGCCGCTTCGGGTATTCCCTTCCCCTGACCCGAAACGAAGAAGTATCCGGTCGTGGATGCGAGCGTGGTGAAGTCTTCCCTGAATTTCGCCCTCGCTATGTACATTCCCGAGGGAGCCGCGGATGGTATGGTGAATTTCTCGTATATCTCCGTCTTCTCCAGCGGTTCAAGAGTCTTCAGCTGCCCCAGGCTGGAATAAATCACGTCCATCCCCGGTGTGTATATCTCCACTTCCATGGAGGGGTATTCCATCTCCTCTCCGCCGTTTATTACCAGTATCTCCAGGTTCACCGGCGCTGAAAGGTCGTACCTGTCCCTGTCCGGGGTTATTATTATGGTCGGATAGCTCGCCTTGTAAATCACAGACACGGTCTTGATTCCCTCTCCCTCTATGCTGTCTACTATTACCGTGGTGCTCTCCGCACTTCCCGTGAACTGGAGGCTGTTGCCGAAGCCGTCCTTTACCTCCAGCACGTTCTCATAGGGTATGGGAAGGTTAAGCACGACGTTCTCGTACGTTTCCTCGGAGAAGCTCTTCAGGTATATGTCCGTCTTAAGTTTCACCATCTTGTCGTCCATCTCTTCCAGGACCTCTATGTCCCTGTCTATCTCCATGACCGGCGGCGTCAGCACTCTTATTTCGAATGATCTGGTCTCGAACGCGTTTATGGTGCTCTCCCATCTCATCTTCCTCATGCCCCCGTCCGGGCTGTCGAGGAGAACGAGTTCCTCGTTCTTCTGGCCGGCCACATCGTAATAGCTCACGTATGCATCCACCGTATCGGCGAACACAAAGGTCTCGAATTCGGTTGTCACTGAACTCGGATTGGGGTTGAAAACCTCGAAATCCTTGACCCAAAGGGCGGGCTTGCCCACCGTGACCCTCTTGGCCTGCTCAAGGCTCTCTTCCCCTATCTGGAGCGCGAGCATGGGCTCGGGCACGTCCACCCGTATGACCCCGTATGCGGTTGCGCTGAATGTCCTTCCGGTAGCGGGGTCAAGCGCCATTATTTCCACAGGTAGCACATAAGCGCCCAGAGCGGATATGTCCATCTGGTATTTCACCCGGATGGATTCGTTGTCTCCGAGTGTGAAAGAACCGTCACCGCTGGCGTTTATTATCTCGAATGCGTCCGCCAGATTCCCGTCGCTGAGGGTGACAGTCCCGTTGTCCGTGACATTGAAGTCGGTTCCGTTAGTCCAGGAATTCCATGAACCATCGTAGTAATCGACGGTCAGGTTCCCGACGTATTCGTTGACACCCGGGAAGACTCCGTCGACGACGTAATCAAGGAACCTTATGCCCCCCACGGTGTCCGAGCCGGATGCCTCGACCGTTACAACTATGGTCGAATTCACCGTTGTCGGGCTGCTCGGATCGTACACAGCAAGCGTCTTATAACCCAGCAGCCTCTTGGCAGAAACCCCTATGGTCTGGGAAGTGTGGATTTCGGTCAGCGGCGTTCCGGAGTCGGTTGTATAACTGGTGTTGCCGGTGAAGTTGTACGTGTCTCCGGTGGTCATGCTAGAATGGGATATGCAGTCGTATGTCAGCTTTATCAGCTCGTTGCTGTCCCTGGCGCCGAGGGAATCGCCCACCGTTCCCCCTCCGCTTAAATCGGCCGCGGAGAAGTCCGGTATGGTGATGTTCACGAGTCCATCTGAGGTCCCGTCACCGGCGGGATCGGTCACCGTGACCGATATGTCCGTGTCGGATGTGTCCAGTTCGTAAGAGCCGGTGTTGTTCACGAAGTAAAGCTGCACAGAGCTCGTATTGGCGTCGAAAGCGCCGTGGAAAAGCCCCGCCGTCGTGTTCGCCGGGACGACCGAAAGCAACACCACCTTTTCGGCGGCGGCGGAGGTGCTTCCCATGTGCGTGGAGTTGTCGTTTATGGTGATTACATCGCCTCCGCTATCCGGGTTTATGGTACCGGATATGGATTTGACGTTGGCCATGTCCACCTTGTAGAGTATGGGCATGTCCAGGGTGGTGTTCACGAAGCCATGGTAGTTGTCCGAACCGGTGTCGTTCCACTCAGCGTGCCATGCCAAATATACAGTGAAATACGGCTTGCTCGTGGAGCCGGTATTGAACCAGGAGGTGTTCGAAGACCTGTCCTTCTCGGTGGTGTATATCCTCCCGTCTGAGGGCGTCAGAAGCTCGTCGTTGGCGCTCTGGTTGAACTTCCCGCTCTGGTTCGCGGTACCGTAAGGCGCCCCTGTGGAGGGATTTATCTCGTATATCCTCCATTCCGTGACATTGTACGTCAGGGAATGCCCGCTGGAAGGGCTTTCGTTGGCCATGTTCCTCATGAATCCCCTCACCGACCACTCGTTGCTGGAATCCTGGGACATGTCTATGCCCTGCCTCACCGGTCCCTTGGCCGACTTGCTGGAAATGGTGAGCCCGGTCAGAGTTCCTGACTGGGAATAATCCGCGCTCACTCCGGCCCCCGCCGAATCCGTGTCAATGCTGTTGACGCCAAGACCTATGTGAGTCCCTTCCTCCAGTGTGGCATTCCAGGTGACGTAGACGATCGATCCCGCGTTCAGGTCTCCTGTCCATACGATCCTGTCGTCGTCAGAGTCTCCTCCGTCTGAGTTGGATACCACGGTCGAGCCGCTGGTCGAGGAATTGGTGTCTGTATCTATGGACATCACATCATTCGAGCCGCTCGTGTCGGTGCTGAACTGGATCGTGACCTGGGAACTGGGAAGATCGACAGAAGAGCTTGGGTTCTCGAGGCTCAGGTTGAACTCCAGAGTGTTTTCACTGTTCCCCATGTTATCCGCGTCGAAAATGTCATACCCTCCCTCGCTGTTGTTGTATATCATCTTAAGCTTTATGACTGGGGCGGCGGTGGTGTTGGTGACATTGTAATAATCGCCGTCGGTCGTTTTGTTGCAAGTAAGCTTGCTCCTGGAATAGGCGGTGGGATAAGAAGTTATCACGTTCTTGTATGCAGTGGCGTCCTCAAGGTTGGTTTCGTCCGTGGAGGAAAGTGTCACCCTTACCTGCTGGAGGGTGTCCCAGTCGTTGGGAACGGAAGCCTCCACGTATCCGTAGCGGCAGGGGTTCGCCGCAGGACTGCATTCGGAATACGTGTTGGCGCCCTCTGACCCCCATGTACTGTAATTCGCCTTTACCTGCTCCACCACGAAGGCCCTGGGCCCCCAGGCGGCGGAAGAAAAATTAGCCATCAAAATCAAACTTATAACGAAAACTAGAACACCACAAACGACATTCAACCTCATAAGCCACCCCAAATATTCATAGGCCGAAAAACGACCGGAATACATTCAAACATTTATATAGAATAATTGGAGCATTAGCTATAAAAATATTCATTGTCTCAAAAGCACCCTCCGGGCCACAAAGGCGGGGAAAATCATATTTATATGTCCTTCGCACAAAAGATTTCCATGGCACCTGGCATCGAGACTCTGCTGCAGACCGTGTATGCATGGATAATGGGCTTCATTGAGGGCTTTCTGCCCAAATATGTTCTGCCCAACCTGCAGCTCATAATACAGATAATACTGATACTTCTGGTAGGGTACATAATAGGTAAGGCGGCCAAGGCGATCGCCAGGAAGATACTCAACGTGGCCGGTCTCAAGCGCATAACCTCCAAGAGCCTGACGGAAGATATACTGAAGATAACCGGATACAAGGGAAACATAGTGGAGCTGATAGGTGACCTGGTCAAATGGACCATATACATAATCACGCTCGCAGTGGTGGTCCAGGTCCTCGGATTCACCACCGTCTCCCTCATATTCAACCAGATACTCATCATAGTTCCCAGGTTCATAGTGGCCATACTGGTCATCGTCATAGGGTTCATAATAGCCGATTTCTTCAGCAAGATATTCGAGGAGGCCGCCTCGAGGATGCTGGGAGAGGAAACCCTGAGCAAGTTCTCCGGGGGGCTGATAAAATACAGCGTCTCCATGATAGCCATAGTAATCGCCCTGGCCCTGATAGGGCTGGACATCACCGCCATCGTCATACTCTTCGGGGCCATACTGGTGATAGTGATAATCATAACCACCTTCGGAATGAAGGACCTCATCCCCAACTTCACCGCAGGGCTTTCCCTGAGGGGGGACTTCAGGGTGGGCGAAAAGGTAAAGATCAGAAACTGCTCCGGGAAGCTGGTGAAGATCGGCCCGTATTCGGCCGAGCTTACGGACGGGAAGAGGACTTTCAGGGTGCCGAATTCGGTCCTCTACAACGAGATATCCGAAAAGGGTGTCAGCGGAAAGGAATAGATTCGCCCCGCAAAGAAAATCCTATTTCTTCTTGAGTAATTTGTCAAGCTTCTTGTCTATCCGGTTCATCCTTTCCTTCATGTCATCCCACGCCTCCAGCATTATCCGTGGGGCGGCTTGGGCCGGAACCTCGCAGGGACGGGCTTCCTGTCCCTCAGAAAATGGACGATCTCCCTGTTTATCAGCCTGTAATATTTCTTCCCCTGCTTCCATTCGGATTCCACGAGGCCTATTTCCTGAAGGAGATTCAGGTGAAAGTCAATCGTCTGCGGTCTCTTTCCCCGTTCTATCGTAGTATTGCAGATTTTTTATGACATTTTCGGCACAACCCCGTATGAGTTCCCTTGCTATTCTCAACCTCTTCCCGTGATCGGTGTAATGCCCCACTTGCTTTATCAAAAGATCCCCCGACAAAAGCTTTTCGCGGGGATAATAACTGCCTTCGTAATTTTCATACTTGCCAAAAAAATGTATGGGCACGCCATGCTTTGAGAGGTACGAAACGACACCAGAGGAAAAACTCAGTCGACCATGGGCATATATTGAATATATCTTCTCTATGGGGAGGATTCTCCTTTCCATCTTCCCCTCTTCGTTGTTTCTGACAAAATAAACTGTGTTCTGCTTTCTTTTGAGTATGCCGTCCTTTGTTATGAAAAAATTGACCTTCATTTCCATACCACCGATTATGTGACAACTAAAGCTTATCCATAGCTATTATTTCTACCCCGAACTTCTCTCCGGCTTTCCCGGGCCCATCAAAACCAGAGCACACTATTATGAATTTCTCCGAGAAGTTTAAGCTGGCATTTATTTTTGATGATTTCTCCTTAAGGGATTTGGATATCCTTTCAATGTCCCTGTCTTTGAGGCGACCAAGTTTGGCTTCGCCAATCAGAAGCTTCCTGCCTATCCTGTCTATGCCCAGTATGTCCACCTCAGACTTCCTGTCCCACCAGCGGCCGAATATGTAGTCCTTATATTTGTCCATATGAACAAGTTCAGATATTGCTACTTCTTCAAACGCATGCCCTGCGAATGAACCGAGTTCCATTAATATCTTATTATCCACAAGGTTTTCCTGCCGGCCCTGTTCGACATATTCCAGATTTTCAAAAACAAACCTGAACCAGAATCTGAAGAAGTTGTCCTTTATGACATATATGCCATTCCTCGAGCGGGAAGCGTTTTTTTCTGTTACCGGAACCCTTCTTTCAATAATGTGTAGGTTTGACAGCGTATCCAAATATTTGTTGACAAAAGACTTCTCAAAGCCCGTGTCGTTAACTATCTGGCCGGGCCTTGTATTTCCCTTTGATATCGAGTATAATATGGAGAAATAGTTTTTTGGCTCTTTCAGTTCCTCTCTCAGGGTGAAGAGGACGTCCTGGAAAAGGAACCTGTTTTTCATCAGTACATTCCGAAGGATATTCTCCCTTATGCCTTTGTCGAAGTTAAACTCAAGCAGGTATGCCGGCATGCCGCCGAGCACGGCGTAATTCATCACCTTTTCCCTGAAGGGCATTCTTTCCGGGAAAAAGCGGCACGCGTCCCTGAAATTAAGCGGCTCCAGCAGCATCTGCTCAGTTCTCCTGCCATATATGGGGCTTTTATGTCCGAGGAGCCTCTCCATCATCGACATTGACGAGCCGCACAGCACGATAAATGCATTTTTTTCCGAAAGGTTATTATCCCAATGGTCCTGAAGTATGGAAGTCACCTTCTTCGAGGACTGTACCATGTAGGGAAATTCATCGAAAACAACCGGCATCCTGGGTTTTGACGCAATATAAGCGAAAAGTGCGTCCCAACTGGAGAAGGGGCTCAGCCTGAGCACGTCATCATTGAAAAACTCCGCCACCGAGCGACTGGCGCTCCTCAGTTGTTCCCTCTCTGATTCCTGCCTGGCAAGTATGTACAGCCCTTTATGTTTTTTGAGGAATTCCTTCAAGAGTTCTGTCTTCCCGACCCTTCTTCTCCCGTAAAGTATTATGAGCTTTGGGGCACCTTTTTCATAAAGTCCGTTCAAAAGCTTCAGTTCAGATACCCTGTTTTTGAAATTTGCGCCCTTTGCTCTGTTGGATTTAGTATACTTCATAGTAGTATAATGTATAATATACTATTTAAAGGTTTTTCCTCACTTCACCCAGCAAAATTCAAAATAGCTGCATTTTCTACACATTTTCCTCTTTTCTGGTTCCGGTGGCTTCTCCATTGAAACTATATCACTTATATTTCTCAGGATGTCTTTTATTCTAGTTTCATTGTCCTCGGTAAGAATGATGGATTTTGTCTTCCTTAATTTGGGGTAATCTATCACCCCCTCAGCATCTACGCCTTTCTGTTTGAGATAATAAAGGTAATACAGGAGCTGGCAGACGTGGGCGTCTTCCATCTTGTTTGACTTCTTGATGTCGTGGAGCAACAGCTTGCCGCCTCTTTTCATGAAATCTATGGATATCCTGGAATCTATCATTATTTCTTTCTTGGCGCCGGCATAGCTTGCTTCATGAATCACCCTGCCCATGGCCACGGCATCGGATTCGCGCTCCTGCCTTATGAAATGCGAGAAATACCAGAGTTTGGTGGGGCATATCACGTAATAGTTTACCTGCGTCCCTGTGAAGACACATTGCTTCGAAATCATACGAATGGCCTCAGAACTCAAGAATCTCATCAACAAATGCACAGAAGACCAATGCAGGAATCAGCATTATATTGATGTTCTTGTCTTTAACTATCCTGAAATCGCTCTTTGTTATTATGAATCCACTGCTGCATCCGATCTTCCTCATCTCTTCTTTTACTTTCTTGATGTCCTTTTTTGTTACCCTTTCCCTGTATTTGACCTCGATTAACGTCGTCTTTTCGCCTTTGACCACAAAATCTATCTCACCGTTGCTTCTGAGATACGTCATCCTCTTTCCATGCTTCGAACAACTGATGAAACAGTGAACTCCCACTATGTTTTCAATGACAAACCCTTCGTTGTCTTCCTTTATCTCATAGTCCCTGAGCAATGAGTTCCTTATGCCCTGGTCCACGCACAGGAATTTCTTTTTGGATTTCAGCTGCTCCTTAACCGTTTTGGCAAGCTTCAGTATTTCGATTATGAGATAGGATGATTTCAAATACTCTATATAATTTGTGAGTATCTCATGCTTCAGCCTTGCCGCCTCGTTTATTTTTTCATAGCTTAATATCCTTGACTGGTTTGCAATGATGAAAACGAAAATCTGCTCCAGAATCTTTGCATTCCTTATTCTGAAAGTAGTCGTTATGTCCTCGTATATCGCCTTGTTTGAAATTGAGTTTTTCAGTATTCTGAACCAGTCCCTGAAGTCTTTCACCTCAAAGAATTCGGGAAATCCTCCTGCAAGCATGTACTGCCTGAAATCCTTTTTGTACGCATCAAGGATTTTATCAACCGAAACGGCATCTGTTTTAAAATGAGTGACCTCCGTCCCCTTAAGCTCCATGAACTGCCTGAAGGACAAGGGCCATACCTCATGCAGAATGTATCTGCCCCTCAGGTACCTGTTGGCTTCTTTTTGCAGGGTCAGGCTTGACGAACCCGAAATGAATATCTTTATGTCTTTGTGTCTGTCGTATGCAACCTTAAGCCATTTGTACCACTCACTAACAAAATGTACCTCATCGAAAAACACGTATTTTTTACCTTCTTCCGCTATATTTTCCAGCCAGTAATCAAAAATGTCCTTGATAAGGTTATCAGAATATATCTTAAGATATGGATCCTCAAGAGAATAGTACAGAATGTTCCTGGGCTTTGCTCCCTGCTTGATGAGCCTCGCCATGATGTGCTTCATCAGGACGCTCTTGCCAACCCTCCTCGGCCCGGTAATTATGGATATCTTTTTCAGCCGGGCGTCGCTGTGAATCTCCTCGACCTCGTCCCTCTCCAGGGGGTAATCCTCCTTCTCCTCAACCTTCCCGGTAAGCCAGAACCTGTTCGCCTTCTCAAGCTCCTGCCTGAAGACCCCCCTGTCCTTTATCATATTAACCATTATAGTGGAACATATTTATATATTTTTATGCCAGTATAGTGGGAGAAAAGAAAAAGCAACGTCGAGCTCAAGACTTATAACTTTTGGTGATTTTTTAAGAAAGCCTGACCGGGCATACAATGTAATGATTTACATGGGTTCCTGTGAAGAGATATTCCTTCGCCAGTAGGTCTTGCATAATACCTCACACAAGCAATAAAAATAACCAGGCAGGAACAAACATAATCCTTTTTTGTTTAACTCTTTTTTCTTCCAACCTTTCCCGCGTTCATAACGTATTTTATTTGTATTATGGCACAAGTAACCTTTAAGTCTACTTGTAGAATCATATAAGTAAATTTTGGCGAGTTTTTGGCACGGCTGTTAGGAAAGCGGGTTTAAGACGGGATCTGATTCGGGTTTTGGGTTAGATGATGTTATTTCCAAATTGATTTATTTCCTCTTTGTCTATATCTTTTATAACATCGATTCCCTTTTCTCTTATACTGTCCATGGTTTCTTTTTTCTGCTTTTTCATGACAAAAAATCCTTTGAATTCATGGGAGACTAATCCCCACTTAAGCCAGGGCTTTGCCAGATAAAATTCTGGCAAATTCACTGAATATTCATACAGTATTTTCTTTAATTTCCATCTTAGGTTTTTTCTTTCTTGATTATTCTCACTTATTTCGATTCCATCTTTTTGTAACTTGTCTAGTATCTCATTCCAAGAAATATTATTATTTTCTCTATCATTAATTATTTTAGCAAATGTTTTTCTCAATTTCACATCATCCTCCTCTTTTTCATTTTCTTCTTGCTCTTCAATCTCCATCAATTGAGGAATAACCATTTGCATTCCACCAAGTCTTCTGAAAATTCTTTGGGCGTCACTTCTTTTTTCAGCTGTAAGGTACTTTAAATAATCTAGATTTTTCTTTATCTCTAGTATGTATTTTGAAGTTAGCGAATTTCCATCCTCCTCCTTTCCAAAAACATCATCGATCAGCTCTCTTTCTTTTTCATAATTGAGCGGTTGATTCTCAAATTTCTTTAGAATTTTCACAGTGGATTCCATTACTTCTTCATCATAAATTGCCTTGCTTCCCCTGTCTTTACTGAAATTTGAAAAGACAATTATGTTTGGTTCAACGACTTTATTTTCCTTATTCCTATTTATTCTCCCCCATCTCTGAATTTGGCTATCAATAGGGGAAACCTCCGTGATCATAAAATCGAAGTCTACATCTACAGATGCCTCAACCATCTGAGTAGATACCAAGATTACTTTTTTGCCTTCATCCAACCTCTCTTTAATTTTCTCTATTCTTTTACCTTTTACTTTCTCTGTTAGCCGTGAATTTAGCAAGAAAAAGCCGTCTTCTTCATTTTTTCCAAATTTTTCATAAAGTTCTATTGATTTTTTTACATTGTTTACTATTATCATGGTACTGACTTCGTTTTCTTTAAAATCCTTCACCGGGAATATATTGGAAAAGCAGAAGTATTTGTATGTCCTTTTGTCGTGAAGCTCATCATAGGCACTGCCCTTCAATAATTTATAGAAAAAACCCTGCAATTTTTTATAATACAACATATCATAAACACAATCCTTCTCAACATTGAAATTCAGGAGAATTCTCATTCAATCGCTTGATTTTTGGATTATTATTATAAAAGTTTTCTATGGGAAAAACAGAAATATTACGGCGCCGTATTATTTCGAAATACAGCCCGCAAATAAACGTTAGTTGCCGCCTATCCCTTCAGCCTCTTCATCAGTTCCCCGGCCGGGAGCATCTCTTCCCTTCCCGACTTCATGTCCCTGAGCTTGACCTTGTTTTTCTTCAGCTCCTTCTCCCCCAGAAGGATCACGTAAGGGATTCCCAGGGAATTGGCGTAGCTCAGGTTCTTTGATATTCCCCTTCCCATCAGGTCGATTTCGCAGGGTATGCCGCCCTCCCTGATCTTCCCGGCAACCGGAAGGGCCTTTTCGAACGTGTCACCGATAGGGATCACCAGAACCCTGCTGACGGTCCTACCTTCCCCGGCCCTCTTCTCCAGCTTGAGGGCCTCGAATATGGGCTCTATCCCGAAGGAGACGCCCGTTGCCGGGAAATCTCCCTTACCCAGGTACATTCCGATCATCCTGTCGTATCTCCCCCCGCCGGCGAGGGACGAGGTGATCCTGGACTTCCTGAGATAGACCTCGAAGACGGGCCCCGTATAATACTCCAGCCCTCTCGCCAGGGAGACGTCCAGCTCTATGTTATCTATCCCCATTTTCTTACAGTATCCGAGCAGCTCCTCCAGCTCCCCGATGCCCTCCTTTCCTTCACCGCTTTTGACGTATTTCTTTATCTTTGAAAGTATCTCGGAGTTCTTCCCTTTGATCTTCAGAATTTCGAAGACCTTGTCCACCTCTTCCTTCTCAAACCCCAGCGTCAGTAGCTCCTCGCGTACCCCCATCGTGCCTATCTTCGATAGCTTGTCCACGGCCAGTATGGCCTTCATCTTGTACTCCCCGAACCCGGCGTAATCCATTATGCCGTTCAATAACTTTCGGGAGTTGACCTTTATCACGAAATCGAACCCAAGCTCCCTGAATGCAGTATCTACCACCGAAAGTATCTCGGCATCCGCGACCATGGACCTTACCCCGACCACGTCGACGTCGCACTGGAGAAACTCCCTGTATCTGCCCAGCTTTATGGGCCCGTCCCTCCAGACCGGCTGTATCTGGTAGCGGCGGAATGGCTTGGGGAGGTTGGGATTCATGCCCACCACCTTGCACATGGGGACGGTGAGATCATAACGGAGCCCGAGCTTCCTGTCGCCCTGGTCACTGAAGCTGAATATCTCCTTCATTATCTCCTCCCCGCCGGCGAACTTGGCCGCCAGAACGTCCATGCGCTCGACCGCAGGGGTCTCCAGCGGGGAATAGCCGTAGGTCTCGAATATCCTCCGGAGCGTATCCACTATCATTTTCCTGGGGATCTCCTCCTCCGGGAGGAAGTCCCTCACTCCCTTCGCGTTCATCAGCCTGACATCTGCCATTCTATCACTTTAATATTGTTTTACCTGTTATTTTAATTTCCGTCTCCGGACATAACCCGGTTAACCGATGCCTCCGCAAGTATTTTTATCGTATTGAGTGTTTTTATTCCGAAATCCTCCTCCTTAACAAGTACAGGCAAATCAGTACATCCAAGTATAATGCATCCCGCCCCTTCTTTCATAAATCTTTCAGCGATTTTCATTATTCTTCTTTTATCATCCGGCTCCTTTTCTCCGTTCAGTATTTTCATTATTGCTCCTGAAACCTCTCTCATTTCGTTTTTATCGGGTTTTACAATTCCTATTCCGTATTTTTCCAGATATTTACCATATAATCCGCTTTTTATCAGCGTTTCAGTCGCCAGCAGACCAACTTTCTTGAAACCTAAAGACTCTATTTTCTTTTCGGTTTCCTTTATTATATTCAGAACCGGGACGGAAACGGCTCCCTGAATAGAATCGAAAAACAAATTCACGGTATTGCAGGGAACCGCTATGAAATCCGCTCCCAGCCATTCGAGTTTTTTCGAGGTAACTGACAGCATTTCCCTGATCCTCCCGCTATCATTAATGCCTTTTACTATGTCGGGAATTGGGAAATTGCATATCCACATTTCCGGATAATCGGAATCGTATTTGGCTCCGTATTCCTCCTGGAATATCCTTATTATTTCCTTGTAGAACATTACAGTGGATTCCGGTCCCATTCCTCCGATAATTCCGATTTTTTTCATCCGGATCATCCCCCAGTCTCACAATGTCGGATACCTTCCCCGAAATTCTCGGGAACGAGGATCAGGCAGTTTTCCTTCAGGTTGAAAACAAGACTTATATCTGACTCTTTACCCATGTTAAAGTTCTTCCGTATTTCCGAGGGTATCGAAATCCTCCCTTTGGAGTCTATTCTTACTTTCCTGGATTTGAACTCTTTTCCAAAAATAGTCTCAGGGCTGACATTGGAGATGAACTGCATCACCGATGAACGTATTCACCCTTCATCTTGATCACTTAAAGATAGTCATTTAATGTTATATAAAGATTCGGTGGGACGGAGGAGATTTTATTTCTGGGAACCGGGAAAATATAATAAATTCTTATTTAAATTCTTATTTACTATCAATATTCATGTTCGCAATAATCGCTCTTGGGGACAGCATCACCTTCGGGAAGGGGGCTGAACCGGGGAAGGGATGGGCCGACCGGATGAGGGCATTTTTCGAGCCGAAGGGGGAAAACAACGCGCTTTATAATCTGGGGATTCCCGGAAATTCTTCGACGGAACTGCTGGAGAGGGCCGGGAAGGAGCTGGAGGCAAGGGTAAGTTACGTTTATCCGGAAGACAGATTCGTCATACTCATCGCGATCGGCACGAACGACTCGAGGGGACTGGGGAGCCCGGAAAACATCCAGACAAAACCGGAAAAATACAGGGAGAACATCGAAAGGATAATTGATCTCGCGAAGGATCACACAGAGCACGTCGTCCTCATAGGGCTGACCCCGGCCGATGAAGGTCTCATGCCTTTCGAGGACACGTATTTCAACAAACAGACAATCGAAAAATTCAACGGAATCCTGAAAGGCATCGCAAAGGACAAGGATGTCCCGTACTGCGAAATATACGAAGAATTCTCCCGGAATGATCACAGGAAACTGCTCGCGGACGGGCTGCACCCGAATAATAAGGGCCACGAACTGATTTACGAAAAAATCAGGGATTTTCTGAACACTGAAAGACTTATGTAAACACCTTCCGCCCGGACTCACACCTTTATCTCCTTCACCGATCTCTTCGGGAGGGTGACCATGTATGCCCTCCTCCTCTCCACCACGGCGGCGTTGATGAAAAGCGTCCTGCCGTGCTCCAGCACCCCCGCTGATTCGTGGATGTGGCCGAAGACGTGGAGTACCGGGCCCTTGGTCTCGGCGAACTCCCGGAACTCGAGGAGTCCTGCATTGTTCCCGAAAAAGGACAGGTCCAGTATCCCGTAGGGCGGCTCGTGGGTGATCAGGATCAGTTTCTTGGGGTCGATATCCTTGGTTATCTCATACATTTCCTTGCCCAGGAAATACCTGGAGTCCACCCCCAGGAAATGGTATCCTCCGTATTCCTCCATCATGTTGTTCATTACGGTGACCTTCCCGTTTTTGGTCTTCAGGTTCACGTCCCAGTTCCCGTGGACGAAGAATGTCTTTATGTTCGCTCTGTCGAATGCTTTCCTGGCGTCCCCCCTGTCCATGAAGTCGCCGGCGTTGATCAGGACGTCAGGCTTGTGCTTTTTCACGGCGGATTCTATGTTCTCCCATATCTCCTTCTCCTGGTGGATGTCCGCGACGCAGAGTATTTTCAGTGCCATTTTCAACAACTTCACAGGTTTTTATCAATGAGGCCGTCCAGAAGATCGGACATGATCTCTCCCTTCTCCTTCGAACTCCTTTTTAACTTATTCACATTCGCTCTTTTTAAGGTAAAGCTGCGCCTGATCTTTTCCAGGGGGAACTCCCCTGTCCTTTCGTATTCCTCCAGCATATCCGTATATTTCTTGTTCTCTCTCATTATTCTCTCAATGTCCTTCAATCGCATACCTCACCAACCTCTCTATTCTGTTAATCTCGGTTATGTTTTCGGATGATATTTTCGTTTGCGGCCATCTTGGAATTTCCAAGAATGGTCAGTGCAACCACAAGCGCCGTTCTTTTGTTAACATCCGTGAATGGGTGTCCCGAGAGTATGGACCTCCACAAATATGCAATCTTCCTGTATACTGACTTTCCTTTGCCCGTATCCAAAGCAGTTTCGATTTCCGCATCGGTTCTCAGACTCCCGCCGTATTTATCGTTTATCCATTTTATTCTTTCCTTTCCTATGACATATTCCGAATTCATATGTATTATTTTGTAGATTTCCGAACACGGAGGTATCGAAAAATCATGCCAAAAGCTCTTCCGAGGTCATGCAGAAAATCTTGGCGAGGTCGAGCAGATCCCGGACATCCACGCATTCATTGGCCTTGTGGGCCATTTCCTTTCCCGGGGAAAACATCGCTGTTACTATCCCGTGCTCTGCGAGGGGCTTGGCGACCGTCGTGGCGGGAGAACCGTACGTCTCCGGTGTGATTCCCCTCACTTTATTGAAGCTCTTCCGAAGGGAACTTACAAGCTCGTTCTTCCTTTTTTGTATGAATGGTCTCTGGTCATCTATGATCTCTGTCTCGAACCTGGCATTTTTGTTCCTCTTTTTGACCCTCTCCAGCATCCCCTTCACGTCCTTCAATATCTTTTCCATGTTCATGGAGGGAAGGTAGCGGAAATCTATGGCGCACTCACACCTGGCGGGGACAGTGTTCACCGAGGATCCTCCCTTTATGGTACCTATGTTCCTGGTGGGGTCCGAGAACATCGGATTCGGGCTGTAGTTGTATCTGTACTTCCTGAATTCTTGCAGAAAATCCAGCATGTTCTCGATGGCGTTGACCCCCTTGTGGGGCCTTGAGCCGTGCGCCTGCTTCCCGTGGGAGATGACCCTGAGGAAGAGCAGCCCCTTCTCTCCGACGGATATCCTCTTCATGTCCGTTTCCACGTCAGGGACTATTGCATAATCCCCGGATATCTTCTTTTCGTCCAGGAGATATCTCAGTCCAAATTTAGATCCCAGCTCTTCATCAGCAACGCAGGCAATCACCAGGGATCCCTTCATCTCCCTTTCCATGGATTTCATGATCTTGCCGCAGATCAGGGCAGAGGCCAGCTGACCCTTGTTGTCCATGACCCCCCTCCCGAAGGCCTTCCCGTCCCTGACGACCATTCTGAAGGGATCGGTCTTCCAGCCCTCTCCCGGAGGGACGACATCCATGTGAACCGCTATTATCACGGAAGGATTACCCTTTCCTATGTATCCTATGACGTTCGTTCTTCCCTTCTCCCTCTCGAAAACTCGGTACCTGATGCCATTTTCCCGGAAAAAGCGCTTTATCACCTCCGCGGCCATGTGTTCGTTGCCGGGAGGGTTGGTGGTGTCCTTTTCCACCAGTTTGCCCAGAACCGATAAAAGTTCGTTCTTCTCCTTTTCGACATCAGCAGAAAAATCCATAATAAATTTTAAACCCGCATCTAATTAATTGTTATGATCGAGCACGAGACCATCCGGGTCTCCACCAGGGGGCACTGCGATATAATAAACATAACACCCCAGGTGGAGGGAATCCTCTCCAAATCCAAGATCAAGGAAGGTCTGGTAAACGTATTCATCTCCGGTTCCACCGCCTCCGTATCGACCATAGAGTACGAGCCCAATCTGGTGAAGGACATGCAGGAGGCACTGGAGAAGATCGCCCCGGAGGACAAGGCGTACCACCACAAGGAGACCTGGAACGACGACAACGGATTCTCCCACGTGAGGGCGACACTGATGAAGCCCGGAATCACGGTGCCCTTCAGGAACAAAAAACCCTTACTGGGGACATGGCAGCAGATCGCCTTCCTGGATTTCGACAACAGACCCAGGGACAGGGAGATAAAGGTGACTGTGAGCGGGGAATGAAGTCATTCCGAATACTTCCACAGGAGATTGAACCATTTGACGTAGGAATCCGCGATTTTCCTGTTTATTATCATGAAACAGGTAGGATTGTCGCCATCCCACAGGACGTTCACTACCCTGTCGGCATAGATGTTGATTATGGCAGGCGTGGAGAACTCCTTCGGCAGGAACTTCACTTCCATGAGTTTGAGTCTGGATATGTTCTTCCCCTTCACCTCGTGATCGTACAAAACCCTCCATTTGATGTTGTTCTTTATCCTCTCCCGGTTGAAGCCGGGGAAGAAGTATTTCAGGAATCTGTCCTCCTTCCCCACTCCCCCTATCAGGTATATGTCCTCCCCCTGCCGTAGTATGTCCCTCCGTACTGCCTTGAACCCATCCTTCCCCGCAAAAACGTGCGCCTCTGAGCGGTGTCTCCTGGCAGACGGCATTTTCTCGAGTTCGGGTATGATTTTTTTGATCTTTTTCTTCTTTTCCTCCAGCTTCTCCTTCTCCTCCTCGATGTATAACACAAGATTGTTGGGATCGGACGCCTCGAAGAATTTGACGTTTTTCACTATCACGTATGAAACCAGTCCCTTGTCGGAAAGCTTGTTCACCGCCTCGTACACCCTGCTCCGGTGAAGCCCGACCTCCTTGGTCAGCTCGCCTATCTTCGTGGATCCCGTCCGTATCAGCGCCAGATATACCTCGACCTCGCTCTTTGTGAGGTTGGTGTTTTCGAGCACGCCCGGACTGAGGGGCAGTTCTTCGGATTCCATGACCATTAAAGGCGACAAATCTTGGATCCTTCGATTCCATGCTTTTTTCAAAATGGGATCTCGTCACGTTATTTCCTTTGAGCGTCAGCGGTTTTATGCCATTCTTTTCAGCTTTTTTAATAATTTTTCTGCTCCATCTGCTTGCATACTGAACGGTGGAATCAGAATTGGGTAACGTTATCAACATGTTCTTCACTGTTTTTTAAATGATCTCAAATAAGAAAGCTGCATTTCGATTATACTTTCCCCTATGGAATCACCTTTCCTGACGTGTTCTATTAACTCGTCCCTGCTCATCGGCTTGCCTGAAAATCCAATAGAAAGCAAAGCGTTATCGGGTATTGCCCTCAGACGGGCGATAACAAGCTCGATCTCGTCTTTCCCCATATTGATCATATTATCCCAAGTTTTATAAGTTTTTCAATTATTTTCTTTCCCTTCTCAGTTTTGTGATTGATTTCCTTATACGCGACGTTCCAGCTAACGGGTTCTCCGTCGATGACAACTACTATTTCCTGCCTTGTCTTTAATGGCAAATTAGAATAAACCCGCATGAACCTTGACGTGCTCATATCAAACCACAGGGATTCCTGTAATATATAATTATCACCGGTGTGATAAAAAGTTGTTCGTGTTTCTTTGTTATCCGTCCAGAATATCCATTACGTCGTCTTTCATCTTCTTCAGAAGATGGATTTTAAGGCCCTTCTCGATCCTCCTGAGCGTCTTGTCGTCCGGGCGGAAACCCTGGGACTCGATCCTCCTGAGCACTGATTCCTGTATGCCGATCTTACTGGCAGCGTCCTTCTGCCTGAGACCGAGCTTTTCCCTGGCGCACCTGACCCTTCCGGCCAGATCGGAGACCACTTCCCTCTCCTCTATTTCGGGGATGAAATCCCCCTTCGGGACATGGTGGGGGACATTGACCCCCCTCCTTTGTATCTCCTCGCCCAGGGAGGAGCATTCACTGCACACCTCAAGCTCGCTCCTGCCCATCCTGATCCTCCGGGTTTCAGAAACCTCTTTCCCGCAAATCTCGCACTCGGGCATGCCAATCACTCAGAATTCTATAATCAAAATATGGTCATGTTGACCTCGGATATGTCCCAGCTACCGCTTCCCATGAAGGAGACGGTATTGCCCCCTTCAACGAGGTCGGATTTCTCGAAGGAAACCGTGTTGTTACCCTCCCTCACCGACTGGACACCCATCTCGTTGCCGTTGATCCTTATCTTCAGTATACCGTCCTTGTGTATCTCATCGACTATGAAGATTATGTTTCCCTCTGTGAAAGCGTCCATGTCTTCCTGCGTGACCTGGAAATCCTTCTCCTGCACCACGTCGTTGGTGGAGAGGTAAAGCTCAAGAACCGCGTTGTCCACGGCGAAAACGTCGTTGGACTTGAAGGCGAGTATGTTATTCCCCACCTTCATTGTGTCGGAGATGTCCGAGTATTCGAGCTCTATGGTCTCCAGGTTCTCGGGATCGGTCTCGCTGTATATCTCCCTGCCGTTAAGGAGTATGGTCATTTTACCCTCCTGGCTGGTGGTGGTGTAGAATTTCAGCCTCCCCATATCCCATGACTCCAGCTCGTTGGAATATATGTCGAAAGCGAGCAGCTTCTCCGGTCCGTATTCCGCGGTGACCTCCATGTCGTCCAGGGTGTACATGGTGTTCCAGCCCCAGCAGGTGATGGGCGGGGTACCTCCCAGGAACTCCAGGGTGTTGGAGGTCTTTACGTAATCGGGTTCCACGGCCACGTCGTAATGATAAAGCTTGGGGACCTTGCTGAAGAACGACCTGTCGTTCCACCTCATTATCAGGTTGGAACACTCGGACATCTTGCCCGGATCGTCGTTTATGTTGAATCCCACGTTCACCTTCCTGAGGCCGCTCAGTATTCCCTGGTCCACGTCAATCCTGAATTTCTTGGAGTCCTCTCCCCCCAGAAGGGAAGTGCTCACGGTGAAAGAGGGCATGGTCTCAAGGGTCTGGGTGTTGGTCTCCCCCACGGCGAAGGATCCGAAGGTTATGGTCCTGGAGACCTCGTCGGCCTCGGCCAGCCCCACCCTTCCCAGGGATTCGAAGTGGGCGATCTGGTTGTCCGCCGGCTGGAGCACGCCCGTCCACTCCCCGAGGGGGATACCTACGAGGAGCATGACCCCCACTATAACAATCCCGGCTATCAGGACCAGAAGGAATTCGTCCATATTTAATTTATCTCGGAGCTAAATTTTATATGTATAGGTTAAACAAGGCATAAAACCGGATTTGAACGGATTCGAGGCGATAAACTTGAAAATGCTCAGAAAGGACCTGAAGAACGACACGGTGAAAATATTAGTCGAATCTCCGGATGATTTATGGCACCTCTCCAACATAATCGGGAAGGGAGACCTGGTCAGACTGAGGACCTTCCGGAAGGTCATAGTCAAATCCGGCGGGGACTTCAAGTACGGGGATAAGAAGCCCATGGTTCTTACATTAAGGACAGACACGGCGGATTTCCAGAAGGATACGGGAGTTTTCAGGCTGGGAGGGGAGATAGTCGAGGGCCCGGACTCGGCAAAGAAATCCGCCCATCACTACGTGAACTTGGAGGAGGGGACACGGCTCTCCATAATCAAGAAATGGAAACCTTACCACCTGGAAAGGATAAAGAAGGCGGGAAAGAGGAAGCCCGCCCTTTTGGTGTGCGTTATAGACAGAGATGAGGCAGACCTAGCCGCCGTGATGGAATCCGGTGTGGAAATGAAGACCAGCATAGTCAATCAGGACGCTGAGAGGATGGAGGAGTTCTATGACAGGGTCATCAAGTGCATGGAAGGAGAGAAGGGATACGAGAGGATAATCCTTGCCGGTCCCGGTTTCGAGAGGGAGAACCTCCTGAAATACATGAAGCAGAAGAAATCCCTTCTGGTAAAGGACATCATACTCGAGAAATCATCCTCCACCGGCATAAACGGAGTGAACGAAGTGATCAGGAGCTCCTCGGTTCGCATCCTGAAGGATACCAGAATATCAAAGGAGAGCAGGCTGGTGGAGGACGTTCTGGGACGGATAAAGAGCGGAGGGATGGCAGTCTACGGCCCCGAGGAGACCAGGAAAGCGGTGAAGTCCGGGGCGGTGGAGAAACTCATGGTCTCGGATAAGAAGGTCTACGAGAACGAGGGGCTCATGGAGGAAGCCGAGAAGCAGGCCGGAGAGGTGGTCATAATCGGCTCGGACCACGAGAAGGGCGAGCAGTTCCTCCACCTGGGAGGGATCGCCGCGTTCACCAGGTACAAGCTGGATTAGAGTCTCTTCTTGCAGAATCCTTCCAGCGGGCATTCGCCGCAGAGGGGCCTAGGCCTGCACACGTCTTTTCCCAGTTCGACTATGAGGGCGTGGAACTCCTTATAAATCCCGATGTCTCCCGGAATCCTCTTCTCGAAAAATCCCCTTATTTTCTCATAACCGATATCCTTTCCAAACAGACCCATCCTGGAGAATATCCTCCTTGTGTAGGTGTCGGCCACGAATAACGGCCTACCTGCGGCATAAAGGAGTATCGAATCCGCCGTCTCGGGTCCGATACCGTTCACTTTCAGCAAAAGGTCTCTTTCTATCTTTTTCAGGAAATTGTTTACACCACCATAACCCTTCACAAAATTCGCGAATCCCCTCAGCTTGACCGCTTTCTGGTTGTAATAACCGCTGGGCCTGATCAGTTCCGCCAGTTTGTTTTCATTCATCTCAAGAAGTTTTTCGAGGTCGGTTATTTTTTCCCTTTTCAGGTTCTCAAGGGCCCTCTCCACGTTCTTCCAGCTGGTGTTCTGGGTCAAAATCGCCCCTATACAGACTTCCCATTCCTTAGGGACGAACCCACCTTCCATGGGCCACCATTCCTGCGGTCCGAAATGATTAAGAAGCTTGCGGTAAACCTCGATGATTCTCATAAGATTATTAAGAAAACAATGATTAAAAATCAGTCTCCCGGGGGGAAATCCGGAATGACGCTGTCAAAGAATTTCCTGACGGGCTCAAGTTTCACTTCGACCACTTTTCCCGTGTAATGCCGTTTGATGGCCTGCCTCAGTCCGTTGAGGCTTTTGTATCCGAACTCGCTGGGATGATAGCCTGTCTTGCTCTCGTGTCCTTTCTCTCCTATTATTTTAACCATGACATAACGGGGCGTCAGTGAAGTCTCAAATCTTTTGGGATTGTGTCCGTGACGTTCAATAAAACCGTCCCATGGCCGATCAAGACTTTCATATAAGCCCGGTTCTTTTCCTTTTCCCATGAACAGGATTTGTCCGTGAGCTTTTTAAAAACTGTCTTTCCCGAAAATCAGACCCGCTTCCACTTGAAGGACTTGGCGAGGGTGTAGACAAGGACCAGGAAGGGAAGTATCTCCAGCCGGCCCAGCAGCATGCAGACCATGAGCACGACCTTGCCGGCCAGCGGGACCAGGGCGACGTCGATGGTGGTGAGCCCCACCGTCCCTTCCGCGGAGGCGGAGACGAAAAGCGAATCCACCGGGGCGTATCCCATGGCGCTGAAGATCAGTGTGGAAAGCACCAGTATGAGTATGTAAATGAACGAGAACAGGGATATGATGGTGAGCTCCTCCTGCTGTATGGCCTTGCCGTGGAACTTGAAGGGCAGAACCGCGGACAGCGGATAGGTTATCTTCTTGGAGAGCCAGGGTATTGCCTTGGCTATTATCCCCACCCTCACCAGCTTGATGCCCCCGGCAGTCGAGCCCGCGAATCCCCCCACGGTCATGAGTATTATTATCAGTATCTTTGAGACCGCTGGCATCTCCATGCCCATGGTCGTGAACCCGGTGGTGGTGATGGCGGAGAAGGCGTGAAATATACCGATCCTGAAAGGCTCGAGCGTGCCAAGGAATGAAAGGGAGAGGAACAGGGAAAAAACTATCGCTATTATCCAGAACAGCTGGGTCTCCCCGTTCTTCAGGTATTCCACGAATTTCTTCTTGAACATCTTGTCATGCACGAAAAAGGAGGTGGCTCCCAGAACCATGAGCAGCACTATCACTGCCTCTATCCCGACGTTCGAATACGAACCTATGGAGCCCGCCGCAGGGGAAAAGCCTCCCGTGGAAAGGGAGGTGAAGGTGTGGAGTACGGAATCGAAAACCGGCATGCCCGCCAGGGAAAGGAGGAGGAATCCCGCGAATGTATATATACCGTATATCATGAATATCCTCTTGACCGTGTGGTGTATGCCTGCCTCGATCCTCTGGGACCGTCCTTCCGCCTTGTAGATATAATATGAGGACATACCGGGCGAGGAGAGGAGCAGGAGGAATATGACCAGTATCCCGACCCCCCCTATCCACTGGGTGAAGGACCGCCAGAACAGTATGGAATTGGGCAGTGTCTCGGGATTTACCACGGAAAGTCCGGTGGTGGTGAATCCGGAAACGGATTCGAACAGGGCGTCAGCCGGGGCCATGTGGTCCAGATAGGCGACCGACCCGAAGGCGGATATCACTATGAAGGTGACCGCGGAAAGCACCATGGCGGACCCCAGGGAAAGCGGGGACCTCTGGAACCTCCTATCCAGCAGGAATCCTATGACGAGGGAAACCGACGCCATGGTGAAGAACGGGATGTACACCGCCTCCTGAAAGGCCCAGGAAACTATGAGCGGAATGAGTGACAATATGCCGAATATCTCCAGTATGAGCCCAAGGTAGGAAAGCAACGAACGAAACTCCATATCTTTTATAATAATATTATTTAATATAAAATCAGGTGTTGCAGCCTTCTTCCGGTCAGCGGGTGTCTTTGAAATGAAAAAAGGATTCATGCACATAATAGAGATCGTACTGGTGACTCTCCTCCTCTTCTTCATATTCTCACAGTTCGTCAGCATACCCAAGACGGCGACGGACTGGCCGGAAACCAAGCTTTTCCTGATGGCGAGGGACGTACTTGAGGTACTCGACGAAAGGGATGTGGACTGGCTCAATGAGACCGAGGTCAAAGGCAACATAACCGAACTTCAGGACAAGGGGATGATACCGGGCAACATCATATATTCCCTCAGGGCAGAGAACGTGATTAAGCCGGATATGAGGGTCGCCTGTGCCGGGTGCACTGAGGAGGACTACGGGAACCTGACCTCCGTGCTGGAGGGCTTTGAATGGAACGGGAAGGAGATCAACTTCACGGTCCAGAGGGAAGAGAACTTCGGGAGCTCCTTCTATCCGTATTACGACGTGGTTGTGATCATGGACGGATCGCTCCCCCAGGACACGGATAGCATGGAGAATTTCCTGGGGATGGACAAGGGAATCGTTGGTATATTCGAGCCTTCCTTCACCCCCTCACAGGAGAAGTACTTCGGAGTGATGGAAGGCGGCACGACGGCGGGCACAGGCGAAGTGCGGTTCTCCCCCGAGGCCAGGAGGGCGGGAAGCCAGATATACGGAATATACAAGGTCTTCACCAACATGGGAGCGGACGGGGAGGAATTCCCACTGGAATACGGATTCAGCAACACCGAACGGGATTTTCTTGAATCTGGAGAAAAAACTATATGGGACGAGGGAAGGAGCGAGGTGGTTCTAATCCAAGAAGGGAGCGGAGTTGCCGCCTGCATCTCCAGATATTACGTATCTGACGGCAAGGGCAGAATCGCTTGGGTCTCCGGGGGAAACTTCTCCAGAACGGATTACTCCTCGCTGGTGAAATCCCTGGTGTGCTGGGCGGCCGGGGACGAGGTTAATGTCATTGAATCAAAGATATCCGAACCCGTTTCCGCCTCCATATACAGGAGCATGAACCAGGACGCCTTCCAGGGGGCCAGGATAACGCTAACCGTGGGATACCCTTTTTAATATTCCCCTTCAATCTTATTGTATGGAACACAACCAGGAAATAGTGAGGGTAAGGACCCCCAGGGGAAGAGAGGTAATCGGAGTGATAGAAGAGATGCTCGGGGGCGGAAGGTTCAGGGTCAGCTGTACGGACAACAACAGCAGGATATGCAAGGCAGCGGGGAGATTCAAGAGGAAGCGCTGGATAAAGCCCGGGAACGTCGTCATAATCGAACCGTGGGAAATCGAGAGCGACGAGAAAGGGAACATAATATGGAAATACACCAAGGCCCAGACCAGATGGCTGCAAAAAAAGGGATTTCTTGAAGGGCTCTGATGCCCGGATTCAAACTATATTTAAGTTTTCAGCCAACTTATAATATAACCCGGGGGATCTTCTCATGGATATCGTAAACATACCGGAAAGAAGAAAGGGCGTGCTGATTGGAAAGGACGGGAAAGTCAAAAGGGGCATAGAAAAGGCCACCGGCACGACCATAGAGATAAACAGCGGTGTCGAGATCGAGGGAAATAGTCTCGGCGTGCTGAAAGCCAGGGATATAGTAAAGGCGATAGGAAGGGGATTCTCTCCGGAAAAGGCGATGCTCCTTCTGAAAGAGGAGAACCGGCTGATAATAATATCCATGGAGGGGAAGAGCAGGAAGACCATAAAGAGGCTCTTCGCCAGGGTCATAGGGACCAATGGAAGGACGAAGAGGATAATAGAGAGGAACACGCATACCTGCCTGTCCGTGTTCGGGAAGACGGTCTCTGTTATAGGAAAATGGGACTCCGCGGAAAGGGCGGAGGAGGCAGTGGAGATGCTGCTTCAGGGAAAAACCCATACCTACGTCTATAAATTCCTTGAAGGAGGGAAAAAATGAGGGCTGAGGACCTCGCGAAAAGGCAGAGATCAATAAGCATTTCCGAATTCTTCGAGAAGAACCGCCATCTGCTCGGTTACGACAACAAGACCAAGGCGCTGCTGGTTATAGTCAAGGAAGGGGTGGACAACGCCCTGGACGCCGCGGAAGAGTCGGAAATACTACCTGAGATCTACGTGAGGGTGTCGGAGGCCGGAGAGGAAAAATACGAAATCGTCATCAGGGACAACGGCCCGGGTATCGTCAGAAAGCAGATACCCCGGATATTCGGCAAGCTACTTTACGGGTCGAAGTTCCACCGTCTGAAGCAGAGCAGGGGCCAGCAGGGCATAGGCATCTCAGCGGCGACACTTTATTCCCAGCTGACCACGGGAAATCCTCTGAAAATCACGACATCCACCGGGAACGGAAAGACCCATGTTTACAGCATAAAGATAGACGTGAAAAAGAACGAGCCTATAATTCACGAAAGCGAAACGAGGGAGGGAGAGCAATGGCACGGCGTCGAGCTCAGGTTCCTTGTGGAGGGATTATACAGGGAGCACAGGCAGTCAATACTGGAGTACCTGAAAGAGACCGCCATATCCAACCCCCACGCAAACATAGTCTTCTCTTCTCCCAACGGGAAGCACGAGTTCAGGAGGGGTGTGGATGTTCTCCCCAAGGAACCGAGGGAAATAAAGCCGCATCTGGAAGGCATCGAGATGGGCATACTCCTGAGGATGATGAGGGACACAAAGGCCAAGACACTGTCCGGCTTCCTGACAACCGAATTCACAAAGGTGGGCAGGAAGAGCGCCAAGGAGATATGCAGAATCGCCGAAATAAAGGAAAGTACCAGGCCGAAAAGGACAAAGGACGAGGAGGCAAAAAGGATATTGGATGCCGTCAAGAAGGTCAAGCTCCTAAAGCCTCCGCTGGACTGCCTCTCACCGCTGGGCAGTGATTTCATATCCAAGGGAATGGAAAAGGAGCTGAACCCGGAATGGGTCGGGGCGGTTACCAGGCCCCCGGCCGTTTACAGGGGATGGCCGTTCCAGATTGAAGTAGGAATAGCGTACGGGGGATCAATAGAGTCCTCAAAATTGATGAGGTTCGCCAACAGGGTGCCACTGCTCTACCAGGCAGGGGACTGCGCCATAACCAAATCGGTCAACGGGACCGAATGGAGAAGGTACGGGCTCAGCAAGAAGCTCGAGGAAGACCCGGTGGTCATGTTCGTTCACATGGTTTCCGTATGGGTTCCCTTCACCTCCGAATCCAAGGAGGCTATCGCCTCCTATCCGGTGATAGTCAAGGAGATGAAGCTGGCGCTCCAGGAATGCGCCAGGAAGCTCTCCAGATTCCTTTCCGGTAAGAGGAAGGAAGCCCACCGAAAGGAGAGGATCAGGATATTCGACAAATACGCTGAAGAGACCGTCGACGCCCTCTCCGAACTCACCGGAAGGGAGAGGACAGAGGTGGAGAGGGAAATGAAGAAGCTCATAGAAAAAATGAAGGGCGGGACCGGTAATAAAAATCAGGCAAAGGATTACGAGATAATAACCACAGGAGAAGGAGAGGATTCGAATGGAGAAGAGGGAAGAGGGAAAGCTGAAGGGAATGGGCCGGAAGGTTCTGGAACAGATATCAAAGGAAAAGAACCCAAAGATAGACCTTCCCATCAGGTCACTCTCAAACATCTACTTTGACGAGAAAAAGGGACTCATAAAGCTGGGAGACAAGTCCAGCCAGAGGTATTACTTCAACACCGCCCACACCAAGAAGTTCATGCAGACGCTCATGGTGGCGGCGGAGTGCAAGAAGATAATGGATCAGAAGGTAACCACATCCATCAGGGACCTTTATTACGCCCTTAAGAGGACGCTCGCGGGAACCAAGGAGAACACCTTCGACGAGCAGAGCGAATCAGACCCGATAATCGAGGACGTCGAGGCGGCCCTCAACATGATAAGGGAAAAGCTCCACCTGAAGGCGGACAGGAAGGGGTACATGGCCGGCGACATAATCATAAGGGACTCCGGCGACCGAATCGATTGCTCCATGATGGGCTCGAGTGGGTGGGCCATACCCAGCAACGTGGAGCCCGAAGTGATAGAATTCGAAAAGGTGGATACCGATTTCGTGCTGGTCATAGAGAAGGACGCGGTGTGGCAGCGCCTGAACGAGGACAAATTCTGGAAGAAGCAGAACTGCATCATACTCACGGGAAAGGGACAGCCTGCGAGGGGCTGCAGGAGGCTGATAAACAGGCTGCACAAAGAGCGGGGGCTTCCCGTATACGTCCTGGCGGACGCGGATCCGTGGGGGTATTACATCTATTCCGTGATCAAGCAGGGATCGATAACCCTCTCCTTCCTATCCGACAGACTGGGGACACCGGATGCGAAGTTCATAGGCCTGACCACCAGGGACGTGGATAAGTTCGGGGTAAGCAGAAACGTGACCATCCGGCTGAGCGACAAGGACAAGAAGCGCGCAAAGGAGATGATGAAATACAGGTGGTTCAAACCCAAGGAATGGCAACGCGAAATCAAGCACATGCTCAAGATGGGTTACAAGCTCGAACTGGAGGCCCTTTCCTCCAAGGGAATCAGGTTCATCTCCGAAGAGTACCTCCCGAAGAAGCTGGCCGAGAAGGATTTCCTGGGATGATCCAAGGTTTTATTTCTTTCCGGGAAAACCTAAACATGAAGATCCATGGAGCCGAAGAAAGGGCCAGGAAAATCATTAATTATATAGGTTCGCAGGACTCCTCCGTTAGAAGCATAAGTATATCATACGATGAGTTGAACAATGAAGTCTGGAAATCACAAATAGAATACAAAATCATTTACGAAAACAATTATCTCCAAAAGGAGGCATTCCCATTTAACAAAAAAATGAAGAAGGTAAAGGTCCTGAAGAATGAGCTTTCAGCCCTTAAGAAGATTCTGTCGGAAAAGATGAAATATTCCGGTTCCTTTAACCTCAATGTATTCAAAGGTTCCGAAAACGAATTTGTGAAAATATCCTTCTGCCCGGAGAAGGTCGAACCCGATTATGAGAAGCTGAGGAAAACGTTCAGGGTTGATTACGGAAATGCCGACACGGACGGGTGGAGGAAGAAATACGTTCCCCATACATCACCAGAGATGAAGGTCGTAAGAACGAACAAAAATGACCACGAGATCACGGACGGGAAAGAGCAATTTATTTAAATTACTGCAGTATAATTAAGCTTATGCCCCGGTAGCTCAGTGGTAACCTTTTTACCCAAAAAGGTCAATCAAACCAGCAGCTAACGCTTGCGGAGGTTACTAAAGAGCGCTCGGCTGTTAATGAAGGACAACAAGACCAGATGAGTAGCAGGCACCGAAAGGCCGCACGCGGGATGGGAAACCAATCCGTGGGCCAAAGGTTCAAAGGAGTATTTGACGCAGATTTTATCCGCGTCCTTTGAAATTCCTGCCCGGGGCGCTTTTTTATTTTAAGCAACTCGCCAAAAATAATCATGGGATTAACGAGGAAGGAAAGCGAAATACTCGATTCGATAAAGGTGCCCTCTGAAGACAACCCGGAAATGCCAGAGTTTCCCCCGGGAAACCCCGAATGGCCTTCAACTCCCATAAAAAAGATAGATGTGAAGGGATTTCCTAACGTCTTTCTCAAGGATGAGAGCGTCAATCCGACGGGTACCCACAAGGACAGGATGGCATGGGAAATAATAGTCACATACAGGCAGCTTCTGCTTTCGAAGAAACGGGGCAATCTCAAAAAATTACCCCAGATGTCGATAATATCCTCAGGTTCTGCGGCATTCGCCATCCAGACCCTCCTAAAAAAACATGGCCTGCCTAATCTCAAGGTGCTGGTTGATCATAATCTGGACGGGTCCGTCAAGAAATCCCTCGAACGGATAGGATGTGAACTGTATGAAACCGATCTTTCGAAAAAGGAGCTTTTCACCGATGACATACTTAAACTTACTAATAATGCGGACGGGATCGATATCACGTCTGATGACTCCCTGGGACCATTCACTGTGTTTTACGACTGGATGGCTTATGACATCATCAACCAGAGCGCGGATTACGTTTTCATTCCATACGGGACAGGCCATCTGTATGAAAACATAGTGAACGTCGCGGTCAGAGAAGGAAAGACAAAGAACCACGACAAAAGATTCAGCGGCAATCCTAAAAAAATCAGGAAATGCAATTTCATCGGGGCAACCACGAACAACCCTCTCACAAAGGCGGACAAACTCTATTCTCCTCACCTGCCTTTCGTGCATTTCGATAAAAAATGGATAAAAATGGCCATAAGTAACGGTTTCATAGGCCCGAAATCGGACGTGTGTGTCGTGAGGGAGAGATTCCTCGGGAAAGCGATGAAAACAGCTGAAAGCAACGGGATAGATTGCGAAGCTTCTGGGATAGCCGGACTGGCGATGATGCTCCAGATGAGGGGGCAGATCAACAGGAACAAAAAGATGCTTATAATAAACACGGGAAAAACAAAATACAGATAAGTATTATTTTAAACAAAGCTATGAATAATTTATCATGGTCTTAGACGCCGCCCTTTTCGGGATAATCCAGGGGATTTTCGAATGGCTGCCCGTATCCAGCCAGGGCAACCTCGTGCTCCTGATGGTCTCCCTGTTCGGCTATTCCTCCGGAGAGGCGGTATCATATTCAATCTTCCTGCATACCGGAACCATGCTGGCGGCGTTGGTCTACTTGAGGAAGGACGTGAGAAATATACTGGAATCGCTGCCAAGATACAGGGTAAACTACGAGGGAAAGAACGGCCTGGTCAGCTTCCTGATCATGGCGACCGTAATAACGGGGATAGTGGGTTATCCGATATATATTTATCTGGAAGCGAGCCCCTTCGCGGGAGAAATGTTCATAGGATTGGTAGGGGCGGCCCTCATATTCACCGGTCTGGTCCAGAGGACGGTCAAGGGGTCGGGGAGCAAGACCGGAAAAGACCTGAACCTGAAGGACACCGTCCTCCTGGGTATAGCACAGGGTCTTTCCGTCATCCCGGGGGTCTCCAGATCCGGTATAACGACATCCTCCTTCCTGTTCAGAAATTATGACTCCTCGAGCGCCCTGAAGCTCTCGTTCCTGATGAGCATACCGGCCATCATCATCGCCGAGATAGGGATGGGCCTGACCGGGGGGATCCCTTCCATTGGGATTGCAGATGCGCTTACTGGAATTGCCTTTTCATTCGCATTCGGTATGCTGACCATTCACGCGCTGATAAGGATAGCGAGAAGGTTCGCCTTCTGGAAATTCTGCATAATACTGGGTATTATCGCTTTGGTTCCGCTCGCCTTTTACGCCTGATCTTCCTCTTTCTGACCTCCTTCTCCACCATCAGGTTCGCTATGATGAGCAGCACGCCCCCCGCGAACACATGGGGGGTTATGACCTCGGAGAGGACCAGCCACGCCAGAACGACTGCAGTGACCGGCTCGGCGATGAGTAGTATTATTGGTGCGTTGTGGGCACGTACTGTCTTGAGACCCAAGGCATAGAACGTGTACATGAGAAAGCTCGAAACCACCAGGCAGGAAACGAAGAGAAGGACGGGACCGTCCGGCAAAAAGACGACCGGCTCCAGGGGTATGAACAATATGCTGATCAGCCCGCCGATGAAGAACACCCAGAAAACGACCTTCCAGTACGGCTCCCCGTGCCTCTCGAAATATCTTGTGGTGACCATGAAGCTCGCGTAGAAAAGGCCCGAAAGCAGTGCCAGCACGTTTCCGAGCATGTGCCCGCCGGCGAATTCGAACCCGTATATTATCCACACACCGGCTACCGCCAGCACTATGGCGAACGCCTCCCATTTCTTTATTCTCTCCTTCAGAAAGAACCAGGAAAGCACAGCGGCGAAAACTGGATAGAAATACAGGAGTATGACCACATTTGAAACGGGGGCGAGAGTCATTGCCTTGACGTAAGAGATGATGCTCAGTGTCCCTCCCAGGAATCCCGCCGCGAGGAAGGGCAGGACCTCTTTCCTCTTTATCATGAGTTTTTCGATGTCTCGCCTGAAGGCTACCAGAAAGAACATGAGCACCGCCACGAAGAATATTCTGAAGAAGGAGAGGAGATAAGGGGAAACGCCGCCCCCTATAAGCTTGACCCATATGCCGATTGTCCCGGCGAAGAATCCCCCCAGAACTAGGTAGGTGAAGCCCTTCATGGATAACTCTTGTTTCCGCTAGTATAAATCCTGTTTAAAAATATGGAATACAAACCATTCACATGAACATTCTCGAGGTCCTCCCGGAATACGAGGTGAGGAGAATGAGGTCCAGATGCAACTACGGGAACTGCCGGAAGAAGCCCGGAAAGAAGCTCACCCTGTTCGAGAAGGACCGCATATCCGGGGAGGAGAGGGATCTCATATCCCTTTTCCTCTGCACAGAACACTACAGGAAGACCATAGATGAACTCCCGAAGAGGATGGAGCCCATAAGGGATGGCAGGAAATCAATAAAGGGTAGGGTCGCCAACACAGGAATGGTGACACACTGACGGAAAACCTATTTAAATTATTAAAGACAATAGCAAAAATAATCTCATGGCCGCCTGAACGGGACGGTAGCTCAGTTCGGGAGAGCACATGGCTGAAGACCATGGAGTCGTGGGTTCAAAAACGCTTGAAGCCGAATGGTCGGCTTCCGTCGAAATTCCCACCCGTCCCACTACATTTTTTAATCATCGGGCTCAATTAGTAGTATGCTTTCTGAAAGAGCGAAAAACTGCAGTCCTTCCCCGACACTCGCCATTTCCGCGAAGGCTAAGGCCCTGAAGTCTCGGGGGGAGGATGTGGTCGACCTGGGGGCAGGCCAGCCGGATTTCGACACTCCGGAACACGTAAAGAGGGCAGCCATAAGGGCAATACAGGAGGGGTTCAACAAATATACCTCCGCCTCGGGCATGCCGGAACTGAAGAAGGTCATATGCGAGAAATTCAGAAGGGACAACGGGATATCCTACAGGCCGGAGCAGATAGTGGTATCCTGCGGGGCGAAGCATTCCATACACAACATCATCCAGGCAATGATAGGTCCCGGAGACGAGGTAATGATTCCCAGACCATACTGGGTCACTTACCCGGAGCAGGTCCGACTGGCGGGAGGGAAACCAGTAGTCATCGAAACCGGTGAGGATTTCAAGCTGAGATCCGAAAACGTGAAAGACGGTATAACCAACAAAACGAAACTGCTTCTGATGAACTCACCTAACAACCCCACGGGAGCGGTTTACGAGAAGGGGGAGATGATGAAGATAGCAGAGATCGCCCTGGAAAACGACTTCATGATAATTTCAGACGAGGTGTACGAGAACATAATCTTCGATGCTGAGCACTTCAGCGTGGCATCCATGGGGAACAAGATAAAGAACATCACCTTTACAGTGAATGCGATAAGCAAGACCTACTGCGTGACCGGTTGGAGGCTGGGATATACTGCAGGTCCTGCGAAGGTAATGAAAGCTATAGGAAACATCCAGAGCCACACCACCTCCAATCCCGCATCCATGGTCCAGAAGGCAGCCCTGGAAGCGATTTCCGGGCCGCAGGACTTTCTGAAAGGCATGAAAGATAGATTCAGGGAAAGGAGAGACTACATACTCAAGAGGATGGACGAGATGGGGCTGGAATGCCCCGAACCGGAGGGCGCTTTCTACGTCTTCCCCGGAATCCCCGACAATTCCAGCAAGTTCTCAGAAGAGCTCCTGGACACCGAAAGGGTGGGAGTTGTTCCGGGTATCGGATTCGGCATGGAAGGTCACATCAGAATCAGTTACGCAGCTTCTCTGGAAAGGATAAGGGAAGGCATGGACAGGATGGAGAGGTTCCTGAAGAAATAATTCATCCCAGAAATCCGCGTATCCAAGCGGCCTGGGTCACATGGTCCTTTATGGATTCCATGCGGTTCTTCCCGAGATCGGATATTATCTCCCCGGTGACCTTCCTGTGTTTTTCGTTTTCGCTGAACTCGACCAGCTCCAGGGACCTTTTCATGTTCTTCTCCAGGCCCGGAGGGAGGATTTTGAAAACCTCCTTGTTGAAGTAGGGGAACGAGCATTTCAGGTCGTTGTCAAACCCCCTATATACTTCCCTCACATATTCCAGATCCTTCTCGCTGAGGGCGTGGAGTCCCAGCATCTCCGGGGGTAGGCCTATCGAATAAAGGGAGGCGCAGAATTTGATTGCCCTCGGAAGGGAAATCCCCTTCGTGCTCCTTGAATAGCCGAAAAGTCCTATATGGAGCTTCCTCTTCCTTCTGGGGGGCACATTTCTCGAGACCATGTTTATGAGGGGGGCGAGTGCCTGTATCTGTTTCTGATACTCTCCTGAAACCTTGTCTATTATTGCCCTGCATCTATCGACGTCCATCATCGTGGGCCTGCCCCTGTTCGTGGAGTTGAGCGTATCGATCGCCCTGGTCACGTCCCTTTCCGCGTGATCGTACTTGAAGGAGGACTGGGCGGAAAAGGTCTGGACGCTGGGGTATTCCCTGAGGGTGTTGTTGAGATTGGGAGGATTGAAGTTTCCCCTGAAAGGAACGGAACCCACCCCTATTACAGGGAGAATCGGGATTGACAGCTCCTCCTCCAGGGAATGCAGCTTGCTGAGAGCTATCTTGTTGATCAGGACCGCGTTCATGAGACCGTAGTTGAGCGCGGGATCGCTTCTGGCCAGGAACACCCTCTGATAGTCGGGATCCTTCCCCTCAAGATATTTCCTTACCAGGTCGTCCGAGTTTATCATGCTCTCCCTGTTTTCCACCAGGGGAGTCACTTTGATCTCTTCGGGTCTGAAATCCCCTATCCATTCGGAAATGCGCTTCCCGCCCGGAAGCGATTTCTGCTTCTTCCCGACCACGAAATCCCTGTAGTAATTGTATATCATCTCCAGCGACTCGTAGTTTGTGGTCATTGGCAGGAACACCTCGAATATGGGAGGTATGTCGTCTCCGTAGAATAACTTCGCTATGTCATAGCTCCTGGGTATGCTTTCCAGCGTTTCCAGGAGTATCTTGGCCTCGGGCTTCTCGACCTCCGGGTTGGGAACCCTCAGTGTGAGGAAGAAATCCCTGCCCAGTATGTTTTTTCGGAAGAACGACTCGTACTTGGAGACCAGCTTCTTCACAACGAAGGAATCCACTTCCTTCCCCTCGGCGTCCCACATCTGCTCCCTGGCTCCCAGATGGGAGAAAACGAAGAATGCCTCCTTTATCTCGTCCTCCCCTCCCATGACCTCGTTCTCCGCGAAGAAGGGCGTGTTCACGTTGTCCGGGTGCTGGGTGCTCATGACCCGTGATACCTTGATCATATCATTCGCCTTGGAGTTATATTGCAAGAAAAGCAATAAAAAGATGAAATATTCATTTAAACCCATGAGAAAAACCAGAGAGGGCGGGGTAGAATTCTTCGTGCCCGATGAATCTCTGACCAGGAAGTCAAGGGTTTTCTACAACCCCGCCATGGAATACCAGAGGGACGTGACCATATCCTGCCTGAAGGTCTCGAAGCCCTCGGAAGCTCTCCTCCCTCTGGCAGCCTCCGGGGTCCGGGGGATCAGGATACTGAAGGAGGTCCCGGATGCTGAAAAGGTCACCTTCAACGACGCCAACCCCAGCGCATGCAGGCTGGCGGAGAGGAATCTCATGCTGAACAGGATCCCGAAGAAATCCTTCGATATAAGGAATGAAGACGCCCGGAAAGTGTTGCTGGAGGGGAGATACGACTACGTGGACATCGATCCCTTCGGGTCGCCGATAGACTTCCTCAGAAATGTGGGATCGTGTGTGAAGGACGGGTCGCTTCTCGGGGTCACGGCCACCGATTCCGGCGCCCTCGCGGGTAAATTCACCAAAGCCTGTCTCCGCAGATACGGTGTCAGGGTGATCAGGACGGATTTCCCCAAGGAGCTGGGCGTGCGGGTACTCATAACCTCAATAATGCAGAATCTATCCTCCAGCGACATGACCTTCATCCCCCTTTATTCCCACGGGAACCATTACTTCAGGGTGATCGGGAGGATTGAGAGGGGAGCAAAAAAATCAGACCGGGACCTGAAAAAAATACGGATGGTGTCCTACTGTCCCAAATGCATGAGGAGAGAGATAGGGATCAGGGAAACATGCGATTGCGGATCCCCTTATTCGCACATAGGGCCCATATGGACCGGGCCCACGAAGAGCACGGATTTCGTGAAAAAGGCATTGCAGGAATTCCTGAACTCCGGTTTCAGAAAACCGAAGGAACTGCAGACCTGCTCCGAGGAGATCGACCAGCCGTTCTATTATGATCTCCACTCAATATCCAAGAAACTGAGAAAGGGACCGCCCAAGCTGGACCACCTCATGTCGGAACTGAAAAACAAGGGCTTCAAATGCTCAAGGACCAGGTTCCTACTGAACGGCTTCAGAACGGATGCTGGCATCGGGACGATAAATAAGATAATAGGATGAGGAATTCACTCTTTTATTTCCTCTTCGTCTTCCTTGACCTTTTCCTCGACCTCGTCCTTTATCCCCAGCTTCTCCACCACCTCTTTGTACCTGTTGCGGATGGTGACCTCGGTGACGCCTATGGCGTCCGCCACCTCCCTCTGGGTCTTCTTCTTTCCCTCGAGGACGGCAGATATGTAAAGTGCAGCGGCCGCGACCCCGATCGGACCCTTTCCGGAGGTCACGTCATAGCTGGTGGCCTTGTCGAGTATCTTTACAGCCCTGACCTGGACCTTTTCGTCCAGACCGAGCAGCGAACCGAATCTAGGGATGTAATCCTGGGGCTTTGCGGGCAGTATCCTTATGCCCAGCTTTCTCGCTATGTATCTGTATGTCTTGCCTATGTCCCTCTTGGATATACCGGATGCGTTGGAAATCTCGTCCAGCGTCCTGGGAGCTCCCTCCTCCCTGCAGGTGGTATAAAGCAGGGCGGCAATTATGGACTCGGTCGATCTTCCCCTCACCAGACCCCTTTCCACTGCCTTTTCGTAGAGCTTGGCCACCCTCTCGTGTATGGCCTGGGAAAGGTTGAGATAGGATATGAGCCTCTGAAGTTCTGAGAATGCGAATGAAAGGTTTCTGTCTTTTGATTTTATGAGCCTCTTGTGCCACTTGGAGAGCCTGTAATACTGGGCCCTTTTCTTGGCGGCTACCTTGAAGAGTTCACCCCGTCCCTTTCCGATCTCGGTGGTGATCCCCTGGTCGTGCTTGGTGACGGTCAAGGGGGCTCCTGTCCGGACCCTTCTCGACCTCTGGTTGTCGTCGAAGGCCCTCCATTCCTGGCTTGTGTCTATTACCGACTGGTTTATGACCAGCCCGCACTTGGAGCAGACCATCTCCCCCCTCGAAGAATCATAACGTATGTTTTCGCTCTTGCATTCCGGACAAACTGTCTTTCTTTCCTCTTTCTTTTTGATTTTTTGGGTCATTTTACCCCCTTTTAGTGATTATAAACTCGTAAACGTTAATATAAATTTGCATAAGTTATATATAAAGATTTCTATACTCAAGTAGCGGTTTGGGACGGGCAGGAAAAACGGAACAAATCATGAAGGAACAAAACCCTTTATTAATCACCATGACAAATTACTAAGATAAGGATTTTCTCAACCAGAAACTGCTGATCACCATGGCGAACAAAGTTGGCGAAATAAAGGATCTGAAACCGGGGGCTTACGTCATGATGGACGGGGAGCCCTGTAGGGTGACCAAGATCACCAAATCGAAGCCGGGAAAGCACGGCTCCACCAAGGCCAGGGTCGAGGCCGTGGGCATCTTCGACGACAAGAAGAGAACCCTGCTGAAGCCGACTTCCGCATCATGCCAGATACCAATCATACTCAAGAAGGGCGCCCAGGTTGTCAGCATAAGCGGAGGGACAGCCCAGCTGATGGACCTCGAGGACTACTCCATGTTCGACACGGTCATCCCGGAAGGGCTCAAGAGCAAGATAGCGGCCGGGAAGGAAGTGGAATACTGGAAGATCGGTGACAGGGTAATGATAAAGACGGCCAAGTAGAACGAATTTCTAAATTTGCGTAATCCCCAGTTTCTCGCGATAAATTTTATCGGTCATGGCTTTCGATGCCGATTGAAAAAGGATTTCCATCGGATCCTTCCCGGTCTTTTCGCATGGTGTTTTGAAATGCTCGACATAAGTGGGCCAGAGGGTGCCGCCCCATGCCTTTATATCTTTTTCCATGAGATAATTTTTTCCGATTTTTAAGGCATCCTCCAAAAGCTGCTGCATCGAATGTTCCGGGGTATAATTCCTGTTTCCCATGAAAAAAGAAAGAATCTAAATGTTTTAAATCATTGTTTTATCCTAAATCTATGCTCTACAGCAAAAAGACCTTCGAATACGAACATCCCCCGGAAGAGGCGGATGTCGTTCTTATCGGGATTCCATGGGACTTCTCCCAGACCGGCTACCCGACCAGGTACGGCCCGCTTTTCATCCGGGAGGCGATCAGGGGAATGATCGGGTATGACCCGGAGACCGGGACCAGCATATTCAAGAAATACAAATTCGCTGATCTGGGTGATGTGGAGGTTGTCCCGGGAAACTGGAAGCTCACAGAGGAGAGGATACTGGATACTGTCAAATCAGTTTTCGAAAAAAACCCGAAAATATTCCCTGTTTTTCTCGGAGGTGACCATCTCATCACTCTGGGAATACTCAATGCAATGAAAGACACAGTGAAGGATAAAATCACGGTCGTGGATTTCGACGCCCACAGGGACCTTCTCCCGGAATTCATGGGGGAGAAATTCTCCCACGTCACCTGGATCAGCCACGCCCTGAAGCATTCCGACGTGGTCCAGATAGGGACGAGGGCATGGTCGGAGGAGGAGAACGGGATCCTCAAAGGATCGGGGATAAAGGACGGCTTCGAAAAGACCGACAGGCCAGTTTACCTGACCGTGGACATGGACGTCTTCGATCCGGGTATCGCCCCGGAGGTCGGAACCCCGGAGCCCAATGGAATGGATCTCAAGGGTTTTCTGAAGATTCTCAGAAGGGTGGCCGGTTCAAACGTGATCGGTATGGACATAACGGAATGCGGCTCCACCGGAGTCAACTCGCCGACAGCGACGCTGGCGGCAAACATTTTCAAGAAGTTCTTCTGTTATAAATGAAGCCCGCTGTTCCCCGGCATGAAAGGTCTGTGAAGCCGAAAATACATATAGGAAGAAGCTCCCGGGGCATTGCTTCAGCCTCAGCTCACAGGGAACAGCCAACTTCAAAGGAATCCCGCCGAAAAGTGTGGTCATCCAGCCGGTTCGCACCGGACAGGGAATCATCCCAACAGACAAGACTTCATCCTGACTGTCGAGACGGTGAGATAGCTGACAATATCCCAGAAATTGCACGCCCAAACATGGATATTGCTTTTCATGCTATCCCAATCCATATTTTGTCAGGGATTTTTATATATCTGATCTCCAGATTTTTCCGGAGTAAAATCCCTTATTTAAACCAATCTTTCAAAATAAAAACATGAAGAAAACAAGGATGGTCCTGTGCCCTCACTGCGATCAGGAGCAGAGGGTCAAACTCAACGCATCAAAGGTGAAATGCAAGAAATGCGGGAAGACCTTCCAAGCGGGCAAGGAGGAGTACAAGCACCCCAATCACTTCTGGCACAACCCGGACACTTCTCACCATTTCTAGAGAAACATAATCACGATCATCATTTCTTTTTACTGAGAATTTTGCTCACCGAATAGCCCTTCTTCCTTCTTCTGAGCCTGACCACCCTGCAGATCAGTCTCCTTTTCCTGAGCTCTTCCTCAAGCCTCTTCTTGCTCATCTTCTGGTCCTTGCCGAGAACGATCACATCGGGGTCCTCCCTCTCCACCACTTTCATGAAGTCAGTGTCGTCCCCCATCACCACCTTGTCGGCGATTCCGGTCTTCTCCAGGGCCTTCTTCCTCTTCTCCGCGGAGAACAGGGGATAGGTCTTGGTCAGCACCGCGGTCCTGTCGCTGGCCACAACCACCACCAGCTTGTCCCCGCGCTTCCTGGCCTCCTTCAGGAAGAAAAGGTGGCCCGCATGGACTATGTTGAACACACCTCCGACAAGTACCTTGGTCATGAATAGATTTGGGAACGAATGAATATATTTTTAAGACAAAAACATAACAATAATTATAAAAGAAAGGCGGTGATCTTTTGATTAAAAACATTGGATACGGAAAGACTATACTTTTCGGTGAGCATTTCGTGGTTTACGGGCTGCCAGGTATAGCAGCCGCACTGGAAGACTACAATGTTGCTAAAATCGAGAAGGGAGAAGGAAGCGGGTTCGTCCTTGTTGACAACAGGAAGGAGACCCCGGGATACAAGGAGAAGAAGAAAGATGAAATCCATAAAGCGATTGATCTCATGATAAAATTTCTGAAAATCGACACTGAAAAGAATCCGATAAAGATCACTCTTGAGGGCACGCTCCTCTGCACGAGCGGGAACGGCTCCTCCTCTGCGATGTCGACTGCCATTGCCCGTGCCCTCTCGGAATATTTCGGCCTCGGGCTGGACGAAGACCAGATAAACGAGGTTTCCTACGAGGGAGAGAAGGCGTCCGCGGGAACGCCCTCCGGGATCGACAACTCCTGCGCCACATACGGGGGAATCATCATCTTCAAAAAGAACCTAAAAGTCGGCCCCAATTTCATCGACCAGTTCAAGATAAAGGAGCCGTTAAGTATCGTGCTCGCAAATACGGGAATAACACAGAGCACCGCGGAGGTCGTGGGGGACGTGAGGAAGGAAAAGGAGGCGAATCCGGAGAAATACGAAAGGATATTCAGGGAATACAATGAGATGTTCGAGAGAGGAAAGAAGGCACTTGAGGATTACGACCTGGAAGAAATCGGAAAACAGATGGAAAAGAACCAGGATCTCCTCAGGGAAATCACGGTGTCCTGCCCTGAAATCGAGAAAGTGATCAAGGTTGCCAAGGCCAATGGCGCGATAGCAGCAAAACTGACCGGTACAGGAAGGGGCGGCAACGTCCTGATTCTTGTCAGGGACGGCGAAACCCAGGACAGGGTGGCGGAATCGATTGAAGGGGAAGGGTTCAAGACGGTTAAGACAAGGATAGGGGTTTAAACGACCCCTTTCTTCGCCATTTTGACGTCCAGCAGGTGTATTCCCTGCTCTTCCCAGGAATTCCTGATTTTTCCGGCGGTTTCCTCGTCAAAGCATATCGCTATTCCGCAATCCCCTCCGCCGGCTCCGGAGAGCTTTCCTGCACCGCCGTTGTCCTTTGCGAGTTCGCTGAGTTTTCTGAGGTCATCGGTTTCGATATTGACTCCTGTTTTTTCACCCAATTCCCTCAGGTAATCCTCGTTCCTGCTCAGTAGTTCGAGTATTTTTTCCTTATTCCTCTTCTTCCAATCAGTAATCAAGTCTCTGACAAGGTTAGCGATCTGTTCGAAGAGGCGATTGTATTCCTCCCGGTTGTCCTCTGCCCATGCATTGAGCTGCTTGACCATGGCAGAGGTGGACGCGGATTTCTTTGTCCATCCGACGAGCATTATCAGGTCGTCAGAAACTTCAAGCTCCTCGACCATGTAACTCGGCCATTCCTGTTCAGCGACCTCTTTCACCGATGCTCCGCTTTCCAGCCTCTCCATTAGCCACTTCGGATCGAAACGCTGGTAGACGAATACCCCTCCGAACGTGGAAGCGGCTACGTCGAAGGCCGAGCCGACCTTTCCCTGCGCGAAATAATGGGTCATTGCGGAGAGCTTGTATATCAGGTCCTTGGTCTCCCTCTTGGAAATGTCCCTTCCTTGGAATGCAAGGATCCCGGAAACTGCAGCCACGACCGCCGCAGCAGAGCTCCCGAAACCGATCTTCCTCATTTCCCCGTCAACCTCTATCTGGGACATCTCGCCCCAGGAACGGATCGAAAATGGCATGAAATCCCCCAGATATCGAAGGGTGGTCTCGATGGAACCCTTGACGAATTTCAGGTATTCCTTTTCCTCTTCGGATATATCTCTTGACCATTTGAGCTCCGATCCGTCGAACTCACCCTCCAGATTCTCGATCTTGAAATCATCCAGAGTTATCCGTATCTTATCGCTTTCCTCGACCTTTGCGTGGACCCTCTTGTCCACCGCAGTAACTATTCCGGGGTTCCCTACCTCCAGAACGCTCCATTCCCCAGAAAGGAACAGCTTCCCCGGGGCGCTTACCTCAACCATCCATAACACCTCCTATTTACGGCCCTTTGCTTTCAAGTATTCATTCAATGATCTCTCGAAATGCTCTGTCAGCTTCATCTCACCGGATTTCTCCTTTTCGAGCAGTTCTTCCATGGGGATGAATTTCGCCTCGTCCGCCTCCTTCCTGTCAACCCTGAAAGGTCCCTCTTGCCTCGCTTCCATCACAGCGACGAATTCCCTCTCGTCGAACGTCTCTAACATGTATTTGGTCACGAAAATCGGATTGATCTCGACTCCCAGTTCCTCCCTGCACTCCTTTTCCGTCGCCTGTTCATAAGTATCCCCGGACTTGACGTGGCCTGCGGCAGAGGACTGCCAGTAACCGGGCCGCTGCTTTCTCTTCATGGACCTCCTCTGCACGAATATCTCACCCTTTGAATTGAATACGAGCACATGGATCTTACGGTGGATTTTCTTTTTTCCTGTATGGGCCTCGCCCCTCCTCATTTTACCGATCACTTCATCATTCTCATCCACCACGTCGAACATCTCTTCCGGGTTGTCAACCTTCTCTTTCATATCAATTCCATCAACTGCTGCTTTAAATTATTCAGGGAAAGCAAACGGATTCCTATCTCCTTGGCCTTCATTCGCTGCTCTTCAGTCGAATAACCCCAGTCCGCGAACAGAATGTTGGCGCCTGAATTGAGGACGGATTCGATCTGGAAGAAAACATCATCGATGAAGTAAATGTTCTCCATTGGGACGTTGAATCTCTTTGAAAACTCACTCAGGTGTTCGTTCTTGTCGGTAGAAAAGTCCTTGTCCAGGACCCTTTCTTCGGGCATCTTCACGCCGTGCTTTTCCAAGAATAAGATTGTCGCTTCCCGGTTCTTTGCCGTGCTTATGGCGACCACACACCTTTTCTGAAGGCTCTTAATCAGATCGATCAGACAGGGATAAACCTTTATAAGACTAAATAATCTGGAATAGTTCTTTTCTGTGATCATCTTCCTCGTTTCGAAAAATATGTCCCGGAACTCCTCTGCTTTCCCCCCTGATTCCGAAATCAAAAGATTGAGATCCTTTGCTCCCATGACCCGAAAATCTTTTCCTTCCAGTATGGTTTTAATTAAAACATAAATATCCTGGGCCATCCTCACGTAGGGTCTTGCATCAATCAATTTTTGGTAAAAATCCTTATCTACTGAAAGGTCTCTGCCCTCCATTCTGTCGAAGGCTTCCAGTGCCACATGATATGTCTCGTGCTTGGTATCAGCTATAACACCGTCAAAATCGAAAACGAACATCTTCATCACACCACTTCAGAAAAGGTGTTCATCCGTCATTTTCGCCGGCCCGCCGACCTTGCAGATGTGGGTGTCCTCCACTACCCCGAGGTCTTTCAGCCGCTTCTCGATTTCTTCCGAATCCTTGGACCAGCAAAGCACCTTTACCTGGGGACCTCCATCTATGGTGAAATAGCATTCCAGACCACCGTCCCTCCATTCCATTACCGAATGTATTATCTTTATCGTGGAGGGGTTCCAGTATATTATAGGCGGTGTCGTGGTCATCATTACCGCGTGCATCTTCAGGCAGTTCATTTCAACCGTTTCCCCGAGAAGCTTGAAATCCTTCTCGGTGATCGCCTTCCTCACGTTTTCGATGTCCTTCCCGCACTCTTCTACCCATTTCCGGTAATATGGGCAGTTATCCACGCTCATGGCCATACCGGCCCTGCTCTTGATTTTCTTCTCCTCCTTGGTTGTCACCGCAACGACCATGTCGAGGTCCCAGTGATCAGGAGAAGCGATCTGCTCCGCAAAGGAGTCGGTACCGTCCTCCTTCTCCCCCCGGTGCCACCATACGAAGCCGCCTGCTATGGACCTGGATGCGGATCCCGATCCCCTTCTGGAGAGCATGGACAGCTCTTTCTCGCCGAGATCGAGGCCGGCGGCCTTCGCACCTGCCATGCTCAGGGCAGCAAATCCTGAAGCGGAAGATGCCAGCCCGGCGGCCGTGGGAAAATTATTCACCGACATCACCTTGGCCTTCTCGGATATTCCTGCCATCTCCCTGATCAGGTCGATGTGCTTGATCACCTTGGAGAGCTCCTTTCCCTCTGTCAGCTCCTCCCCGTTCAGAATTACAATGTCCTCATCATACTTTGAATCGAATTCCACCGTGGTGGTGGTTGTCATCCCGTCCAGAGTCATGGACGTGCTCCCGGCCTGCGGGAGCATGAGCTTCTTGTCTCTCTTGCCCCAATATTTGGTGAGGGCAATGTTAGCATTGGCAATGGCTGTCGCCTTCATGGAAAATCACCTCAGGATTTTATAATCTAAGAATTGGAAGGGAAATATAAAAAGACTAGAGTGCCTCTTTCATCAAACCGTCAAGAATCTTAACGTCTTTAATTGTTTCGCCGCTATTGTATTGCTCTTCAAATGTCTTCCTATGTCTATCGGCCTCTTTCGGATCTATTATTGTGACATTATGCGCGATCTTGCTTTTTTGTTCCTTGTCCCTCACGGAATAAACCACACCTATATCTCCGACTAGTGTCGCCTTTCTCATCCTCGGGTCCTGTTCGCCCAGTCTGATCTCGAAACTCTTTCCCAGATCGATATAACCTCTGAGTATGTCTTTTGCCGCCTCCAGCAGCTGTGGGTATGCCTGCAGATTTTTTGCGGTTCCCTTCCTGTTCGCTGAATATCTCCGCTTTCTTTCGGGATCCAGATCTATAGCATGCCTGAGCATCTCGAAATAGGTCGGCCGGAGAAGATTTTTCTTCAGTATATCCACGCTGTCCTTGTACTTCAACGGATCGGCCTCGGTAGGAAGAATTACTCCGGGAGACGTGGATGTCACATCCACAGTCTTGTTTGAAGGGAACAAATGAAATATCCCGAAAAGTTCATATGCCTGGGTAGAACCGACCGCGGGATAAGCGGATTCGATCTGCGCCGCATCTTCACCGATTTCACCGAGCAGTCTGAACCTTTCAATGAGCTCTGCGGGATCTTTCAGAATGTCCGACGCCTGTGCAAAATAGATATCCCGGAGCTCTTTCAGCTCATCCGGTGAGTATTGAAGCAAATTGGGATCAGTGTAAATAGCCAACTCTTCAGTATCTGTCGGATAATTTTCGATATAACCGTCAATCATTCTCGGTATCGTGAACATTCTCGCTAAAATGTGATTGAAAGGTCCGATGATTTTTTTCCCGTCCTCTGCTCCAATCATTTTGAAGAACCCGGTCTTTAGCTTATCCTTGGGCGCTTCAACACAGGAATCAATCATGTCTCTGTGATCAGTAACATCGTGCATGCTGTCAGGCACGGGCATGCGCAGAGGATAAACATCTTGTTTCTCCATATAATACTGAGAAAGCCTTCCCGCTTCCTCCACAATTGAATCACTATACAAACCGGAAAAGAGTTCCGTGACTTTATCCCCGAATTTTTTCATCAGCATCACTTCTTTTGCGTTATTATTCGGTGAAAGACATTTATCTCTTCTGGGCGAATCCAGGAGGAAAATTATCATCCAAAACATTTAAATACCCATTAAATAACTACTATTAGATAACAAAATAATTAGTGATTATATGACATTGTACATACCAAAATTCGATGTAAAGGGGATTCCAGCAGCTTTCCCTTTATACAGGGTTCCGCTTCAAGAAACCGGTAAATGGGGAATCAGATATGATAACGCAAGTGATCTGAAGAAGCTTCTGGAGATGGACAGGAGTCTTTACAAAAAGGAATGGGAAATGGGGAAAGGTGCCCAGATGGACAATGTGACAAAGGCTTCTGAAGAGGCCGGGTTCGGACCCATGACAAAGGTCCTGCAGAAGGCAGGCGGTGCGCTGTGTTCATATTTATGTGATAAGATCGACGGTGAAATCGTAATACTGGACAACGGAGCGGGTCCCGGTCAGTCAGCGAGGAAAGTAGCTGATTCACTGACCAATAGGGAAAAATCAAGGGTCAAGATCCTTCTTCTGGACCCATCGGGAGAGAAGCTCGCTGAAGCGAAAAGGGCATTGGGAACCGAAATAGAATATGAAGCTCTTCCCCCATGCAGTGATTACGAGGCTCTGGAAAAAACCAATTTAAAACCGGGGGAAGTCGACATCGTGCTCAACGTGGCCGGGGGGAAACATCACAACATGCTGGCCCCATGGGGTTTGTACAAAGACATATTGAAACAAAACGGTTACTTTGTCGACATAGACTGGAACACCGACTGCTGGAGGCCGGCGATAGTATACGACATGATGGATTCCTGGGAGTGGGAAGACAAGGAGGAAATCCTGAAAGGATTCGCTGACATGTTCATACCTGAACTGACGGGAAACAAAGAGATGGATCTGGAACTGGCAAGAAAAAGGGATTACTCCGAGAACGAACTGGACGCACAGGCAGTGAAGGACATGATTTCTTTCTGGACCGGTTACGGACGGTTTGAACTGAAGAGCGGTGCCCAGGGAAAACACGCAATCTTCTGGCCGGAAGGCCACATGAACAGCAAAAAGATATTGGAATATATGACTACAGCAGGGCTTAACCCCAATTCCGATGATTTGAAAAGAATGAAATCCGAGGGGCTGGAGATAGACTACAGCGTCATAAGGGGCGGGAGTTTGAAAGAGGGAAAGACGAAAATAAAGGATTTCCCCCACAACATATGTCCTGACACATCGCTCTGGTCTATAAACATCGGTCAGAAAGAATCGAAATGAAATATCCCCTTCCAGCTTTTTATATGATCCGTTTCAATACTTATCATTATGCAGGGAAAGATCACCGGTTCCAGGAAGGCTGATCACATAGACATCTGCCTCGGGAAGGACGTTGAGTACTCCAAGAGCAACGGCTTCGGGAGGTATGACCTTCCCCACAGGGCTCTGCCCGAGGTTGATCTTCAGGAGATAGACTGCTCGTGCAAGTTCTTCGGGAAGAAGCTGGGCTATCCATTGTTTGTGACTGGGATGACCGGAGGGACCGACCGGGCACTGGAGATAAACAGGAACATAGCCAGGGCAGCGGAGGTGCTGGGGATCGGCTTCGGAGTGGGTTCCCAGAGGGCAATGCTGGAGAATCCCTCGCTGACAAGAACTTACAAGGTCCGCAAGCTGGCGCCCAACGTCCTTTTTCTGGGCAACATAGGGGCGGGCCAGCTCCAAGAATATGACCCGGGGAAGATAAAGCTCATGGTGGAGAAGATCGAGGCGGACGGGCTGGCCCTGCACCTGAACCCCGCGCAGGAGATGGCCCAGGACGAGGGGGATTATTCATGGTCGGGGGTGCTGGACATGATAAAGAAACTTACCAGGTCAGTTGATTTCCCGGTGATGGCGAAGGAGGTCGGGACGGGAATATCGGGAGACGTCGCCAGGATGCTTGCGGGTGCCGGCGTGAAAGCCATAGACGTGTCCGGGGCAGGCGGGACCTCCTGGATAAAGGTGGACTCCTACAGGAGCGGAAGGGAGATGGATTCCTTTTTGGAATGGGGCATCCCGACCGCGGAGGCCCTGAAAGATACGGTTTCCAAGGTAAGGGTCCCGGTGATGGCGAGCGGGGGCATAAGGAACGGCATAGAGGCGGCGAAGGCCATTGCTATGGGCGCCTCTCTCGCGGGTTTCGCGCTCCCGGTGCTGGAGCCCGCCACGAGGGGATGGGAAGCGGTGAAGGAGAGGATGGAAAGGATCATCTTCGAGCTGAAGACTGCCATGTTCCTTTCGGGGGCGAAAAACCTCGCGGAGCTGCGAAGAAACAGGCTAACAGAAAGATATAAGTGAGCCCTTCCAATTATGAAACATGGTCAACAAGGAGCTTTTTGACTACATAAAATCCCAGCTTGAGTCAGGGCAGAATCCGGACGAGGTCAGGAAGATCCTCCTCCAGGCGGGATGGACTTCAAACGACATCAGAGAAGCCGCCGAAACCGTCAGGAAGGTAATAGAGAACCAGAGAATCGCCAGGGAGAAAATGGCAGAGCAGAAGAAATCCGGGGAGAAGCGTCCTTCAGAAAGTAATTACACATATGGGCTTCTGCTTTCCATGCTGGGAGGCATGCTGATACTCATAAACGGCGTATACACCTCGGTCTTCAGGACAATGTCAATGGATTTCTTCTCAAGCATCGGAATGGGTTTCTACCTGTTCTCAAACGAGGCCTCCGCCAACACGATTTTCGGGATAACAGGGGCGGTGATAGGGCTGATAATAATGGCTGTGAACATCCATAAAATGAAACCGGGGGGTTCGCAGGGCGTGCACAGGAGGATAATAGACAGGATAGAGAACCTGCTGGAAGGCAGGACCGGATTCAGCGGATTGATCACCTTCCTGCTATCGGTGCTGGGGTTGCTCTTCGGAGGACTTTACATCGGGCCGGCCATAGGGGTTATCGGCGGAATTCTCCGGTACCTCGGGAAATAAAATCTAGAGCGGATTCTCTATTTTGTCCCTGAAATATTCGCATTTGCCGCAGTAACTGCCGTCTCCCAGATTAGCAAGCACTCCCCGGGGGCAGGGCGAAAAAGTCTTCAATCCGCTCAGGGCTATAACATCCGGACTGCTGCAGAATATCCCGTCTGTGGGAAAATCCTCCCCGTGTTCTTTCGGGCGGTTTCCCCATACGCATCTTTTATACGTCTGTGCCTGCGCTCCCATGGATTAGAATAGTGAGGAAAATCTTATAAGCGAGAGCGGGGTCATCTCATGCTGAAAGAATACCTTCCGGGAGCCCATTTACCTCCCGAGGCCCGGTAGCCACATTTGGGGCATTTAGCTCCGGATACGAGCTTACGGCCCTTCAGGTTCTTGGTGTAGAATCTTCGGAGGCCGTGGCCGCAGGAGGGGCATTTTTTTCGGGACTTTCCTTTTTTCGTGCGGATGATGACCCTGATTCCGCTGGCTTTCAGGCAGATTTTCCTTATCCTGGAACCGGAAATGGTATATCTCGGCTCGACCTTCTTGAGGTCGGCATTCACCATCTCGCCCAGCTTCTTCTGTGAATCCACTTCCCTCTTCTTCAGGATCTTTCTGAGAATGAAGACCACCACGTCCTCCTTGGGACGCTTGGAACCCTTAACTTTCGCCCTGGGCATGATTAAGATTTAAATCGCGGATTTTTAAGTAAAATTTATGGGCTTTGATTCGGAAGTGATGTTCCTTGTCAAGAAAATACCCAGGGGGAAGGTCACCACATACAAGGAGATGGGCAGGGCGCTCGGCAGCAGGGGCTACCGCTCGGTGGGGCAGGCGCTGAAAAGGAACCCGAGGCCGGTGGTGATACCCTGCCACAGGGTCGTTAATTCAGACGGCAGTATAGGGGGGTACCACGGAAAATCTGACAGCGATGAAAAGGAGAGAATCCTCAGGGAGGAAGGGGTGGAGATAAGACAGGGAAAAATAAACCTCAAAAAACACTTCTTCCGGATGGTTTAGGTCCAGAGTTCGGCCTTCTCCTCGTCTGTTTCTGTCTCCAGGATAAGGCCGTATCTGCTGAAAAAAGTGGAGCACTTGGGACACATGAAAGCCTCCGGCCTTCTGTTCCAGAGCTTCCCCACAGTACCGCAAACAGGACATTTATTAGTGCAAATCATGAAAAGACACCAGTGATATTTATTTGTTCTTGACTCTTATATCCCTTTTTTCGGCGTTCTCGAGAATTTCGAGCCTTTTCTTCTTCCCGACGGTTCCGGAAATAACCGCGATTTCTTCGTCTTTTTTTATTCCTTCCAGTCCGGAGGGGTTGTACACGAGGACCTCTTTCATGCCTTCCCTGTCGAGCCCCCTAACACCGGAAGGGCTTCCGTAACCGGGATTTGGCGGGCTGGATTTGCCCTTGAGCCGCATCCTCATCTTGGAGCGTATTCCCCTGGGCTTCCTCCACTTGTCCTTGAGTCCCTTCCTCTTGTATTCCTGCCTCTTGAACCGGGGCTTCTTCTTCTTTATCTCTTTCCTTATCTCAATCTTTTCCTTCATTTTCATCCTCTGTGTATGGCTTTCTGACTATGTAGCATCCGTCCTGGAACACCCTCTTGTCGTATCCCTTTATTTTGGTGCTGTGTTCTATCCTGGCGCACAGCTGGCCCACCCTTTCCTTGTCAGTCCCTGACACACGGATGGTGCTCTTGTCTATGTCAACCTTCAGGTCTTCCGGTATGGAAACGTACCTGGGATTCTTCTGCCCCAGGAAGTTTTCTATCACCAGCTTCCCCTGATCGGACTTCATCTTGACCGGGAAATGGGAATAGACCATCTTCACTTCCCCATTCCATCCCTTGGTCACGCCGAGAATCATGTTGTTTATGACCGCCTTCCAGGTTCCCATGACAGCCCTGACTTTTTTCCTCTCGTTTTTCGAGGAAAGGGTTATCTTGCCGTTTTCTATTTTCACCTCTACGAACGGGTTGGAGAACCTCCTGGAGAGTTCTCCCTTGCTGCCGCTGATTTTAAGATTTCCGTTTTCTTCTTTCACATCGGCCCCTTCAGGGATCTCGATTTCATGCATCATGATTTACCTTCCGGAATCAAACGCGTAATAGTGAAATTGTTATTAAAGGTATTTAAAAGTTTCAGAACGCAGGTTTTACTTCTTTCCTCTCTTTTTCTTTCCCGATTTTTTCCCGGATTTCTTCTTCTTTGTGGTACCTTTCTTGCCAGCGGATTTTGTTTTCCCGGTCTTCTCCCCGGTTTTACTGCCGGCCTTCTTTCCGGAAGACTTCTTTTTCTCGGATTTTGTCCTGGCTGATTTCTCTCTCTTGGACTTCTTTGTTTTCTTCCTGCCGGAGGACTTGGGTTCCCCGGCCTTCTTTTTCGTTTTCTTTTCAGTTTTTTTCTTCTTGCTTCTCTTTCCGGAGCCCGGCCCCTTCATACCCTTCATTCCGCTTATCTTCCCGCTTTCCTCCGGTTTCTCCCTTTCTTCTCTGGGAATCTGCTCCCCGGGGAACCTTCCGATCAGCCTGAAAGCCCCTGTCCCCAGGGGTATGACCTGATTCATTATTATGTTCTCCACCTGCCCTCGAAGGGAATCCCTTTCACCGTTTATTGAGGCGTTGATTATGTGCTTTTTTGTCTCCTCAAAAGACATCCTGGCGATCACAGAGGGCTTGCTCCCTGCGATTCCGTACCTCCCAATCCCCATTATATTACCCGAATACGTCATCAGGTCGGCCAGAAGGGAGACGTATCTCGGGTCGACCCCCAGCCCCTGCTCCTCTATGGTGTGGACGGCCTCCTGTATTATCGCATTCCTGGCCGCCTCTATGCCGAGAACACTACATATCTCAAATATGTTGTTGCAGGTGGTCTTTGTCGGATCCACCCCTTCCACAGCCAGTATCTTCTTGAGGTTGGAACCGAGGGTGCTTATTATCCATCCCTCATCCTCTTTGCTCACAATAACGTGGGAAATGCCCTTTACTCCCTCTATATGGGACTCCATGACCTTGTATTTCAGCTTGTGGAGGTTGATGTTCTCGGTCTTCTTGGAGGTCACGGATATCTCGGAACCCTGGACATCGACATCCACGTTCTTTATCTTTATGTGCTTCTTCAGGTCTTCCACGTCCAGATTGAAATCCCTGAGCTTTTTCTTGTTGAGCTTGAGCCTTATGACCAGGTTTATGAGATCTATAACGTCACCCACCACGAAGTCCCTGAGCTTGACCTCCTTTATTTTCTTTGCTACCTTGAGCGCCTTTTCCTCGCTCTGGTAGTCCTTCATAAGGTGTATGGTCATGCTGGGCGTTTCCGGCTTTTTCTTCGCGTCGTATATCTCGATTAGACGTGGCAGACCCAGGGTTACCTGTATGCCTGCGACCCCTGCGAAATGGTAAGTCCGCATCGTATTGTGGGTTACGATCCCGTCGAAAGTAGTGAACGTTTCCGTCCCCTCCACGGTGAAATCATATACATAATCATTGGACGGCCTTACGCGGGAAATCTCGGTTATCTTATCCCAGACCACGTCCGAATTGAGCATTGTCTTCATGACCTTCAGTTCATTTTCTATGTCGATGCCCTTTGATTCGGAGAGTCTTTCAAAAATACCCACGTATTTGGCAAGGGTCGATCTTCCTATTCTCTGTCTCCCGGTGAAATTGTTGACATATCTCGTGGGGTAGCCCAGCTTTTTCGCCGTCCTTAGGAACAAATCCCCGAATCCTCCCACCATGTCGGTGAAGTCCTGGAATTTACCATTCTTCCCAAAAAACCCGCATAGCCTCTCGAGTCTCTCCTTCTTTTCGTCAACGGAAAATCCTATATTCTCCCTGAACAGACCGGCATATTTATAGGGTATCGCCAAATTGAACTGTTTGTCAATGCTCTTGTTTGCAAATATCCCGAACCTTGTCAGCAAGAGCTTGATACCGTCAATGAGCTCCTCCGAATTGGACGATGCCCTTATCATCCCCCTGTCCACTGAGACATTGCCGTCCCCGTCGAAATACCCCTTCAGCAGCCCGGACACGAACTCCTTCTTTGCGCCATATGAGAAATATGGAACCCTTTTCGAGCCCGAGCCGGTACCGCAAACCGCCTTCATCAGTCTGCTCAGGATAATGGAGTTTATCCTTATGTCATGTCCCTTTGAGAAACCGCGGAAATTGTCATATTCATTGAAGGTGAATCCGTGCGATCTGGCGAACTTCCTGATTTTTGAAAGGAATTCACTGTCTACGTTGGAGAAGGAAACGTAATATTTCGTGGATTGACCTTCGGAAAGGTATGCCCCGAAAATCCATCCCAGGGACTTGTCAAGGTCGATTTTTTCGGGGAGGGGCTTCCTAATGAAAGAATCGGTTTCCCCTATGGCATCCTTCAAATCAAGGGACTGGAGACAATTTTCAGACAGAAATTTCATAGAGGGAATCCTGCTACCGATTTTCAGTTGTTTTCCAGATATCGGGACTATTTTGTTGTTTTCCCTGACAACGAAAGAATGGGAATCGGTGGCCGTTATTTCTCTTCCTGAAAGGGTTCTGATTTTTATCAGTTCTTCGGGTGCCTTGTGCCTGCTGCATGAAGAAACCCTTTTCCACTCAATCTTCTCCTTGCCAGTTATGCTGGGGACAAAAACTTCCCCATCAGAAAAATCGAATATCTCCCAGCCGTTCTCTTCTTTCTTCCCGAAGACATCCATAACACTGTCCACGAATTCCCCGATTTTAGGTGTTATTATGCATCCATTATTCTTCAGTATTACCCTTTCGTTGTGATCTAGGGACATCTGGGTGGCCGGCTCGGATAGCGACTGGGCCGCAACGACGCCCATGGCCTCCTCCGGATAATAGAGCGCCTTGTTGTAAAGCACCCTGACCCTTCCGATCAGTTCTGCGGAGTCCATGCCATTCTCTTTGGCGTATTCCTCCACTTCCTTCCTTATCTTCAAAGGCAGTTCTCTCATTTTATCATCCATTAAATATTCATCTTCCAGTTGAGTTGTCCCCAGTCGGTCTTCGATGGGTCCATCCCGTCCTCGCCAGCAAAGAACTGTATGACATTGTTATTGGAATCCCTGACCGCCATGTCCTCGCAGACCTTGAGGTCCTGAAGAGAATTCATGAGCCTTCTCTGCATGTAACCGGACTTTCTGGTACGGAGCGACTTGTCCATGAGCCCCTCCCTGCCGTTCATCACGTTCCAGAAGAACTCGAAAGGGGTGAGCCCCTGTTTGAATCCCCTCGAAACGAAGCCGTGCGCCTCTGCCGAAAGGTCTCCCTTGGCGAAATGGGGAAGTATCCTATCCATGTAGCCTCTCTCTATCCTCTGACCAAGTATGGTTTCCGATCCGACGCAGGCGGACATCTGGGTAGTGTTTATGTTAGAACCCTTGGCTCCGGAAGAGGACATCACGAGTATGTCGCTGGGGCTTATCTTCTCAACCATTATCTCGCTGACCCTGTTCAGCCCCTCCGCAAGCGCGGAGAGTATCTGGGTCTCCAGTGACTCCTTGGGGGTCATCCCGGGAAGCACTTTTATCTTCTTATTCTTGTATTCCCCGATGAGCCTGTCCGCATCCACCTTCGACTTGTCTATTTCCTTTTTTATGTCCGAGAGAGTCCTCTTGGGAAGGTCAAGGTCTGTCAATCCTATGGAAAATCCCCTTTCCATGAGATAGGAAACCGAAATTCTTCCGAGATGGTCTATGAAATTCTTGAGTTCCTCGTTGTTGACGTTCCTCCTCACCTTGTTTATCATCTTCCCCTTGAAGGCTCCCACTGCAGAACTGTCCAGAACTCCGCTGACAAGCTCCCCGTTCTTGATTGACACCCATGCATCATAGGGACATTTTTCCCTCGTACACTTTTCGCATTCCCTGCATATCCCCGCCTTGTATTCCATGTTGAGCCCCTTCGGCAACAGGAGGCTTATGACTTCTTTCCCGGTGAACTTCTCCTTGTCGGGAATCTCGGCTTCAATTCTCGCCCGGGCGAAGAGTTCAGATGCCTCCTCTTTCGTGAAAACATTTCCCTTCTGGCTAAGCAGGAATATTCCTGATATCTGGTCCAGGTCCAGCCCCACCAGGGGCCCCCCGAATCTGGGTGATATTATATTGTTCTTGACGTCCATGAGCTCCAGTGCCTCCACCTGGGCCTCTTCGGACTGCAGGGCATGTATGTTCATCTCGTCCCCGTCGAAATCCGCGTTGTAAGGGGCACAGACGCTCGGGTTCAGCCTGAATGTCCTGTGGGGAGTCACCTTTACACGATGGGCCATTATGGACATCCTATGAAGGGAGGGTTGCCTGTTGAACAGAACCACGTCCATGTCCTTCAGCTGCCGGTCTATTATCCATCCTTTCTCGAGAGAGGAAAGTATTTCCTTCTTGTTTTCCTCGGTCACCTTTATCTTCCTGCCATCGAGCCTGGTGACGTAGTTGACCTTGCCGTCTTTCAGCATGCTCTTGACGTCCTTCATGTTTAGCGAGGTTATGGTCTGGGGTATGGTCAGCTCGCTGGCCACTATGTCCGGTATGCCCACCTCGTTTATGGAGAGCGTAGGGTCGGGGCTGATAACGGTCCTTGACGAATAATTCACCCTCTTTCCGAGAAGGTTGCCCCTGATCCTTCCCTCCTTGGCCTTGAGCCTCTGTATCATTCCCTTCAGCGGCCTCCCTGACCTGTGTCTTGCCTGGGGAACACCCGTCAGCTGGTTGTCGAAATAGGTGGCCACGTGATACTGGGAAAGCTCCCATAGGTCATTGAGTATGAATTCGGGCGCTCCTATGTCTATGTTCTCCTTCAGGGACTGGTTTATCCTCACTATGTCCACCAGCTTGTGTGTCAGGTCGTCCTCTGACCTCTCCCCCGTCTCCAGCGTGATGCTGGGCCTCATGGTCACGGGGGGTATCGGGAACAGCGTGAGTATGAGCCACTCCGGCCTGCCTCCCCGGAAACCCAGCTTCTCCAGGTCATCTTTGGATATCCTTTCCATCCATTCCCGGATAAATATGGGATTGAGCTCCTCTTTTCCGGCGTAATAGGTGAATGGCTTGGAAAACTTTATCTTCTTCTGTTGCTTGCCGCAGTGGGGACACCTCTTGGTAGCGCTCTTGGAGGCCTGCTTGAGGGAGACCGGATTCTTGGATAGTATCTTACCGCACTTCATACAGGTCGCCTTCATGAGCTGGTAAATCTGCTTCGTGTAAAGTACGTGGACCACCGGCCTGGCCAGTTCCAGATAACCGAAATGCCCGGGGCAGTCCCCTATGCTTGCCCCGCATGTCCTGCACCTTATACCGGGATCAACGACTCCCATCCTCGGGTCCATCACTCCGCCGTCTACGGGGTAACCGTCCGCATCGTAAAGGTCGGAAGTGACGATCCTGACGGTAGCCAGCGATTTGATTATTTCCGGGGACAATATTCCGAAACCCATGGCTTCTATTTTTGCAGTGTTCATATCTCATCAACCGTAAGTCTGGGGTATACCCCCATGGACTTGAACTCGTCAAGTGTGAGCTTGAAAGCATAAGATGTGTTGACCCAGAGGACCTTTGAGTTTTTGCAAAGCAGGCAACGGGCCGAATTCTTTGCCCTGTCGTAAATGGCTATCAGGCCGCATTTCTGGCATATGGGAATGACAGTCTCGTCCGAGCTGAACCTCTCCTTCAGCGTCATCGCGGCTCCGTGCCCCACCAGGCACTGCTGCTCCATCTCTCCCAGACGAAGGCCTCCCCTCTTGGAGCGCCCTTCCGTGGGCTGCCTCGTAAGTAGGGTCACGGGTCCCTTCGACCGGGCGTGTATCTTGTCAGCGACCATGTGGTCGAGCTTCATGTAATAGGTTATACCGGTAAATATCATGACTTCATATTTCTTTCCACTCCTCCCGTCGTAGAGGGTCTCCTTCCCGTCATCTCTGAAGCCGAGCTTGAGCATCTCTTTCCTTATGTCATCTTCCTTCGCGCCTGAGAACGTGGATCCGTCGACTATCTCCCCGGAGTAAGCGGAATACTTCCCGGTGAGCACCTCCATCAGCTGGCTCACGGTCATCCTGGAGGGTATGCCGTGGGGATTGAAGACCACGTCAGGGACCACGCCGTCCTTGGTGAAGGGCATGTCCTCGTGGGGCACCAGAAGAGAGGTGACCCCCTTCTGCCCGTGCCTGGTGGCGAACTTGTCACCGAGTTCCGGAATCCTCTGGTCCCTTATCCTCACCTTGAGCATGTGCTCTCCGTTTGTGGTTTCGCTTATGAGGACCTTGTCAACTACTCCCCTTTCCCCGTGCCTCACCGTGACGGAGGACTCCCGCTTGTTCTCTATGTCCATGGTGAAATCCCCCCCGGTCAGGAACCTGAGAGGAGAAACCTTACCCACGATTATGGAATCAGATTCAACCGGGGTCTCGACGTTTATTATCCCGTCCTCGGCCAGGTCTTCGTAGGCATCGTCCCCCCTGTATCCCTTTATGCCTGGCTCGGGAACACAGATGCTGTCCTCCTGGCCGCCCCAGTACCTTTTCTTTGAAGTCTGATATGTCCTGAAGTAAAAAGACCGGAACATTCCCCTCTCCACTGAACTCCTGTTCAGAACCACGGCGTCGTTCATATTGAAGCCGTCCCAGCACATTATAGCTATCACAACGTTCTGGCCGTAGGGATGATATTTGAGTATGTCGTCCGTTTTGGTCCTGACCAGCGGACGCTGAGGATAGGAAAGCACGTTGAACTTCGTGTCGCTCCTTATGAGGAAGTTGTCCACCGGGGCGCCTATCGCCTGCCCCACCATCTTGGCGCCGTAGTTTACCCTGTCGCCCCTGTTATACTCCGAATACGGAGTCAGGCTTGCGGATATTCCCAGGACAAGTATGGGATTGAGCTCCAGGTGGGTGTGGTCCTTGGTGACCTCAGAGGGGTCAATCGCTATGTATGCGTTCTCCTCCTCCTCCGCGTCCAGGTATTCTATTATCCCGTGCTTTATCAGGTATGTCCAGGTGATCTTGCCTGACATGAGCTTTTTTACCAAGGAATCGGTAAGTTTGGGCTTCCCGTTGCTGACTATTATTAGCGGCCTCCTTGCCCTACCGGAGTCGCAGTTTACCCGTATTTCGGAGAACCTTTCGTTGTACGCAACGTTTATCTGGTCCGGCAGTATGCTGTGCCTTCTCCTTTTCTTTATGTTGCCTATGAAGGCCGAGGCGTCCCTTACAGAACCCATGTAATTGCCGTTGAAATACACGTCTACCGGTTCCCTCGAAGATTTTTTCGTCATTTCACGCCCATCTCCTTTATGCTGCCCAGCAGGTCTTCTTCGTCCTTGGCGGAAAGGCCGGAGGTGATTTCCGTCAGAAGCGCCAGGTGCTTTCTGAGGCCTATCGAGGATCCCTCAGGGGTCTCGGCGGGGCAAAGCCTCCCCCACTCCGTGGGATGTACCTGCCTTGCCTTGAAATGCTCCTGAGTGGAAGTCAGCGGCGAGAGCACGGATCTCAGGTGAGAGACCGATTTTATGAATGAGCTCCTGTCCAGCCTCTGGGACACCCCCGTTCTCCCTCCTATCCAGGCCCCCGTAGCCAGTGAGGAGAGTATCTGTTTGGTTACCGTATTGGCCTCTATAATGGACTGGACTGAAGGGAATTTTCCCCTCTTGACCAACTTCTGGTAATTATAAGTCATCTTGGCTATCAGGCCCCATCTCCCCAGGAGTATGGATCTGAATAACTGCTCGAAAAGTTCCCCGGACATGAGAAGTCTCTTGTTGGAATAGTGATCTATGTCGTCGTCGGGGGAGATGCCCAGCTTAACCGCTATGCATTTCCTTATCACCCTTGCCAGGTATTTGTCCTTCTTGGGCCTGTCACCTATCTCCTGGCCCAGATGAGGGAAAAGGTACCTGTCCAATATCTGGTTTACCCTCTCTTCCACGTAATCCTTGCTGACCTTGAGCTTCCTGCCCATGAAAGCCTTGGCTTCCTCTGTGGTTATGACGTCCGTCTCGTAGAGGTTGGTGTAGAATTCGTTGAGTATCTTGCTGTCGTTGGAAATCATGGAGCAAAGCTCCTTGTCGTTCTCCTGTCCGAGCGCCTTCAGAAGAACCACTATGGGAAGGCGCTTTATGTTGGCGAAAGATATGGTAAGCTCGCCGTCGGGCTTCATCTCGATGAGGTGCCTCTGCTTGAAACCCGATTTTTCGGAATTTATCCTTATCATCACCCCGTCATCCGGGGTCTTCTCGAATATGGGCTTGTTGGAGGTGATTTCTTCTATGAGCACGAGCACCCTCTCCGTGCCGTTTACTATGAAATATCCACCGGGATCCATGGGATCCTCGCCCACCTCCACCATATCCTTGTCATCGAGGTCTGAAAGGTTGCAGACCTTCGAGCGGACCATTATGGGAAGGTTTCCTATGTGGACCCTCTCTACCTTCTCCTGGACGCCGTTGAAAATGGGGATTATGTTAACGTAAAGAGGGGCCATGTAAGTGAGGTCGCGTATCCTTGACTCGTTGGGGTAGATCGTCCTGGTGGAGCCGTCCGCCTCGTGTATTGTGGGGACACCCACCTCGACCTTGCCGAACTTCAGCTTCAGATCCTCCGCCTCCTGGATGACCCTGACGGTTCCCACCTCGTCTATTATTTTCTGGAGGCCGAAATCTATGAAATTGTTGAATGACTCGATCTGGTATTTGACCCATTCCTTTTCCTTCTCGAAGCCCTTGACTAGAGACACGAATGACATTTCAAAACCTCACACCACAATCCTGTAATAAACCGATTCCCCGGCCATGGGAGAACGCCTCATGATTTCCAAAAGGTCGCCTGGTTTCGCTTTCAGTATTTTTACGACCGGGTCGTCAGACAGTATCTTCGGGAGTTTGTCTTCGGTGGTATTGAACTTTTCAATGACCTGATTCTTTTCTTCTTCCGATAGAATTCGGAACTTCGGTACGAGTTCATGTATTAGTTTTTCAATCGATTTGATCACCTTTGACAACTCTCGTGGCTAAACAGCCCAACGGAGTCGTTAGGCCCTTTCCGGCGGGATTTCCACAGATAATAATCACGGGCGTTAACATAACTATATCTAAATTAAGTATTTAAAGTTTATGGTTGAGACGGTATAAATATCCGTTTTAAAGCTATTTTTTTAGTATTTTGACGAAAAAAACACTAAAAAGGACATGATGAGAGAAGAAAAACCGGATGGAGATCGCATTTCCCTTTTGGTCCCACGCTTTTGTCGGGAAAAGGAAAAGCGTGGAGTGGAAGCGGTCAGCTCCCTTTTGGTCCCACGCTTTTGTCGGGAAAAGGAAAAGCGTGGAGTGGAAGAATGAATGGGCCCGACGGGAATTCCGAACAGCGGATCCCTTCTTTTGGGATCTCCTTCCTTTCGGAAGGGCTGATTCGAACCCGCGACTCCCGGATGTCTTTCTGTCATCCGCCCGTGAGGGCGTCAGCATACTTTTATGCCCAGATAAAAGTTTCACACGTCCAGGAAAAACCCGAGTTTCCTTGGAAACCGGTGCTCTAATCCCCATCCTCGGGGGATTCCAGGCTGAGCTACGAGCCCAACGCCTCGGCCGGGATTTGAACCCGGGTCCTGGGAGTGACAGTCCCAGATGATAACCACTACACTACCGAAGCATTAATTCCGGACTGACTGATGTCTTCTTTATTTATTTACAAATTTAAATATATTCTTATTCGTGGTTTCTTATGGAAGACAGGCTGGAGACGATGTTCAGGGAACAGGAAAAACTGGACGATTACATAAGAAAATCAAGGGAAAAGCAGGGATCAGGATACCAGTATTCGGAGAAGGAATGGATAGACAGGCTCACCACCGCCATGATAGAGGAAGCGATGGAGATAAAGGAACATTCCGACTGGAAATGGTGGAAGAAGCCCATGGATTTCAGCAGGGAGGATCTCAAGGAGGAACTGGCCGATCTCCTCCATTTCTGGCTGTCCCTGTGCCTGAAGCTGGGATTGACCCCCGAAGAAATGTTCGAGAAGTACATGAAAAAGAACCGCAAGAACGCCGAGAGGCAGGACAGGGGGTATTGACAATATCTCTTGGTTCACGAAGATATTTATCAAATTATCCGTGTTTTTCGTGCTTTGGGTGCTCATGTTTCATTTTGGTTCTCGTTTTCAAATGATTGATGTGATTCGTTTTCTCTTTAAGAAATCCATTTAAATTCATACCGTACTTGGATATAAGCGTTGAAGCATGCTGACCTCCTAAAAAATACGGCATTAAAACGTACGTTGCCCCGTTTTCGTACAATTTAAGTGCCTCGTCAATTTGATGGCACACGATTATTACTATTGAGTCTTTGTTGGATTCTCTCACCTTTTTTATCAGCAGCAAACTGGTTTCAACGTCGGGGATTGTTGAAATTATCATTTTTGTTCTTGAGAAATCCAGTTTATTCAACAAATCTATGTCATTAGCATCGCCATATCTGCATTCATAACCCTCACTCGCAAGCTTGGTGATCACTTCGGGATCATAATCGACAATGAGAAACTTCTTCTTGAGATTCTTGATGGAACCCAGCAGGCTGAAACCTATCCTGTCATATCCGAACAAAATGATGTTATATTTTTTGCCCTCGTGGTGAATATGTTCATCGATTTTTCTTCCTCTTCTTTCAAAAATACCAAGATATTTGGAAATATGAGAATATAATTTGTTTGAGTGCATTATCATATATGTGGAGCCAAGGATTGTCATCAGTCCTATCGCAGTCACCATCGACAGTATTTCATTTGAAACATGGCCCATTTTCACTCCCAGGGCCACCACTATGAGGGAAAACTCGCTTATTTGGGCCACGGTCAATCCGGCCATAAACCCGTTCCGTTTCGTGTATTTGAGCAGGCCCATCAGAATCATCACTATGAGCGGGTTTCCCACCAGAACGAATGCTGAAAAAACCGCAACAGGGAGCAGAAACTCTGAAATGTTCACGAAAATCATCTGGGACCCGAGCAAAACAAAAAAGAAAAGGATGAAGAAGTCCCTGAGCACGTTCATTTTTAATTTAATTTCATAGTGGTAGGGAGATATGGACAGTGATATTCCCGCAAGCAACGCCCCGATTTCTATTGACAGGTTCAAATAATCGAAAGCAACAGCCAGCAATAACAGCCATCCTATAGAAAAGAGTAATAAAAATTCCTGATATCTGCTGATTGCTTCAGTAATTCTGGGCAAGACAAAAATGCTGAACACTGAAATGAATGCCAATATCCCTGCTCCGATGAAAATATTCTCTACGGTAAGCGTTAGAATATCAAATCCGCTTGTGAAAGAGGATATCATCATTAAAATTATTATTGCGGTCACATCCTGCACAATGAGAAAACCCACTGATATCCTGCCGTAAAGGGTCTGCAGATCGCCTTTGTCCGAAAGGAGTTTCACGATAATTATAGTGCTGCTGAAGGTCAGAGCTATAGCAACATAGAGGGCAGTGATATCAGAAAAACCAAAGAATTTTGAAATAAAAAAACCTATAATGGTGGTGAATAATATTTGACCTACTCCCGTTATGAGAGAAACCTTTCCAACGTTCTTCATCACCTTCGGGTTCAGGCTGAGCCCTGCAATAAACAAAAGGAAAACCACCCCGAACTGGGAAAGAGTCGCTACTATGTCAGCGGACTTGACAATATTCAGAAACAGGGGCCCCGCAACAATACCTGTGATTATGTAACCTACTATGAGGGGTTGTCTAAGCAGTTTCATAAGTCCGGAGACAAAAACAGCAAGAATGATAATTAAGCTTATCTCGATAAACATGCTTTCAATCATTCACAAACCTCAAATTACTTTTTTGCTTTAACCAGTCCGTACACCAATTCGAATGCATCAAGCTCACCGACAAGTTTCCCCTTTTCGCACACAGGTATGTCCTGAATCTTGAAAACCTTGGCTACCCTCAGAGCGTCCTCCAGATCATCATCCAGCGTTACAGTTTCAGGCTCAATCATCACATCTTTTGCCGTTTTTATGGCCTTCTTTCCGAGAAAAAAAATAATCTTATTCGGACCTATGTCAGGTCTTACGCATTTAAATATTTCATTGGTCGTTATTACGCCGATTAGTTTATTGGAATTGCCCACTACGTATACGTTTCTCCTTCCTCTGTCTTTAATGAAAATATCTATAACTTTGTCTATTGGTTTGTCCGGATTTACTGTTTTTACTTTATCTGAAAACGCCCTATAAACATCCCCCACTTTCATATTTTTTTCTCCCCTAAGGTATGATTTATTATTTGAAGGCGTCTGTATATAAGTTTACGAGTTTCCCGATTGTCCAATTAAGAAATACCGAACATCCGCAGAAAATGTCATATAACTTTCAAACAAAATATCGTTGTGTCAGATGAAAAATTTGCCAGGGCAATGAGAACATAATTGAGAGGGGATGTTCTGCACACACTGGATGAAAAAGGATCCGTTTCGGTGCATGAAATAAAAAATGAACTGGGAATAGCAGAATCCCGTCATCAAGAAATCTTAAATTTCTCCATGATCTGGGTTCAGCGTATTTTGGAAAAAACATCCTGAAAAGCTCTACTCCCTGAAGCTTAAAGAAATCGGTGAATTGTTCAGGGTTTTATGACAAAATTGCTGAAAGAATGGAAAATAAACAAAGCTGCGTTTTAAATCAACGATGATCATCACAAAAAAACCCAAAACAATAATAACATGGTGATTTGTCACCGGAACCGGTCACACGGTCACAATTACATCCGTTACCAAAACAGTCACAGAGATACTGTTTTTTTTATCGCTGTCGGGAACAGAAAATAGTCTAGATGAATTTTGGATTTTATTCCCACTCAAGCATGGAACAAAATACCACGTTAAGCTGTTTGAAAACTAAAATGAAGCGGGTAACCCCGCCTGAAAATTAGGGAGCAGCGTTCTGGATTTCCCACCTATCACCGCCGAAAGAAACAGGCACGCCTGTTTCCTGCGAAACCCGAAACCTCCGGTTTCGGCAGTAATTCCCAGACCGCGGGGAGTCTTAACTTCTGTGTTCGAAATGGGAACAGGTGATCCCTCCCGCTTTGGCCGCTCGATATTCTAATTGCCGGGCAAGGTTTATAAATCTTATTCCTCCATCAGAAGAGCGGCCTTCATGGTCCCCTGTGGCATGAATCCATCGCGGAGTTATAGGTCTTGAAGTCGATTTCATCCATCCCGATGGTACCGGGATTGGGTCTGAAAGAGCTTCCGTATATGTTTTTTTCGATTTGGGACTCGAATCCGCGATTCCAGATTCCCCCCACGTAGCTTTTCTTTGTTACTGTCATTTTTTTCACCTCCTTTTTTCGAAACACGTTTGCAGGGAGATCATACCGGATCTAGAATCAGCGCCCCTCCAGACCCGGGTAACCCCCTGGATCTAGATGAGCAGTATGATAACGACTAGGATAAGCAGGAGCAGCATCACCGGGATTTCTTTTACTTGATCCATAGCCGTTACCTCTTGAGAGCAGAAGAGAAACCGTAGAATTCCAATCCGCGGCATCCCTTCCGCGGATTTATGCGAGCAGTATGATGCCGAGGACAGGGCTGGCCATGACATCTTCAAAATGCATGTTTAGCGAACCGTCCCCGCGCATGATTACCTGAAAAACATTACGTTGCGCACTTATTTAAACATTTTCTCCAGAAAAAACTGGACATTCCGGGGGAAATTAACAAAAAATGTTTTTAGATATATTTTTTAAGGTTTTGCATAGAAGACTATTAATGGTACAGGTGGCCGTGAAAAAACGTGCCGGTAAGGCGGAAACGGGAATGGAACACTTGACCCGGAGAATAAGCTACCTCAGGGGAACGGAGATCGGCAACATAATTTCTGAGCGAATGAATCATTTCAGGGAGAAGAGCGAAAAGGAGAACGAGGAATGGTTCTCCGAGATGTGCTTCTGCCTTCTAACTGCCAACTCCACCGCCAGGCTGGGAATATCCATACAGAACGACATCGGTTTCGACGGGTTCTTCCACATGCCCCAGGGACACCTTTCATCCTATCTGAAGGGAAGGGGCCACAGGTTCTGGGGGAAGAGGGCGGAATTCATCGGGTGCGCCAGGGAGCACAGGAACGTGAAGGACACCCTCAGCGAAATGAACGATCCAGTAATGATGAGGGACTGGGTGGTCCAGAACGTCAAGGGACTCGGATTCAAGGAAGCGAGCCATTTCCTGAGAAATGTGGGACAGAAGGATCTCGCCATAATAGACAGGCACGTCCTCGACGTTATGCAAGGATTCGGGATGATAGAGGAGAAGCCAAAGACGCTGACCCCGAAAAGGTACGTTGAATTAGAAAACAAGCTCAAGGTCCTCGCCGAAAAGGTGGGAATGAGCATGGCGGAACTTGATCTCTATTTGTGGTACATGAAAACCGGAGAAATACTGAAATAATAAAAAATCTATCTGAGGAACTCGGCCAGTAGGCGCACACCGAAGCCGGTCGCGTTCTTGGGCTGATAGCTCCTCTGTTTCTCATACCATGCGGTCCCGGCTATGTCCAGGTGAACCCACTTCTTTGATTTTATGAACTTCTTCAGGAACATTCCGGCGGTTATCATCCCCCCGTATCTGCCCCTCTTGTAGCCGAGGTTCTTGACATCGGCTATTTCCCCCTTCATCTCGTCCGAATATTCCTTGTAAGAGGGCATCCTCCATACCCTCTCGTAGGTCTCCTCTCCTGCCTTGGACATTTTCTCCGCGATTCCGTCGTCATTTGATAGCATCCCGGCAGCATATTCCCCGAAGGAAACCATGCAGGATCCGGTCAGCGTGGCCATGTCTATTATGGTATCCGCCTTCATGTCTTTCTCCGCATAGGCCATTGCATCCGCGAGTATGAGCCTCCCTTCCGCATCGGTATCGACTATCTGGACCGTTTTCCCCGAATAGGACTTGATCACGCTGCCCTGCTTGAACGACTTGGGCCCCACCATGTTCTCCGCCAGGGGCATCAGGCCTATCACGTTCTTCCTGATCTTCAGATCGGCTACGGTCTTCATTATGCCGAGTACTGTGATAGCTCCGGCCTTGTCCATGCGCATGTTCTCCATGTAGGGAGACGGCTTTATGTCCAGGCCGCCGGAATCGAAGGTGACCCCCTTGCCGACCAGAGCTGTCTTCTTTTTAGTCTTTGATCCGGTGTACTCAAGGACCACCAGCTTGGTCCCGTATCTGGAGCCCTTGCCGACCGCAAGCAGAAGGTTCATACCCTTTTTTCTCAGTTTTTTCTCGTCGAGTATGCTTATCCTGAGCTTTGTCTTCCCGGCCAGTCCTTCCGCTATCCTGGCTATCCTGTCCGGGTTCATGACGTCGCTGCCCTCGTTCACCATGTCCCTGACCCAGTTCGTGTTCTCGCATGTTACCTTGGCGTCACGAGCGGCCTTCTTGACCCTCTCTATGTCCGGAAAGTTGTAGTATATTGTGAACTCCTTGATATCTTTCTTTTTCTTCTTCTCCTCCTTCTTGTATTTGTCGAAGGAGTAATCTCCCAGGATTATTCCCTCCACAATCGCGGTTACTGCGCTCTTCTTCTGTATCTTACCGGACTTCTCGAAGAATACGGAAAAACCGTTCAGCTTGAGGGATTTTGCGACTCCCAAGGCAAGACAGGAGATTTTGCGTATGACTTCCGGATCGAGCTTCTTTTCCTTTCCCAGCCCGATCAGAAGTATCCTCTTCTTACCGCCGACGTTTCTGAGAAGCGCGGTTTTCCCCTCCTCCCCGGTGAAGTCCTTTGAATTGACCAGATCGGAAATCTCCTTGTACTGGTGGCTCTTGTCCTTCATCTTCTTCACCTCTTCCTCGGTGAAGAAGAGAGCAAGCATGCCGGATCTTATTCTGGAAAGACTCTGTTTCTCTATGAACATCCTCATGGAAATCACACGTTATTTCGGAAGACGGCTTTGTCCAATCGGTTCAATCCGCCACCTGCTATTTCGGAAGACGGCTTAATGCACCCGGTTCAGGCCGTCATGCGCTACGTTATATTATAATATTCTTTTTGGAATATTAATGTTCCTGCATCAGCCACCCATTTTCCTGAATTTATTCTGCATGAGAATTGCGTCCTGCTCTATGTTCGGGCTCTCGGAAATGACGACTCCCCTTATCCCGAATTCCTTCCAGGCCCTGAGCATCTCCATGTAATTTAATCCCGAATCCCCGAGGGGAAGGTGGTTCCTTTCACCCTTAGGTCCGTACCTTATTCCCGACATGTGGATGTGCATATTGCGTATCGCCTCTTTTCCGAGACCCCTTTCTATTTTCCCGAGCACCCCGCAAAAACCATCGTAACTGTTGATCTTCCCTGTGCTCCTCGCGTGGAGATGGGCGAAATCTATACACGGGAGCACCCCCTCGACCTCCCTGCTCAGCCTGACGAGCTCCCCAAGGGATCCGAACTGGGAGGGTTTTCCCGTGAGCTCAGGCCGCAGAATGATCCGGTTGCTCTCGCCCCGGAGGGTGTTAACTATGCTTTCAATCTCCCCCTTGATTTTTTGATAGACCTTCTCCCTGTCCATCTTCATGTAGAATCCCGCATGGAAAACAACCGATCCCGCCCCGGCCAGATTGGCAATCCTCGCTGAATTCAGAATCCTCTCGACGCTTTCCCTTATTTTCCTGGGTTCAAGGGAGTTCAGATTTATGTAGTAAGGCGCATGGCACGACAGAGTCACGCCTTCTTCGTCTGATACTCTTTTCACTTCTTTCGCCTTCCCCTCGTCAAGATTAACCGATCTGACGAATTCCAGTTCCATCGCGTCAAGACCGAGCTTCCTGACGAACCTCACCCCGTCCAGGGTCTTACCCCCGGCGGAGGAGCAGGCGATGGGTATTCCTGCTGTCCCGAAAAACAGTTTTTTCATTATGAATCCTCTTTTTTCTTGAAGAAGAGCCAGTTCTTGGGGTCGTCCCCGAATTTCGTCCTGATCAGGACGAAGTCCCCCTTCAGTTTATCTCCCTTTATCTTGAAGATGAGCTTGTCCCTTTTCTTGTTTATCATCTCGAAGGTCCCCTTGTCCCATGTCTCTACCTTACCTGCCCCATACTGGCCCTCGGGTATCGTGCCCTCGAACCCCGCGTAATCCACCGGATGATCCTCTGTCTGGACGGCCAGACGCCTGTTTTTTGGATCAGTGCTCGGCTCCTTGGGTATGGCCCATGATTTGAGGACGCCGTCCATCTCCAGCCGGAGGTCGTAGTGAAGGTGGGAGGTGTCGTGCCTCTGTATCACGTAAACATTTCCGGATTTGCTTCTTTTCGCATTGCCTTCCGGCTCTTTCGTTTTCGAGAAATTCCTCTTCTTGTTGTATTCATTAAGTGGCATATTGAGATATTGAAAGGGGGGTTAAAAATAATTCATGTCCCCTTACCGAGCATCTGCGGATGCAGGAGACCGCTTCCTCCCTTCCGCGGAACTCCCCCGGATCCACCTTCTTTTTCTCGATGTGATCAAAAACGTGGGAAACGAACTCCGTCAGTTTTTCCTTTAGTTTCCCGTCTATCACGGCTTCCTCGCCCTCAATGACGGCCAGTATGTTGTTGTCCTCTTCTCCGTCCTCCCGTTGCTTCATTATTCCTATCGGTTCGCATTCTACTATTTGGCCGTTTTCAGTCTCCTTTCCGTTATGACGTAGCAGTCCAAGTTGTCCCCGTCACCCGAGGTCGTGCCGAGAACGAAACCGTAGGGATACGGCCTGGATACGGTCACCGTCCTCTTGTGCTCGAGGGTCTTTTCGTTGAAAATATTTTCCTGTCCGATCCGGCTTCGTTTTCGATGAAAACCCTGATGCTTTTCATGTCAGGACTCCCGTCTCTTCTTCCGACCGCCCTTCCGGGACCGCAATCCCTTAACCGCCACACCGGCGGCTACCACCACGACGAGAATTACGAAGGCCAGCGAAAAATAGTCAGCGGTGTCCTCCGGGCTGGTTATCATCTCCATGATCTCCGCGGGCCCCGGAGGGGGAACTGCATTATCCTCGTCCGACACCGCGCCCTCATCCTCCCCGGCCGGCGGGCCAGTGTCTCTCTTCTGCCACTCGGCTACCGCGGGCTCCCCGCCGGTAACCACCGGCGAACCGGGGAGTTCCTCACCCGTACTGTACCCCGGAGGCGGGGGAGGAGGCTCCGGGACTGATGGGCATTCGTTGCCCTGCCTTTCTGTGTAGTATATTATCCTCTTTTCCAGCCCCGCCTTTATGTCGTCCATGCTGACGAAGAAATCGTATTCGCCGAACAGGACGGCAGGCATGTACCTGTATATGCCGTATTTCTGGCTGTAAAGGTCGAATATCTCCCCGTTCCCCGGAACATCCAGATCATAGGTTATGACAAGCGTGTTGTTGTATTTGTCGGTCATGTTCTCTATGAAGGAGTCTATCGCCCTGCAGTTGGGACAATCCTGCTCCGTGAAGTGAACGAAGCATACGTAGGTGGATTCCTCCTGGGAAAGGGCCGGGTATGAAAGAATCACGAGGGTGATGAAAACCGATACCATAAACGCGGATCTCATGATAATAATTTCTTGGAACTGCTTAAAACGTGTTTCCCGCATCACTCCGACCCCCATACCCTTATCTCCAGCTCGGTGGGACCCCACAGGGAGGGAATCCTGGATATGTAGTCCGACGCCACGCTGACCTCGGAGGTTATCTCCAGGTCGACCGGGTTGGTCTGGTTTATCCCGTCATACGGGTCTCCAGGGCTCCCGTCGCCGTAGCTTCCAGTGTTCAGGTCGCTTATGAAATTCATCTTGTCCATGAGCCTCATGAAACCGTCATCGATGCTGTCGTTCCAGGGATCGAATTCATCCGACGGATCGGGCCCTATTTCCAGCTGCTGCGAACCGTCCGGGGAATTGTCACCGTCTGTGTCGTAATAGACCACGACTGTGGAACCCTCCAGTTTCTGGAAAACCCCACTGTATCCCTGGAGCCCTATACCCGGAACCCCGAGCGTGTATATCACCCTGTCGTCGGGGGATCCGCCGGTCCCGTTCAGCGGATTGAAACCTGTCCCTATGCGGACAGAATTGTTTCCCCCGGAGGAAAGCAGGTTTACCGGTATGTCGATTATATAGGGATCTCCCAGATCGCTGTACCCCTGTGAAAAGTTTCCCAGCCAGTAGACGTTGGTCCAGTTCTTCCCTGGGGTCGCTGAGGAATTGACCCAGAGCCTGTCCGTCCAGTAATGGGAGGAATAAGAGGTTATCTTGGCGTCCAGAACCCTGGTGTTGTTCTGTATGAAGAACCACCCCTCCTTGGTTCCGGTGGAGTTGTCAGTTATCGTGTCGTCGCCGGTGGATTCACCAAGTCTCGGGGACTCGTAGGTCAGGGTTATCTCCCCGTATTCCGTGGAGGGGGCGACGGGGACGTATTCGTATTCTATCCGGGAATCCGGATAAAGTGTGTTGTTCGTGATGACGTCGCCTGTTATGGTGACGGCCTGTGCCTCAAAACTTATGTCCAGCATCTTGCTCGCTATAACCCTGTAAATTTCGAGCAGCTCGCCGGAATCCTCGCTCTCGTAGAAGTTGGAGCAGTTGTCGCAGCATGCTATGTCCTCAAGAGTGCCGGTGTCCGCGCCCGACCCGAAGGCCACCACGAATATGCTTATGTTGTACTTGTCATGGGCCTCGCATGCCTTCTCCACCGCCTCCTCCGAGGGATTGGGGGACCCGTCCTGGCAGTTGTTGCAGTCCCCTATCCGGGTGTTGGCGTGACCGTCGCTCATGACCAGCATGCCCTTGTAGCGGTCGTATTTGAAGCTCTCATTGCTCTGGACCGCTTTTATGTCTATGTTACGGACATTCCATGTGTTGGAACTCTCCCTGAAACAACCGCCGTCGATCCCGGTTCCCGGTTCCTCCCTCGCCCCCGCGGTGAAGGTGAGGTTGTTCACTCCCTCCGATAACCAGAAGGCCGGGAGGTCGAAAGTCACGTTCTGCCATCCATTGGTCCTGTTCCACTGCTGGTGGCCCACCCTTCCCACGAAATATCCGTTGAGATAAATGCAGTTGTAATAATACGGATCGACGTTGCGGGCCTCTAATGTGAGCTTCGACGACTTCAGCTGTGACGAATCTATTCCCGGATCAAAACTCAGGTTTACTGCCCGGGATGTGGGCGGGACAAAGGAGGAGGTATTGGCGATTCCCAGCTCCACATTGTCGAACCTGAAATATCCCCATTCCCATGATTCACTAGAAAGCTGCTTCCCTCCGAAATCCAGATAATACATGCCGGGGCCCTCTATCCATCCGGTTATGTTCTGATAGAAGTGACCTGAAAAGTCGTCGTCCGGGTTGTCCGCGGTCGCTATCTCCGGGTCCCCGTCAGAGCCAGTGTCCCCGCTGTCCAGGTCCGAGCCCAGCCAGTGGTAGCCTGAGATGGGGGAATACCACCTCCCCTTTATCCAGACCTGATCACTGTCCTCGAAGGGATCGTCGTTGCCGTCCCATTCGTAGTCGAGAGACAGGTAAACGCTTCCGCCGCCGGAAATGTTCCCGTATATCTCGTCCGTTATGTTCACCTCTATCCCGTAAGCCCCGGAGCAGTCATAACCCGAGCAACTGTTGCCCCAGCCAGTCCTCGTGTCCATCTCCAGTTTCCCTCCGGTAGCGAGGTTGTAATCCACCTCGCCGTCGTACCCGTAGGTTCCCGTCCCCTCGTCCCAGTCCCAGCCGTCATCGCCCTGTCCCGGGCCGAAGGTGTTGTCCGTACGGTTGAGCCCGGAGGTGAAGTCGAGGGGATAGGGAAGGTCGGAGGTGAGTTCCCATATGTCGATGTATTCCGAATACCCGAAACCCCCGGGATAGTTTACCCTGTGCTCCGTTCCGTTCAGGTAATGGGAGATGTTCCTGGTCAGGTTCTGGAGTTCCCAGAGGGTTATGCGAACGTCCTTGAACTCCCAGTCGTCGTGGGAACCGCTCTGGACCATGCATTCGTCAGTGGTTCCTGAAGTGACGGTAACCGTGTTCATCCCGCTGTTGATCCAGCCGGGCTCCAGCTCGTAAACGCAGTCATGGTAGCCGTCTGAACTGTCCTCGGCCGGATAGCACATCCTCCCCAGATACCTTCCGTTGAGATATATGCAGTTCATGTAATCCCTGTTGGAGGCTTCGAGGTTCCTGCCGAAAACGCTCAGCCTCGCCTTCACCACCTTCTGCTCATCGAAGGTGATGTTGACCTTCACGTCCTGCCACCTGGGTTTGCTCCCTGAACTGTCGCCGATCTCGTAATAGGTGGTGTTCACCTCAGATGTACGGTTGGTTCCGAAAAGCATCTGGTCCTCCATGATGACCTTGGTGGCGGATTCCACGCCGCAGGATACGCAGGTCCACCCGCACCACTCCTCCGAATAATCCTCCACCCTCGTTCGGAGCGACTCGTTCTCATCAGTGAGGTCGCGGAAAGAGCATACCGGCCCCGACCTCTTCCCGTATCCCACCAGACCGACCCTGTTTCCCGTGGTGTTGAGTATTATATCAAGGAATGCCTTGTTGGAATCCTCCACCACCTTGTACCTGTATTCATGGCAGGTGCCCCAGGGATCGCATATGTCCGGCACGCTGCAGTCTATGTCCACGTCGCAGGAATCCATGCTTCCCGTCCTGTCGGTTATTAGAACTATGTCCGCCTTCCCCCCCTCCCCTCCAAGATAGGTGACGTTCTCGGTTCCCATTCGAAGGGGTATGGTCCTGTTGCTTATGTAATCCGCGTGCTCCAGTCCCGTCCCTCCGAATATGGTGGAGTTGAGCTGGGAATCGCTGAGGAAAATCTCCTGCTCGCCGGTTTCGTTGCTGCTGTAAACGCTCACGTTGCCTATGGTGAGATAGACGGGATAGCTGCTCATGTAATGGAGGTAAGCGCTGATGTTCCTCAGCGTGCCGGGAACCCTGAAGGAGGAATAAAGGTTTATTATTCCCCGGATGCCCGGGAAGAGATAGCTCCCGGTTGTGGTGTTACCCTCATAAAGGGATCCTGTCAGTTCCGATGTTGTGTAGGATATCTTGATGTAACCGCCTCCGATGGAGCTGTTAATAATGGAAGTGAAGTTTATGTCTATAGTGTTGTTTCCCCCGGTGAACATGGAGCATATTTCGGGATTGTTCCCGGGGGAGCACACCTCCCACTTATCCGCGGAGAAATTGTATGCGGTCTTGTTGAAGGTGCCGGCAGAATGATTGTTTATGTGAAGGGAAAAGTTGTTTCCCACGTTCATTTCCGTATAGACCAGGGTCACGTTGGCGTCCTCCGGAAGCGCCAGCGTCCTCGTTATGTTCCCCTCCCCCACATAACCGCCGAAGTAGAGGAAAGAGGAGGCGGTTTTTTTCGCCTTCGATATGTAAACCTTGGCCATGTACCCGTCCACCGGTCTGGTCTTCTCGTAACCGGAAACCACGGTTGTGAGTCTGGCCAGGAAGCTGTCATGGGGAGGAGCTGAAGAATTGTATATGCTGTCCCCCCCGAAGAGTATTTGATAATCGTGGCCGGTCTCGTTCAGAAGAGAGTCCAGTATTCCCTTGGTGAGGTTCTCTGCCTCTGACATGTTACCCGAGGTCCAGAAGGATCCGATGACGTCGAGTATGGTCCTTTCCATGTCTTCGCTTTCCAGTATCCCCTTTTCGGTGTAGTTCTGCACCACGGGCAGATGGCCGAGGGAGGACATGGGGGACTGCTCGAATATGTAAACCAGGTCCTTGCCCGCATAGTAATAACGCTGATAGGTGAGCTCCGGTGAGGAATAAGTGTTTATAAGCATCACCATGAAGAGGGCGACTAAGGTCAGTATCGAAACGGCGAACATCGCATCCAGCGAGAGAAGAAACCCCTTGACTGCCCTCATGAGTTTATATTTGAACTCCAGTATAAAATGGTTTTACTTATAAAGATATCCGGCACATAACTAAATATGGATTTCAGAAAATTCGTAAAAGCAAGATTCGGCAAGGACGTTTTCTCCATAAAAAGGGACGACATAGTGAAAGAAAAGGTCAAGGTGGAGAAGGAAGTGGAGAGGATTTCTGACGAAATAAAGGGCATACAGGAAAAGATACAGAAGCTGATGCTGGAATCCAAGGGTCAGCCGAAAACCTTGAAGGTCCTCAACACCCAGAAAATCAAGGCACTCCGCCTGGAATCCAGAACCAAGCAGATGGAAGCGAGCCATTTTATTCAGGAACTCCAGGTCCTCATGCTGGTTGATGCCATGAAGGAAAGGGAGAGAGAAGACAAGGAATCCAAGATAACCGAGGAAATACTCAATTCCGACATGGACAAGCTCGGTTCAGTACTCCTGGACGAAGACGTCAGGGAGGCGCTGAAAGAGGGTAAGCTCGACCTTGTCAAGGAGAAACTGGGAAGGGTGTTCGGAAAGGAGGAGCCGATGGTTGACGAAGAATCACAGGACATAATGCAGGCCATCGACGACCTGGAAAAGGTGGACGAACAGACCGCCCTCAGCATGGCCAAGGAGAAGGCAAAGCAAATCTCCGAGGAACAGGAAGGGGGATAGGACCTCCTCCCGGAGGAATGATTCACAGGACACCTGTGGCTGGATACTTGTAATTCTTTTATTCTTAAAAGACAAATTTAAAACCGATGTTATGGGAGAGATAAGGCAGTCCATACTGAAGCAGCAGATACAGAGGGAGATAGAGGCAGCGAAGAAGCTGGATTCCAGGGGAAAGGGCAAGCAGGCGGGTGTGCACTACCAGAGGGCAGCTAACATATACAGGCGCCTGGCATACATATCCCCCAGGGAAAGAGCCGAGAACCTTTTCAGTTCCGCCGCAAAGTACGAAACCATGGGCACAACCCTGAAAAAGAGCACCCCCTATACCAGGGCCGAGTCCGAGGACATGATAGACAGCATGGTCATATCCGAGCGCCCGAAGGTGGAATGGGAGGAGATCGGTGGTCTCAAGGAAGTCAAATCCACCGTAAAGGAGGCTGTTGTGCTCCCCTTCATAAACAACAAGCCGGATTTCGTGGAATCCCCCAAGACCATACTGCTTTACGGTCCTCCCGGTACCGGTAAGACCCTTCTGGCCAAGGCGGCTTCCAACACGCTGGAGGCGACCTTCTTCGAGGCGAGAACCTCGACCCTGCTGTCCAAATACTTCGGGGAAAGCAGCAAGATAATATCCAAATTATTCTCCAAGGCGAAGGAGGACCAGCCCTCGGTGATATTCATCGACGAGTTCGACAGCATAATGATCAGCAGGGACACCGACCTGAACGAGAGCACCAGAAGGGTGGTGGGCCAGCTTCTGGAGGAGATAGAGGGTTTCTCATCGGAAAGGGAGGACAGAATCATACTAATGGCCGCCACCAACAAGCCATGGGACCTGGACGATGCAATGGTCTCCAGGTTCCAGAGAAAGATATACGTGCCCCTTCCGGACAAGGCGGCGAGGAAAGCGATATTCGGCATACACCTCAAAGGGATAGGGATCAAGGGCATGACCACCGGAAAGCTCGCCGAAAGGTCGGAGGGCTTCTCGGGAAGGGACATATCCAACATCTGCAGAGAGGCCATAATGGTGATGATAAGGGAGAGAAACCCGAACCTGGGAGAGCTGAACTCCGTCCAGATAGAAAAGTACACCATGAACTACCGCCCGCTCAACGAGGAAGATTTCGAAAAGGCTCTCGGGAAGATCAAGCCCAGCGTGGACCCGGATTCCGTCCGCAGGTATTCCGAATGGGGGGAGAAGACGGGGATGTGAACGCCCCTGAAATAAATACTTATTTCAATTAACCGGACAATAATTTAAGCATGAACATTTTCGAGGTAATGAAGGAAGAGAAGAAATACCACAGCCCCCGGAGGATAAAGAGGGATCTGGATGATCTCCTGGAAAAGATAAAGAGGTCCAGGAGAGGCCATGCCTACAAAAGGACCGCCTGCCTTTTTCTGGAAGCGGCGGCCAGGGCGCGGATGATAGAGGATCCCAGGACGGTTGAATTTTACATAAACTCCGCCCAGGAGAGCATGAAAGCCGGGGATTCATACAACGCAGCATGGGCATACAGGAATGCCGCTCTGTGCTCTTTCGAAATGGGGGACTTCGGGAAGGCGGCTGATCTCTCGGAGGAATCAGCAGGTCTTTTCGAAAAAACGAAAACGCATTACGGAATGCAATGGTGCTATAAGATAATGGCTGAGTGCTTTGAGAATCTCGGGAAGATACCGGAGGCCATAAAATATTACAAAAAATCCATGGGGATAGAGAAGGACGAGGGAACAGAGGAGAAGGTGAAGGCGCTAAAGGAAAAGTTTCCTGACGTATCAGTAAAGCAGAGATGCGCGAAGCATTGCATCAGGGAGGGAGAAAACGTGGAATTCGAGCTCGGCGTAAAGAACCTTTCCAAAGAAAGAACAACTCATATCAGGGCGCTCGGCAAGGATTCAAAGATACTGGATTCTATCGGGGAGCTGGAACCGAACGGGATACATGTCTTCAGGTCGAAATCGAGGGCGGGAAAGAAGGAGGCGAGATCCCCATTCACCGGGCTGGTATGGAATAACCCGGCGGGAGAGGAGTTCAGCAAGGATATAGAGCATATGGCCGTCAGGACCAGCCCGAATGTGCATCTGAACGCATATTTCAAGGGAGAACTCAAGGTCGGAAAACAATCTTTCTTCGTTGTTTTTGTCAAAAACGATTCCGGTTCGGAGATAGGCAATGTCAGGCTCCACATCCATTTCCCGGTGGAAATAAAGGTCAAACCGATCACGGGATATTCGATGGAAAAGATAGGCCCGGGCGAGGAGAAGGGATTCGTGTTCAAGGTGCTGCCCACCGCCCTGGAGAGGGTGATGCTGAAGCCCTCCATAACCTACGAGCTGGAGGGTAAGAATCACGATGAGGAAATAGAACCGTTCCTCATGAAAGACGCGCTCGAAATACCAGGAGACAAGGATGCGGGGAACGGCAAGCTGAAATCCGTTGACAGGAAAACGCTGGAAAGGATGAAGAAGATCCGGGAGCAGAAAAGATACCTTGTGTCCCTTTTCGCCCCGGAAGAAATGAACGAGGTAGACTTCATAGATTCGGAAAAGGTGATGGCGTCTGTCAAGAAGGGCTTCTCCCTGAAGAACACCGGAATGAAGGATGTCCTTCCCGTCATAAGGGAGGAACTGAAGGGGATGTACATGGTCTCTTCCCGCAGCTACGAGGATTCATCCCTTCTCATGTACTCGTGTAAAACAAAATCCTCCGGGGAGACCTACCTGCTGAAGGTGGTGGTCAAGGAGGAAGGGGGACTGGTTTTCGTGGCCCTCAGCATGTTTTCTGAGAAGGGGGAGGAACTCGAGGACATTATTTCCAAGATTTCCAGGATAATCGAGCACAGCATAAACGCCATGACCATGGCCACCGAAGTGGAGAACGTGGAGGTCAAGGAAACCATAAACATAATAGATTCCGTGGTCCAGAGATCAGAGATAGGCGGGAAGGAAAAATCAAAAGATAAAAAAATAAAATTAAAGGACTCAGTGGTACAGAAAACCGGACTGTAGCCCTACTTCTTTTTCTTCTTCCTCTTCTTTTTGGGCTTTTCCTCTTCCTCTGAGAATTCCTTTTCCATCTTCAGTTCGTCCGCTTCAAGCCATACCACCAGCAATCCCACAAGTATCAGCATTATGGGAATGACTCCGGTCAGAACTATTATGAAGTTGCCGAGCCAGTCAATTCCGAAAGTCCCTGTCGTTCCCGTGATGGGAACCACCGAATCAACGAAAAGCGCCAGACCAATCAGTACCAGGATAAGCCCAATTATTATCTTAGCTGCCGCATGCATCTTTTTTCACCTTTTTAGTATTTGACTTAATATTTAAAGTCTGTCAATTTAAACTTAAATACTTTACACGACGTAAATTATTTAATTCGGTGAATACATGATAACAAAAATGAGAACGAAACCGTCCAAGGAATCCATGAAGTCGAGACTCATGGAATGGAGAAGGCAGAAGACCATCGAGAGGATAGAGGGACCTTCTAATCCCGCAAGGGCCAGGAGACTTGGATATAAGGCAAAGCAGGGATTCATCGTGGTGAGGTCGAGAATAGTCAAGGGCAGGAGAAAGCGACCCAAGCCCACAGGAGGAAGGGTCCCCAAGAAGGCGGGAAGGTTCTTTCCTCCCGGGAAATCCAAGAAGCTCATGGCAGAGGAAAAGGCCTCCAGGAGATTCCCCAACATGGAGGTGCTGAACTCCTATCTGGCCGGCGAGGACGGGAACCACAAGTGGTTCGAGGTCATACTCGTAGACAGATCACACCCCTCCGTGAAGAAATCGAAAGAATCGGGATGGTTATCCGGGAAAAAGCATACCAGAAGAGTCCACAGGGGAAAGACCTCCGCGGGGAGAAAATCCCGCGGGCTGAAGAAGTGACCAAGAGTATTTATTTTTATTATGAACTTCCATTCAATGGTTTTTATATGTATCCGATATTAAAATTCTCAAGAAGGGGTCTTCATGAAAATCGTGTTCGATGTGGGGGGGTCCATACTCTGTCCCAAAGGGATTCCGGACGAGGAAACGATCTCCGGATACTCCAAACTCTTCCTTTCCCTGCTGGAAGAGGGCCACGAAATCGTGGTCGTGGTGGGGGGAGGAAAACTGGTGAAGGACTTCATCGCGGTCGCGGAGAAATTCTCGGATGACAGGGATTTCCTGGACAACATAGGAATACAGGGAACCAGGCTGAATGCCATGGCTCTGGCCTCTTCACTGGGAGAGCACGTTTACAAGCGGCAGGTCCCGGACATAGACACTCTGAAGAAAGTGGTCGGAATGAAAAAAATCGTGGTCATGGGCGGGCTGAAACCGAAACAGACCACAGACACGGTGGCCGTCCAGGCGGCTGAGGCCCTTTCCTCGGACCTGATAATAATAGGGACGGACGTTGACGGTGTATACGACAAGGATCCCAAGAAGCACAGGAGTGCAAAGATGTTCATAATGGTGGCCCCTTCCCAGATAGAGGAGATAATGAACGAGGAGAAATTCACCCCCGGTCATTCAGCGGTGATCGATCCAACGGCGGTGCGCATAATGAAAAGGACGAAAATAAAGACGCTGGTCATGAACGGAAGGGACCTGGAAAACATGAGAAACGCGATCAGGGGAAGGGAGTTCCTCGGGACGACGATAGAGGGATGATATGTATCTGGTTGTGCTGACGACGTGCCCGGACAAGAAATGCGCGGAGAAAATTTCCGGGGAGATACTGGACCAGAGACTGGCCGCATGTTCGAACATCATACCCGGAGTAAAATCCCATTTCTGGTGGGGGAAGAAGAGGAAGAAGATACACTCCGCAGAAGAGGTCATGCTTTTGTTCAAGACAAACAAGCAGATGCTGAGAAAACTCGTAAGGGAGATAAAGAAGATTCATCCATACTCAGTACCCGAGGTGATAGCCCTCCCCATCGTCGGCGGCTCCAAGGAATACAGGCAGTGGATAGGGGAAGAAACAGGGGAAGTTAAATAGGTTCGGACAAAATTATTATTATGCCATCGAATTCGGATGTCTTCGGAAAGGAAGTTCGTAAAATTCTCAGAAATCACATAAAAGCGAAAGAAATCACCCTGGAGAAGCCGGACCGCCCCGAGTTCGGGGACCTGGCCTTCCCCTGCTTCGCCCTATCGAGGGAGATGAAGAAGAGCCCCAAGGCAATAGCCGAGGAACTCTCGGAAAAGATAAAGCCCTCAGGGGCTGTCATGAAGGTGGAGCCCAGAGGAGGGTACCTGAACTTCTTCGCCGACTGGGGGAAGGCTTTCTCTGAAACGTACAAGGAGATCGAGAGGGATCCCGGTAATTTCGGTTCGGGCGGAAAGAATAAGGAGAATATTCTTATAGAATACTCCGCGCCCAACACCAACAAGCCCCTCCATTTGGGCCATATCAGAAACAATTCTCTGGGGATGGCCATGGCCAACATACTCGAATTTTCCGGGTTTGAGGTGATTAAGGTAAACCTGGTGAACGACAGGGGTATACACATCTGCAAATCGATGCTGGCGTACATGCTCTTCGGGAAGGGAGAAACCCCCGAAAGCAAGGGAAAGAAGGGCGACCATTTCGTGGGGGATTATTACGTCCTCTACAACAAGAAGGCCAAGGAGGATCACTCCATGGAAGGCGAGGCAAAGGAGCTTCTCAGGAAATGGGAAGAGGGTGACAAAGAGGTGATGGAAATATGGGAGAAGATGAACTCATGGGCCGTCAAAGGTATGAAAGAAACGTACGAGGACTACGGATGCGAGTTCGACAAGTGGTATTACGAGAGCAGGACCTACAAAAGGGGGAGGAAATTCGTGATGGAGGGCCTCCGGAAAGGCGTATTCAAAAGGGGTGAAAGAGGGGAGATTTACGTGGATCTCAGTAAGCAGGGTCTCGACAGGAAGATACTCATAAGGTCCGACGGGACGAGCGTCTACATGACCCAGGACCTAGGAACCACCAGGATGAAGTATGACGATTACCATCCGGACAGGATGATATGGGTGGTGGCGAGCGAGCAGGATTATCATTTTGTCGTTCTCTTCAAGATACTGAAGATGCTGGGTTATGGATGGTCAAAGAGATGTTACCACATGAGTTATGGGATGGTTTACCTGCCGGAAGGCAAGATGAAATCCAGGGAGGGCAAGGTGGTCGATGCCGACGAACTTCTGGAGAATCTCACAAAAGAGGCGGCCGGAGAGATAGAGAAGAGGGGAGTGGTTACCGGTGAAGAGGATAAAGAAAATACCGCCAGGACAATCTCCCTGGGGGCCATAAAATTCTACATACTCAAGACCAACCCGGTGAAGGATGTTTATTTCAACTCCAGCGAGTCCCTCTCCTTCGAGGGAGACACCGGTCCTTTCGTCCAGTACTCCCACGCCAGGATAAGCAGCATACTAAAGAAATATACGGGGAAAATCAAAAATCCGGATTTCTCACTGCTTTCCTCCCCGGAAGAGAAGGAACTGATGGGAAAGGTCTCCTCATTTCCGGCTCTTGTCTCCCAGTCAGCGGAGAAATACAACCCGTCCTTCATAGCCAATTACCTGCTAGAGCTTGCCAGATCGTTCAACCGGTTCTACGAGAAACACCCCGTCCTAAAGGCGGATCATGGAGTTAAAGAGGCCAGACTGGCCCTCATAAAATCCGTCAGGACGGTGATCAGGAACGGCATGGGACTACTGGGAATAGAAGCGCCCGAAAGCATGTGAGGGATGGATTTTTTAACCAGAGATCAAATTTTATCACATGGAACCCAGAATACCGGTGGTTTCAGGGGTCTTCTACCAGTCAGACCCGGAAAACCTGAGGGAATCACTCAGATCAATGTTCATGGACACCAAGCCGCTAGGAAATCTCGGCGTGATATCCCCCCATGCAGGCTACCCGTATTCGGGGAGGACGTCCGCCTTCTCCATCGCCTCGCTGAAGCCATCCAAGAGGTTCATCATAATGGGCCCCAACCACAACCTTCTGGGGGAGGACATGGCAGTAATGTCATCAGGCAAATGGAGGACCCCGCTGGGAGAGGCGGTGGTAGATACCGGCATAGCGAAGGAGCTTCTGGAAAACGAGGTGGTGAAGGACGACCCTCTCGCTCACTCACGGGAACACTCAATCGAGGTCCAGCTCCCCTTCCTGCAGCAGAAATTCGGTAGTTTCAGTTTCGTTCCCCTGTCGATATCAGGGACGGACTATTCCGGGGATTTCCTTTCCAAATGCATGTCGGTGGGAAAGACCCTGTCCTCCATCGCCAGGGAGCATGACGCGAGGATAATCGCCTCCTCTGACTTCTCCCATTACATATCCCAAGAAGAGGCCAACGAGAAGGACGGAAAGGCGGTGGAAATGATAAAGAAGCTCGATTTGAAGGGCCTCTTCAGAACCCTTGAATCGATAGATGCCTCGGTCTGCGGTTACGGGCCGATAGCCATACTCATGGCCACGGCGAAGGAACTCGGATGGAAAAAGATCGATGTGATCAACCGCTCGTCATCGGGAGACGTTGTCGGTGACAGGAGTTCCGTGGTGACATATTACTCGATCGGATTCAGGTGATTATTCCATCTATCCGTCAGGAATTTGGTTTCCTTTGCTGTTTTCCTCACTATATCATTGTCTCCACAATCTCAATCCCTTCTCAGGGGGGTCTTCGGAGAATCCTTGGCCAGGAAGAGCCTCTTGGGGTTGGGATGGTTCCTCATATTGACCCCCAGCATCTCCATGACTTCCCTTTCGTACAGCTCCGCCCCCGGAAAGATTTTTGTGATGGTCTCTATCTCAGGGTTCCCCTTGGGAACTCGGGTTCTGAGATTTATCGCCTCGCCTTCCGATTCGGCATGGTATATGATCTCAATGTCTTCGCCCACATCCACTCCGCTTATGGTGATTATCCTGTAGACCCCTGAATCCCTGAGTGACTCCATTAATTCATTTATGTCCCCGCTGCTGAAATCGGCCCAGTATCCGTCTTCCTTTTTCTCGACATTATCTACCAGGTTTTTTAGGACTTTTTCCGCTTCCATCCTCTCCCTCCATCTTCTTGAGTATCTTGGTGACCCCGGATATTATGGCCTCCGGCTTTGGCGGACAGCCGGGAACGTACACGTCAACCGGTATGACCTTGTCAAGGGGTCCTGCAAAGTTGTAGGAATCATAGAACACCCCTCCGGATATGGCGCAGGCGCCCACCGCCATCACGTACTTTGGGTCGGGAATCTGGTGGTATATGGTCAGAAGCCTGTCCTTCATCTTCTTCGTGACTATCCCCTCCACGACCAGTATGTCCGCGTGCCGGGGGGATCCCTTGGAAAGGATTCCGAACCTTTCCAAATCATATTTGGGGGTCAGGCTCGCAAGGATTTCGATAGAGCAGCCGTTGCAGTTCTTTACAACAAACATTCCTCCGGGTATGTAGGATTCGGTATCTTTAACGGAGATGTTATAAACAAGATGGCTTCTGGAATCTTTATAATTAATTTCAGAAATCCGGTCGAGATAGTAATCATCATTAAGAATGTTTTCTGCGGCTTCGAAAATATTCTTCTTGGGGGAAATATCTTTCAAGGAATCGAATATCCTTGAAGCCGTCAAATGTTTCAACCTCTTCCCATTCTCCATGCCACTCATCACTGAGCCTTCATAAACTTCAGACTGGTTGACGTTTAAGCTCTTTCTGACGTTCATGAGTTCCGAATTGCAGGACAAAGAAGAATAAGATAATGTCGACATATCGGCTATTTTTCTTTTGACCTTTTTAGGATGTTTCATGGGCACTTTTTTCAAAAATCTCTCCAAATCAATTCTGGATACTATGCCAATTCTATACATGTTTTTTGTTCCGAAAGTGCTCTTGTTTCTAGATTTTATTATTTTTGTGGCTATTCCCAGTCTTTTGAAGAGGATGAATATCCTTTTCGCCGTTAGAAAATCAGAAGTTGTAATACCCACTTCATATCTGCCTCTTTTCAAAAAGGATATGTGACCGTCACCGTCAAAATAACCCGCCAAAAAACTTGAAATGTAGTTCTCCGGGAGGCCGAATATTCTCTTGAAATCCCCTCCTCCGATTTTGCCTATTCCGAAATATTTTATGATAAAAGCGAAAATGTTGCTATAAAAATAACTGATAGGAATACCCGAATTGTTGGAAACACCATTGTTTATTTTTTTACCGGACAGGATTTTTTTTACCTTACTCGCGAAAGATTGCATAATTCTTTCTTCTTTGTTCGAGAAGACAATTTTATAGCTTCCCCTTCTTTTGGAATCACTTTTACACAAGGTCACGTGACCATCAGAAGCGATGAGACCCAAGACGTACATCAGATCCTCATTTATTTTGATGTCAGGAACAAACTCGAAACCTTTTGTCGTCAATTTTCTTATTTTGGTTTTCACCGAGTTCCAATCCTTCCCAGCATCTTCTGCGATAATCTTTAATTCCCCGAGATTAAACATCCTCTTCTTATGGGAAAACCTGACAACGGGAATGCCCAGATCAGAAGAAGCTTCTTTGTATCCTCCGTGCTTTTCTATTATCCTGTTCTTAATCAAATTCAGAGTCTTCTCATCGATGTTGGCGACTAAATGATGCGGCAACATGTCCATCAAATCCGGAATCTCCGATTTCACATTTATTTTCCGGGGACAAAAAAGAAAATCCGTTTTCTTGAGATTTTTGGCATTTATCCATTCTGGGCCTTCTGCTCTATCTACCATAACCTTGTGATCGGGGGTTAAAGTTATTGGTATCCCTGTGCTCGTTTTTATCTCGATCAACTTCTCGGGGGATTTCAGCCTGTGTATGGCATATATTTTTTTTTCTTGCGGCATGAAATTCCCGAAAGAAACAGTCTCCCCTTCCACTACCATGGATTCGATATCGACTTCACTCTGTATCAGTGTTTCTTTCCCAAAAGAGTCTATGAATTCCCCGATATTCACGATATTGTTGCCCACAATGACCTCCTCTTCAGGAGGAAGACATCCACCTGCGCCTAGGTGGAGAATCCAGGGGGATTTCCTCCTGCAGTAATTCGCAAGTCTCCTCAGAGGCGGTATTATCGGTCTCTGCTTTTGCGTCCCTACCATCATATCACCAGTATCATGACCAAAATTATGGCCATCCCCACCACCATCCACAGCAGATAATCGGAAACCCTTCCAGTATGGAATTCACGCAGTCTCCGGAGTCCGGTGTTTTCTATTATAGCCTGATAAAAATTGTCGGACCTCACGCTTATCTTTTTGAACGGCTCACCGCAGGTATAAGTGTCTTCCTTCCCCTCCTCGGACCTGAAAGACCTGTTGCCAAAAAGGTATATTACCAGCCCCAGGAAAAGGAACACGAAGAAAAAACCAATGAAAAGAGACCATTCCTCGAACATTTAGATCACCCGAACACGGCAATTATATATTGATTCTGGTTTAATAAAACGTTTGAAGCCGGTTCCACGAAGGCCATCGCTAGCTGGGGGAAGACCCCTATCACTATGCATAAAATCACGAGGATCAGCAGCGGTAAAACCATGAGCCAGGGGGTCTTTTTCTTTATCTCGACCTTCGGTGGTCCCAGGAATATGCAGGAGAACGCCTTCATGTAATAGGCGAGCGTGACAGCGGACACTATCACGGCCACTGCCGTGAGCGCGGGACTGACCCCCCAGGTGGACATGTATATCATCCACTTCGAGGCAAATCCGTTGAAGGGTGGCACTCCCGCGATGCTCAGCGCACCCACGCCGAAACAAAAGGCCACCAGAGGCAGCTTCTTCCCGAGTCCTCCGAGGCGGTTGAGATCCCTGATTCCGGTGTGATAAAGAACCACACCGAAGGAGAGGAAGAGCAGGCTTTTCAGGAGTATGTTGTTAACCAGATGGAAAATGCCCGCTGACACGCCCAGGGCACTGCCCATGCCCATGGCAAGGAAGACGTATCCGGTCTGGCTGACAGTGGAGTAGGCGAGAAGCCTCTTGACGTCGCTCTGGATCACCGCCATCACGCCGCCAACCACCATGGTCACAAGGCCGAATATCACGAATATCCAGAATATGTCCATCACCCCGAACACGATGAAGGTGATCCTCATCATCATGTAGATTCCCGAACCGACTATGACGCTCGAGAGCAGGGCGGAAACCGGGGTGGTGGCAGCCGGGTGAACATCGGGGAGCCAGAAATGGAAGGGGACGATGGCTGATTTCAGGGCAAGACCGCCGATTATAAAGCCGAAAACCGCGAATGACAGGGGACCCGGCGCCAGCCGGACGGCTATGTCCGCCATGTTCAGCGTTCCGGTGAGGCCGTAGAGAAGTCCTATACCCAGAAGGAAGAAGGAAGAGGAAAGCGAACCGACCAGCAGGTATTTGAAAGCTGCCTCCGTAGCCTCCCTGTTAAGAAGGAAGGAGACGAGCGCATAGGAAGATATGGACATCAGCTCAAAGAAAACGTAGAGGTTGAACACGTCCCCTGTGAGGGAAATCCCCACCAGCCCTATGGTCAGGAGGCATATCAGAGTGTAATATCTGTGTCTCCTTTCCTTGACGTACCTGACAGAAAATATCGCGGAAAGGGAAGCTATGCCGGTCACCAGCAGGGACATAAGAAGGCCGAAATCGTCCAGAACCCAGACTATCCCGAAGGGTGGTTCCCAGCCCGAGAACTGATGCACCATGGTCAGTGGGCTGAAATACATGAACAAAAGTAAGAAGAATGAAAATACTATTGCAGATATGGCGATTATGTCCTTCTTGAGAACGAGGACTAAAAAAGCCGCCAGGAACAACACTCCTATCAGTATCGTGATCATTCTATCCTCTCAACTTGTTCATCTTGTCCGTGTCGAGCGTCCCGAAATGCCTGTAGGCGATCACGGAAAGCCCAAGTGCGAAAGCGGTTATGCTGAAGTTTATCACTATTGAAGTGAGCACCATGGCCTGGGGAACCGGATCGACGGAAAGCATGGCGAACACACCGATGTTATCCGGACTTATTATGGGCGGTATTCCGTTTTCCCTGAATCCCATGTTTATTATGAACAGGTGTATGGCGTCGGTGAATATCGCCAATCCCATTATCTTCTTTATCAGGTTAGGCCTGATTACCACGCAATATATGCCCAAAGCCATCATGAGGACGCATGTGAAATATATTTCCGCTATCATAATTCACTCCTTCAACAACAGGAACACTACAATGCTTAGTGCCATCACTACCATTATACCTCCGAACATATTCAGCAGGAGCACCTGTTGGGCGCTCCAGAGATGAAATAGGAAACCTGTGGGAGCGAGCAGATTCCTGACCAGTGTTTCCATGAGCACAAGGAACACCATGAAAAAGGCCATCACACCCTCCATTATGTGAGCCGTGTCTTCCTTTATCACCCTTTCCGCTTTCTTGAGCCCGAAAACAATTCCTATCAGCGCTAATCCGACCACCACCATTGCTCCCCCCGGGAAAGAGCCTCCCGGGGAAAGATGCCCATGGACTATTACGTAGACACCGAAGAGGAGTATGAAAGGAAAAAGACCCTTTGTTATCGTCTTAACTATTATGTCCATTGCTATCCCCCCTTTCCTTTTTCAGGTTGAACATCATGAGACTGAACACCCCTATCGCGGCCGTGAAGAGGACTGTTTCCTCTCCCATGGTGTCAAAGCTCCTGAAATCCCACACTACCGAACCGACCACGTTGGGGGATTTGGTCTCCGCGAAAGACTCCCGCAGATAATAGTCGGCAAGCGGCTTGGAATCCCAAGAAGCGAATCCCGGCAGGAATATCACCGAAAGCATCACTGAAAATATTATCACCAGCGAACCGATTACCGTCAATCTCTTCAGCATTTTTCCACCCTGACAGTTTTTTGGATTGCCAGAACGAATATCAGCGTCATGAGACCCGCCTTGACCGCTGCCTCGGTTATGGCTATGTCAGGGGCCCCCAGGAACAGGAAGGCCAGAGACAGCACCAGAGAGGTCATGGCTAAAAATATGACAGAATAAAGTATGTCCTTTGTTACGACTGCGAACAGAGAGAAAGCCACCAGAGCCACGAGAAGCACTGCAATCATACAATAATATTATAAAAGCCCCGATAAATTGTTTAATCCTTGTTTTTCGGTATCATACTCTGTATTTCGGACGTTATCTTGTTCACTCTCTCCGCGATGGTCTCCATCTGAGTCTGGTTCTCGGCTATGGAATTTTCTATCTCCTTCAGCCTTTCGCCCAGAAGCTCATTAATTCCTTTCGTATCCTTGTCCAGCACTATACCGGCACCGACATCCGTAAGAAATTCCTTCCGATCGGTTATCTTGCCCCTGGCGAAGCACCCGCTACCCAAAGGTATGAGAACGTCGCTCCCTTTATCCATCTTCTTTATCTCTTCAAGCGAGTTGGTGGTGCTTTTGACTTCCATGTACTGGTTCTCCAGAATCTGCTGCTGTTTGCGCATATTCTCCAGATTCTGCTGGAGTATCTGCATGAGAATGTACTTCTCAGTCATTTCCTTGTCGCCCGGTTTGGCGCCGTTGCTCATAAGCTGATTAATGTATCCCAAATATATAAGTTTGCCTTGGCGGGAGTCACAGAAGTTTCAGGTGCTTCGTCATCCTGTCTATTTCCCTCTCCTCGCACGGTCCTATTCCCAGGGCGGTCACCGTTCCCGGCTCCACCTGGGTCTTTCCGGCGTCCCTGACCAGGAAGCAGGGGAATTTTCTCTTCGCCTTCTCATATATCTTCATGAGCTCCTCACGGCTTCCCACCTTAAGAACGACCTTTTTTGATCCCTCCGCCTCCCACTGGGCCCTGTCCTTGGCACCGGAATCCTTGTAAGATCCCAGGCTGGCATGGGCCACCTGGGCGGCCAGCTTTCCCCTGTCCATCTTTATGTCCTTCCTCACCAGAATGACTTGCTTGAGCATAATAGTAATTTGTCTGACCAAATAAAAAAACAATAGAAAAAGAGATACGTAGGTCGGGATAAAAAAACAAATTTAATGGACAATATCGTTAGCTGGTCATCGCTGGTTTATATGGTTCCTGTCACTGTAGCGGAGTCAGTCGCCTGGTATCCCCCCTGCGGGGTGTAGGTAACAGTCACCTTGAGGGAATAGGATGCCCCGGAGGACAGACCCATGGTCGTGCAGTTCACTGTCGTCTCCTTTATCTCACCTGGCGTTATTATGAAGGAAGTCGAGTTGGTCGTGCACCCGGTCCCTCCTGCGGTGGGATCCACCGCCACCGAATCGATTGTAACTGTCTTCCCTACCTGGTTGGGGAGCTTTATCCTGAATGTCCCCCCTGCCTCCAGGTCGTGCGCTGTGGAAGCCCCAAGAGTCTGGAATCTTGCCTCTGTGGTTGTCGTTGCCGGTGTGAAAACACCCAATGCGTATAGCGCTGCTGCCACTATTATAACGATCAATATTGCCCATCCGTATGTCATCAGATATTCCATTGCTGATTGTGCCTTTCTCATATTGATCAGTTTATAATTGGTTCAAAGTGGTATAAATAAACGTCTTTCTCCGGAGAAACGCCCCCGCAGGGCATGGAAAATACGCTAACATAATAAAAAATAAAAAAATAGTAAAATCCGGGGGCAATAGGTTCAATCTTATACTGTTCCGGTCACCGTGGCACTGTCTGACTGTCCGTATCCGCCCGTGGGTGTGAAATCAACTGTAAGCTTCAGCGAATACGGTGCTCCGGAAGACAGACCCATCGGGCTGCAGTCCACCGTAGTCTCCACTATCTGTCCCGGGGTTATGGTGAATGAAGTCGTGTTGGTCGTGCACCCGGTCCCTCCAGCTGTCGGGGTCACCGCGACCGAAGTGACGTTAACTGTCTTCCCTACCTGGTTGGGGAGCTTTATCCTGAATGTCCCCCCTGCCTCCAGGTCGTGCGCTGTGGAAGCCCCAAGAGTCTGGAATCTTGCCTCTGTGGTTGTCGTTGCCGGTGTGAAAACACCCAATGCGTATAGCGCTGCTGCCACTATTATAACGATCAATATTGCCCATCCGTATGTCATCAGATATTCCATTGCTGATTGTGCCTTTCTCATATTGATCAGTTTATAATTGGTTCAAAGTGGTATATAAGCATTATTTAAAGTGGTATTCTCCCTTCGTTTCGCTTCATACCGGCTTGAAACCGGCAAACATGGTGGATATCATCACCCTCGCCCCGAAGAATATCAGCAGAGCGACCACCATGAATATGGGGAAGTACTTTATCCCCTCCTTCTCCCTTCCGCTGCTTATGAGCCCGATAATTATGCCGGAAAAGAAGGTGGTTATGAGTATGGCGGTCACTGAGAAAATCAGCAGGAAGTCCGGGGAAATGGACGCGCTGAACTTGAAGAAGGGCATGTTGGAGGGCATCGCATTGGGGACGTTGCTGGAGGCGCCGATGGAAGAGAGGGTGGTTATAAGGAATATGGAAAGTGCATAAAGTATGGGTGCCCCAAATACACCGGCGAAAACTATGAATATGCCGTACATTATTATGTTCGCCTTCACCTCCTTCTGTATGGCCTGTTTCCTGCGTATGTCGATGGCGTTCTCCTCGAGCAGGGCCACCAGCTGGCCTCCTGACCTCGACCCTTCGGCTATGAGTTTGAGGGAATTTTCAAGTATGTCGGATTTTATGTATCTTGAAATCCTGGCCATGCTGGAGGCGAGGGTCTTACCGGTCATTATGTCCTTCCCGCATTTCTTTATCGCATCGGAAAGAGGACCGAATTCCGACCTCGCGCTGAGCAGGAGGGCCTTGCTGGGTATGAAGCCTGCCTTTATATTGGCAGCCATCAGCTCCAGCGCATCAGGGAGTATGCTCTCCACGAAATTCCTCCTCTTGTCTATGGCGAGTATGAGCCATGCGTTCATGAAGAGGAATACGCCGGCGAAAACGCCGCCGAGAACCAGCCAAAAATAGGGCTGCACGAAGAAGGCGACGGCAACCGCGATGACGGCGCTCACCACAAGAGATTTGTTGATATAGGCACCGGCGGTCGTTTCCATGCCGGAAAGCATTATCATGCTGTCTATCTTGTTCCTGTATCTCTTGGGAAAAAGCATGTAAATCATATCAATCAATCCCCACGGGCCTCCTGGATTTTATTAGTCCTATGAACATGAACTGGAAGAAAACCAGGGCACCGAGTATCCCCATCAGTATCGTATACATGTCCATGGCTATGCCGGTGAAGGATGACAGCACCAGGAGAAAGGTTATGCCCAGCGTGGGAAATATCACCGCGAGCATCATATACATCAGTGCGAGGGGGTTCAGCTGGGAGCCGTATTTTTTTATGGACACCCTCTGTTCGATGGCCAGTGACTCGACTATCTCCTTCATGGTAGACCCTATGTCAGACCCGGATTTCAGGGAGTTTATGAGCTGCCACATCACTCTCCGGAAAAACAAGGAGGGAGTCTCCCTGGTCAGCTTTTCCAGGGACTCCGCCTCAGATTTCCCGGTGTTTATCTCATTGACCACCTTGCGGATCTCGTCAGAAAGCACGCCGTAATCGGTCTTGGCTATGGAGACGAATGTATCGTAGAGAGTAACTCCGGAGCGCACCTGGACCAGCATGTGGTGAAGGACCTGGGGGAGGTTTTTCTCTATGGCCTTTATCTTCCGCTTGGAGGAAAATTTGGGATAGAAGATTATGAAAAACATGCTGGCAAAGCCTATGGCAAGCCCTGAGAGGAGGGAGAGTGAGAGAGACATCGCAATTCCTGCATGGGCTGCGACTGTTATGAGGAACATGAGCGCGAATATCAGGGAGAAGTAGAAAAGGAAGGTAAACAAAGCTATGGAGGACCATCTCCTCGGGCTTATCTCTATGTCCGCCTGTTCCAGGTCGAACTCCATGGAGGGGAACATCTTGGATATGTTTTCCCCCATGCCCAGAAAGTGCTCCGTTATCCGGATCACCTTCGAATACGGAATCGGAAGGAAGGGTATTTTGTTTTTCACGTTCTATAATTGTTTTTCTTTCGATATAAATAATAGGATTCTAACCGAGCTCCAGGCGGAGCACACCTTCGGAGAAATCCTTGTTCACCACGCTGGAATCGGGGGGCTTGGTGAGTATCTTGAAATATGCCTTCTTGCCGGCTATGGCCTTGACCTCCACACTATTCTCAAGGGAGGTTATGTGTATGTCTTTGGTCTCTTTCACGCCGGGTATCTTTATCTCCACGACTATCCTGTCACCCACCCTCCTGACCTCCGTCTCCGGCTCCTCGGTCACCTTGGGGGCCTCACTGGTCTCGGGCTCCCCGGTGGTCCTCTCTGGAGAATCTTCTCTATTGATTTCACTGCCTTCGGGTTCCGGGGATTTGCCTATTCCCATCTTCCTCATCTCCTTCTCTATGTCCTTCCTGTTGACGTCGCCGAAGGTCTTCACGGAAACACTGGGCTTTTTTCCGCTTCCCCTGGTTATCTTTATAGAAAATCCGCTTCCTCTGGGCCTTTTACGGAAGAAGGGGGAAAGGTCGAAAACCTCGAAATTCTTCTCGAGGGGATTGTCCATGTCGGACAGGTCATTGCCCAGCCTGGACATCTCCTTTTCCATCATATCGAAGGCATCGGAAAACATGTCATTCTTCCTTATTCTGGCACCGCATCTGGGACAGAACTCCCACTCCTCGCTCACTTCTTCCCCGCAACTGCCGCATTTCATGCCAATCAGTTGAAATTAAGGAAAGGTTCTATTTATAAGTTACGAAATGGCCCCGGAGCCGGCCTGAAAATTATTTGATTATGTCGGCTGTGGCGGCGCCCACCGAAGCGAAGAACGATATGAATATGAATATCCTGAATATCCAAAGGGGATCAGCTATATGGGAAACCACTCCGAAAAGCCAGAGTATGAAGATGCTTACCGAATAGGCCACCAGGAAAAGGGAAACAAGACGCTTGGGGATGTACATTCTCCCCGCTATGTGCGTGTTTATGTCCCCTCCTATGCTCTCCTTGGCGACCTTCTGGAATCTCGTGTAGTAGATGATTATAGAAGCGATCGTTATGCTCAGCACGACGAAAACGACCATCCTCAGAACGCTCAGACCCCGGGCCAGATTCCAGACCTCCTCTGTCACGCTCAGGGGGGCGGAAAAAAGGACGGCCCCGAATATCTGCTGGGCCACGTCATCCAGCCCGAATCTTTCCGGCTTTATCTTCTGGGCTAAGTAAGATATCCTCGATTTCCCATTTTCTTTCAGCGTTGCAACGACCATGACTTCCCCCCGGAGCCACTGAACCAGAAGTTTCTTCGCCCATCTGTACCGATAACAAGATTATTATGGCATGATTTATATATATTTAACAAAACAGATTCCTGTCAAGCGGAAAAGGAAGATGATATTATGTTCGGTCTGGAGAGAAAGAAGGGAAACGTCGCGATATTCATAGACGGTCCAAACATGATAAGGAAGGAGTTCAGCATAAACCTCAGGGAACTCCGGGGAACAGCGGAGAAATACGGGAGGATAATATTCGGAAAGGTTTTCCTAAACCAGTACGCCTCCGAAAAACTTATAGAGGCGATCGCCAACCAGGGATTCGAGCCCAAGGTGGTGCTGGCAGGGGAAACGGAATCGGACGTGGATGTGAGCGTCGCCGTGGAAATCGTGCAGGCAGCTTACAACAAGAGGGTGGACGTAATCTGCCTGGTCTCGAGGGACGCGGACTTTCTGCCCGCTCTGCAGGTCGCAAAGAAGATGGGGAAAAGGGTAATTGTCATGGGGGCCAAAAGCGGTTTCTCAAAGGCCCTCCAGCACATGGCTGACGGGGTCGAGATACTTGAGAAGGGAACACTGAAAAAGGAGAATTAGACTCCGGTGGAAAGCCTGCTTCTTATGCCAACCACGAAATAAGCGCCGACCAGTATCATGGCTGACCCTATTATCTGCAGGACGGGAACCGGTTCATGAAGCCATGCGTTTCCCAGGACCAGCGAAATCACCGGAGCCAGCAGGAGCAGGAGCGATGCCTTAGAGACGTTTATGTATTTTATCGCGGCATACCAGAAGAGGACGTAAGCGAAAAGAAACCCTGTGGACACGAGAATGCTGACCATCTGCTGGCCGGTGAGTGAAAATACCACCCCGGCCTTTCCTGTCAGCAGGACCGCCCCGAACAGTATCAGCCCCCCGAAGAACATCCTGGAGAATGAGACAACGAAATTCGTGTCGCCCTTTACCATGGACTTCTTGGCTATCACGTTTTCAAGGGCCCACAATATCGTGGCCCCTATTATCATAAGATCTCCCAGCTGGGGATTCATCCAAAGCTCTGCGGGGTTTATCGCCGCTGAGAAAACGGCCGCGGTTCCGATAATCATCAGTATCATTGCGTATAACTGCTTCCCGGGGATTCTTTCCTTAAGGAAAACGAAGGCGAAGAATGCCGCATAAACCGGAAGCGTCTTGTGAAGGAAGGCCGCCCTCCCGCTGGTGGTGAACTGGAGTCCTCCGAAGAACATGAGGAAGGCAAAAGACCCGCCTATTATGGATATGAGCGCGAGATACTTCCAATTCGTCTTCATGCGCTCCTTTCTGAAGCCCCCTGCCGCCAGGGAGATGAAAAGGAAGATTATCCCTATTATCACCGCCCTCACGGCGGTGAACACGGTGGGGTCTATCCCCGCCACGAAAATCTTGTTTACCGGTATGGAAACCCCCGAGACAACCGCTGTCGCCAGTGCCAGCAGGGTTCCTATCCGCTCCTTATTCATTTCCTCGACCTCAGCATGCTTTTTGCCTGTTCGCTGCTAAGCCTCTCGCATATGTGATCGTAATGGAAGCTGACCCAGTCGTTCCTCCGTATTTCAGGCTCGAAATTCTTCTCCAGCACCCTCCTGCCCAGAGGCGTGTTGAGGACGGTCTTCTCCCCGGCCTTCATGACCCTGCCCGGCTTGACGAGACACTCCTTAAGATTGACGTCCTTGAAGAAGAGCCTCCTCCACCTGATCGCCTTGTCGTGCTCGCGGAGGAAATATCTCCTTATGTCCTCCTCGTCTATCCTGCTTTTCCCGGCCCTGCTCGCCAGTATCTCGCACATCTTGCCGGCCACGGGGAAGTATTTTTCCACGGGAAGCTTCGTGTCCTTGCCATCCCTTGTTCTTTCGTCCAGCTTCTTCAGAACCTCCCGATTCAGATCCCCTCTCTTTACCAGGACCTCCCCGCATGGTATTGCATAGCGAAGGAAGAGCTCCTTGTTGCTCATTTCCATAACTCTTTCATCTCCTCCATCATGACGTCGAAACCCCTCTTGCTGATTTTCTTTATTATGAAATCGTTGAAGACCAGAACGTGATCACCCTCACTGACATTCTTCTCCGTGCCTCTCAGCACCTTTCTCTTCTTTCCGAAGATGTCTGCAGTTATATTACCTTCTTCCGACCCGGTGATTCTTCCCGGAAGAGCGAAACACATGATTCCCACACCATATCTTATTGGCCGCCGGGATAAATAAACTTTACATCTTCCCCAAAAGGAAGAGCATGATTGCCATCTGGGACCACATGCGGTTCTCCGCCTGCCTGAATATGAGAGAGTTCTGATGGTCTATCGCGTCCCTGGTTATCTCGTAGCCGACATGGCAGGGCATGCAGTGCATTATCTTCGCCCTGCTCCCGTGCTTGTCGAGGAGGGTTTTGTTGAGCTGGTAGGGCATGAATTTCTTTATCCTCCTTTCCTTTTCTTCACGGAACTTCGGGTCGTTTATCAGTTCCATGTCCACCCAAGTGTCCGTGTGGACGTAGTCGGCGTCTTTGAGAATCCCGAAGTCCCGGGTCTCCCCGTAGAGTCCGGTTTCCTTCGCCCTTTCCGTGAGATCCTCGTCCACGGAGGGCGGATGCTTACCGCCGGTCAGAAGACTTATCTCGGCTCCCAGCTTCGTGCATACACTGATCAGGGAATTGCTCACATTGTTGCCTATGCCGAGCCAGACGACCTTCTTTCCCTCCAGGGGTCCGCCGTCCTCTATCATGGTCATGGCGTCTCCTATGCCCTGGCAGGGATGGTATCTTTCGCAGCACCCGTTTATGACGGGGACGCTCACGTTATTCGCCATCATGGACAGGTCATCGTGCTTTTTTGTCCTGGCCATTATTATGTCGGCGTATCTCTCTATCGCCCTTATTTCGTCCTTCAGGTCGGATATACCCACCTGGGAGGTCCTCTTGTCGAGGAAAATCCCGTGACCTCCCAGCTTGGTCATGCCGGTCTCGAAGCTCAGCCTGGTCCGCGTGGATGTCTTCCCGAAATACATTATGAGCGTCTTTTTCTTCAGCCTCTCGCCGAATGCTTCCGGGTTCTTCTTTATCTCCAGCGCCTTGTCTATTATCGATTTAAGCTCGTCTTTTTCCATACCCTTGAGATTCAGCAGGTGCCTTGCCATAGAGAAATCACCTTCTTATAATATGTAAGGGCTTCTTAAATTATTTTCCCGGAGACGGTAAAAGGAATTCCCCTGTCAATAATTTAACTTAAGTAGTGCAAGTAATATTATGGGAAAATTATCCGCTTCCGAGACTGGAAAAATCCTGAAGAAATACAAAATACCTGCCCCCGAACAGGCCACTGCAAAGGACAGGAAGGAACTTGCGAAGAAAGCCAAAAATATAGGATACCCTGTGGTTCTGAAACTTGAATCCCCCGACATCATACACAAGACCGAAGCAAAATGCGTGGTCACGGACATAAGGAACGAGAAAGAGCTTCTGGAATCCTCCGAAAAGATACTGAAGAACGCGAAAAGACACGACAGAAAGGCCAGGATGAAGGGCTTCCTCGTGCAGGAACATTTCAGGGGCCACGAGACCATCGTCGGAGGGAAGAGAGACGAGCAGTTCGGTCCCGTGGTCCTTTTCGGTGCGGGGGGGATATTCACGGAGCTGCTAAAGGACATGTCCATAAGGATATGCCCCATAAAAAGGAAGGACGCCAAAGAGATGACTGAAGAGATAAGATTCTCCGGAATTCTGGACGGATTCAGGGGCGAGCCCCCAGCCGACAAGAGGAAGATAACCGACGTCATAATGGCAGTGAACAGGATCATGGTCAAGGAAAAGATAAAGGAGCTGGACATAAACCCCCTCATGGTCTCGGAGAAAGGGGTGAGGGCGGTCGACGTCAGGATAATGAAATGAAAGGACATCCTGCCCGCGGAAGGGTTTTCTGATCATAATTGAAGGGTTAGCATCACGGAGGCTTTTACATGGACTGGAAGATACACACGATATCGTCATTCACGGTTTATTTCCTGATAATGATCATTTTCGCCTTCTCCGTGCCCTTCGCCGCGGCAGGCCTGCTGGTGATGCTCTTCTTTTCAATGTTCCCGGACATAGACCACCCAAAATCAATGATAAGGAAGGCGAGCACCGTGATAATATTCTATTTCGCGGAGCTGTTCGTTTTCCTCTGTCTCCGGACCGGGATCATGGAAAAACTGCTGGTCTCCGGGGCGGTGGCGGTCCTGACATATTATCTGTACAAGAACCTTCCAGTCCACCACAGAGGGTCCAAATCCCTCCACAGATGGAGATACGCCATAATACTGACCCCGGCGATTGCACTGGCCTTCATCGCGGCGGGGCTGGACGCCTTCCTGGCCGCTTTCGTCCTGATAGGGTACGGGCTGCACCTGCTTCTCGACAAAATAAGGGATTTCTGAGGTGACAGCAATCAATATTTATCAAGCAATTCCTTCACTCGCTCCTCTCTCCTCGACCTTTCCAGAAGTATCAGATAGAAGGGCGCCTTACCGTCGGTGTTATACTCCATTTTCGGGATATAGTTCTCGCTGTTCTTGGCGGTACTCTTCAGAATCTTCTTTTGATACTTGGTCAGGGTCATTGCAGCACCTCCCGGACAAGAGATCTTCTTTCACCAGAAACACTGCTTTGCGACATCCTAATCACGTAAGAAGGGAAGACGTCCTCATTTTATGATATGGAGACGATAAAAACTGAAGAAAAGTAGAAATATCTTTACAGCATATGATTTCATGTCCATTGAAGCCTATTTGACGGTGGAATTTTTTATAACAAATCTCCAGAAAAAACTGGACCCGTCCACCGGAATATGCTTATATTGAATCGGGCACAATCTATTAAAAGGTGATGGGAGATTCACGAGATAAGGTTTCACGGCAGGGGGGGTCAGGGCGTAAAGATGAGCGCCCACATACTCGGGAGGGCGGCCTTCCTCTCCGGGTTCCAGATACAGGATTTCGCGGTTTACGGAGCCGAGAGGAGGGGCGCGCCGCTTTCGTCTTTCTGCAGGATATCAAAGGAACCCATAGGTACACGGGGATATATATTCAGCCCCGACCACATCGTGTCGCTGGATCCGAGCCTGGACCTGAACTTCGTGCTCTCCGGGACGAACAAGGATTCCCTGATACTCATAAATTCCCCGAAAAAAATCAAAAAGTTCAGGAAGTTCAGGATACACAGCATAGACGCGACGGGAATAGCGCTGGAGATAATAGGAAAGCCCATTCCCAACGTCGCCATACTGGGGGCATTCCTGAAGCTGACCAGGATGTTCCCCCTCAAGAACCTGGAGGAGGCCATAGAAACCGAGCTGGAGGAGGCTGGCCACGGCAAGATGTCCGAGCCCAACATAAGGGCCTGCAGGGTCTGCTACAGGAAAATCTCATAGTCAAGAACAGGTGGTGAAAAGCATGCTGGAATTCCTATTCGGATGGGGGAGGAAGATCCGCAAGATAAGGAAGAAATGGGACAGGGCCAGGGAAAAGGCGCTGAAAAAGGAGGGTCCCATGAAATCGGACCTGCTTTCCAGGCTGGACCTCATAGAGAACAAGCTCCGCCTTCTGGAGGAGAGGAAATCCATAACCAGGGTAGAGAGGTCCCGTCTCTCCAAGGAGATAGAGATCGATCTGGAGGGGATAAAGGAGATGCTCAAGATGAAGGAGGAGGAATTCTCCGCCCAGCGGCAGAGGGCGAAAAACGCGAGGAACCAGTGATACGATGAAGGAAGAGAGCAAGCTGAGATACGAGAGGGTAAAGGGAATACCCCACGCAAGGGAGCCCAAGAATTCCGTTCGGAGGAAGACGGGGGAATGGAGGGTCTTCAGGCCCGAGATAAACGAGAAGAAATGCGTGAAGTGTAAGACCTGCTGGCTGGTGTGTCCCGAATCCGCCATAGAATGGAAGGGGAAGCCGGTGATAGATTACGACCTCTGCAAGGGCTGCCTGGTGTGCATGAACGAATGCCCCGCAAGGGCCATAAGCAGGAAAAAAGACAGCCACTAAGGGTGACCGGAGCAAATTTATTTAAATCATTTTCTTATAAGAAATACATGCAGAGCGAATTGACAAACAACTTATTCTACCCCGACAGGAGGAAGCTCCCATGAAAAAGAAGACCATCGAGGAACTCTCGACAAAGACCGATGATCATGAATTCTATTTCTCCGCACCGGAAGGATACAAGCGGGGTAAGACAAAATACGTTGTCATAACCGGCTCCGTGATTTCGGGGGTGGGGAAGGGGACGTTCTCATCCTGCATAGGGACAGTACTAGAACTTTTCCACAACTTCAGGGTCTCGCCGATAAAATTCGACGGCTATCTGAACTGCGACGCGGGGACCCTCAACCCCTTCAGGCACGGGGAGGTGTTCGTGCTGGACGACGGGACGGAGTGCGACCTGGATCTGGGATCCTATGAAAGGATGATAAATAAGGACTTTTCCGGGGACAACTACCTGACATCGGGGAAGATATTCAAGAGCATAATAGACAAGGAGAGGGCAGGAGAGTATCTGGGCAGGGACGTACAGTTCATCCCCCACGTGACCGGGGAGATAAAGAGGTTCCTGAGGAAATTGGGCATGAAGACCAGGGCCGATATCGTGCTGGTGGAGGTCGGGGGTACCACCGGCGATCTGGAAAACTCCTATTTCACGGAGGCCATGCGGGAGCTTTCCTACGAAGAGGGGAAGGAGAACGTGTTCTTCATAAACGTAACATACATTCTCGAGCCCCCCTCTCTCGGGGAGCACAAGAGCAAGGCTGCCCAGCTGGGAATAAAGAACCTGATGAGCCTGGGCGTGCAGCCCGACATGATAATCTGCAGGAGCGAGATGCCGGTCAGCGAAAGAATAAGGGAAAAGATAAGCATATACTCCAACGTGCCCTTGCCGAGGGTCATCAACTGCAATGATGTGAAGAACATCTACAGGATACCGCTCTCCCTGATGGAAAAGGGGGTCGACACGGAAATAATGAATTCCATGAACCTGAAAAAGGGGGAGAGCACCAACAGGGAAAACCTGAAGAAATGGAAAGAACTGGCAGAAAAGAGGGAAAACCCGAAGAGAAGGGTAAAGATCGGTATTGTCGGGAAATACACAAACGTCCATGACTCGTACCTCAGCATACTGAAAGCCCTCGAGCATGCAGGATCGCATCTGGAAACGAAGGTGGAAATAGACTGGGTGGAAACCACGAGAATCGGGGAGGGAGAGGTCGGGAACCGCCTGAAGGGCCTCGACGGCATTATCATACCCGGGGGGTTCGGAAAGAGGGGAATCGAAGGTAAAATAATGTGCTCGAAATACGCCAGGGAGAAGGGAATCCCCTATCTCGGTCTCTGCCTGGGTTTCCAGATAGCCCTCATTGACTTCGCGAGGAACGTCTGCGACATCAGAGACGCGGATTCCACCGAGATGAATCCCGGCACGAAATCCCCGGTGATTGACATACTCCCGGAGCAGAAGAAGATAGAGGGCCTGGGCGGCAACATGAGACTCGGGGGGAAGGACATCGAAATAAAAAAGGGCACGCTCGCCCACAAAATTTACGGCAGGGATATGATAAGAAAGAGGTTCAGGCACAGATATGAATGCAACCCGGAATACATAGAAATTTTCGAGAAAAACGGAATGGTCTTCTCCGGGAAGCATCCGAAATACGAGATAACGCAGATACTCGAGATTCCGGATCACCCGTTCTTCATGGCCACTCAATACCATGCGGAATTCACTTCAAAGACGCTCGAACCGGAGCCGGTTTTCATCGGATTCGTTAAGGCGTGCCTTAAAAACAAATGATATTTAAACGGCTGTTACATAATAAACTATGAAAAAAGGGGCGACCTCTCATTCTATTAAGAAGCGGGGATTCGACACCGAGAAATACCTGAAGGCGCAGTCGAGAGAAATCCTCGGGAGGCTAAAGAGGTTCGACAAGAGGCTCTATCTGGAGTTCGGCGGCAAGCTCTGCTATGACCATCACGCAGCGAGGGTCCTCCCCGGCTACAGGCCCGACACGAAAATAATGCTTTTCAAGAATCTCAGCAGGGACGCGGAGATAATATACTGCATAAGCTCGAAGGACATACAGAAGGGGAAGATGAGGGGGGACTCAGGCCTTCCTTACGACCAGCAGGCCCTCAGGGACATAGGGGACCTGAAAGAAAGGGGTCTCAGCGTCTCCTGCGTCGCTATAACGCTGTACAACGGAGAGGCCCTGGCCGACAGGTTCAGGAAACACCTCCAAAATCTCGGCCTGAGGGTCCGCGTCTTCACCGAAATAAAGGACTACCCGGATGACATAGACAGGGTGGTGAGCGAAAAGGGATACGGATCCCAGCCCTACATCGGAATAAAGAAGCCCCTCGTCATCATAACCGGGGCGGGAGGCGGGAGCGGAAAGATGTCCCTCTGCCTCTCGCAGATGTATCACGACCACAAGAGGGGCCTGAAATCCGGATTCGCGAAATTCGAAACCTTCCCCATATGGAACCTTCCCATAGACCATCCGGTCAACGTGGCCTACGAAGCATCGACCGCTGATCTGGGCGACTATAACATGACAGACCCCTTCCACAAAAAGAAATACGGGATAACGAGCGTGAACTACAACAGGGACATAGAAAATTTCGGCATCATGAAAAAGATACTGGAAAGGATCATCTCTGACGGGGAAAAGTTGCCCTACGACTCGCCCACGGACATGGGAGTCAACATGGCAAAGGAGGGGATCATAGATGACAACGCATGCAGGGAGGCCGGAAAGCAGGAGATAATAAGGAGATATTTCAGGTACAAAAAAGAACTGATGACGGGCGTGGAGAGCAGGGAGACAGTCTCCAGGATGGATAATATAATGAAGAAATCAGGGCTCGGGCCCGAAGACAGGAGGGTCGTGATCCCCGCCAGGAAGGCCTCAGAGGAGGCCAAAAGGAAGGGAAAGGGGAACAAGGGGATATTCTGCGGGGCGGCGATAGAACTTCCCGGAGGGGAGATGGTCACGGGGAAAAATTCCCCCCTTCTTCATGCATCCTCTGCGGCCATACTCAACGCGACAAAGGAGCTCGCGGGAATACCCGACAATATTGACCTCATAGACAACAGCGTACTCAGGAGCATAGACAGGCTGAAGACGAAGACTCTGGGGATGAAATCCGAGAGCCTGAATGTGAACGAGGTTCTGATAGCCCTCTCCGTGAGCAGTTCGGTGAACCCCACGGTAAAGAATTCGATCGAGAAGCTCAGGGACTTGGGAGGGTGCGAAATGCACGTTACCCACATGCTGTCCAGCGGGGACGAATCGGGGCTCAGAAAGATAGGGCTGAACGTCACGACGGATGCGATACCCACGATAAAATATGCCCCGGTTGAATGATCACTTTCTGGTTCCGATCACAAAATAGACCATGGCTGAGAGAACGAACAGTAACATGATCCCGATCCAGTTCAGCCCCGGGAACTCCGCCGGGAGGAGGACGTTGATTTCTATGGTGTGATTGCTGTTGACTTCTGGCTTAAGGTAGTGGACGCCTTCAACGGTAAGTTCATAAGGAGAACCATCTATGTCGGCGGCTGCTATCTCCACCTCCACCTGCCTCTCCTCCTGCCTGTTGAGCTTCGTCTCCCACTCGTCCCCGTAGCCCAGTCCGCTCTCCCCGGGAACAAGGAACTTCGCATATTTTCCGAAGAATCCCTTGAAGGAAAAGGTGAAATCCCCGTCCTCGTTCAGTATGTTCCTCACCTTCAGGGGCACCGTATGGTGGGAGCCTATGGTCAGGCTGAGGTCACCGGACTGGAACTCGACCAGCGGGTGCTCGTAAAGGTATACCTTCCAGTAAGCGCCCCCCGGGGGACTGGTTTCGCTTCTGGAGGGACCGCTCAACGCCTCGGAATATATCCAGAAGAGGACCTTCCTGTCACCCCCGACCGGGCCTATGCTCGCATTGCAGTATTCATCCGGTCCCAGTCCCGATCCCCCGTTGTCGCAATATGTAAGATTCCAGTCCCCCGGATCAGGTGACTGGCTTATGGGCAGAACGGAATAGTGTATGGAAACGTTCATTCCCAAATCCTTGTTCTTCACCGCTATCTTGGAGCTGACGTCTGAAGCGGTCATGCCCCCGCTTATGGGGACATTGCCGTACTCCTCGGTCATGAAGTAAACCTCGGCGTATTTCGGGAAGAAGACCGTGGTGTTCACGTCCGCTCCGGTCTTGGTCTCCTGGTTGCCGAGCCTGTCGGCTGAAAGCGTGCGGAAGTAGAAGGTGTATCCGTCCACCTTCTTGTCGTCAGTCTCCTCTGCGAGAGAGGTCAGGCTGATATCGGAAGCTACCTTTGAAGCTGTTTGGATATAATCGGGGTGGTTGGTCCATCCCTTTAATTCAGTGCCATCCTCGTCCTCGATCCTGTACTGGAGCGTGTAGCTTTCCAGCCCGGACCCCACATTATCGTCATCGAGTTTCGGATCTTCACCCTCCCATTCCAGATCTATGTTTGTTTTCTCATACTGATAGGGCTCAAGAGGGGTCTTTATTTCTGATTCCGATGAGGTATTGTCCACGAGTTCCCAGTCCTGGACCATATTTGAAATCTCATCAACGGTGACGTTGAAGTATACGCTCTTGTTACCGTTCTCTTCGCTTGGAAGGCGCACTCCGATCTCATCGCTTACCAGTCCCGTCCCTGCGGGGCATCCGAATCCCGTCCATACGGAGCCGTCGAAGCTGTAATAGCATTCCTCGTCGTAACCCGGGAGATTGTAGTATGTCACATTAAGGGTCACATCGAAGTCCTTGACGTATTTCGGAACGGAGGGGTCATAATCCAGCACCTCCACGTCAGCGTCAAGCGCAGTCAGAGTGGCCTCCCTCCGGGAGGAGTTGACCTCCTTGCCAAACGTATCGTTCATGTACAGCTTGAAATCATATTTTTCGAAGGGGTCGTTTTCCAGGGGCCCCAGAACAGTGTAGTAATTATGACAGTTTCCCTCCAGATCCCCAACGAGGTCGAGTGTGTAGTTCTCGTTTGCGCCGTCGCGGAGATTCACCCAGACCTTATCTATACGGGTGCTCTTGTTGCAGGCCGTCGCGTTGATGATAATGGAATCGTCCAGCAGGATCTTACCGTCCTCTGGGGTGGGTTCCAGGTAATCGACGCTCAGTGTGATGTAGACCGTGAAAGTCCTCTCCCCCGCGCTTATCTCATCACCGTTCGTGCCGTTCGCATAGGCGGTGAATGTGTACGCGCCCTCGCTGAGCCCGGTGAAATCGGTGGTGTAATAATATGTGTCCCCGTCCCTGAAATCTAATTCCATGGTCTCATTGTAGGGATTCTTTCCCGGAGCATCCCAATTCACCCAGACCTTGTCTATGGGTACCGTCTTGTTCACCACGCTAACGTTTATGGTCGCCGAGGGGGATTCCGATGTGTCCGGATCGGCAGGGGTAGGGAGTTCGTAGGAAATGGTTCCGAAGGTGGTCGATTCTATCCTGCAGCAGACCTTGGTGGAGAAGGCGCTGCAGTCCCCCACGTGGGCGTTGGTTTTACCGCTTATTGATACAAGGCATTCGTAACTCTCCGTGCATTCCGCTTCTTCATACATGCATTCCGGAATCCCGTTCCCCGAAGATATTAATGCGGGCGTTTCGTAATTTCCCTCCCCGTATTTTTCGACGTGGGCGTTCGTTTCCCCGGAGAGCATGAGGAACGTTTCCGTGTCTCCGTCGCCATCTGTGTTGATGTCCAGGGAAGAATCGCAGCAGAGGAGGTTGTTGTAATTGTCCTGGGAATGGAGCTCTGCGTGGCTCCCGTCCGTGTCATAAAGATGAAGAAGATCGGTCTCCCCTGAATTGCAGGAATCCGTCCTTATGCTACAGGTGAGATCGGCCAAAGCCCCAGAAGAAAGGGCAACGCTGGCGAGAACGAAGGAAACGGCCAAAACTATAATCGCTGCTCTGGAGATATGGGCACCCATGTTTTATTTTACATTTACCTTCCTTATATAGGTTCAGGGAAGGGGACTTTGCCGGCGGCTAGGTGTTCGCATGATCCCTCCGGACGTGAGCGGAATAATCGGATAAAGTATATTAGTAGCCCGGGATAAAAAATAAACATGGACCCGAAAGACAGGAATCTCCTTTTCGTCGTTGCCTGCTTCATGGTTATCATGGTCATAGTGGGTTTTGCTGTTTCCCAATTCAGCTTCCCTCCCGGGGGAGATCAGGCGGACAGGGAGAACATGGACATATTCGACACTGCCATAGCTAGCGGCGACAAGAACAGATGCGATGAGATAACGGACCCCACAATGAGACAGTCTTGCAATGACATACTGAGCATATCCCTGGAGGAACCCACCCAGGAGCAGATCGACGACAACAACAGGTTCGACGAGGCGATCGCCGAGGGCGACATTTCACTGTGCGAGGACATAAGCGACCCGACACTCAGGCAGTCATGCAGGGACATGCTGTCCGTCTCCCCGGAGGAGCCCTCGGAGGAGCAAAAAGCGGACATGGAGACATTCGACGAGGCACTCGCCAGAGATGATCCATCGCTGTGCGATGGAATAAATGATCCCACTCTCAGGCAGTCCTGCAGGGACATACTGGGCGGATGAATCCGTTCTTCAGATTTTTTGTTGAGATTCGAGTTCTTTTTTCCCGTGTTAACGTTATATAAGGGACCGAATATAATTATTAATAATCAGCATTAATGATAATCATTGATGATTATATTATGAATTACCGGGCGGACGGGTGTTAGATGAAGAGCGGAAGGGGGAAACCGGACAGGATACCAAAGAAGATAATAAAGATACTTCTAAAGCACAGCTACGGCCTCACCATAGGGGAGGTCTCCCGGCTACTGAAAATAAACAGGGCCACCGCCTCCAAATACCTCGCCATACTCGAGGCTAGGGAGCACATTCTCATCCGAAGGGTGGGGAAGGCAAAGCTCCACTACATAAGGAACAGGGAGATGGAGAAATGGCTGAAATGAGATCGTGCACAAAGAGAATCGGAAGTTTCTGGATAAGTATATTTTTCTTCACAATTCTGATTTTCATGCTCTTCTTTCCGGCAAGGGGTGATTACGGGATTCTTTCGGTTTCAATGAAAAACGCCATGATATTGCCAGAGACAGTCAAGAACTCGGACAACCTCAGGGGGTACTGTAACGCTACCGGGGACGAAGACGCAGAGATCAGGAAGTTCGAATACAAGTGGTATAACTATTCTGTTTTATGGGTCAACGGCACCGTCTTCAAAGAGGGGAGCATAAGCAGCTTCTACAGGCACACATGCGGTATACGGGCCAGCGACGGGAGGGTTTTGTGCTGGGGAAGCGGTGACTATGGACAGCTAGGTGACGGAGACATAGACAACCACGAAACAGGATATCCGAACGAGACTACCGACACCAGCGCTTATATTAGCGTAAGCGCGGGGGAATACCATACCTGCGGCATAAGGGCGAACGATTCGAGGGTGCTGTGCTGGGGACGGGGAACTTACGGCAGGCTGGGCGACGGGGAAACGGGCAACCATGAGGAGGGCAATCCCATCCCTACGACTGACACGAATGATTACCTTATCGTATCTGCTGGCGGATACCATACCTGCGGCATAAGGGCGAACGATTCGAGGGTGCTGTGCTGGGGGGACGGGGGTCGCGGCCAACTCGGCGACAGCGACGCGGGACTCCACACCGTCGGGGACCCGAACGAGACAATCGACACGAGCGCTTATATTACTGTGAGCACAGGCAAGCAGCATACATGCGGCGTCAGAGCCAGCGACGGGAGGGTTTTGTGCTGGGGAAGCGGTGACTATGGACAGCTAGGTGACGGAGACATAGACAACCACGAAACAGGATATCCGAACGAGACTACCGACACCAGCGCTTATATTAGCGTAAGCGCGGGGGAATACCATACCTGCGGCATAAGGGCGAACGATTCGAGGGTGCTGTGCTGGGGGGACGGCAACTACGGACGGCTAGGTGACGGGAAAACGAACAGCCATGAAGAAGGCAATCCCATCCTGACCACTGATTCGAGCGCGTATTCAAGCGTGATTACAAGGGAATACCATACCTGCGGCATAAGGGCGAACGATTCGAGGGTGCTGTGCTGGGGGCGCGGCTACGAGGGACAGCTCGGCGACGGGGACACGGATTCCCATCAGGAGTCAGACCCGAAACTGACAACAGACACTGACGCTTACATAGGGCTGTCAGGCGGGGAATACCATACCTGCGGCATAAGGGCGAACGATTCGAGGGTGCTGTGCTGGGGACAGGGGAATTATGGACAGCTAGGTGACGGGAACACCAGCGACCACGAGGTGGGTGATCCGAACGTGACGACTGACACGAGTGAATACAGTTCATTCTGGCCGAACAAACAGAGAAGCTTCATAGATATGATCGACAACTCATACACCACACCGGGAGAGTCCTGGATTTTAGGATGCAGGGGATACAATGGGACCGAATGGTCATCGTGGATGAACAGCAGCAGCAAAATCATAACCGATTTGCCTGCAGTAAGATTGCCTTTATATTCAAACGCTACGCAGGAAAGGTCATCGGATTCACTAACACTAAACGTTTCAGTTACTGGATACGGGGCAACGCCCGAAACCTGTACGGTATACGTGGAAGGACAGACATCCAACCAGACCATACCCTATTTCAGCGGGTGGTGCAATGGGTCGGTCTCGCTATCAGGATCGAGCGAGAGAAATTCCACAATATATGCCTACGCCAATGATTCTGCCGGCCAGTATGGCCTGAATGACTCTTATGTTGTCTGGATCGATGACACCGGCCCGGACGCTTCTTTCGGAACGAATCCGGGGGATGGAAATTTTTCTAAAACGGGGAACGTTGAATTTGAAATAAAATGTTCGGATGGCGTCGGTGCTGATACTCTCCAGCTCTGGGGAAACTGGTCGGGGGGATGGAAAGCCAACCGGACCAATTCCACGCCAGCGAATGATTCCTGGTGGAACGTGACCGTGAACGGGATTGCGGAAGGGACCTGGAAATGGGGAGCATATTGCAACGATTCCGTGGGTAACGGAGACTGGTCAGGGTCCAACAGGACCCTGAATGTGGATATCACGAACCCCCAGGTGGGGACAAAAAATATCAATGAATCAGGTATAGTTCAAGTAGGAACATCTGTCTGCCTGAATGTTTCCGGGGTGTCGGACGCGAACCTGGATAGTGTGTGGGCTTCCGTAACCCTATCGAATGGGAGTGACTCTAATCTGACCATGTCCGATACCGGATCATGTGCGGGACCTGAAGATGACGGATGGTATTCCGTCAATGTCGTGGTGGGTGATTCCGGAGGGGTTTTATATTACAACGTTATTTATGCCAATGACTCTTCCGGAAGGGTTTCCTCCAACGCGACTGCAATAACCATAAACGCAGGGAACACATACCACCAGCCGGAAGACACAGAAACCTCCCAATACGATGCATGGGGCTCCTCGAGCGGGAATCTCACGGACGGGAATCTCAGCCATGAAGACGAAAACATAACCTACAACCATTCCACATGGGGCAGGAGGCTCATGGTAGAGGCATTGTTCTCCCAGGGAGAGGTCAACATGAGCTTACTGAAGATAGATGCAGCTTCCGGCAAGACCGCAGTCAACCTGAGCGGGGTGACCGGGACCGGATCAACCCATACCATATTCGTGCCCAACAACCTCGATTCAGGGGTCTACATATGCCCCGATGCCGAGAATCTGAGCCATGTCAACCAGTCATGTCCTAATATTGAGAGGTTCTCCTATTCAGAGGCCTCAGCAGGGACGACCAAGAACGGGATAACGGTGGATATCGACGGGAGCGATTACACTATAAGCGGCCTGAGCGGGAGCGGGGCCGGAGAGAATTCTTACCTGGAGGTTGAAATAATCTCCCCGATCGAGGACCTGAACGTCGCGCAGAACACGACCTTCACGGTTAACGCGACTGTTTACTGCAGGAACGGTACCTGTGGAAACGTCAGCGGAACCGTGAGGTACAACGGATCATCCGCCAACCCGGACACCAGCATAAGCACCACTCCGGGTGACAAGCCCTTCTACATAACATCCGGCAACAACCCCCAGAACTGCTCCGGTAATCCCCTCGACGAGGACGAATACTGCAACCTCACCTGGGCGGTGAACGTGACAGGGGACGCGGGAAAGGGCCACAAGATAGGGGTGCTTTTCGACTCGAACATAACCTCTATAGGGACCAACCACACAGGTAACAACACCGTAACCATCGTGTCATGCATACTGGACATAACTCTCCAATGGAGCTCTGTCTCATTCGGCACGCTGACCCCCGGGGACAGGGGGAATGCATCAGGAAACGAAAATGATGAATACAACGTCACCGTGGAGCCCGTGACCACCTGCAACGTGGACCTTTACATAAACGGCTCCGACCTGGAAAACCAGAGTCTCGGATACGAGATAGGGGTCGGTAACATCTCATGGAGCAATTCTTCCAACGATTACGGGAGTTCGCACGGCCTGGGGAAATCCTGGGACGTGCTCTGGGAAGGTGTCGCCCCTTCCACCAACAAGACTAGCTGGTACTGGATAGACATACCCACCGGCATAGCCTCCGGGATTTACACCGGAAGCATAGAGATAAAGGGTGTTGAGGGAGGGGAAAGTCCATGAGGACAGGAACGGGGAACGGAACGGGCATGTTAGCTCTGTCATTTTTAATCATATTATTCATTGTTATTATGGCGGTCCCGGCGGGGGCAGGGATACCCATGGGATCGGTCACCGCCAGGGATCACGCCGCCGCAGAATGCGGGGGTTCTGCGGGATTCAAGATACTGTTCTTCAACATACACGAAAAATCCGCAATCAGGGTGGAGATGGGCACGGGAGACAATCCCGAAGGATGGGAAGTTTCTGCGGATCCGGAAAGCATGGTTTTGCCTTACACGGAACCTGGCGAACATGACCCGGAGGAAGGATATGAGTACCTTAACATGCCGGGGGCCGGCGGGATCATAAAGGTAAAGCAGGTCACCATAAATGTTGACATACCTGATCCGGAGAAGCCCGGTACATATGAGATAACCGCAACGGCCAGAACGGCCAGCGGGGAGGGATCAATCTCGATGGCTCAGAGCAGGAGCTTCGATTTCACCGTTGAGGTCACATGTGAGCCCCCGGAAACTTCAGATCATGGTGAAAGCAGAGACATCTCCTCAGGAGGGAATCCCGTGCCGACAGGAAATGGTAATGCAAATAAGTCTGCAGGTGACAAAATAATAAACGGGACAGGAAAAACCGAAGGGAACGCCTGGGAAGAAACAGAGGACAAGAAAACAGGAGGAACTGAAAACAGATCGTCGGGAAGGACGACGGGAATGATAATATCGCAGGGTTCCCTTGCGGCGCTCCTTGTATGGGCTGCAGTAATAGTAATTATAATAAAAATCAGGAGGGGAAAATGAAGGGGGATCTCCCGGTGAACAGGAGGTTGGCGGTATTCTGCGCAGTCATGATATCCCTGTTTGTTGTGCTTTCGCCCGGGTTTACGGGATGGCTGACGACAACGGACGTGATTCACATAGGTTTCTCGGTAGGGAATAAGACGATGTTATGTCTGAACATGCTCGAGATACCGGACACCGTGATAGAATACCAGTCCTCCTCCTTCAAGGTGTTTGTTGAGAACTGCGGGAACGTGCCCGCCTCAGGCAAGGTACACTTCTATGTGATGGACCTTAACAATAATACCGCAGTCCATTTCGAGAGTGAGATACCCGAACTAAATATAACGGAATCAGCCGAAGTGGAAAGATCGTGGACCGCGAACTTCGGTACCGGAAGGTTCTGGGTCTCCGCCAGGAATGACATAAACAACAAGACCACATCAGAGATAAACTCCTCGGATACCTTCGAGATAATTTCATCGACCTGCGTTCCGGGCGAACTGAGATGCTTCGGCCGCCTGCTCAAGAGATGCTCCATGTACGGGACGGGCTGGGACACCGTAATGACCTGTAATTACGGATGCGCCAACGGACAGTGCATACCGGGAGGAGGCGCCCCCGCGGGTCCCCCACCCCCCAGCGAGCCGGTCCCGGACTTCTCCGTGGAATACTCCGGCAATATAACACTCAACCCGGACATGAGCTATGCCCTCGTCTTCAGGGTGGTGAATACGGGTGGGGTGGATTTAAAGGATATGTCCCTGCAACTTTCTTCGGAGGACATCAAAACGGAGATCACCTCCCAGACCGTTTCCCTCCTTCCGACCGGAGATTCCGCGATTCTCATGGGGGAGATATATGTGCCCGAAAATACCGGGGAGGGAGAATACTCGGTCGCATGGAAAATGAAGACGGAGAGAATGGAAAAATCGGGAACCATACCGGTGAACGTGACCGTGTCCTCCATGAAATACAAATCGGCGCAGCTGATCTCCTATTACGGTTATCTGATAGAATACATAGACGAGGACATAGAAGAGGCGGAGAGGAACGGGAAGAACGTGACCCTGCCGAGGAAACACAGCGAAGAGGCCAGATACGAGTTGGGGATAGCCAAGGAGATGCACAAGCTCGGACTCTACGAGGAAGCGGTGAACCAGCTGGAAGTTGTGAGGAGGAGGATCGGGGATATGATAACTTCGCTGATAAGGGCCAAGTTCCGGGCGGAGCCAGAGAAGCCCCCCGAACCGGTCCCCATAAAAATCGAGATAAATCTCCTTCTCCTTATGGCAGTGATTATAATCATAGGAGTCATAATTCTGGTATTTTACAGGAGATACAAAAAAAGAAGATTGCTGATGTCTCCCGGAAGATGGGAACCTTCGAAAATAAGGATATAAGACTATTCCAAGATCACCGGCCCTGAATTGCCGTATTCATCCAGTTTCTCTTCCAAGTCGGTTATCTTCTTTTTCACCGGCCCCAGTCCGGATTCGTCGCCTCTGATGTCTTCGAGCTTTTCCCTTATACTTTCTATGTCGGAATCCGGAACTGATTTACCCTTCCGGGACTTTCCGGGAATCTCGGAGGGGGATTCCTCCTCGAGAAGACTTTTCATATTTTCGATCCTTTCCTTCATGTCCTTTCCGGATTTCATCATCTTCTCATCCATGAGGTTGTCCAGCTCCATCTTCTCGGTTTTTATCTCCTTGGCCACCCTCTCCAGATCCCTGTTGAGTATCTCGAACCTCTTCTGGTAATCCCTCACCAGCTCGTTAACGAACCCCTTGACCTTCTCCTTGAATTCGGATATGTCCCTTGCTTTTTCCTTCACCAGAGATTCGGATCTCTCCCTGTCCCTCTTTATCTGCTCAGAGAGCTTGTTGGAAATCTCCGAAAACTTATCGTTTATGCTGCTCCTTAGCCTTTCCTGGCTGGTTTCCATTTCTTTCATTCTCCTCTCAAACTCACTCAATTCTGAAACGGAATCCTTGACTCCACCAAGCACGGACCTTCTCTCCCTCCTCACCATTTCCAGTTTCTCATCGATATCATTCTCTATCTCACTTCTCATCCTGAACATCTCGTCCCTGCTCTCGTTGACCTTGTTTTCCATCTCCGAGACCGTTTTTCTTAGCTCCTCCGCTATTTCTTCGCTGTCTTTGCCGTGTTTTTCCTTCCACTTCAGCTCCTCCAGCTCTTCGGAGAGCGCAGAAAAGGAATTCTCCAGGTTCTTCAGCTTTACCTGGATGTCGCTGATCAGGTGCTTGTCGGTACCCGGACCCTTCAGCTCGACCTTGGAGACCCGGTCCTCCAGCATTTTCATGTCCGTAAGGAGGGTCTTGACCTCCCTCCAAGCCTTCTTACCGGTCTCGTCATCCTCGCCGAGCCGGGAACCCATGCTCTCCACCCTGGAATCAAGATCCGAAAGCGCATCCTTGATGCTTTTGATTTCCCTGTCCTCCGATTTGAATTCCTCCAGGTTTTTTGCGAACTGATCGGTCCTGTTTTCCACCGAATCTATCCTCTTGTCTATCCTCGTCTCGGTGTTCCTTATCTTGGTAATCATCTTGTCCGTCATCTTCATCATGTCTTCCTTGTTCTTCTTGGTCTTGACCGTGTCGACTCCCTCCCTGACCTTTAAATCCTCTATCTCCTTTTCCAGGGAACCCAGTGAGTTTCCTATGTCGCTGATCTTCTCGATGCCCCCGACCCCCTTGATTTGCTCCTCCATCTGATAGACCTTCTCGTCGACCCTGCTTCCTATTTTATTCATGAGTTCATCGATTTTGTTCTTCTTCAGCCACTCCTCATTTTCCTTCCTCATCTCGTCGATGCGAAAGAGGAGGTCCTTGAGTTCCTTCTTCGTCTTGGCGATTCCGGAGGATTTCTTAATCTTCCTTATCTCCCGGTCCAGCTTATCGATCTCTCTCTGTATCTTGGGGGAGGGCTTCTTTGAATCCCTGACAGAATTTTCCAGCTTCGCTATGTGATCGAATATCCTGGACTTGGAATCCTTTACAGCGGAAATGTCTTTGACGAGTTCCCTTACGGAAGTCTCCAGTTTTTTGATTCTCTCTCCGTAATCCCCGCCGGCCTTCCGCATCCTTTCGTCTATCTCTTTCTTCAGGCCGGAAAGCTTTTCCGTGGAGGATTTCATCTCACCCATTCTCTTCTCTGTCTCGCTTCTTATGTCGGAAACGCTCTCCTCCAGGTCAGATTTGAGCTTTTCGTAATCCTCATCCGCCGGCTTTCCCTTGGATTGCATGTCCTTCATGCGCTTCATATCCTTCTCCATGGACTCGAGCTTTTTTTTGCTGATGATGTGCTTTTCCGCATCCACCAGGCGGGAAGATAGTTCTTTCAGCCTGCCTTCCATCCTTTCTATCTTCTCCCCCACCTCCGCGTGAAACTTCAGGTCTTCCACGGATTCCGAATCTGACTTCTCGGATTCCTCCAAAGAACTATCCAGCTTGGCTATATGATCGAATATTTTACTCTTCGCAGATTTCAGATCCTTTATCTCCTTCTGCAGACTCTTGAGCGATTCGCTCATTTTCTCTGTCTTCTCTGCTTTCCAGCTGTCTTTTTTCTCTTCCTCTTTCCTAATGGATTCAACCGACTTTTCCAGTTCGGAAATCTTCTTCTGTCTCTCCTCCAGTTCCTGTCTATTGTCCTTTTCTCCCATCAGAGATCCATGCATCTTCTCTATTTCGTTGCCGAGGTCGTCTATCCTGCCGGAGATGTCAGACTTGAACTTCTCAAAATTCTCATCGTCCCCGGAACCGACCTTGTCCTCGACAGCCGAAATCCTCTTGTCAGTTTCCTCACGGAGATTCTTGATCTCTTTGGTGAGTTCCTTAAGAACCTGAGCTATCGGTTTCATCAAAATAACCTATCCTGTTGTTTAGATCCTTCACACTCTTTTCGAGCTTTTCCACATCCTTCTTCATGGACCTCTTGAAATGCTCGATATCCGTGAAGGCTTCCTTGAGCAGTCCCTCGGTCTCATGGAGATAGTCCATCCCGGAACCGGAAGATATCTTCTCTAGCTCCTCCAGATCCCTCTCCGCCTTTTGCCTTACCTCCGTGATCCTTTCTATCTCCCTGTCAAACCTGTCCTTCCTGTCTTTGTTCCACTCCTCTGCACCTTCCCTGAATTCCTCCAGGTCTTTCACCCTGCCGGTGATATCCTCGATGTCCCTGGCCCGATCTTCGGATCTTTTGTCTATTATTTCCTCATCCTTTCCGATCTCGTGTATCCTTTCCTTTATCTGCTCCATTCCTTTTTTCATATCCTCCCTGAGGTTGTCCACTCTTATCGAATGGTCCTCAAGATGGGAAACCCTGGAATCGAGATTACTGACCGATTTCCTAAGTTCATTTATTCTGTCCTCTGCCTTCGATAAGAATTTTCTTACTCTTTCTTCTACCCTAGAGAACTTGTCTATGTCGAGGCCATCCCTGAATTTTTTCGTGTCTTCGGCTTCCTCGGAAAGGTATCCGACCGTACTCTCGAGGTCTTTCATCTTCTTCTCTAAAATCTTCTTATTTTCCTTGAAGGACTTTATTCCCTCCAGAATCTTAACCGCAAGCTCGTTCATCCGCTTCTCAGCTCCTTCATTATGTCCTTGAGCACCTTCTCGGCTTCCATCTCTTTCTTTTTCTTGGCATTCTCTATCTCAGCCCTGGTTTTCTTTTTCTTTTCGGAAATGTCCTTCCTCATTTTCTTTGTCTTCTTCTTGAGGTCTTTCTCTTTCTCCCTCTCCTTAACCACCTTCTTTTTCGCTTCCCTCTCCTTCTTCCTTTCTTTATCGAGTCCCTTTTTCAATTTGCTTACTCTGGTTTTGAGTTTTGACCTCTCCTTCTCCTTTTCGGTGAGCATCTTCCCAATATTTTTCATCTTATTCTTTATATCGGGATATCCATCCATCTCCTTATCCAGCTTGCCTATTTTCTCCCGCAGTTCCTTGTTTTCATTCACCAAAGAGTCTATTTTTCCAGTTATATTTTTGAGATCTATGAGCATGCCATCCGTTACTTTTTCAAGCCTTTCCACCTTCTCGCCGAATTCCTTCTTCTCCTCTTTCATCCGGTTTATCCCTTCAAGTATGTTTGCCACGAGTTCCTCTTTCATTATGCCTCCAACTCATCGAGTATCTTCTTCAATACACTCTCGGATTCAAGCCCCTCCTCCTTCTTCGTTTTCCTTATTTTCTCCTCGATGTTGTCCATCTTCATGTTGAGGGCGGTTTCCAGAGACTTGCTCCTCTCTCCCAGGCTTCTGATGTCCGACTCGATGCCCTTCAATTTTTTCTCCAGGTTTTCCACATCTCCCAGCTTTTCGCCTTCCGCGGACTGCCTCGACCCGACCGCATCGAGGTCGGACCTGAGGGTGTTTAGCCCATTTTCAATCCTCTTCAGCTCGCTTATCCAGTGGTCCCTTTCATTCACGAACTTCTGCATCTTGACCGTGACGTCCTTCTCAAGACTCTCCATCTCGCTCCTCTTCTTCCTCAGCCCTTCGCTTATCCTCTCAGTATGATTGTCCATCTCCATTCTCATGTCGCCTATTTCACTCCCCATCTCCCTGTTTTTGGATTTCACCTTCTCCAACTCTGAGTCGGTCCTCTTAGCCAGCTCGTTGACGTAGTCCGACATCTGCCCGACCTTGTTCAGTATGTTTTCCACCTGGTCCTCGTATTTGTCAAGCCTGTCCTTGACCCTGTATTCCAGCGATCCAAAGCCCTTCTTCATCTCCACGTTGTCCGCCTTGGCCTCCTCGACCTTTTTGTGGAGTTCCTTCTTCTCATTCATAACCCTCTCGAGTTCCATGTCGACCTTTTCCTTGATCACCCTGGATTCGCTCTCCAGATTTTTCTTCAGGTTCAGAAGATCGTTCTTCAGGTCGTCGGAGGGCTTCCTCACGTTTTTGATTTCCTCCCTGAGCTTCGCTATTTTCTTGTCGAGTGTGGACTGGCTGTTGTAAACCTTCTTGAAGGACTCCTTTATGTTGCCGAAGTCCCTGCCAAGCCTGTTGAGACCCTTTCTCAGATCCCGCTCGGCAGACTTGTCGTCCTTCTTGATTTCCTGTATCTCCAGGGACTGAGCCTCCAGCCTGCTGGAGTTCTTCTCTATCGAAGATGATACATCCCCGGAAAGCTTCTGCCGCACACCTTCCAGCTCTTCCTTGAACTTCCCCATGTGTTCATCAAAGGCCTTTTTCGAGGATTCATTTGCCTTCTTGATTTTCTGCATATCCAGTGAATGGTTCTTCAGACTCTGGGAATTGTTCTTTATAGAAGATAAAACGTCTTCGGAGAGTTTTTGCCTCAAACCATCAAGTTCTTTTTTAAGTCCGGCAAAATCCTTGCTCAGGTCTCTGTCAGAAGATTTGTCCTCTTTTTTTATCTCCTGTATCTTCTGGGCGTGGGCCTCCAGTTTTTTGGAGTTTTCATAAATGGAGGCGAGTACGTCCCCGGAGAGCTTTTGCCCCAGCCCATCCAGCTCGTTTTTCAGCTTGTCGATATCCTTGCTCAGGTCCTTTCCGGACGCATTGTCTCCCTTTTTCACTTCCTTTATCCTCACGGACTGGGACTCCAGCCTGCTGGCGTTATCCTGGATTGAAGTGACTACGTCCTTGGAGAGCTTCTCTCTCATGGAGTCCATGTCCCCCCGGAGCTTGTCCAGACGCTTGCTTAAGGCACTTTCTGAGGATTTTTCCCCCTTCCTTATTTTCTTTATCTCCAGGGACTGGCTCTCCAGTCTCTTTGCGTTCTCTTCAATAGAAGATAGCATTTCCTTGGAGAGCTTCTGCCTCATGGATTCCAGTTCGGCCTTCAGCTTATCCGAATACTTCTCGGATTCCCTGTCCTCTTTCTTGATTTTCTGTATCTCCAGTGACTGGTCCTCCAGCTTCTGCGAGTTCCCGTGGATTGAGGAAAGCATGTCCTTGGAGAGCTTCTGGTACCTTCTTTTCCACTCATCTCTCTCCTTTTTCATCTGCTCTATCTTTTCTCCCAGAACCTGGAACCTGTTCATATCAATCACTCAGCTTCCTCAGGAGATCTTCCATTCCGGACTGCTCCTCCTCCGTCCGGGAGAGCGCCTTCGAAAATTTGTCGAGCTTTGAGTTGAGTTTCTCTATTTTTTTCTCCGCAGAATGCTCTGATTTTTTAACCCTGAGATCGAATTCCCTGGAGATTTCCCTTGTCGACCTTTCCACCTCTTTCCTCAGGGAATCCGAGAGTTTCTCCATGTCCTCCCCGATTCCGTCCTTTATCTCCATGAACTTGTCTATCTGATCGTCCAGGAGCTTCATCCTGTCCTCTACCTCGCCCTTGGCGGACCTGACCTCTTCCATCATCTTCTTGAACCTCTCCTCCTGGGCCCCGCTGGACTTCTTGACCTCCCTTTCTATCAGCTTGGATATGCTCCCAAGGCCTTTCCTCTCCACGTCAAGCTCTGACTTCACGGACTCGAATTTTTCCCCGAAGCTGTCAACTGCTTTTTCCAGCTTGTCATCGAAAGCATCACGGAACTTGGCGATCCTGGAATCCACTATTTCCTCCTGGCTTTCCATCTTCTTGTCCACGGAATCCAGCTTGGAATTGACCCTGTCGTTGATCTCCTCCATCTTTTCTCCAAGCCGGGAAGAAACATTATTAACTATCTCCTTCTTTATCTTCTCTCCCTTCTCGGAGAACCTCTCTATCTCCTTGCCCATCTCCTTGAGGTTCTCCTCCGCCTGGCCCTTGACCACCAGGAACTCCTTGACGACCTTGTCTACCTCGCCTCTCCTGGCGCTCTCGGCCTCCTCTATCTTTTTGTCTATGAGGGATGACATCTCTCCGAGGCTGTCCTTCAGTGAGTCGACCTCATCCCTGAACTCTTTTATCTTCTGGTCCTCTTCCTCCTCTATCTCACCGAATCTGCTGTCTATTTTCTCCTTCATCCCCTCGAAGGCGGCCTGCATTCCCTTCTCTCTTTCGGCTTCCTCTCCCTCCATCTTCTTCCGAAAGCCATCGATCTCCTTCTCCGCCCTGGCAATCCTTTCGTCAGCGCTCCCGGAGACGCCGTCGAGCTTCTTGTCGACCTCCTTCACTGCGGAGTCCAGCCTTTCCGAAAGGGCGGACCTGATGTTCTCCACGGCCTTCTGGAACCTCTCACTGGATTCGGATTCCTTCTTCTCAATTTTCCTGTTGAAATCATCAAGCGTCTTCTTTACGCCGGACTCTATGTCTCCGGTCTTTTTCTCGTTCATCTTGATCCACTTTCCGACCTCTTCCAGAACGTCCCTCGTTATGTCCTCCCTGATCTTCTCTCCCTTCTCGGAGAACCTCTCTATCTCCTTGCCCATCTCCTTGAGGTTCTCCTCCGCCTGGCCCTTGACCACCAGGAACTCCTTGACGACCTTGTCTACCTCCCCCTTCTTCGCGTTTTCGGACTCCTCTATCTTACTGTCCAGTCTCTCGGAGAGGCCTTCCATGTCCTTCCTGGTGTCTTCGAGTCCCTTCCGGACGTCGCTTACGTTGCTGCTGAAGTTCTCGTACGCCTCCTTCATGGCGGACTTCATCTCCTTTTCGAGTTTTTTGTACATGAGTTCCACGTGCCTCTCTTCCTTTTCCGAGTGGCTGTCCATCTCCTTCTTGAAGTTCCCCAGCGCCTTCCCGAACTCCTTGCCCATCCCCGCCATCTTCTCCTCGTCTTCCTTGAGTCTCTTCTCGAAATCCCCGGAAATGTTATCCAGCCTCTCGTCGAGACTGGCATGGAGATTGGTAATCATCCTGTGTATAAACTTCTCCTTCTTTGTGTCCTTCTTCTCAACGTCGGTCTGTATGAGATTGAGAGTCTTTCCCACGTCGGATTTGATATTGCTTATCTCGTCCGCAGAATTCTTCCTCATCTCCTGGATGAATTCCTTCATCTCCTTTATGCTCTCGTCGAGGCCCGCGTGGGTCTCCTTTATTTTCCGGTTTACCTCATCGGCGTCCTCCTTGCCGGACTCGAGTGAAACTACCCTCTTGAGAAGTTCATCGTCCTGCTCCTGCAGGCTCTTCAGCATGGATTCGAACTTGGCCTGGGTCTTCTCGTTCTTGAAGACACCGCTGCGTATTTCACTTATCATGCCCTTGAACTCGTCTATCTTGGCCAGGCCGTCCATCAGCGCCTTCTGGTGACCCCGTATCTCTGTTATGTTGGAATCAAAATCATCGAGCTTCTTCTTTATGGGCTTTATCTGTGTATCGACGAACTCGGTCAGCTTCTGACCCGCCTCGCTGTAAGCCCCGGCCGCATCCTTCAGCTTCTCGGCCAGCGCCCGGTTCCTCTCTGAAAGCGTGCCCTTCTCGTTCTTGAGGGACTCTATCATCTCCTTGTGGTATTCCTTGTCCTTCTTCAGTTTGCCCAGCCTGCTCTGAATCTCTTTCAGCTCCTTCATAGATTCTTCAGCTCCTTCAGAATTCCGTTAATCTGATCTTTCTGCTTCCTGGAGGCCTCCATCATCTCCCTCCTCTCCTGAAGGCTCCTGGTGATCACGTTGTCGAACTGGGCCTTAAGGGTCTTGATTTTCCCGTTGATGTCCGATATGTTCTCCCTGATCTCGCCTATGGCCTTCTTGTGCTGGTTGGTGTCCTTGCCGAGCGCGTTGAGGAAATCGAGTCCCTTGTTTATGCCGGATATGTCGGAAAGCAGCTCCCTCTTGTCGCTGTTTGACTTCCTCTTGACCTCCCTCACGGCCTCCTTTATCTCGTCTATCTCCCCCGTCTTGTTCTCGATCCTCTCCACGAGTCCTTTCATGCCGGTCAGAGACCTCACCGTCTCCTGAAGATCCCCCAGGTCGCTCTTCATGCCCGTGATGCTGTCCTTGAAATCATCCTGATTGCCCTTGAATTTCTCCACACTGCTCTCGAACTTGTTAAGCTGATCCCCGAACATCTTTATGGTGGGGTTCACCACGTCCTCGAACTGGGAGAATTTCGAATCTATCGAGTCAACGTTGTCCTTGTTGCTCTTCACCATCTTCATCATGTTCTTCTCCATGTCATCGAGCCTGGAATCCACCACTTCCTTGAATTTGCTCTTTATGGACTCATCCATCTCCTCGCCGAAATCCTTCTGCTGATCCTCGAATTCATTCACCCTTTCCTCCATCTCTCCCAGACGGTCGTCAATGAGTTTCAGCGTGGGCCTGAAATAGTTCTCCAGTTTGGTTATTCTGGAAATCATATCATTGACTTGTTCCTTGGCTATGACCAGATTCTTTGTGGACTTGTCCTCCAGCTCGGCTATTTTTGATTCGGAGAAGTCCTTGAACAGATCCCCCACCTGTTCCTTCATGGATTTCTGAATGGAATCTCTCAGGGCATTTATCTTCTCGCCCATTTCTCTGCCCAGTTCCTTTTCTTCCTGCCCCCTCTTGTCTATCAGGTCCTTCAGTTCCGAGTCCTTGTCCTTCAGGGATTCGGAAAGCTCTTTCTTCTCTTCTTCCATTTTCGAGAGCCTTTCCTGTATATTTTCAATCTCCTTGAAGCCGGTTTTCATCTTTGATACCTGGTTCGTGGTGGAGGAAAGCTTCTTGTTTTCAGAAACCAGATTGTCTTTCATCCTCTCCACTTTTTTGTATAAAGGTACTACCTTTTCTCCCATCTTGCTGTCTATCATCTTCGGGATCACCTTCTCCTCCAGCTCCCTGGCAGAAATGACAAGGTTGTTGAGTTTCTCTATGTTTTCCGGCCCGAACTTCTCGTTAAGGAATTCCACCCTCTCCTCGAGGTTGGAGAGCTTTCCTATCTCTTTTGCCTGGTCATTGAGCCTCAATATCTTGGTCTCGGTGGTCTCCCTGAAGCTGTCCATGTCCTCCTTCAGCCTTCTTACGCTGTTTTTCACCTGTATGAGTTCATCTTTAAAATCCATTGTCTCCCCGAATGCAGAAAGTCCCTTGGAGACGTCCTCACCGCCCTTGGTGGGAGGCGCCGGAGGGGCGGAAACCTTTTCGGAAAGGTCTTTCAGCGTTCCTTCCAGGGCGCTTATCTTATCATCGGTGGATTCCTGCATCTTAGAAACAATCTTCCTGACGTCCGCACCGCCCGATTTCTTGTCCCCCTTCTCGATCTTTTCGCTTATGCTCTTTATGCTCTCGTTTACCGCCTTCATTTGATCATTGAACTTCTTTTCTATGCCATCCACCGCAGCCTTGACGTCCGGTCCGGCCGGCGGAGGTGGCTGCGGCTGCCTGGACTGCTGAGGGGGCGGTGATTTCGCGGGCGGATCGGGCTCATCCGCAGAACTTGACGACATTTCCTCTATCACGTCGGACAATTCCTCCTTCTCGCTCTCCAGTTCCTTGATTTTTTTTTGCTGTTCCTCGAGTTTTTTCTTTGCGTCGTTATTTCCATCGGCCTTGTCCGAAGAATCTTCCATTCCCTTGTCAAGAGCGCCGACACCGCTGAGCTCTGAAGAACCTTTATCCTTTGCCATGGACACCCCTCTTATTTGCGGACCTTATTATATGAACATACTATATTGACTGTGACTACTTATACTTAATCTAAAGCTAACTGATTTATAAATATCCACATTCCGGGGACACTAGATAATCCTGTTTATCTCGTCCCTGGTTATGACTTCTTTCTCCTTCTTCTTCCCTACACCGAAAAGTCTCAGGAAGGATTCCACCAGCCCGGGGGACTTGTATTCGATACCGAGCAGTTTTCCGGCGAGCTTCTTGAATTCCTTTCCTGAAGGGGAATTCTCGTTGTAAAGAACAACGGGGACCTTCAGGGCGAGGCTCTTTAGTATGTTCTTGTCCATGGGTATCTTGGAGATTATGGGGAGCTCCACCAGCTGCTCTATCTCCTGCTGACTGAGTTCGTATTTTTCCTTGCCCACCATGTTGAGCACGACGCCCAAAGCCTTGGTGCCGATGTCATTGGCGACCTGGTGGCATTTTATTATGTCCATGGTGGAGGGAACGAAGGGTGTGTTTATGAATATGACCTCGTCGCTGGCCTGGAGCGTGGCCATGGCATCCCTCCCCAGCCCCGGGGCGGAATCGAGCAGTATTATGTCGGTCTTGCCGAAAAGCTCCTTTATGACGTGCTTCAGCTTCGCTATGTCCACCCCCTTCATGTCGTTGTAAGAAAGGGAAGCGGGTATGACCCTCAGGCCGGAGATGTGATAATCATAAAGCGCCTCGTGTATCTTGACCTCTTCCTTGAGGACCTGGTTCAGGGTCACGGGGCAGTAATACATGCCCAGATAGAGGCCGAGGTGGGAGGTGGATATATTGGTGTCTATTATCACGACATCTTTCTTGTATTCCGAGGCGAGGACGGAGCCCAGGTTGGCAACCACTGTGGTTTTCCCAACACCCCCCTTGCCGGAGACTATCCCTATAACCCTTGTCAATTTCTCACCCAATGATTTAATTTAATTTCTGGTTTATAATATATTTCCCCGCTTTCATTATCTACCATTTCAGGTCACAGAGTATCCTGGAGAGCTCGTTCTCGTTCCTCACGACCATGGGGAAGTCCTTTATCTCCTTGAATTCCCGGTTAAGCCTGAACATATAATTTATCAGGTTCTTTTCAGAGGAAATGGAAATTAGAGTGGATATTATCCTGATCACGACCTCAGCCCTGTATTTCTTGGTCAAGGACATGAGATTGGAGAAGAGCACGAAAAGGAATATGTCTGTGAATATGTCTGACCCGTATTTACCCAGCACATCCCTGTCGTTCCTGTAGAGTATCCTTATTTTTCTCAGGTCGAAAAGGGTGTCGTGATATTTCTCTATGAACTTCTGAACCTCTTCCCACTTGACCCTCACCAGATCATTCGGCAGCCACTGCCCAGGGCTCTCTATCCTCTCGGGCTGCGCATACCTGTTCTTTATGTATTTGGGTATCCAGTCGAACTTGGGCTTCAGGTATTTTCCGCTCTTCGTTATGTATCCGTCCTCTATCATGCACTTGAAAAGGGGTTTTCCGAGGCCGGACTCGTTGTGGTAAAGATAGTTGGTCTTTATGCCCCATTTTGTCTGTATGCTGAAAAGGGACATCCCGTCCTTCCTGCTGGCGCAATTTATCCACACCAGCCAGAAGTTCTTATAACCGGTAAGCGTCGCCTTTGTCATAAAAGATCATTTTTTCTTGTATAAATATACTATGAGCCACTTTATAAGCTTTTACACTCGTGATTTTGAAGATAACTGAAATCGATATGTTACCTTTATACTAAAAATTTCAGAAAAAATCGGCTGACCCCCCGAAAATGAACATTAGTCGTTTGTTAAAATCGGGAAAAAAATCACTAAAAATTTATATATCTATACTATTTATCCAGTATAAATTATCCGATTTTTTTGAGGGAATTCTCCAGGGACTTGATTTTCTTCTGGTTCCTGCTCTTCAGGTCGTTGTACGCCTTCTCGGATATGATTCCCTCCTCATGCTCCTTCTCCACAAGATTCAGGACCTTCTGGGCCTTCTCCTTTTCCTTGAGAATGGATTCCTTCTCCTCTATCTTCTCGGAGGTCACGGTCTTGGGCTTGGGAGTCCCGGAGGCCTGCAGCTTGAAGAGCTCTTCCGCCGCCTTCTTCATTTTCTTGGCGAAGAAGAACAGGAAGACCACTGCACAGATCAGGACGGTAAGCAGTATTATCAGCCAGGGAGGGAAGCTTGTCACCAGCAATATTTCCACGAATGGCGCCTCGGAAAGAAGGTTCCTTGCCCTGTCGATGAACTTCCATCCCACGAACACCGCCTCCAGGGAATCGTCGTATCTTTTCTCGGAAAGATACCTTTCAGCATCTCTTATGGAATTCCTTATGTTGTCCAGAAGGGGCTCGATCTCCGAAACATCCTTTCCCATCTTTTTGGCGCTTCCCACATCGACCTCCAGTTCCTGGAGCGCCTTCTTGAGCCTCTCTATCTCCCATTCTATGAGTTCTTCCCTGGAGCCGAAAACGGTTATTGAAACAGTCTTCTCGTCGCTGGTCTGGTTGGGTGCATAGGCGATGAGGCTTCCTATGTATTCCTTTGCCTCGGTGGAAACGGGCATGGAAAGCTTCACTGAGAATGTTGCCTCCTCCCCCTTCCTTATCTCATCCACTTTTTCGGGGGTGATCTCGAACCATGGAGAGGGGAACCTCCTGAATTTGAGGGTGACGTTGTAAACCGTGACGTTACCCGTGTTCTTCACGGTCACGGTGGGGTACTTGGTCTGTCCGGACTCTATCCCTATCTCCTGGGGGAATTGTGTGATTTCTATCTGGGGCTCTCCCACCGCGACCTCTCCCGGAGCTGCCGGCGGGGCCGAAGGACCAGATGGTCCGCCCGGGGCAGGAGGAGCCGGAGGCGGTTCGGGAGCGCACTCGACTACGGAGAAGCTCGTGTTCGCCGTGGAGTAAAGGCTGTTGTTCTGGTCATAGGTTAGCTTGACGTTGAGCGCGTATTGCCCGACGGGCTGGTAAGAGGTGATGGGAAGGCTTTCCGTCAGGTTCTCTGTGTCTCCGCCCTCCACCTTCTCAGAGACGGAACTGTAGGACCATGTCTTGTTGCCGTCTGATATCCAGAACTCCACCAGGTTCTCAGTAGCCACCTCCCCCTCGTTGGTAATGGTTATGACGAAATCCACCATGTCCGCCTGGCACACCTCGTATTCAAGCATGTCGACGCTAACGTGATAGGGACCTCCGGAGACGATGCGGAAGGCCTTCATGTCCCATGATTCCTCGTCATTGTATTCGGTCCTCATAACGGCGAGATAAGGCCCCGTGGCCACGCTCTCCCCCAGGAACTCGCTGTACGACCAGAAGCCGGGATTGGAGCTGCTCATGTTGTCGATGGTGAGCTCCCTCCATATCTGGGGGCTGTAACCGGAGGTGTAATATATGGTCGTGTCGATCTCGTCGGGGTCAGTGTAGTTCCCGTGGTCCAGTACTATGGCGCTTATGGTCATGAACCCTCCCCTAGCCGTCATGTCCTGGACGTCGATCTTTCCGGTCAACTCCGTGTCTCCCTTCACCCGGAAATGGCTGACCGTGGAATTGTATATGGTGTCGTTTATGTATCCGTCCATGTAGGAGGAATTCTTGGTCACAGTGTAATTGCCCTCGGCTGCATCCGATGGTATGAGCATCATGATTCCGCCCTGCCCGTTGGAGCCCGTGGTCACGGAATTGCCTGTCCACATGTAATGGCTCACGTCATTCCCTTCCGGATCCTCCAGCGTGACGTTCACTTTGGTCCCCCCGAGCGGGTATCCGAAATATTCATGACTGTACAACTGGATAGAACCTATGTCACCCTGATAATAATCCCCCACTGAGACATCAGTAAACAGCTTGTTGTGCACAATGAATTCGTCGCTGACCGTCCTTTCCCTGTCCTCGTTGTCCACAGCATGAAGAGCGACTTCATAGCTCCCCGTCACCGTCGTGTTTCCCCATGTACCGTGGTTTATGTCATTCGGGTATTCCAGCTGATAGAAGAACACGTATTTCGAGTTGTTGATCGTGAAGCCCATATAATTCATGTCCCTCTGGAGGGTTATGTTCTCCGGGGTCGTCACGTTGACGTACATCGTCTTCACCCCGACCATGGAATGGTCTGTGACGTTGGCGAGTATCAAGATGTCCCCGGTCTGCTCTGTCTGGTTGGGGATTATGGCATAGGAAATGTCGGGCTTCACGAAGGGATTGAGAACCGCCTGGAGTGTCCTCGAGGAGGGATCGGATTCCGGCTGTTCCCCGGATACAGTATAGTTCGTGTAATAAAAGACCAGCGGAGCGCCGGTGGCGTTATAGTTCAGTGCGAATGCGTAGGAGGAAAGGTTCTTGACCTCGAAATCCGTGACGTTGGTCCAGGTGTAATTGGCCATGTTATCCGGGTCGGTGTTCGGGTCTATGGTGAAGTTTATGGGAACGTTTCCCGTGTTGTTTATGGTCACGTTGCACATGTTCCCTGCCGGGGGGGTCATGACCTTTTCGCAATACGAGGGGGTCATCGTCCATGTTCTCGTATTCGACACCATTATGGTCAGATTGATTTCATGGTAGCCCGCATTGTTGCTGGTCACGTTGACGACACCGCTATGAATTCCGGGCTGATAGCCGAGGGGCACATCCACGTTTATATCAACCCCCCTCGTTTCCCCCGGGTTCAATGTGTCCACGCCGGGCGCATCGAACGTGACGTTTAAATCATCCGTGATGTTCGCGACGCTGAACGTGATGTTGTAGACGTAATAGTTTCCGGTGTTGTTCAGTATGAAGAAGTCCAAGTAGTTCTCCTGTCCGTGGGTGACGTTGCCGCTCACAGAGTCCTGCATGACATTGTAAACGGGTCTGGAAGTGACGTTTATGTAAATCTGGCTCATGTTCGACCCGATTCCTTCTCCCGGGTCGGTCCAGTAAGAGGTCACGTTGACGTAATAGTCCCCGGGCGGGGTCCCCTCCTCGACTATTATCTCAAAAGGCACCGAGCAGTTAGAGCCCTTTGTCACGTTGCCGCAGTCATGATAACTGGTGTTAGCGGTTATGTTGGTGGAGGAATAGCTCAGCGTTATGTTGGAAGAATATGCGGTCACGTTTCCGAGATTCTCTGTAATCACGTACAGGGAAAAGTTCTGGTCATCATAGTAAGAAATTTCATCTGCCGTGAAATTATTATCGCTCAGGTTTATGCTCATGTTCGTTCCTGAGACCACCACGGTCAGGTTTATTGTCCTGTAACCGTCATTCCCCGAAGTCACGTTGATGATTCCGTCATAGAAGCCGGGTGAATGCCCGGCCGTGACATTGGAGAGGATCCTCACTTCGTATCCGTCCCCCTCGTCTATCGAAGGTATATCGACCGGGTCGAATTCAAAGGTGAAGTTGGAGCCGAATCCGGATATGGTGTAATTGATATCAGTCAGGGGGGCGTTACCGCTCGCATATACGGTGAAGTTGTTTGAATTGGCGAGTGGCTTACCTCTCCCGATCATTCCGGTGAGATCGTATCTTGAAAGCGAAAGCGTGACGTTGGGATTGACGGTAACGTTGAGGATTGTGCCGTTAGTGTCCGTGGTCGAATCGTAATTCACCCAGTCCACGGAAATGTTTATTGAATAATTTCCTGCAGGCGTCCCCCCGAGCGCCGTTATGGTGAAATTCTTCTCGCAGTGGGTCGATATCGGCACGTCCCCGCATGACTTGTTCTGGGAATCCGCAGTAAAGTTGTTTCCGGGAAATCCCAGTGAAATGTTAACGTCAAAAGCGCTCCCGTTCATCAGGTTTGTGGCATTCACCGTTATGTTGAAGCTCTCGTTGTCCTCCCAGGTCACCTTTGTTACTGTGTAGTTATCGGGATCGGATGTCAGGGATATGTAGGTATATGGGGATTCGCAGGTGAACTGGTCCGTGCCCCATCCGGTGTTGTTGTTCTTGGAGGCGCTGCAGTTCAGTGTGTAGGAAGAAGCGTTCGGGGGGGCGGTGAAATTAACGCCGTAGGTGCCGTCCCCGTTATCATGTATGGTTATGTCGTCCACATGGGGGGAATTCACCGAGCAGTTTACGGTGGCCCCGGGTATGGGGATATCCTTTCTGTAGTTCTTCACTTCGACCGTGGCGTTGACGAGCCTGTTGGTGAGTCCGTATTCATTCAAAACCGTCGTGTTGACGTAATATTCGTCAGTAACCTGTATCGTGAATACCTCTTCGTTGAGAGTCAGCCAGTTGTCGTCATAAGACGTTATGGTTATGTTCCACGGACCGGCGGTATCGTAATTCGAGAGGTTGAAGTAATTCGTATACATATGGTCTCCCGACTGGTTGTCGTAATGGGTTCCGTCATCATGCATGATCATCTCAAGGTCATCACCGGTACCGGGAGTTCCCCTGTCTACCGTGGCGTTGACCTTTTTAGTGAGATTGTACGGATCGGAGGTGATATTCCCGGCTATTATCACCGTTTCGTTCCTGTTGAAGTATGTCACGTTGGTCCCGTTGAAATAGGCCCTTCCGTCTATCTGGACCGTGATCCTCTCGGTCTCGAGCATGGTTATGTTCAAGGGATTCACGAGCCTGTTACTCAGGTCCTTGACGAAATTCTCGTCACCCTGGGTGTCGTTGAACCTCAGAACGGACTTCTCATATATATAACCCCCGGGAGTCACGTTCACCGGATCGAGGGCGATTCCTATCCTGTCGGCGGAGGGGAAGTTCCCCGCGTAGAAATCCGGGATGCTTTCGTTGACGTTTATTATCCCGAAATCCCATGAGGCGAAGGACTCGGCAGCCCATGCCCACGAGCCGGGGTCGGTGGAATTCCCGTTGTTAAGGTATCCTCCCCCCAGCGCCCTGTAGGCATCCAGTATCACAGCGCCGGGTCCGGGAGATTCCCTGGTTATGTTACTGCCGCCCATGTTGGTGAAATTCTGCTCCAGCTTCAGCCAGGAAAGGTTTGAATAAAAGGTGTATCTCTTTTTCATCCTCCCCTCACCGGTCTGGTTGTCCGGGTCGTTCCAGTAGGTCTCGTTTCCCTCCTGTTCCACCACTATCCTTATCGGTCCCTCATACAGCACGGTGAAGTTGTCCCTGAAGTCGAAGGAGAGATTGTTTGTGCCGTCCGAATACATTACGTATTCTATGGTCCTCTCCCCGGATCCGGGAACTCCGAATATGTCGTTGTAGGCGGGGGGGCTGGCTCCCTGAACCCTGTAAAGGCCGGACGTGTTTTCTCCCCTCTGGGTGTCCACATAATATCTCATAAGGGAGTTGTTGACGTTGAACTCCTCATGGGAGGTGTAGTTTATTTTCAGATCAGTGGTATAACTGGCGGCATCCTTGGGCCCGTTGTCCGTGACATCGAAGTAGACGAAATAATATCTTTTTTCGTCCGCAGCAGTCGAACCGTTCATCAGGAACACGATCGTCCCCACAGCATTTCCGGAGGAATTGAAACCTTCGCCTTCATCGAACTGGAACGGTACCTCCTGAATGGCCGTGCCTCCTGACCCGTATTCTATGACCATGGTGCTGTTTATGTCGAATTCGCCGGTATCGTTGAAATCCTCCAGAAGGGAGGTGAAATTGAGACGGTACTCAGCCGGCCAGTTTAGTCTGTCGTATCCGGTGGAATTTATTTCCAGACCGACCCTGTAGGTCCATTCGGTGTCCCACCAACCGAAACTCCCCTGCTGGGAGAGGGAAGAGGAAAAAAGATATACACTGATGACTGATAATACCAATATCATCATCAAAAAATCCTTTCTCAGCACCATATCATCCTTTTTTTGACATTATCTTCTTTGCCTTCTCGTAAGCCCTCTTGGAAATAAGGCCCTTCTTGTAAGCCTTCTCCAGTCCCTTCAGAGAACCGTGTTTTTTTGCAGCTTCTTCAGGGGCCTTTTCAGAAGGCGCGGCCTTTTTCTCCGGGGATGGCCTGCCAGACCCCGAGGAAAGACTGCTTATCTTCTCGTCAATCTCCCTGAGCTTGGCCATGTTTATCTTCTTGGTTTTCTCGTATTCCTTCTTGGGTATTACCGCGGACTTATAGCCCTCCTCCAGCGACTTCAGAAGGCTCTCTATCTCTGATTTCTCGTTCTTCAGCTTCTCCATCTCGGAGCCCCCGCCCTCCGCGGCGGCGGGCGCGGAAACCTTGACCGCCTCCAGGTCCTCCTTGGTGGCGAAATTCTCGAGCTTCTTGTTCATCTCATCCACGCTGGTGGTGAGGGAATCTACCATGGACTCGTACCTGTCCTGCTTCCTCTTGTAGATGTCGAACTCCTCCATCTTCCCGGACATGTCCGCGTAGAGGCCGTGTATCTTGTCGGAAAGCTTCTGTATGTTGGTCTGGACGTTCTTCATCTCCATGAGCTTTTCCGTGCTCTCCTTGCCCATGTTTACCATGTTCTCCAGACTCCCTATGTTGGTTATGACGTTCCTGAGGCGCTTTAGTATCTCGTCTATGCTCTGGAGCTTGCCCTCTAGCTTGTCTATCTTGATGGACTGGCTGGATATCTCCTTGTCCTTTTTTCCCATCTCGCTGATTATCTTCTCCGGCTCTATCTGGGAGACCACGTCTGACATCTTCTGTATCTTGGTTTCGTAATTCTTCATCATGGTCTCTCTCTGGAATATTATTGATCTCAGCTCGGCTATGTTCTCCATGGCCCTCTGCACCTTTTCGCTGTCCACCTTCCTCATCTCCTTCACGCTCTCAACCGCCGCTTTCATCTTCTCCATGTCTATGTTGAACCTCTCCAGCTTCTTCTTTATCTCGTCCGCGTCCTTCTCCCCTATCTTGGCGCTCAGGTCGGAAACCACCTCCTTGAACCGGTTGGTCATGTCCGTTTCTATCTTCCCCACGTCGATAGCCGGTTCCTTCTTCTCCGGCGATCTTTCCGGGGTCCTCGGCACCGGAGCAGGTGCGGCAGAAGCAGCGGATGCCGGGGCCGGTTTATTTCCGGCGGCCGCCGGAGGCGGCTCGGAGGCGCCCTTCTTGACGTCCTTTATGGCCTTCTTCCTCTCCTCGGCGATCCTCTTTTCCCTCTCCTTCTGGATGGACTTTATCCTCCTGTTTATCTGATCGAGCTTGGCCGTGTTCTTGTTCTTTATGTCCTTGTAGTCGTCCTCCAGTATGGTGGCCTCATAATAAGCGTCCTCCAGAGAAGAGAGGAGTGTCTCTATTTCTTCTTTCTCGCGCTTCAGCTCCTCCAGCTCATCCGAGCCCTTCGGAGCTTCCTTTTCTTTCTTCTCCTTTTCCTTCACCCCTTTCTCCCCCGCCATATTGATAATTGTTTCCTCGTTTTTTTATATCCCGCCTTTCCGGTCTCCGGAATCACATGTTGAGGCGGTTCTTCAGCGATTCTATGTAGCTCTTGGCCATGTCGAACTGGCCGGCCTTCATCTTGTCCCTGGCCAGGTTGAACTCAAGCTCTATGTCAGTGGTGTCCACGTTCTTGGCCTTCATGCCCTCGATCATCTTCTCTATCTTCTCCACGTCCTCATTCACCTCCACGTAGTTCTTTATCTCCTTGTCCGTCAGCCTTCCGGTGTCGTGGAGAAGCGGCCTGAGCGAAACGAAATATGGCTTACCCTCGTTGTATGCCGGGTTCTGCATGAGTGCGGTCCCCGTGGTCATCTTGACCACCTTGGATGCGTAGTCAGTCCCGTACTTCTTCTTCACCCTTCCTATGTCGCCCTCGTATTTGGTCCTCAGCTGTATCTCGGTCGCTATGTTCGCCCTTATAGCTCCCCTGAAGTCCATGAGCACCTGGGATATCATGAACACGCCTATGCCCCACTTACGGAACTCCCTGCAGGCACGCTCCAGAGCCACATAACCGCCCTTGCCTCCGTATTTGGGAAGCAGGCGGTGGACCTCGTCGTACACCAGAAGGAGCTTTATTTCCTTCTCCTCCGGAAGCGATGCCTTGAATACGGAGGACACGGTCTTTCTCACGAACTTGTCTATCTCGGTCGGCTCCATTTTGTTCATCACGAAAACGGTTATCTCACCGGGTTTCCTGTACTTCTGTATGTCCACCTCCATCTTTGGGTCGGTCACCAGCAGTATGTTGGTCTTGAAGTTCCTTGCATCGTCCGGCTTGATGCCGAATTTCGGATAGAGTTCGAACATGCGCTTGTCCTGGCACCTCTTTATGAAGCCGGTCCACTGGGCGGTGGGGTCGAAAACTATTATGGGTATCTTCCTCTTCAGGAGCTCCTCTGCAATGACCATTGCTGAAACGGACTTGCCCGCTCCCGTCGCTCCCGCTGCCAGCGAATGCATCATGAGGGCTCTCGTGTCGAAGTAGGCGGTCACGTCCGTCTCGGCTATCTTTCCTATGGGTATGGTGTGAGTTCCCTTCTGGGGAAGCTTCTTCATGTCCAGCGGGAAGACATACTTGGTCTTCTTCTTTTTCTTGAGTTTGTACATTATCCAGAATCTCCTGCCCAGGTATATCGCGGGTATGGCCAGGAACGCTACTGCATACGTTATCCAGCTCATGAACACCATCCTGAGCAGGCGGACCGGAGCGGGAACCATGAGTATGTCGAACGAATCCACCGCATAGGCCGACTTCTTCCCGTACCAGTAGCTCACGTTTACCTCCACCACGTACCTGTCCTGAGGGGCATCCTCGGGGATGAATATCTTCTTGGTGAAGGATTTGACGCTTTCCACAGCGAGCGTCTCCTTGTTCCTCACTATGAGGACGTCGTTCTCCAGCCCGCGGACCTCGTAATTCACCACTATGTCCTCCACCGTCGCTGTCGGCCCCATGTTGAGTAGCGTCACCTCAAACTTCAGGTTCCCTCCCGGCTCCACCGATTTGGTTAGCGTCTTGACGTTGACGTCGAGAAGCGGCTCCTCGGGCTTCTCTATTTTTATGGTGACCGGGGTGACGTGAGTGATGTTCCTGTCCTTGACCTTCATGACTATGTCCCCGGTATATATGCCCTCCTGGGTGGTGGGAAGTGTGTAAAGCTTCACCTTTACGACATGGGTCGATTTCCCCTCCACGGTGAACACCGGCTTCTCTATCTGCACCAGCTCCCAGACGTTCCCGGTGACACTGGAAGTGACCTCCATGTCCTGCCCGAGGTTGTTGGTGATGTCGATGGAATGTATCTCATGCTCCCCCGGCTTGAGCGTGACGAATATGAGAGTCGAATCTATGTCAACGGGAACCCTCGCGCCGGCTCCGGTAGGCGGTGCGATGGCCGCACCCGCGCCTGCCCCTGCCCCTGCACCGGCTCCTGGGGCGGCTCCTTCGCCTCCGCCCTCCTCCTCTTCCTCTTCCCCGGGTCCGGTCGGGCAGTCCTGGGGACAGTTAGCGTTGGATTCACCGTAATCAGTATCGCATCTCCCGTCGCCGCATATGAACTGGGCCAGTATGTATACACCGTCAAGATCGGTGGTGTTGTATGTCAGGGTCGAATCCGTGGTGTTTATGAGGATTTCGCTGGCATCCGTCCTGTTCCAGGTGTCGTTGCACACGTTCAGAAGTTGGATCGAATCGTTGACTGACCAGTCTATCTTGCAGTTATATATTCCGAGCGTCGTGACCGAGGTGTCGGGATACGCGGAATAATCAAGCACCATCTTCCCCATAGAATAGTTGAATTTGTTGTTGACCGCGAACCCTCTAAGAGCGCCGGGCCCCAGGTACTGGGTCGGGAGGTTCCCGAAGAGAATGGGATTGTACATGTCACTGAAGAGCGCCGAGTCCAGCAGGTATATAGTCTCGTTCCACACGTTCATCCGAATATCGTAGTATCTCGCATCGATGGTCTCGTTGTACGTCCCGTCGGTGGAATTCGTGCTTATGTTGAAAAACAGAGGGCCCGTCTCCAAGTCCCCGTAGAGCAGGAAGTTCATGTCCACAACGTCGTCCGTCACCGGGGCGATGTCTATGCTCTCTCCTGCCAATATAACCGCGGGATATATCTCGAACGTCTTGTTGGAGGAATTGCAGTTTCCGCTCTTGTCGCAGGCGGTTACGTTCACCATGTACATGCCCGACTCGGAGGTGTTGGTGTAATTGAAACCGAAGACATAAAGATCATCCGTCTTCAAGATGAACGTCATGTTCGCGCTGGTGCTGTGATTGGAGGGTGTGGTTATGGTCACGCTCGCGTTCTCCGCTCCCCCGGGATCGGTTACGTTGGCCCTTATCCTGGCGGTGTCGTTCACCGGTACCCTGTCGTCCATGTCTATCACGACATCCGGCGGGGTCTCGTCTATGTATATGACCGCCTTCTCTTCGGTGTCGGCGAGGTTTATGCCATGCATCGGGTATATCGCATCTGCGGTGAGGTCGTATCCCCTCTCCTTGCTGATGTTAGGAGCGGTGAAGTTGATCCTCCAGTAGCCGCCGTCAGAATAATAATTATAGCTGCTGATGTTCGCATTGACCGAAGAGCTCTCATTCGAAAGGGTAATGTTCCACAGCAGTCCGAAGGTGACGTTGGAACCGGAATAGGTGACGTCCACATTTGCAGTCAGGTTGTCTCCGGGGGAGACCCGCAGGTAGGGCGATGCCTGGGTGGGCTGCAGGATGTCCACGAATAAAGGATGGATGGTCATGGACAGCGAGGTCTCCCTGGTGGTTGGGTCCGCCGTGTCGTTGTAAGTACGCAGGTACCCGCTGTATTCTCTTACTGTATCGAAGGAGGGCACGGAATAGTTTATTCCTATGTGTTCTGTGTCACCTATTCCAATTGTCATCTGGGTGACGTTGGGGGTTATGAGAGGTGCTATCAGACCGAATTCCAGGACCTCCAGAAGTATGATCATGTTGCCCACGTTCTGTATCATGATGTCCCCCAACTCACCCGAGGTTCCCTGGACCACGTCCACTTCAATCTCGTCCGGGGTCTGGTCCCATGTTAGATTTACCGGTATTTTTACATATATATCAGCCGTATCATAGGTCCCATCGCCCGAAGCGTTCAGCGTCCCGTTGTAGTCCCCGGCCGGGAACATCTCCGGAACGGTTATGCTCAGGTCGACCGGGCTCGTCCATCCGGAAGGGAGGGATTCTATGGTCGGCGGGCTGAACCACCACGTGAAATTCTGGCAGACCGTCCCGTTCTGGCAGATGAACTGGATGTTCGAGACATTAGAATTGCCCGCTGACCTTATGCTGAAGCTCTCGTTCTTTGTCAGGCCGGAAGCAGTTATCATTGTAACATTCTCATCGATTACCTCTATTATCGGGTTCGGGAGCACGCTGAAATTTATGGTGGTCGTGTTGCTTCCCGGCGAACCGTCGAGGTTGGTCCAGTTGGCTGTCAGGTTCGCGTAGTAAAGGCCCGGAGGTGTCCCGTTGGCTGCGGTTATCTTCACAGTGCCGTTTTTGGTGGCGTTTCTGAGTATCGTCCCGAAGGTGAAGTTACCCGGGACGGACATCCATCCGGAGGGTATGCTCACGTTCAGCGTGAGATCGTAGGCCCTCGCGTATCCCGTATTGGAAATGTTGAAGGAGACGGAAGAGTTCTCGCCGTTGTATATTGTGATGTTTCCCATGCTGATAGCGCTCTCATTCGGGGTTATCGCTATGGGGGTGTCTCCCTTTGCGGTGAGATAAAACGGTGAAGTACAGGTGAGGAGAGAAAGCGTGTCATTCGCGCATATCCTCAATTCATAATCCCCCGAAACATTGGTGCTGTAAGTCGTGTTGAAGAATGACTCGTTTCTGTCCATGTATTTTCTGTATTCTGTCTCTTCCGAGTACAAAACAATGGAATAGTCCAGCCAGGCAGTGTAATTGGCATCTGTGGAACCGCCGCTCAGGTTGTAAACGGAAAGGTTTATGGTCTGGTTGCCCGGGAGCGTGAAGTTCGACCCCGCGGAGACAGCATCTACGGTGAAGTTGGTGGAGTTTTCTATGGACTGATTCTGGGCTATAAGAAGGCCGTTCACGGTGAGGTTGACATACATAGTCGTGTTATCGTTGGAGTTGTGTACGGTGACATTGAAGTACCGGAGCGAGCCGCTGTGATTCATGCTCTCGGTGTGATTGAAACCATCATCCGGAACGGAATCATTGTGTATGGTTCTGGATTCGTTCGTGTAATTGGACAGTGCTATCATGGTCACGTTTATCCATGCCTCATCCACGTCAAAGTTGTCTGTTATGGTGGCGTTGACCGTGACGTTCTCGAATATTATCTCGAATGTCCGCGGGTGGACGGACGCATCTTTTATGGTGGGGGGAACGTCGGTGACGTTCAGATACATATCGGTCGAGTTCTCCGTCGGGTCCGCCAGGCCGGTGTCATCCCTTATGAGAAGATTCACGTAATACATGTCATGCACCTTGCTGGGGGATACGTCATATGTGACATTTATCGACCTCTCTGCCTGCTTGTTCAGGGTGAAGAAGGACGGATTCTCCAGGACCATGTCCGTCCCGTTGCCCTGCTCGTAGATCCTGAATGTGAGGTCGACGTTTCCTATGTTGGTGAGGTTTACCAGACCGGCCAGGCCGTCAGTGTTCGGTGGGGTGAGAAGGGTTCCGAAAGTGGAGGGGGAATAGACCCAGGAAGAATTGAGCGAGACATCGAGGTTCATCATGGACTGGTCGAAATTCGCGTTCGAGGGGCTCGCCCTGACGTAAGTCCAGTAAATCCCCGGATCCTGCCCGGCGGGGACGTCCACGGTAATGTCAGTAGTGAAGTTATCCCCCGCCGCCAGATAGTCATAGGAGAAGGGTATCATCTCGACCTCGCATCCGGGGCATTTCGTGGATAGGTTGCCTCCTATGAGCTCCAGGTCGATGAAGGTCAGCCCGTCGTTCCCCTCGGAGACGACGGTTATGTTACCCACATAGGTTTCACGGTCGTGCGGGACGGTCTCGTTGACGAAGCTTTCCACTATGTTCAGAACCGGATTGGATATGACCACAACATCCGTCAAGTTTGTGGTGGAGTTCAGGGTCCTGTCGGGATTCATCCAGGTCCCGTTGCCGTAAAGCCTGATGAGCCCGGGAGGGGTCTTTGCCTTCACAGTAAGCTCCATCGTCCACGAGCAGTTTTCTCCCGGGCTCATGTTCCCGCAGTAATGATAGCTCTCGTTGGATACGATGTCGTGAGGGTCCCTGTCATCGTATACCGTGAGGTTGACGTTGTATGCGTATGCCGGACCCAGGTTGGTGAAATTTACGGTGAAATTGAATACGAATCCCTGGTTCTGCGTGATGTTGGTGGCCTCTATTTCGCCTATCTGGTCGATTTTTCCGTCCACCTTCCCCCAGACGTATATGTACCCGGAGAAGGAGGAATTGGTGTTGAATTCCGGTCCTATGTCCTTCGCGTATACTGTTACGTTATAGGTCCCGTCCATCTTCGGAAGGTATTCCGATCTGTACGTATCGTTACCCTGCGGGGTCAGCGTCAGGTTATCATAGCTCCCGTTCGGGAGTCCTATGTGAGCCCAGACCCCGCCGGAGGGGATTCCGTAATCGTCAGTGACGTTCGCCGATATGTTCACGTAATCCAGGTATGCTTCTATGCTCTGGTTCGGGAAGATGGAGGAGTTATGGATGTCCGGTGCCACCAGGTCCTTCACCCATACCTTTGCATGGTCGCTCGTGGTCCTGGCCGTGTAGAGCTTGCTCATGTCATCGCTTATGTTGCAGGCAAAGGTCACATTGCCCTTGTCGAGCGGGTTCCATGTCGCATTCGCGTAACCTGATGAATTGGTCTGGTATGTCCCGTTGTAGACCCACGACCCGCTGGAATCGTTCCAGTAGGAGAAGTTTACTGAATAGTTTTCCACCGGCCCCTGCGAAACGTAGTCCTCCACGTAGCATATCCTCTCGAAGGTGAACGGATACTGGATTATGCTCTCGTCAGGCGGAGATGTCCAGTAGACGTCCGCCCAACCGGTTATCACCACGATCACGGAGTCTTCTCCCGTATCATAGAACGGGCGGGAGGATTCCGCGGTCATGTTCCTGCTTCCCGTCTGCTGGCCGCTTGAGTCGTAAAGCTCCTCCTCTCCCGCCACGGTCTGGGTAAGGAACGAGGTCTCGTTGTACCATTCCACGTCCTCTATCCCATTCCAGTCGTTCCCGTTCTCGTCCCACACGTCCGCCTTGAAATGTATGTTGTCCCCCTTACCGTAGTTCGTCCCGTTAGCCGGAATTGTGATGTTTACGATGAGAACACCGTTCACGTTTATGTTCGTGGTGTTGGTGATGGAATCCTCGTTGGTTGAGGGTTTGGTGGCATTTATGTATATCGTCTGGGATCCAGGGGTTATGGTGTCGTGGGGATTGTAAACGAAAGGTTCACCGCACCAGCCGCTCGAGTTCGTGGAGCAGTTGCCGAGCCAGACGGTGGAATTGTAGAAATCCACTGTCGCATTCTCCACCGGCACCTCCAGCGCGGCGTCCATTATCCTCACCGTTATGTTGGTGGTGTAAGGATCGCACCTTGAGCAGGTGTCGTTCCTGTGTATGGTCGGGTCGGAGACGGATATCTCCTCGATCACCAGCGGTCTCGTGACAAGAACCCATGTGGTTATGTCAGGGACAGATGCATTGTAATATTCGGACGGGTAATCGTCTATCACACAAGTCAGGTTGTGCCAGCCGGGCGGCTTGTTGGTGCTCCAGTAGAACGTGGCGTTCCCGTCCGTGGACGTGTTGACTGTGCCGGTCAGGTTCCCGTTATGATACAATTCCACCGTGTAATTCTCCAGGTTCACGAGCGTGTTGGCATCCCTTACGTGGCACATCACGTTTATGGTCGGGCCCGCCATGTATGAGCTCTCGTTCGGGGGAAGTATCATGTCCAGCTCGCTCCACCCGTATATGGTGATGCTGGTGGAATTCGTGTTCTGGTCGTAATATTGCATGGTGGTGTTGGCGTGGATGGTTTCCGGTCCCATCTCGAAATCATGGGGTATGAACCAGGTTGCGTTGTATCCGCTCGTAAGGTAACTCCAGCTCCCGTCGTACCATGAGACGTTTGTGTCGTTCACCTCGTTTGAGCAGTTGTCATGGACTGTTGCATTAAGATAGACCGTGGTGTTCCTGTTCAGTATCATGCCGTCCTCCGGGTATATGAGATTGTCATACAGCTGGCCTATCACCGTGAAGTCGTTCACACTCGTGTTCTCATATTCGTAACAGCTGTCGTTGGTCCCGCCTATCCAGTGCTGAACCCCCACATATGACGTGCATTCAGGGTCATGATATGCATAGCAGCTCCCGTCCTCCGAAGAGCAGTTGTAAGAGAGCGTGTAATTGGTACCGTTATCTGTCACCCATATCGCCCCCACGCTCCCGTTGGGGTATCTTCCCCAGTCAGAATCATATATCGTGAAGTTGAGAAGGGCTGTGTTGCTGCCGATCCTTCTCACGGTGGAATTGCTGTTCCCCGTGTTCACGTTCACCGAATCCTCCGTGAGGTTGAACGTCAGGGGATCCGTCTCGTCGGTATAGTTGAACGGGTCTGTAGCCCTGAACTTGTAGTAATTGACCTTCCCCGGGCTCGGCGAAGAATCGGCACAGGTGAATTTCTGGCTGTACTGGTAAACCACGCCCCTGCCGCTTATGCTCGTCCAGTTTATCAGCTCCCATGTCGCGTTGTTCAGGCTGTGCCAGGTGGTGAGGTTGTTGACGTTGTAGTCGTCGTCCCTGAAGGTCACGGAGAAGGTGTAATCCCTGCCCCATCCCTCGATAGTCGGCCACACCGACGGATCATAGACCGTCGGGGCCGTACCGAGGTTGAAAGAATTGACCTGCAGTGTGACGTTGTCCCCGTAGAATTCCTTGGAAACCATCATCGAAAGGTTCCACCACCCCCTCTGCTGGGAGGTGGAGTCCCATGTGCAGTTGTACCATCCCTGGCTCTCGTTCCAGCTCATGGTGGTGGGTTCCCCCGGCTTGCAGTATCTGGTGTTTCCCCCCCTCTTCATCTTGTACACCGTCGTGGCATCCTCTATCAGCCCCAGGTCTGCCGAGCAGTCGTCCTCAAGCCATCCCAGCATGGAGACGGGATCTCCCTGCAGGAATCCCTCTTCTACCGGATAATATATGTTCGGCCTGAGATCGGAATTCACCGTTACGTTATACTCGGTCGAATTCGTGTCCTTGTAGCAGCTATCATTGAATATCCCTCCCTTCCATTCGTGTATGCCGACCGTGTAATTGCATTCGCCTATGGGAGTCTCCCCGGGGCTCAGGAAATTCAGGTTTATGTAGCCATTGCTGCCGTTAACTCCGGAATCCTGGCCTATGTCCCAGCTGTAGGGATCGGATGCGTTCATGGTGACCCAGAATCTCGCGTTTCCCGTGTCCAGTGTCTGGTTCCTGTCGGAATCGGTGGCTATCAGACTGAGTAGTGTGGAATCGGTCCCGTTCCTCCATACACCAGGATTGTCATGGCCAGCGTAAGGGGAAAGGGAAACGTCATCCCTTTCGAGTGTGAAATTCTTGTCCGTCACGTTCTCCGTGGAATCGTCATAACCCCTGTCGTCGACCGCCTCGAACTTGTACTGCCATGTCCCTATTGCCGGGCAGCCGATGAGGTCGAAATTCGTGGAAAGGACGATGCTCTGGTTGATCGGGCCTTCCAGTACGGTGTCGTTCTTCATGGACCATGACGTTTCGCCTGTGCAGTCCTCTATGCATATCCTGTAGAGCCTGACCGTCACGTTGTCCAGGTCCTCATCCGTCACGGTTACGTTGAACGGGAATATCTCCCCCCACCCTCCCGGGTCGACCATCTTATTCGGTCCCGAAAGGACGGGCTCGGTCTCTATGAAGAAGTGCTGGGGGAACTGTGATTCGTTGGAATTGTAGAGGTCCCTGGAGGAATTCATTATGCTGGTGTACCATCTCGCCTTCATGTCGCTCGAATTTCGTTTCATCTGGTAAAGCCCTCCCCCCTCGTTGGTGTAGTTCCAGGTATAATTGTCGCCGTACATCTCGTTGTGGAAGATGAAGGTTACGTTGGCATCCGCTATATAATCGCCGTCGCAGTCGCTCTGTATCTCTCCCTGTATGGTAACGTTGTTCCCCCTCAGTATCTGCTCGCCCGACTGGGCGGAGGGGGGCGAGGTGAGTATCTCGTTTCTCAGATCGCCCCTTATCTTGACCGTTAGGTTTTCCGTGACGTTCAGGTTCTGGTAGCAGCTGTCAGTGACCCCGGCCTCCCACTTCTGCGTACCCACGGTATAGAAGGGAGCGCATCCGGGATCGAAATAATAATACACCTCCCCCCCGCTAACGGTCTGGTTTACTACCGGATCGTCCCACGAAGCCGGGTCTCCGGTGTCACGGGTCACCCAGTAGCTTATGTTCACTCCGGGAGGAGCGGTCGTGTTCCTGTCCGTGTCGTTCACCTGGACCCTGAACAGGGTGTTCTGGCTTCCGCTCCTGTTGACCCAGGTGTCGTTCCCGGAGACGTACGCTATGCTGGCGCTCTCGACGGTTATGTTCGGGCCGGAAACGTTGGTGGTGTTGCGGAGGTTCAGGTCGGTCCCGTCGTCTATACGGAACTTGTAATAGTTGTCATCACCTATGTCACCACATTCGAAGTCGCTGACGGTCAGGTTGCAGGTGTCCCTCCCCCCGTAAACGACAGTGGAATTCTTCTGGATCCATTCACCCCCGTAATTGTCCGTCTTCACGAAGAGGGTGCAGTTTACGTCGTCCTTCTGGAGGTCCCATATGTCCGCTGTGTAGGTGTAGGTGATTCCCCACCCGTCCTCGCCCGGGCTGACGGAGAAGTTCCCCACGTCGGGCGGGGTGTTGTTCAGGTAGAACCGGTCCTCCCATTTCGTCGAATTGTCGTAATAGTACTGCTTGCTGGAGTTCACCCTGGCGTCCCACCAGCCACCCTCGTAGAAGGTCAAAGACGTATCGACGGTGCAGTTGTACCAGCCGGTCCTGGTTCCGTTCGAATAGCTCTCGTTTATCACGCCGCAGGTTTCCGAGACATTGGAGGGGGATATCATCTCTATGGAAACCGCCGCGTTCGGCTGAAGGTCCACGCACTCGGAGGTGACGTTCGCCCTGATCGTCACATTGTCACCCACCGGGATAACGTCATCCTCCGCGGGAAGCTCCAGGTAATTCTTCAGCTGCCCGGTAATGTCGACTGTGTAAGACCCCGGATCAGGGACGTTGTCCATGTAGCAGCTGTCGTTGTAAGTCCCTCCCTTCCAGTTCTGCGGACCCACGCCGTAGGAACAGTTCGGGTCGAAATGGTAGGTTATGTTGCTGTCTGCGTCCGTCGTGGTCGTGTTGCCCCAGTCGTAATTTGAGCCGTCGGTCTCCACGTAGAATATTGAATTCACCCCGGGGCCCACAGGGGCAAGGTCCCTGTCAAGGTCCAGAACCCTCAGCCTGAACATGGCGGTGGCGGTGCCTTCCCTGTCCACCTCTTCCCCGATCCCGGATACGTAATCTATGTTTACGTCGTCCCTCTCGAGCGTGAATGTTCCGCTTATGTTGACCGTATAGTTCCAGTCGTCGCTGGCATTGAACTTGAAGGGGATGACCCTCTGGTTCAGGCCACCGAGATCTCCGCAGGTGAAGTTGACGCTACCGAATGAGACCGGAGTGGAGTCACTCGCCGTCAGGGTGGTCTGGTTGTATAGCTCCCAGTCTCCGGTCCTGTTTATCCACAGATAGACCGTGACGTTGTTCCCGTCCTGGTCCTGGACGTTCACGGAGAAGGTCCAGTGCTCCCCCCATCCGCCGGTGGAGCTCCCCTCCTCAGAAAGTACCGAAAGTCCTGAGAACTGCGGCCTGGTTGCAAGGTAGAACGCATCCTCCTTTATCCTGACTGTACCATTGTAGAAAATCTTGTCCGCTTCCATGGAGACGTTGTAGAACTGGGTGCTCCAGCTGGTGTGGTGCGAAGGAGGTATGGTGCAGTTGTACCATCCGTTCCCCTCGTCGCTGGTCGGGCTGCATTCATAAGGAATCTGAGGCACGCCGAAGGTAACAGTAGCCCCGTCAACCAGGCCGCAGTCGTCCGTGACGTTCCCCCTCATGGGTATGGAATCTGTTCCGGCAAGATACGATATGTAATGGGGAAGTTCGATACCTACGCTGAGGTTGTCGGTGACGACTGTCCAGTCGAACACAGACGAGTTTATGTCCTTGTAGAAACTGTTACCAACCGTTCCCGCGAACCACTGCTGCGGCCCTATGGTATAGGTGCAGTCCACGCCCACGTCCGCCTCGGTGAGGGTTATCGCCCCCTGGTAAGTTGTCTTTGTTCCCGACTCGTGCCATGTCACATTGTCATTCGTCCACCAGAATTTCCCGGTCCTTCCGTTTCCTATGGTCTCGTTGGGGACCTTGTCTATGTCCCAGAAGGTCACCTTGAATTCGAGATCGGGATCCGTCCTGTTCACCACCTCCCCGTCGCCCGCGGTGAGCACGGCTGCAATATCGTCCCTGTCCAGCGTGAAGCTGTTGATGCCGGTTTCGTCGGATCTTTTGATTCCTCCCGTCACTGGATCGCTTGGATCATCCGTGACGTTGAACTTGAACTGCCTCTGGCCCACGTCGCCGCCCGCGAAATAATCGGACTTCAGGAACGTCACAGTCACGTTCTCCCCGGAGACTGTGGAATTGCTGGCGGCGAGATCCCACCCCTGGCTCTTGTTTACCCAGAGATATACGGTCATCGTGTCCCCGTCCTCGTCAGTGGCGTTGACAGTGAACGTCCAGTCCTCTCCCCAACCACCGTCCCCGGACGGGGTCACATTTTCCCCGTACAGGACGGGCTCGGTCTCGATGAAGAATGCATTCGATTCGTTCAGGGTCTGGGGGTTGTGGAAATCCCTGGATGTGTTCATTATTATATTATAATACTGCGCCGCCATGCCGGAGGTGTTGAAGGTGCAGCTATATCTACCGTCACCAATCTCGATTATATCATCACACCACGTGACGTTCCCGGTCTTCACGCTCTCCATTCTGAGTGATATGTTGCTTGAGGCACCGGTCAGATTGTTACCGCAAAGATCGGTAAGCGTTACATTTATCGTGATATTGGAATTCATCAGGAATACGTCGCCGTCCGGCTGGGATATCGTATTGTTCAGGTCGCCTATTATGCTGACGAAGAGGCTGGTCATGTTCTCGTCTTCGTAATACGAATCCGTTGTGCCTCCTCTCCACTCCCTTTCTCCGGGGGAATAGGAGCAGTCTGGATTGAAAGATATGTTGATGTACCCGCCGCTGAGCGTCTGGGTGAAATTCCCGCCGTCATAGTTGGTGTCGTTCTGCATTATCCAGACGGTCGTGTTGACCCCTTCAGGGAAGCTGGCGTTGTCCGTGTCGTTAACCCTGAGTGACAAGACCCTTACGCTTCCGGGATTGGGGTCGCTTATGTTGACGTAAGAGTTATTGCCCGATATGTAAATTATGCTCACGTTCGATTCCTCAAGGGCGGGGCCGGAATAGTTGGTGGTGTTGAAGTAGTTCGCCGGCTCCCCGTTCCTTATCTCGAAGAGGTATTCGTTGTCTCCTATGTCCTCGCCCGTGAAGTCGTGCACCGTGACCGAGCAT
>CAYYKJ010000004.1:0-139626 GCA_964441265.1 uncultured archaeon
AAGAAAATCTTAAATCTTCTTTTTTAAATACGGTTCCTTCATCAGCACGCCTATCCACCGGTCACAGAGTGGTGGAATTCTTATTTACAGAAAAACATCAGGGAGATTAGGAGGGGTTTTCAGACCCCGGAAACATCAAGTCACGGAAAGGTGACCCAAGTTTTTATATTATGGATTCCCCTTCTGTTGGGGGTAATCAATATTCGTCTTCTAATTGACTTCTACTTTCATTCAGAAAATCTACAATACAATCAACAGTCTCTTCGAAGTGATTTTTAATCAAAGAATTTGGTACTCTCAAAGTCAAAAATCCTTTTCTGAAAGAATGATATGTTCTTTTCAAGTCTGACAATGCCTGTTTATAGCTGAAATTATGCTGTGCTCCGTCAACTTCAATATTGACTTTTGCATGAGTTATCGCAATATCAATATGTTTATGACCATCCCATTTTTCCAATTCTACGGGTACACCTCTACTTGATAACGCATAATATAACTTTCTTGCCTCTGGGGTCGATTTTCTCTTAACTGCTTTCGGATATCCGTACATTTTCTTTCCTTTTGAAACAATCTTATTTGATTTAAAATTCTTCTGATGATATCTACACAAAGCTCTTTTGAAGCGTGATTTAGAAAATTCATATTCCTTTCTTGTTATAGTTTTCTTACAAACACTGCAATAATATCCCTTCCCGTCCACAAATGAAACCGCTTCTTTAACGAATTTATTAATCAAACCCATGTTTGAGAATTCCGGAGTCGGATTTAAATATTATGATTGGGGGAGGGGTATAGAAACTGGTTGATTAGTATATCTTAAGCCTTATCGACAATTCATAACGGAGTTGTTGGAAAAACTCAGACTTAAAGGATATAAAACTTTAAAAAAGATATAATCATGAAAGAAAGATCATATCTACCAATTAAAATCAAGCATCTGAATCATTTGGGAAAGATTGTGCTTTCCGACCAAAAATCCTTCTTTCTCAGAAAACCAAAATATGCTCCTTACAAAAACGAAATGAAAGCAATTTTACTGGTTCAAGGAGCAGCTTTACATTATGCAGATGGGAAAAATGGCATAAAAGATTTTGATTTGCTGGTTGCTTACCAGAAACTAAATGATACTGAAAATAGGATTTACCCCAAGAGAATAAAGTCATATAATTCAAATCTTCCTGAATTCGGAAGATACCCCAAAGACAATGAAAAATACAAAACCAGAAGAGTTGACATTTTGATGAGGGAGATTAAATTCTCAAAAGATAAGCACCTCTCTGAAAACTTACATGATTATATAGCATCACATAATTACTGGAGCAAAAAAGCAGCCATTGGAATCTGGCCTAGAAATATATTAGGCAAAATAATCTATCACCGAGCGAACTAAATTTTATTGAGCTTATTGACAAATTATATTTCTTGGCGTGCGCCTTTTAGAAATTTGATTATAATCAAATAATAACAATAAAATAATTATAGCTACCAATGGAATTAAAACAACATCAAGATCAAAAACATGTGTAATTTCCGCCACAAAAAGTTGATAAATAAGTGAAATATTATTTTATCATTGAACTTAGAGAGATAAAATTAAGTCTGGAATCACTTAAATTTTATTACTCTCCAAAACCAAAGGCAAACCCTCATTTCCCCAAAAACTTCCTAAGAGCATCTTCCACCAGAGAGGATAAGGTGCTATCCCTCTTAACGGCTTCAATTTTTGCTTTCTTTACAATATCCGCATCTAAGCTCCAGTTAACATGCTTTTTTCCCATAAAGATATCTTTATTTATAGAAATATTTATAAACCATTGAGTCTAATTATATACAGATATGAAGATAACTTCATAGGTTATTAATATGGACCACAACCTCTTCATCCAATTCGTATGCATCATCCTCTGGGAGCTCAGGGTCCCCCTCCTGGTCGGATTTCTGTTCTATTTCTATATTCTGGTGGTTTTGCCTTGGTCGGGAAGGAGGGAAGATAAGAAATGGTTAAAAATATCTTACCAGAATATATACTTATGACTGATGTTCATTCAAAGGAAACACGTAGTTATAATATGTCGCAAATCAGAGGTAAGTGGACAAAACAGGAAATTCTCATTCATAATATCCTCAAGGGAAGAAAAATAAAACATATGATGCATCCGGATATTGAAGGAAAACCTGACATATTAATAAAGAACTCCAAGACACTGATTTTTCTAGACGGATGCTTCTGGCATAAATGCCCGAGATGTTTCAGACAGCCCGAAACAAATAGGGAATTCTGGATGAATAAAATTGAAAATAATTTTAAAAAGGACAAGGAAGTAACAAAAAAACTCAAAAGAAAAGGCTGGACAATTCTCAGATTATGGGAACACGAAATAAGGGAAAATCTATCTGAGTGTATAAAAAGAATTGAGTTGTTTTCAAATAAATAATTTTGAGTATATTAATTAATGGTGGATAATAATGCTGAATGTTGTTGACCTTTTTGCGGGACCGGGGGGACTCTCACTCGGATTCGAATTGGCACGAGACAAAAATGGTAAAAAGCTATTTAATATTATTTGCGCTGTCGAAAAAGATCCCTGGGCCTGTCACACTTTGAGAAAAAATTTTCCTCATAAAAAGGTATTAGAGGGTGATATTACAAAAGATAAGGTTAAAAGGGAAATAGAAAATACATGCAAGGGAAAAACAGATATTGTTGTGGGCGGCCCCCCATGCCAGTCTTTTTCAATGATAGGTCCCAGGTCAGGCAACAGAAAAGATGTTAAGGATAAGAACAAATATGACGGGCTTTATATTCATTTCATTGATATTGTAAGAAGACTGAATCCTGAATTTGTTCTTTTTGAAAATGTAAAGGGGATACTTTCCAAAAAAAATGGTGATGAAAGAGTAATAGATATCATAACATCAGAACTTGAAAAACTGGGTTATTTTCTCGGGAAAGAAAAAAAATATCAGATTCTAAACGCAGCAGATTTTGGTGTTCCTCAGACAAGGGAAAGAGTTTTTATCATAGGGAACAATATGGGCATTAAAAACCCGGTTCCTGAAAAAACACACTGTGAACCCAGCAGAGGAAGATATCAGAAATCAGGACCTCTGCCGTATGTGACATTATTTGATGCGATAGGAGACCTTCCCGGGGTGAAACCAAAAAAGACTATAACACACATCCCGGACGAGAGAAAGAGAGAAATAGAAAGATATAACAGGAAGGTAAATTCCGGAGATGAAAAAATAAAATACAGAAAGGAATGGAAGCAGAAACACTCTGAAAGAATCGGGAAATCCGGGAGAAAGTTTTTAAATTTTGTCAGACCATCCGCCCGCATACATCTTACTCATCATACTGCAAGACCACAGATGGAAACAGATATAAAACTCTTCAGAGGAATGAAGCAGGAGATGACAGCAAAGGATGTAATAGAGAGTAAAAGACCTGAAATAAAGAAGCTGGCAGAATACATAAAATATGATATGAAAAGCTTCAGAGACAAATATAAAAAACAGCACTGGAAAAGGCCATGTTCCACTATTTTTGCGCATCTCCAGAAAGATGGCAACCGCTTCATACATCCGGACAGTCACCAAGCAAGAACCCTTACTCCCAGGGAGGCAGCCAGAGTTCAGTCATTTCCGGATGACTTTTTCTTTGAAGGATCGCTTGGTAAAAAATTCCAGCAGATAGGCAATGCTGTTCCGCCTTTGCTGACAAAAAAAATTGCTGAAAGTATTTTTCTATAAAATTGCTAATACGTCTCCCTGAAAATTTCCTCAAGCCTTCCTTCAAGCTCTTCCTTACTCCAGTATTTTGTATCAGTGTTTTTCAGGCTGTTTCTTATGGCCTTTGTAAGCTTTCTTAGCCAGTTCTGTCTGGAACCTCCAGAAAATTCTTCCTTAATCTTTTTATTGAGCCACTCAATTATTCTGGAATCGTTTCTTATAACTTCTGAATCAAAAAATTCATACCATGCTGTCCAGTCCTGAGACATTACAACATCCTTGGAGAACTTCCCCAGCCTGTAACAGTATGCAAAATGACTTGTTTCTGGGCTTCTTTCTGCTCTTTTACTGAGAGGGCCCGGAGCCAGTTTACCTGCATGGTAATAAATTGCCACCCATATGAGTTTGTACTCATCTTCATCCAGATTAAAATCGTCTATAAATGAAAGCCTTTTACCGACTTCCCACCAGAGTTCAACGACTTTACCTCGTTTCCCCCGCAGGGCCAGAAGACCTTTCTTTTTTAAATCCCGTTCCATCTTCTTAAATTCGCTCTCGAGCTTACTGTCGATGGAATCTGCTCTTTCCTTGTCTTTCTTTGTGAGGTATCCACCCGGTTTGTACACCTTTACATTTTTGAACAGTTTACCCCTGATTTCCCGGTCTTCCCTGACTACAATTGCCATATTTCATTGAATAGTAAAGTATTTGTGCATAAAAAAGCCTATTTTATCGAAGACCGCTTCAAGCATTTTTTCAGTTTCCTTACTCTCCTCTTTGGTAAATAGTACAGGGCTCTCCCTGACCAGATCCATTTTGCATATCTCAAAGGCCATGATTCTGAACAAATGCTGAGCAAGCTTTTCTTCGTCGTCCTCTATTTCCAAGTATTCATTATGAGCCATGTTATACTCCAGTATATACCCGCCGGATTCTCCTGTTTTTGCATACCCCATCAGATGAGGCATCTCAGGCAGTTCAAACGGTATGCATTTCTCAAATATGCCTCCCTTCGGAGGGGTCAGCTCCACATAAAATGCCTTTGATCTCCTGTCATATTTGTGGCCTTTCTTTCCCCTTTCCAGCGAATCAAGCAAAGCTGAAACAGAGTATTTTCCCTTGTGCGGATATGCGGACTTTGTAATTTTTTCTTCATAAGGACCAAATATTTTGGAGCTGGAACCCGGCTTTATTTCAAGGTCTTTCTCTAAAATCTCCCTTATTAAATTTCCGCCGAATCTTACACGAAGTTTGAGTCTTACTTTTATCTTGTCCGGACTGTTATTGACAGCCGATACAGATATATTCTTCAGGGAATCTCCATAATTTACCCTTCTGACGGTGGGATCAGGGAAAGTAGGCTCAGACATGGAAATATATATTTCTTTAAATTCTTTTGGTCCAATCGGTCCCTTCTTTTTCCCGTGTTTTCCAGGGAATGTAGTTCTCAAACCCATGTCCTCCGCTATTTGGTTGAATCTTTCTGTTGCTACCTGTTCAGCCCTTCTGTGCATCTCTCTCTTCACTTCTCTTGCATCTTTTCCATAACCAAGCTTTTTCCCGGCAAATTCAGATATTTCGTTTATTATATAATCCCTGAAACACCTCAGCACCTTTTTTGTATATGATACCTGATAATGCTCATCATTCTCAGAACCCCGGATTTCCTTTTCCAGATTATCATCCACAGTTACATAGCCGTAGATATTTTCTGCGATATGCTTGGGTATATATTTCGGTTCAATAGACGTTACTTTCATTCCTCCTCTCTGAACAGAAATACCACTTAACATCTCGTCTATACCTGATTTATCACAGACAATATGCATTTTTTTTATTTTGAATGATGTTCCGGGAATTTTTTCATGTTCTTTAATCCATGTAAAAATGCCTTTTTCTTTGTCGTCTTTCTCCGGAGGTGGGAATCCCGAAGGGAGTGATATCCTTTTCCTCTTTCCGTCAACAGTGATGTATATTTTTGCGTTATATTTCTGTATTATTTCCCACCAAGTTTCGCTCAGGTATTTTTCAAACTCCCCGGTTTTGACTGCCTCAGTCAATTCCTCCACGGGTTCGCTGATTATTACTCTTGTACCGGCCTTTTCCAGTGGTTTAAGAAGATTATTTGTCAACTCGGCCAGCTTAGCCTTTGCTTCATCACCTCCCCAGTGTTTTACTGGTGATGAAGTTTGTGTAACAATTCTTGTACCCAATCTGTATGTTCCGTCAGCGAGAAGGGTATCATAAAATATTATGTGCTCCTTGGATGCGGCAACAAAAATAAATTTACCCCTCCCCCTCGAACCCAAATCTTCAGCAGAACCTTTTGTAAAAGCCAGCGACTCAAACCTTGCCCATCTAAGGTCTCCGGGCATGTCCTCGTAGTATTCTTTCGGGTTAGTTAACACTCTGCCGGTCAAACCATGTGTACCACTGTCTGTCATAGTGAAAAGTGTTCTGCCGTTATGAACTATCAGTTCAAACTCAAATCCCCATTCCGGACCTTTTTTATGTATTCTGGCATCCCAGCCATTCTGTATAGCATCTTTTTGCACTCCATGAGAAACACCCATAAATCTTTCATAACCATCCCTTACCTGCTTAACAAAACCCAGCCAGTTCGTTGTTGTATCTCTGTACCCGTCTTTCATGTGTTGTTCAAAAAATTTTTCTGCTTCTGAAATATTCATATTATCATCTCACTCAAACTTACCTACAATATCATACACATTCCTTTTCGGACTGACAACACCCAGCTCCCTGAGAAGCGCTATCTTGCTGCAGGCGAAGGTTGCCGCTAGGTTCTTCAGCTGCTTTTCGAATGCCTTTTTGTCCCCGGATTTGTTCTTTCTGCTCCATTTCTTTATGTATTTTACAAAATTTTTGTTGTTCTCGAGCCAGCTGAAAAGCTCCTCCTTGCCGGGATTTTCTGCCTTCAGGAACTCGTAAACGTCCCTGAGAAGGCTGTATTCCCTGTAGCCCTTCACGTCTATTTTTTTCAGGTAGTCAAGCAGCCAGACTTTTTCGGCTTCTGTCAAGACCTGAACCGGGTCTCCCCTGTCAAAAAGGTTGTTCTCGAGCTTTGCAAATTTCAGGCCCTCCCCTGTTATTGTTATGTCAACCTTGCCCCAGCCGTGGAAGGTAAGTGGCATGCCGTCATATTCTAGGGAGCTTTTTGTTATCTTTATGAGGCCCATTTCCTCAGCCGTACAAAGGAAGTGCCAGACAAACCTTCCGGCTGCGCTGTCTTTATCCGAACTCGGGAATCCCCTGAACTTCCTCATCGGGGTCCCGGATATCTTGGTGTTGCTGAATATTTTCAGGGAGAAGTCAACAAACTCCTTCAGATTGACCGAGGTTTTTTTGTTCTCCTCCAGAAAGTTGGCCAGTATTCGCAGGGCAGCCTTTACAGAGAAGAACGAGTTGAACTGCCCCCAAGAGCCAACAAACGAGGTCCGCTTATCTCCAAGGTTAACAGAAATTTCCCCGCTTACGGATTCATTCCTCATAGTCGGTATCTTCAGACAGGAAGGCGTTGCTGACATTCCGTGGGACCCGCTTTCAGATAGCATTGCCTTTGTTTCCCCTTCTATACCAATGTTTTCCTCAAGGAGAAGGTCTATCAGTTTCTTTATCTTCTCCTTATTTTCCTTTGTTACCTCAAGGGTCAACTTCATACATTTCACCTATTTGATTGAACTGTTGAATATTGTAGGGAAAAGATTTAAATACCTTACGGTTTTCCACGCATTTTCGGGGTATTTTCAGGCGTTTTCTGGGTTTAGCCCATAAACCCGGCAGAAGCTGGAAACCCTTAAGGCTCCTTTACAGTCGCGCTTAATGGCTTTCAGCCTCCGGCCACCGCTTTCTTTGAATGCGGGCCTCAGGAGCTCCCGCTTCCCCAGCCCATTCTTTCCCTTCCCCGCGTTTTTATGGGATGGTCGCCGCGGCTTTCCCCGACGTGGACGCGCTACTAAGTGAATAACTCATATCGCTTGCCGGGGAGGATGTTTCTTTCGATTGCCCCGGGAGGGATATTCAGCCGGGATGAAGTGAACATTTCGGGGTGTTCGGTGTGGATGGGGAAGAGTTTTTTGGGTTTTATGGTCTTTATCATCTTGAAGATGTCCGGCCCGGAGGCGTGGCCCGAGGAATGGATCTTGTGCTCGGGGTAGAGGTTGAGGAATTTCAGCCAGTTGTCTATTCTTTTCTGGTCCAGCTCCATCTCCTCGTTGAAGGGCTCGCACATGCTCCTTATGTGCACGCTGCCCTTTTTCAGGGGAATGTCCAGGAGATTGTTGAGCTGGAAATAGTTCAGAAACATGACGTAGTTTTCCTGGTTTTTGCCGATTTCCTCGGCCGTAATTATGTTTTTGCTGTCCAGGTATTCCCGTTCCCATGCAAGTTTATAGTCTCCCTTTACCTGCCCCGGAGGGAAATCGTTCCTGCCTATGAGCCCCCATCCCTTCTTGGGGTAGAAAATCCTTATGTTCTCGTCGGTTGTCTCCGGCAGTTCATCCACCCCGGCGTCCCTGAGAAGGTCGAGCAGCAGCGCCTGCCTGACCTCGATTACGAGTTTGCGGTTATTAGAGACAGCGGTTTTGTAAAAGGTCAGGAGCCTGTCCGTGTCACGTATGGGAAAGTTGGCAATCGCCAGGCCGTTCTTCCCCTTTATGGCTTCCGTGCTCCTTCTCTGGACGTCCTCTTCGGTTGTTGATTTCTTCCTCTCTATCCTGGTTCCCTCGGAAAGCAGCACTTCCGGCTCCGATTTCTCTGCCTTTTCAACGAAATCCCTTGTCCATTCACCGTGCCTTCCGTGGAACCTTAAATCCCCGGTATACACAATGGTTCCCTCGTCCGTGTGTATGATGTAGGCTGTTGCGCCCGGCAGGGAATGGTCCACCCTGCAGGGAACAATCTCGAATTCACCTATCCTGAAGCTTTTGCCGTAGGTGAACTGCTTTATGTTCCTTTCTTCTGTTCCGTCCCTGGCGTCCCTTCTTTTGAAGCCGTCGCCGCGTTTTTTCGGCAGGAGCTGGAAAGAAGGCTTTACTTCGGAAAACTCGGTGAAACCGCCTGCGCCGGTTCTGGTGAAAAGGTCCGCTACTGCTTTCGTCTCCCTGCTCATGTACACAGGCATGTCTTTTCTTAGGTGATGGACATATCCCACGTGGTCCATGTGGGCATGGGTTATCAGAACGCCGTCGATTGAATTTTCTCCGCCTTTGTCAAGCCCCATGTGCTTGCAGTAATCCCTCCTGTAAAGGCCTTTCATGTCCGGAAGGAACCCGAGATTTATCATGTCCCTCAGGCACGTGCACTTCCTGGGCGGCATGTATTCTGTGAAAAACTTTCCGTGCTCATCGAAATTCATGCCGAAATCGAGGAATATCTTCGTCTCTTTTCCTTCGAGGAGTATCTTGTTTCCGCCTATCTGGTTCACTCCGCCGTAGAACGTAAGAGATACCATTTTTAATTCTTCCCAAGACAGCTTAAAAAATCAGGTGTTTAAAATGCTATGCCACCCGGCCTGAAGGCCGTGGAATTCTTGCTCCAATTTATTTAAAAATTAAAGTAAAAATTTTAATATGTCAATACTCTGTGATATTGAGGTATCTGACAAGCCATTAATTTTATCTCCTGCTTTACACTGGCATCACTTATTCAAGAAAATCAGACGACAGATAATATACGGTGATCTAGAAAATAGAATATCATTAAAAATTCATAATTATTCTTTACCAGCATTTTTTCCTGAACTTGGGTGCATGTTGTCCTTAGATATGACTTCCGAAAATTTGAGAAGAGATTTTGAAGAAAAAACGATGGATTTTGGAAAGAAAGCGAATGATATTGTTATATCTGATATTTATAATTTTGACCGCTCGACAAATAGAATTGTTTCAAGAGGAAATTATAAGTTTAATAAGATTGATGAAAAATTTCATAAACTATATTCAATCGCATTATTTACAGATTTGTTGGTGACACCTTCTCTATATTTAGATCGTGCATTATGTACGCCATTAAGATGGTTCAGGATTCAAAGTGATGATAAACCCTATTTTAAATCAACTGCTAATTATAATTCCGCAATTGTATACCTGACGAAAAGAGATATATTAAATTCTGAGAAAATGAGCATCTGGATGGGTGAGAGAATTGAAGTCTTCAAAACAAGATGTAAGATTATTAGAATTAATCAAAATGGAGGTGTTTGGGCTGATAATATATTTGTATTTTTTCGAAATCATCCAGAAAATTTATCAGAACTTGAAGAACTTTCAAATGGTGGTTCATATTTTATTTTTTTCATGATATCCTTGAATGAGTATAAGACTTCTTATCATCTAAAAAAATATTATCCGTCCATTAATGTGGTTAATTACATAATTCCTTTGATTTATTCTAAATATGATATTTTTTTAATGACTCTACCTTTGTTTTCAAGAAGTGGTATCTTTTCAGAAAAAATATTACAGTTTAATGTAAATAAAAAAATATTTAACAAAATTATAATGAAATTTACGAAATTCGGAGAGAAACAAGCTATAGAAATGCTCAGAAATTATGATAAAATCTATGAACATCTTAATCCATTTATTCAAATTAATTCTGATATTAAAGATTCCTATGTTATCAAAGTTTTGAATCCTGGAATAATATTTAATTTAATTAAAATGCATTTACATGACAATCCAACAATTAGTAGAAACGCGCGGGAAGTTATGCAAAAATCTGAATTGCTGCTTAAGGAAATTCAAGAACCATCTGAGTTCAAGTATTTAATGATACCATCGCTATCTGGTTTATGGGAAGTTAATGGTTGTAGAAAGACTAATATGAATAGATACTTGGAATTATTTAAGAAATTTTAAAATGCTATGCCACCCCGGACTGAAGTCCGGGGAATTCGGGGACATAAGAGGATAGCGTCGTCTGGCTCTTCTTCCCGGCACAGGTTGCGGCCTCGCTCATATACATAAGGTAGGTCTACGCGTCGCAATTCATCCCCGGCCTGAAGGTGCGTGGAATTCTTGCTCCGATTTATTTAAATCTAAGCAAATTTTTCGGAAGCATCAATAACATTTTCAATTAATCTGCCTACTTTTTCGGCATATTTTCCTTCTATTAAAACACCCAACTCATGATTTTGTATCATGCCTTTCCAACTAAAATTTGCAGATCCTATAATAGCTTTCCTTCTATCCACAATTATTGTTTTAAGATGCAGATCACCATTGGATTCATCAGTAAAATTATATATACTGACATGATTGTATTTTTCTGATAATTTACGAAGAATCTTTATTATCTTGGTGTCCTTTTCTATTAGCCTATTTATAATGAAAGAGATCTTTATGCCTCCACTAGCACAATCTGATAATATTTTATAAAGATCAACTAAATTTCCAGTTATTGAATATACTGCGATTATTATTTCATCTTTAGCATTTTTGAACAATTCTTCAATAGTACCTTGAATGGATCTTGTACCATATCCTACTATGTTTTTACCAGTCGCAATTATTTCTATTTTTTCATTCACGGTCTCATCTCTTTTAAAATGTGCCTATCTAAGAACATATTTCTATGTTCGCATGATGTTTCAGATACAAGAAGACATCCATAGCAAGCCGCTCCAGACACATCTCCTTTTTTGAATTTATTTTCTATACATAAGGGATCGTTTGGACACGAAACGGATAATTTATATGCTTTGTCTATCATTTTAGCAAACTTATTTGTCAAGGAAACTAATCCGCCCATAGTACCCTCTCCAGGTTGGACGGTATAAAGAATTATACCACCTCGAGATCCCTTTTTGCCACGTTCAAAATATATTCTTTCTCTTATTGAAGCAGATGAATAACCAGAATATATTGAAAGCGTCCTCAATAATAAATGGGATAATGTGTGCCACCAAACAAACACAGGATTTAATTCTATCCGTTTGACTTGATTTCTAAATATTTTCTTATTATCATAAAGATCTGATTTCTTATAGCAATTATACCAATTTTTCCACGCAGGACCCTTATTCTCTTCAACGTGCCCATCATTATTGTCTAGTGTTATGAAAACGCCTTCTCCTAATAGTTCTACACCAGGATACCAAACAGATCCTTTATTATCTTTGAAATGAGTAGGAACAAAATGATTATCAGAACTTATTCGACGATAACCTTTCTGAACTAAGACTGTTCTTAATTTTGTAATAGGTGTAATTCGAAATACATTGTTTTCGGAAGTTTTCACTTTACTTATCTTGCTTTTTGGAACTTCAAATATTACGGATGAAATAGGACTCGCTCCTTTTACAGGAGGTGCTCCATTTATAGAAGCGTGTAAAAGTTTTCTATACTCGTCTTTTATTAATTCAGAATAACCGAGAGCATCACTTGGCCTTACGATATCATCAATTGCATTTTTTATTTCATTCCATGGACTTGCCAATATTTCTGAAACAGTTCCATTATTCAGATTTCTAGATAATACCTGTTTTCTAAGTTTTTTTTCTAAATCTTCCATGTTATCGGGTTTTCTGTCTATTAGTAGTGTTTTTATTTCTTTCATGGATAGCAATCTATGAAGATTTGTATAATTATCAATAGTGAAAAGAGTAGCAATTTCGGGTATTCTTAAATTAGTTGCTCTTCTCTGTATAATTTGAGATTTCTCTTTACATCTCTGCCTTATAGGAGGTGGAAGAATATTCTCACTTTCTGGGAATCTCCCACTGCAGTTCCACTCTCTTGTATAAATATTGCCGAGATTTACATAGGAACCGCAATTTGGACAAGTAATCTCAATTTCCTTAAGAGATCCCCCGCCTCCATTCCAAAAATAATACTTTGGATAACTCTGTTTACATTTACCCGAACTTTTAAGGTGTACAACATAATCCCAGTTGACATCATCTAAATGGCCCTTTGGGCATGCCATTACAAATCTCACAGCATCTCTTTTTCCACTAATTCCCTTTTTGCATTCAGGGCAACCATCCTTATATTTTTTATAAAGTCTATTATGAGTAGTGCATACCCACCACTCAGGAAACGCTTTTGTTTTATATAATGGAGTATTTCCTGCTCCTAATTCCGCATTTGAAGGCAATCGAAAAATATTATTGCCATCCAATAAACCTTTTGACATTCTCTCATCTGAGATTGCAAAATCCTCTGGCGAAAGCCTTGAGTTTCTTGTGAATAATCCTATATCTGGCATTGGTATTATTCTTGGACCATCTGGTCCTTCTAAAATCGATCCAGGGCCCCATGTTATAATAAATTGCGAATGTCTTATCATATGTGTCATATAATATTACCTCAGGTCTCAAATCCAGTTGTTTCTTCAATATCTCTCAATGAAGGGGGTACATTTTTGTAAACAACTGAATAATTTTCGTACAGATGAATAGAATCCCCAAGTACTACTGGTTTCCTCGCGATAATATATTCATTGTATTTAAGATTTGATTCTCTATGAGCATGGCTGTTCCACCTTTCAATTTGGCTAACTATAAAATTTCTGACAGAATCTTTTGGTGGTTTTCTTGATGTATGTTGATTTTGTGATCTATTTTCAAAAATATCCTTTAATTCGGATACTTCTTTATCATTTTTTCTATCTTTCATCAAAGGTGCGGAATCATTCATTTGCCACTTTGTCGTTGGATTTCTCATATTTCTTAATATTCCGACAAGAACAGGTCCTGCGCATCTTTCTAGTGTTCCTGGTGAAAAGGGGGCTACAGTCACAGGTTCAACATATCTGTTCATGTTCATATGATAACCGCAGAACATTTCATAGTGACTCATATCTCTAGGCATAGTGGGTCTATAAAAAGTAATTATTAGTCCTCCTCGTTTTCTTCCAATCCTTCCAGTACTTTGGATATATGAAGAAGTGGTTTTTGGTTGCCCATGCACGATCATGAGACCTAATCTAGATATGTCGACACCTGTACCAAACATAGAAGTAGTGAATAGTGAATCTGCAGTTTGAGGGTTTTTTACATCACCACTAAATCTTTTTTCCAGCAAAGACAAGGTTTGCGGAAGGTCTGTTGAATCTTTTCTTCCAGACAATTCAATTTTTCTATCTTCATCATCTGGTATATATCTTGGATCATCTGATATTTTTCCCATCCTCTGTGGAATGTCTTGTCTATAGATAGATACAGCTCCAGCTAATTCCCTTATAGAATTAAAATAACCTACAAGTGTCCAATAATTATCAATGTCATTTCCATGTTTTTTTGACAATTCGTAAACACTTTGTAATAATCGCGCCCATAATCTATGCTCGGTAGTCAAAAGACCTATTCCTGGTGCACACAATCCAACATATAGTTTTCCTGGTCCCTCTTCCTCTAATGGATGTTTTCCTGCGTACCTGAGGAAAAATTTATCATTAGCATCTAAGCCAACACTGGGAAATTGATTAACATTCCTAGTAAAAATGCACTTAACCTGCGATTTAGCTTCTTTTACTGTTGCGGTTGATGCAATGTATTTAACTTTTTTTCCGAAGGAGGATAAAAAATCAATAGCAGTTTCGTATATACCAACCATACTTCCTAGAGGCCCTTCAATTAGGTGCAGTTCGTCTTGTATTATCAAATCTGGTGGATTTAATTTATCAATTTCTATTGACATATTTTTGTCCTTAGGTTGATCTCCTGATCGGAAAAGCTTTGATAGTGGGGGACAACCTTCCCTGTAATAACCGTAAATTGGGTGATATTTGTCAACATTTCCAAACAATACTCCAGATCTTGGTTCAAATGGTATCCTAGCGATTTTATCTACCGTGCCCAATAAAAACGAAGGTGGGAAGGAATATACCTGTTCATCCGTTGTTAATGCATTAAGGGGTATCCTTGAGGATAAATACTCATTATCTTTCTTGTGAAAATATGGTACCTTTATAAAATTCAATTTACTGTTCTGTTCGTATTCTTTGCCATCTATTCGGATTGTCTTTTTTTGATTCAATCCACTAGGACGTCCTTCAAACCAAATAGCATCATGGTTCAATTGGCATTTTGGATTCGTGCAGAAAATTTCAAAATTATATGGTTCTAATGTTCCTCTTCTATTTTCTTTGCTTAGAATAAAATATCCTGGCCTTGATACTCTAGTAGAGACAAGCCTAACATCTAATCCCTCTGAAACTAAAATATCAGAAATTTTATTCCAAATATTATCTATTTTGTTAGATGTCATTCTTGTTTTTGTTGTCAATTTTATACTCACAGTTATTTGCTCTTCGTTTGTATTTGAAAATTTAATTTCATTTAATGTTGTTTTTTCACCAATTTTATAATCCGTATGTCTTCTAGTAATCTTATCATATTTTGCTTGTTTATTTGGTGTTATTGAGGCAAGGACGTGTAAGGTGTGAGTCCCTGAACTTAAGCCACTGTCAGGAACAGATAAGATGTTATTGCAAACGGGGCAATTGAGTATTTGTGCTGGTTCACCATCTTCTTTGTTGCATCTATTATCTCCTTTAATCCTCTCAATTCCACCACAGATATATCTAGATCTTGTCGCCATACCGATTATCCTATTTGGTGTAACACCACCACCTACCCATAAACCAATAGAAAATCTATTTATGCCCCATAAAAATTTGTTGTCATTTTCGCATTCTTTTGGTCTCCATCCAAATTTAGAATTTTCATGCATGACTCTAAGAAACTCAGCGGCAGTTATCATACCTAATGCTCTTCTGAACTGCTGTATTGTCAATAGTCTTAACGTGTACCTCATTATTACTCCAATACCTGAAGGATTTGTCTTAACTTTCAGTCTTCTGAGACCCAACATGAATGCGGCAATCGCTAAATATGCCTCAGTTTTTCCAGCGCCAGTCGGGACATAAAGCAAATCACAAATGTCTCTTTCATTACTATTTTCAGAAGATAGAGAATCTATATTCATTAAAAAGAAAGCTAATTGAAAAACTCTCCACTCTAATTGTTTATCACTCCCCCTTTTCCATTTATATTGAAGATCCATTACTTTATTTGCAAAACAGAATGCTAGTCGTACATTGCTATTTCTTTCTATAATTCTGATTCCTGATTTTATCCTTGATGCAATTTCCTTTGATTTTCCGATTATTTTTTCTGCAATCTCCCTTTCTTCCCTCGTCAATTTCTTACTTTTCTCTGAAAGACCAATTATCCATTTTTCATAACCTTCAATAAGTGGGTATAGCGCTTCTCTTATTTTAATTGGATTCCAAGTTTCTGAAATTTTTTCTGCTATTAATTCAGGTTTTCCCCCCCACTTATTTTCCCAGTTATATGATCGTGATGAAATGGAATATATCGGGACAAATTCTGTTCTTATATCTGGAGATGAAAAAAGTTCTTTGTAATTCCCACTGAGAGGTTCCCCATCTATCCAATAGAAAGGCAATCCATTGAAACTATGTTCCTTGCTTTTTCTTTCAGGATCTATATCTGACCATATCGCTGAACACATATGACCTCTTGCCAAGAATTTATTATTTCTATATACAAAATAATCTTCTTTCTCTTCTTCGTCCTCACCGAGTGCTGTATCGAATGATATGATAGTGCCATTAACACAATTTATTCTTATTTGGGGTTGGAAGATATGAAATGAAGTTTTGTTTTTATTCTCCTTTTTTTCTAGTTCATTTACAAGAAAAATGCTAATATGAGATGCACCGTTTACTAATGGCCTCTTAATTATATGTAAACTTATTTCAGCTTTCTCTTTTTTTGTAATCTTAGACTTGGAATCGATATAAATTGTTTTGTCATCCGTTATTTTTAGTCCCCTTTTAATAAAGCTCCTAGGCTTTCTTGCCCATTCATTTTTATCTTTAAGATACCTCGCCCAAGTTAAACATATATCTATGACATCTTCATTTTTGGGACTTTTCAGCTGAAAAGATAATCCCATACTTCTTGGTCTTGTTCTTGGATCGAGTATAGTGTCGTGTCTTGAAAATATAGGTGTACTTTCCTCCGTATTATCTTCTGTTTCATTTGTAGTGACTTCCTTAATTACCATATTTGATTCTTGGTCTGGATCCCTTTCATAAGTCTTATCTAGAGGTGATAATATTCCAGTTAAATATTCGTATAATGGATTTTCTTTAATTCTCTCATTTACACCATTTCTTGGCCCAATTACTTCTTTCACAAATTCGTTAAGTATCAACTCTCGCATCTTATCACTTCGGATTACTCCTTAGAGACTTTAAGAATTCTTTGCCACCAATAATCTTATAACTGGGTCCAAATGATTTCACTATAACCCTGTCTGGCTTCAATGAATGAGCAAAATTATCAACATGTGGAGCGGCAACTATTAAAGTAATACCATATTTTTTAACAAATTTTCTCACATTATCTGCTATAATTGAAGATGTAATAGGATCAATAGTACTTAAAAATTCATCCGCTACCCATACATTTGATTTTGAATGAATTAGATTAGAAAGCATAGCCCTATATTGTTGACCTTTACTAAGTTCATCGAACTTCCTTAAATATATGTAAGCTTCTGATAACCCAGACTTGTTAAGAAGGTAAATAGAATCATATACGTTATCTCCAATGATATCAATCAATGAATCTGAGTCTGGTAAAGGATCAAAATTATGCATTCTTAAATTTTTTGGAAAATATACAGCCCCCTTATGTGGTTCGATATGATTTTTTAGTAGATTAATGAAAGTCGTCTTCCCACTTCCAGAGGCGCCACAAATCAATATTATCTCTCTTGGTCTAATATCCAAATTGAAATTGCTGAAAATAGTTGTTTTCAAATTTTCAGGAGATATTCCAAAAGAACCTGAAACAATATTTGTCTTTTTTGTTTTTTCAATATCAGAAACAAATTCAAAGGATACATTTCTGAATTTAATAGGAGTTTTAATTGGTTCAATAGGATAATTAAATTCGTATTTATTGTTTTTAATTCCTAATTTCTTAGCTCTTCTTTGTAGAAAGGTTTCTGACTTATTATTCAAACCTTTCATGTATGTGGGCTTTGGAAACCTCAGAATACCATTGAGATTATTATAGTTATCTTCTAGTTCAGATAATTCGCTTTCTTCCAGATCTTCAAAGTATCTTTTTATATCACCAACTTTATTTCCAATTTTATGTTTCGCATTTCTGACATACCCCAGCTGCATATCAAACAATGATTTGAAATTCTTTCTTTGAAGTATTTCCCCTTTCTTTATTCTTTTTGAATTTTTTATTAAGTATTCTAAATCTTTCTTAACCCTTTTCAGATTTCCCTCAGTGTCTCCTATATATGTCATTCCAGAACGTTCTGGGAAAGGTATAAATTTGAGCATATCAGCAACCATATCAATGAAAATTGGTTTATAATTACCAATCTGCCAATGTTTTTTTGAGTATTCAAAAGAATTTTGAACTAATTGTTTACCGATTCCAAGTCCTCTGAACTCTGGGTGGACAACTACTCTAGCAATTCTACAAATAGTATTTATATATTTTTTTGCCGTATCACTGTTCCATTTTTCCCATGAAATCTTGCCATAAGAAAAATTTGAACTAAGTATTTCAGAACGAGCTTTGTTGAATAAAGTAGAACTGGCAATTTGAACATAGCCGAGAACTGTAGGAAAAAGATCATTATTGGATTTTACAATTAACACACTTCTTCTTCCAAAAATACCATTGCGTCTGTAATGAAAACTTGAAAGCTGTTTAAACGCTTTGTACTCCTTTTTATCTGTGATTTCTTTAATAATTATTCTATATTTTTTTACTCCCACCTTAATGCTAGAAAATTTCTTATATGGGGGGTGTATTTGAGCAAGTCCGTTTTTGCATAAAACAAATACTTTATTCCCTCTGAATAACAATTTATCATCTTCACCAACGCATGCATATCTATGAAGAAACAATTTTTTTCCGTTTTGTGTCTTGATAACTCTTTTATCTCCTTTTATTTTGGTAGACTTCACAGTAGACTGTCCCATATTACAATTATTTCATTTTAGAAATAAAAAAGGAGAACCTCACAGTTCCCCTTTAATCCCTCCCTTTATGTGGGCTCGCTCCATCCGCAATCCTGAGGGCTTACAGTATTCCCGCTCGCCTCTCTATGCAAAGCTGGTTAGCGCCAACTGATTGTGACGCTCAGCGTATTCGACGACTGTCTGTGTGTCGACGTCCCCAACGCTCCTGAAAGTGCCGTTCCTTCCCCAGAAAGATCCGCGGGGATAGCGTTTTCTGAAGTTCGGGATTATTCTGAAGAACGCAAACGAAGAGGCGCCTTTGAGGTACTTGAAAGCCTTGCTCGGAGACATGTCCGGGTGCATTGATGCAACCATGTGTATGTGGTCTTCCGCGATCGCAAGGCTTATTATTTTTATATGGTGCCTCTTCGCTATCTGCATGAGGACATCCCTGCAGACATATTTATGCCAGCGTCTTCTAAACATTTTATAGCGGCACTTCGTTACGAGAACGAAGTGGAACGTCGACTCTCCGTACTTATGGCTAAAGAAATCCATGCTTCCACGTCCTTAAAGGACGGCCTGATAGCTGGCCAACCGGTAATTGGCCAGCGCCGTCCTTTTTTATTCTTGTTTTGACAAAAAAATAGTTCGCAATTCATCCACCAGCTAAAGCTGGTAGGAATTCTTGCTTAGCGGGTATTAAAATGTTTTAATCATTTCAGTGATTATCGTATTTTGGAAAAATATTCCAAATTACAAAAAAAATAAGCTAAAAAGTATCTTTTGCAAAATAATTAATATGCATGAGGATTTTGGGTACTTACACGAAATAATCACGAATGGGGTCATTATTTCTAAGAAAATAGTAAAAGCAAGGGAACGTAATGACAGGGTTCGCACATTCGCTTTAACAATATCGAATTTAGCAACAGATAAAAGGAACAAGCTGAAAGTTGATGACCCATTTCTAAAGTCTCTAGTTAGTATATCTCACGACTCCAAGCCATCAAACAAAAACCTAAATGAATTCGTTAAGAAAATAGAGGGATGTGTTTCCCAATACAATAAAAGGGAATCAAGAGCGCTCAGGGAAAGTATTACAGAACTCTTTGAAGATTACTTTATTTTGGCGATGTTAGCGAATCAAATGAGATTTGATGTAATTGACTACGATGTTTTCAAAAAGATAAAGAATTCTGGTAGTCTTGGTAGTAGCCATTCGGCTTTGTTGGATTCTTTCTTGTCCCTACAAAAAAAGAAAATGAATGCATCAATTGTTGATGGGATAGCAAAATCCTTTTCTAACATTAATGATTCCCCATTTCTTGAAATGGTTGCATACCTTTCTCATGCACTTGCCCAGAAGTTCCCAGACTATAAGGCAAAGTTGTTATTTGAACATTATAGAAGCCTCAAGAAACTGGTTCCGAATTACAGCATTGTTACAAAGCGAACAACCGATAGAGTTTTGACATCCTACTTTGTATTGGGGATAATACTCTTTTCGTGCGGGTACTCCAAGTCATTAAGGCTATCAAAAGAGGAGACGAACAATTACTTAGAGGAAACCATAAAGATCCCAATGCTATCAACACAGATTAATAATTTTTTTGATGAAGTGAGTTCTATCAAAAAATGGAGAGTATCGATAAAGCTTTCTTATCTTGTACTAATAGACATCTTCCTTTTGGTGGTGTCCAAATTTTATGATATACACATTGATATTATCAAATTATCGGTCTGGTATGGTGTGCCTCTACCTATTGAGGCTTCGGGCTTGCAGATACCATTACTTTTTGGAATCGGGATAGTAATAGCCATTGAAATACTAATAAAAGTCTTAAAGACGAAAAGAGAATTAATAAAAAGAATATCAGGATAGGACGAATATGGCTATTCAGACCACCCTGTATGTGGCAGATGTGGATTCATTTAACCTTAGTTCTCACGCGGATTTGAAGAACGCTATATGGAAGCAGATGAAGGATAGGTTCTCTGATGGAAGCATAAAATTCGTTGAAAATACTGTTAAAAGGGGGAAAAGGGAGTTTGAATACAAGAAAATACTATATGGTGACACTGAGATATACATCACACTCAGACAGGTTGGCTATCCAAAAAAGCTATTACTCACATTCTTTTTGGTAGGCAGGGATGCAAAACGTTGGGGCAAAGATATTAACAAAAAGAAGGCAACGTCAGCCCTAAATTTTTGCAGTTCCGTTATAGGGAATGATGTTGAGTTCTCGGACGGCAATAACAAATTACTTTTCAAAAAGATTGATGTGGATGATAGTTCTGTCATTGACATATCCCAGTGGGTATTGGATATCAATTATCGTGAGCCTCCCGAGACCGTAAACTATAAAGATTATTTTTCAAATGCACATCGAGAATACAGAAAGATAATGGATGGATTCAAGAAAAAGGGCTTAAGGTTTTGTGTATATGCCCCTCCTGAAGAAAGGGATAAAAAGTTTGTTAAAAAGGTAGAAAAGTTTCTTTCGGATTTCGGAAAAGTTCATAGTTGCCGCCCACATACAATGAGCCAAGACGACTACACCTCAATGGATGAGAGCAGAAGAGAGGGTACACTGTATATTTTTACAGGAAGGAGTAGATTCAAATATACCTATGTGAAGATAAAGCTTTTCTTCGATGAAAAGGAATTCCCTACACAGTTCGTTATGGAAGAAACAATGAATAAAATTACCAGACCGTTCTTGGGAGTCTGTGCAAACATTATCTTGGAAATGACACATAAAATTGAAGAACGCACTCCTATTGAGCTAAAAATACCTCAAAATGTAAATGTCGGGGACGGATTCCTTTGTATATCCGATGTAAAGGTAGAAGAAAAAAATATGTTGGGTGCCCTCTTTACCGTATCAAGAGGAGGTAATACAAAAGAGGTTATACAGATATACAAGGATGTAGAGTATCAGCTTAGAAAGGAAGATGACAAAAAAAAGATATCGATGACAGATGATAATGCCAGAGTTTTGGCTGAAAAAATATCGGTCTTAATTGGGAAGAAGGTAACAGTTGATGTCATACTAACACGACAATGGAAAGAAGAAAACCTTAAGAGCTTTATAAAATTTGCTTATAAGAACGGAGTGGAGATATCCAACATATACTATATCTCTTCAAAGACCGCAAGGTTCATAGATTCCTCGATTTTTGATGAAGCAAACATTTCAAAGCACATTTTCCACAAGGTAACTGACAAGGTCGTATTTCTTAGGACTTCTTCCCAGCTCAGAATATTCCCGAATCTATCGCAGTTATTCATCGAAAAGGTTTATCCATTTGATGGAAAAATTGAAGAAGGGGACCTACAGAAGATACTTTGGCTTGTAAAGAAAAGAACCTATAGAATACAGGAATATGGGGTAGTCAAGCTCCCAGAACCTCTTAAAATCTTTGATAATGTGAGGAAACTCGCCCTTGATAAAGGGGACACAGCAAAACGTGAAATAAAGCTGAAATATCTAATCTAAAATTATTTGTGTTACCAACATCTCTCCGACGACACCACTACTGTATGTTTTTCTAAAAACTTCATAAAATCTAACCCAGCATCAATAACTCCAACTATTGCTCTTTTTATTACCCAAAATCCTATCCCGTATCGCCAGCCAAACCAAAATGTAAATGTAAACCGAGCCCCCGATGAGATACGCCACCAGGATCTTCTCTAGGGGCGACATAATCATTCATCCCCCGATCCCGCGCGCATCGCTTCCTCAATGTTCCTCAGGCTCTTCAGGATCTGCCTGAGGAAGGCGGTTTGGGCGTTCATGGTTTATGATTGTCTGGGATGCCTTATAAATGTTACTAATTATCAATTAATTATCAATAATTAATCATTTAAGCCGTAACCAATTCTTTATATGAATTGGGAACTCCTATCCTTTATTCTGAGCAGCGAAAAGCGCGTAAAAGTCATAAAAATTCTCAAGACCCCCAATGTACCAAGCCGGATTTCGAAAGAAACTGGCATAAGCAAGGCCCACACGACGAGGATTCTAAAGAAATTTGAAGAGAAAGGTCTCGTCGAGTGCAAAACGCCCCAGAAAAGAAAAGGTAAAGTATATGTTCTAACGGAAAAGGGCAAAGGGATAAGAAAGGAAATGCTCAAAAAATAACAGTATTCGTTTTTCACTCATTGTCATGGGACATGACAAATTCAGCCAATCCATTCAATTCTTTCCAATACCCAAAAACCCAAACAACAACCATACCCAGAACAACAGCAACAGACAACCAAAAGAAACTAGGCACCTCAGCGGCAAGAATGGTGAAATCGTTCTGTCTGTGAAGAATATTCGAGAAAAAGTAATTTCCCAATGTATCCGCCAGGGCAACGTGAGGGATTAATTTCATTATGATGTTGCTCCTTCTCAGAAAAAGAAAGCCGGCAAGAACGACCAAATCAAAGATGTACGGTGCTATGAGAACCAGGAATCTGCCGGCCTGGCCGATGTGTTCAATACCCATACAGGGCGCACTTGGTTTTATTCCCACGAAAGTATATGCCGGACTTCCGCCCTGCAGTAAACACGCCAGGGCATGCATGGACTCGTGAATGAAAAACGTCCACAGAATAAACATCACGACAAAAATCAGCGTGTACTTCAGCAGGGCGATGTACTGCTTTCTAGGATACATAATGTTGAGTTGGATTTTGGGCTTAAATCACTCATCCCCGCTCTCCAAAACTAAAGGCAATTCTCTTTTTTGAGCATTTCGAGGCGTTCGGAATGATTCACTTCTTCCTAGGTCTATCCCAATAAGGACTCTTGCATTTGGGACATACACGTGGTTTTTCTTTCTTGTCTCTGGGAACCCAGATATGTCCGCATCTTTCGCATTTGTAAGTAATGGTGGTTTTGCCTTGGTTGGAGAGAAGGAAGAAATAGATACTAATTGCTTAAAGGATCGATTTTTAAAGCCTTCAATGAATTAGTAAATATGGAAATTACTACTCCTGTTGGGAAAATCGAAAAGGTTCCATTAAGAAATATTTGGAAAAAGGAAGATAAGGATTTCACTCAATGGCTAGAAGAAAATGTCGAATATTTGAACGAAGTATTGGATTTTGATATAACAATAGAAAAAAGAGAGGAAAAAGTTGGAATATTTAAGGTAGATTTGATTGGTTCCGACAATTTTGGCAATAAACTTATTATTGAAAATCAACTTGAAAAAACAGACCATGACCATATGGGAAAAATAATTACATATTTAACTAATCTTGAAGCGAAGATAGCTATTTGGATTACCAGTAATCCTATTAATGAACATATTAAAGCAATTGACTGGTTAAATGAAATTTCTCCGAATGATATCGCATTTTATCTGATAAGAATTGAAGCGATAAGAATTGAAAATCAACCTTTGGCCGCACCTTTATTTACAATAGTCAAAGGACCTAGCGAAGAATCAAAACAAATTGGAAATGAAAAGAAGGAATATGCCCAAAGACATATATTAAGAAAGAAATTTTGGACATCACTTCTTGAGAAATCAAAAAATAGAACAAGACTACACTCTAATGTATCCCCCTGTATATATTCTTGGCTCGGGACAGGAGCGAGAAAATCCGGAATAAGCTACAATTATGCTGTAACAAATAACTATGCAAGCTGTGAGGTATATCTTGACAGAGGAAAGGGGTACGAAGAGCCTAATATTAATAAAATTCGTTTTGATAAGTTATTCAAACAAAAAGACGAAATTGAAAAGGAATTTGGCGGAAAATTAATCTGGGAAAGATTAAATGATAGGAGAGCATCAAGGATTTCTTTCAGATTTGAGGGCGTTGGTTTAAAAGATGAGGATAAATGGGACTCACTCCAAGAGAAAATGATTGATGTAATGATTAGAATGGAAAAGACATTTAGAAAACCAATTAAACAATTAAATTAAATCATTTACTTTTAATCACCAAAGGCAGACCCCTCTTTTTAAATATTTCAAGGCGTTCGGAATGGGTTAGTGGTTTTCTTCCCTTCTCTAAAAATTCTTTTATTTCTCCCCCCTTCTTCCTGCAATTTGGACAGTTATTATTTACTTCAAATCTTTCTGAATGATGAACTGGTATCCTCTTTACTTTACCAAATGCTCTGGCCGAATGATAACTATAATATTCTGAGGTCCTAGTGACATCTATATTTCCTTTCTTGCAAAATGGACATTTTATAACTTCATTTTCGACTTTTGGTTTATCCATATTATTTCCTCTATTATTTTTTTCTCCGTCAAATTACGATCCATCTTCCATTTTTTCATTATTTAATATATTTTTTAACAGTTTCGATGTGTTCTTTATTTAGACTGTATAATTTATAAATAATCTCATTATTTTGTTTTTTTAAAGCTTCAATTTGTTTTTTTAAGATTTGCTTTTCTCTTTCAATATTAACAGATTTCAATTTTTTAGTTAATTCAATCAATAAATCAACATTTTTGATTACCTGCTTATCTTCCTTATTGATTATTGGAATTTTTACTAATGGGGCTTTGTCTATTTGTAATTGTTCACCTTGTCTTTTTCCTTTATAATAAAGCCAGAAATAAATCAATTTAGAATTAAGCAAACCAGTTAAAAATTTCATATCTATTTTACCTGTCTTAATGACATAATATACCTGATTAACATAACAATCAAAATCAACAAAAGAAAAGCTTGGATAAAGAGTTTTTCTCATAGAAATTATTTTCTCGCCTTTGAAAAAATCTTCTATTCTTGTTCTGTGGATACCATACGGTTTAAAGTCAGTTGTTATAACTTTTCTGAACCTATCCAAATGCTTTTTAATGTTAGGATATGGTCTAATTTCAGAGGGATTTTTGAATTTTGAACTGGTATAAATAACCCAATATTTATTCTTATCATCAATCCTGTACTTATCTATTTCTTTTGATGTGTATAATGGCTTAATTAGATCATTTTTCTCTTTTTCAGATAAATTTAACTTTTTAAGTTCCTCATCAGAAAGAATAAAAATACCCTCTCCCAATTCAAAACCTTTTCCTAATACCTTTAGATGATTTTTGTTTACGCTTTCTTGTTGAACCTGTAAACCATTTGTAATCTCTTTTTTACTTAAATAAAAAACATCAGCTTCCATCATATGCTCAAATATTTCTGCCATATCCTCATTGACAAAAGTTATAGTCTCTCCTTTCAATTCAGATGGATTAATTTTTGCTTTAAATTTCTCGATTTTTTCTCCATCTTTTTTAGTCAATAAGTAATTAGCTAGCTCATCTTTAGAGATATTTTTATCAATAATTTTGTAATAATCTAAAATATAAGCCCTTTTTGGTTGCTTCTTCTCCAAAACAAAAACCATAGTTTGAATACCTGCCTCCTTAAAAACTTTGAAATCATTGAAACCAAAGAAAGATAGAATCTTAGAATCTTCTAATACCTTATCTCTTAAAATTGACGCGCCTGCACTGGTTACCCAATTATTCTGTGCGATATAGCTGTGTAATCCTTCTTCTTTCAACAAATCTAATGCCTTACAAGTAAAGAAATACCATAAATCCATTTTTCCTTGATAATACTTTTTCATATCTGTATTTTTTACAAGTTCAAATGCTTCTCTGTTTGTATATTCTTTTACATACGGAGGATTTCCAATTATTATATCAAATTTAAATGGGAATTCTTTTTCCCAGTCAAATGGATTGATCTTTTCCCATTCCCTAGTATCAGAACTTAATGTTTTTTGTGAGAAATAAGAAGAATCTACTAGAGAATTTCCGCATTTGATATTATTGTCTAAATTTGGTAAAGCTCTTTGTTGAAATAGTTTAAGTTGCTGATTAACACTTTCTTTTGTTTCATTTTCCAAAACTTTTAACAACAGGCTTAATTTAGTTACTTCTACTGCTTGTGAATCAATATCTACTCCAAAAATATTATCTAAAAGAATTTTTTTTCTTATCTCCGTAGTTAAGAACCATTTGCCTTTTTTTGTTTGATAAATCTCTTTTTTATATTTCCTTGAATTTTGCTTATAATACTCCAAAAGATATTCTAATATGTATGTGTAAGCCCTGACCAAAAAAGTTCCCGAACCACACGCAGAATCTAAAATTTTTATTTTTTCTATTTGTTTTGGAGTTTTTCCCTTTATTATTTTTCCAACAGTACTTTCAACAATATAATCAACTATGTATTCAGGAGTATAATAAACGCCTCCTGATTTTCTGACCTCTGGCTTCTCTTCTATTTTTGCTTGATGTGAAGCAGTTAACCTAACTGTTTTTCCTAAAAATCGTTCATAAACCTTTCCTAAAATTTCAATTGGCAAAACAGAATAATCATATGGAGATTTTGGATAGTAAAGATTTACGAGTATATTACTCAATACCTTATCATCCACATTTATTTTCTGTGTAATTGGATCCTTCGAAAAATCAAAAATTCCACTGTTATATTTATCATCAGCATTTCTAAAATAAGGAATCAAATTTTTGTAAACGTTTGATTCGTTTGCAATTCTACCTAATTTACCGTAAATCTCCATGCTCCTGTATTCCGCAATAATTAAGAATAATATTCTGTCTATGATTTTTTGAACTGCAAAATTTAACTCAGAAATGGAAAGATTTTTGTTTCTTAACGCTATATTCTTAGATAATTTTTCCCTCCACTTTTCAATTTCTTTTAAAAATTCACCGTCAACTTCACTGGTTCCCCTCTTCCTTTTTTCGTTTTCAACATATTTTTCAAAGCTTCCTCTTAGAACAGAATACTTTGAAAAAATATTCCAAATCTCATCAAATTTTTCTAAATAATCTTCATAATTGATAAGCATTATTCTAGCTACGCTTGAGTTGTCCTTCTCATGAGGTTTTACTCTACAATCATATACAATGAACTCTTCAAAATCTGTTAGAATTGATATGGGTATCCTAGTGTTCCAGGCATAACGCCTTAACTGATATGCAGCTTCGGGATTATCTTTTAATGAGACTGATGGTTTTTTCGCCTCAACAAAAAATATTCTTCTCCCACCCACTCTAAAAGCATAATCAGGAGCCTTTGTATTACCCTTTATCTTTACAGCATCTTCATTAACAACTTCTTTGAACTGCTCAGAAAAACCTTGATCATTATTAATGTCCCAACCCAATGCTTTAAAGAATTTATCAATAAACTCAATTCTAACTCGTGCTTCTTTATATGAAGGTAGCTTATATTGATTAAAATTTTCTTTGAAAACTTGAACCAGTTCAGCAATTCTTTCTTTCGCCTCTTCCGTTGTGACCATAAACTATTCTTCCCCAGGTAACTTAAAAATCATGCGTTTAAACCATTTTTTCCAAGTTTTTTATGTCCAAGAGTTCTTTTCCCGTAAAAAGCTTCTCAGATCTGTGATTTTTGATGAATCCGCAGAGTTCGCTGAGTTTTCCGGGAGTAAATACGGGGACTGTGGGATTATTAATATGAAAATCGGCCTCTTCATTGGTGAAGACTATTATAGGACTTACCCAAAAGTTTTTGTTGAGATGCATTTTCATGAAGTCATTGAACCTGGCCGAATTCTTTCTTACTTGATGAGCGGGATTCCTTAAAACGCCTTCATAAACCGTACCCAAACCGCCAACCTTTTCCTGTCTCCACCTTTCACCATCGCATCTTATGATTCCCTTGTGGTTTTTGGTCTCTATCATAAAAATCCCATTTGGTCCTATGACGATATGGTCAAAGTTCCCCCTTTGGCCTTTCCAATGAAAATCATTCATCACATGGTAAGAATCCCCGAGGTCTTCCAAGATTTTGGCGACTTTTTCTTCTCCCACCGCCCCCAGATGCCATATATGTGCATATCTGAAATAATGAGAAGCAATAAGCCAAATCAGAAGAGAACACGAAAGCGCAACAAAAACACTGAAGGGTGCCCCTAAACAAAAGACTATAATTCCGATGATAAAATAAAACAAGCCACTGTTTCTTTCTTTATTGGAACGTTCCCTTGCATAGATTGTTTTCTTCATATTTCAAAATTAGCCAACGAGTTTAAGAAACCAAAACGTTTAAACCCTTGTTGGATTCTTTTTTAATAATCTGAATTTGAAAAGTCCGGTTCTTAAGAATCTTGATGGAACTATTCTTAAAATAAAAGCCAGGAACAGCATTAATGTTGCTATTGTAAAATAAACACCACTCATTAAAGGACCAAAAAATCCCAAAAAGGAGATTAAATAAAAGGGGAACGAAACTCCCACAAAGAAAAAATAAGCTATATTCAAATTCTTGATTTTTCTGATGTATCTTTCCAAATCTTTATGGTCTTTATCCCTGAGTAAAATCAAATTTGATTTTCGGAAATTTTCTTTGTTTCCGTCGATATGGTGAACTACCCATCCTTTATCGATTTTCTCTAGGTTATGCTTTTTCATTATCCTTTCCCTGTGACAAAGAATACCGGTATTTTTCCATATTGGATAATCATTCTTGTTATATACTATCTCGTCTTTCTTCATATTTCAAAATTAGCCAAAGTGTTTAAGAAACCAATCGCTTAAACAGGGTTCTCACATCCACTTCCCCAATCCCTTCCCGTTCGCATTATTCCTTTCCTTTTCAGGCGTGGCCCCGACCGCTTGGTGCTCGTGCTGATAGCCGTTCACGTCCCCCAGCCAGCGGCAGAACTCGCAGTCCTTGCTCGGTTCTGGTGGGGCGGGGCTCTGGAGGGTCTTTACTGCTCGGTGGAAGAGGTCTTTGGCGCTGCTCGGGCTGGTGGGGATCACCTTGACCTCGGAGTCGAAGGTGACGTCGCGGTTTTCTCGGTTTTCGCTGTGTTCGTTGATTCTGTCGGGGTAGTAGAAGACGAGGATCGCGAAATCCGCCGGGGGGAGGGAGTTCTTCTCCAGGAGGAAGGAATAGATGTCCATCTGGTCCTGGTAGTGGGTGTGGGTGTCCTCCTTCAGGGGGTATCCGCGGGTCTTGAAATCGAGGGGGGCGTACCTGTCCTTTTTGGTCACGAACAGGTCGTCCAGGGCCCCCATCAGGGTGGCACCGGTCTCCGGGTCGGTATAGCGGAGGCCGCGGAAGTTGTTGCGCCAGTCCTTCAGCTTCTCCATGTCGCTGAACAGGGAGCCTTCGATTCCCTTGATGGTCCTGAGGCCGGCGAGCTCCCGGGGAAGGGCGGAGTCCCTCCTGTGGGCGTCGAAGTGCTTCTTCAGGATCCGGTCCATGCCGCCGGGAAGGGACGGGAAGATCGTGGAAGGCCTCCTTATCTTCATTCTCGTCTTCAGCCAGAAGCATCTCGGGCACTCGGTGAAGAGCGAGAGAGCGGAAGGGGAGAGCCTGATTTCCATGAGGAGGTATTGGAGGGGAGGTTTTTAATGATTTAGCTTCGAATAAGCCCAGAGCAGGTAGGCCAGAGCAAACCAGGGAATGGGACTATCCTTCGGGTTGATGTAATTTTCATTCATCCAGTGCTCGAAATTATCCATTCCACTATCTATTCTCTCGAGAAAGGGCCGCCTTTTTTTGACCTTTTTCGGAACAACGTAATCCTCATAAGAAGAGCCGCCGAATTTTGTGAAATCATAACCCCATTTCAGTGCATGTGCGATATTTACTTTGAATCCGTTTTTGGCTTCGCTTATTCTTTCGATCTCGACGTCGGGTATGCCACCAGGATCATATCTTTTACTTACAGGACCACTGGTATCCAAATAGAATTTGTTATCATTTCTTTTTTTAAGTTCCCACGGAACAATAAATGCCTTTTCACCAACTTTCATGTCACTGATTCTCTTGTAATCCCTTTCCATATTTTCCAATAAGATGCGAATATTTAAAAACGGTTAAGAACGGGTTAATTCGGGTGCTCATTTCCCATTGATGTCTAGAGCGACGTAATCTGGATCACGGTAATATTTCATGAAATTGGCGTGGCTGGGATGGGTGGTCTCGTAAGCAGCCGTGGAAATGATTATGATGTCTTTCGCAAATCTTCTGTAAGCGCCGGCCGGACCAGAGAACATGAATATCTCTCCTCTTTTGAGTAATTCTTCGTATAAAGTCCTTTTCATGAATCCTGCATAATCGGTCATGATTAAAATGGAAAGGTTAAAAATAAAAAAGGGGTGGAAGTGATTGCCATTCCCCTGCATCGTATCATCGCGGTGACGGAATGCAAACATTACGTCTTCTCGGGAGGACGGAATGCAAACCTTTATAAGCTCCTGAAACAATAAGGTTTCATGGAAGACAGGATCATTGACTCACTCGTGCTGAACAGCAAAAAACAGATCAGATGGGCCGGGAAATTCGGAAAGAGAAGGTACCTCTTCGGGGAAATAAGGGGCATCGACAGGGAATATTTCGTTGGTATAAAGGGCATCAGGGGGGTGGGAAAGACCGTTCTCATGCTTCAGCTCGCCAGGGAGGCCGGGGAAAGCGTGTATTTTTCCGCTGATTCCACGCCACTGAAGCCGTTCCCCCTTTACGATGTCGTGAAGGAGCTGGTGGGAAGGGGCTTCAGGAACATTTTCATCGACGAGATACACAGGAAGACCGGCTGGGACTCGGACATGAAGAGCATATACGACGAACACGAAGCAAGAATCATGTTCTCGGGCTCTTCGGCGCTGGACATCACCAAGACAACGGCGGATCTGTCAAGGAGGGTCGTGCTTAAAGAAATGAAGCCCGTCTCGCTCAGGGAATATATGAATATAAGAAAAGGCCGAAATATCCCGGTTTTCTCTTTCGGGGACATATTGGAACGCAAGAACTCCCTGGCGAGAAAATACGCGGAAGTCCATGACTACCTCAGGGACTACATGAGATACGGCGGAGTGCTTTACCCGAAGAACGGGTTTTTTGAAGCGATGGAAAACTCGATCAGGAAGGTCATTCTGCAGGACCTTTCCGTGCTGAGGGACATCAACGTGAAATACGAGACTGACGTTTACAAACTGCTCTATCTGGTTTCCCGGTCCATGCCATTCGAGGTCAACTATTCCTCTCTTGCGAGATCGCTCGAAGTGTCCAAGAACATGGCCATAAGGATAGTCAAGGACCTGGAGAAAACGGGACTGATTACGGTGGTATTCCCCTGCAGGAAACGGGGTACGGACGTGAGGAAGGAGCCGAAACTCTACCTGGCCACTCCTCTGAGGGAATTCTTCTCTCGCGAAGGAGCTGGGACAGACAAAGGTGCCTTCAGGGAAGAATTCTTCGTGAACCATGCAAGCGGTATAAAGGGGTTGTGCTACATGAAGGGCGCCAGAGGGGAGAAGACCCCCGACTTCAGGTTCAAGAACATTGTCGTGGAAATAGGAGGGAAATCGAAAACGGGTTATCAGAACCCGGACTGCATAGCCGTCGACGGTCTCTCGACGACCGGAATAAAGATACCTCTCTTCCTTTTCGGCTTCATTTACTAGATGATGTCCAAGATGGATATCGGGATTTTGGCCGATTCTTCTTAATCCTGAACCAGAAGCATCTCGGGCACTCGGTGAAGAGCGAGAGAGCGGAAGGGGAGAGCCTGATTTCCATGAGCAGGTATTGGAGGGGAGGTTTTAAAAACCAGACATTCAAACGCCTTCACTCCGGGAGGGGGACGGGGGTAATTGGACTGGCTGTCAGTTAAAATCCTTGCCCCTCCTTGCCCCCACGGCCATTCGAATTAATTCCTGCGGGGATGTGAAAGATCAGGTTGTTCAGGGAGAAAGTTTTAAATAGTTGTAACAAAAATGTTACATATGGAACGAAAAAATCACAAAAAGGGTCACAAGGTGGATTACAGGATGGAGATAGTGAACGAGCTCATCAGAGGGCCGAACCACGTCAGGGGGATCGCGAAGAGGATTGGCACGAACCACATGAACGTATCCAGGAAATTGAAGGATCTTTCAGAGGGGAACGTGGTGGATTACGGGGAAAAGGGAAAAAACAAGACTTATTTCCTGAAGAAGGGGGCAGAGGCAAGAACGTATGTTTTCATGGCCGAGAACTACAGGCTGACCAGGGCCCTGAGAAAATACCCCGAACTCAGGAGGATAACCGACCGGATACAGAAGGACAGAAGGATTAAGCTTGCCGTTCTCTTCGGTTCGTACGCCAAGGGGACCGCGAAGCAGGACAGCGATATAGACATTTACATGGAAACAAATAACAGGGGAATAAAGCGTGACATTGAGCTTGCCCACACCAGACTGAGCGTGAAGACAGGGAAATTCGACCCGGATTCGCTGATGGCAAAGGAAATTGTGAAAAGCCATGTGATAATAAAGGGGGCGGAGGAATTCTATGAAAAAACCGGGTTTTTTGAATAAGCTGGTAAAAGAAAGGAAACTGGGCCTGGTGGAGCCGAGCGAGGAGATAAAGCGGGCGTATATCGAAAAATCCGAGAGCAACCTCGCTTCTGCCAAGATACTTTTGCAGAACAATAAGCTCGAGGAAGCGGTAGCCCTGGTCTATTACAGCATGTATCATACCCTCACTTCCCTTATGTTCAGAACGGGGATAAAGTCGGAAAACCATTCCGCCTCCATAATTCTGTTAAAAGGGGTGTTCGGGATCGACAACTCTGAAATTTCATATTCCAAAAAGGAAAGGGTGGACAAGCAGTATTATGTAGATTTCGAGATAACCAAGGCCGAGGTAAATGATGCCATCGGGAAGGCGGAGGAGTTCAACAGCAAGCTGACTGATTTCATTTCAAGGCTTACCTATGAAGACGTAAAGGCATACAGGAGGAAATTCAGTGAGATGGTCGGAATTTGATTCGTGTGCTTTGGGGGTTAAGTATCCCTTCACTTCAGGGAGAGGTCCCTGCCGGGCGTCCATACTGTTCATGTGTTTTATTTTTCGAGTAGTTTGAGGATGAAATTTCTGAGGGGGGTTATCATTCCTATGTACGTCTTGGCATCCTCCGGGGTCATATCTTCTCCGCAACAGTTAACAGAATTCCTCGCTTTCCTTATGTCGTCGAATTCGTCCCCCCTGGAGCTTTCGTTCATTATTTCCTTGAGAAAAGCGGTGTAACATTCGTGGTTGTATACTTTATAGCCCCTTTTCATGGCCAGAGCCTCCAGAAGTTCCCGCAGGGAATCGTATGCCAGTGAAAGCTTGGAAGCCGCAGTCACCTCACTCATTTCGAGCAATTTCTCGGATTCTGTTTTGTTTTTGCTGGATTTGAGCAGGGATTTCACCATGCCTTCATCAGGCTTTACGCTCTTCACTATCCTCCTGTCGGAGCATTCCTTCCAGTCCATATCAGGTAGAAACCCTCCCCTTCAAAACATACCCGTTAAGTATGTTATTCGCAAGCTCTTTATTCCTGATATCCGAGAGCGACCCAAACCAGAATAACTGTATTTTTCTCTTAATCTTCCCTTCAAAAACTTTCGTCGGAATACTTTTTCTGCGCGCGAAAACCGCCAAATCAACGTCAGAGTCTTTTTTCGCTTCGGCCTTTGCAAGAGAGCCGAACAAGACTATTGCAGGTGCTGTCAATTCCTTTTCAAGAGAAGAAATGAAATCCTTGAGTCTATGTCTCCAGTACATCCTTGATAAATCGATCAAGTCCCTGCTTTCCTTGTTGGCATGAAACAGGAGGTAGTTCCTGTAAGTTTCCTTCATGAGAAATCCCTCTGAATTGTAATACGAGAGAAGTTTCGACGCCGTGGGTGGTGATATTTTCATTATTTTGGCATATTCCCTGACGTTAATCCTTCTGTAACAGTCTTCAAAGAACGGCTTCAGGTTGTTAATTATTTTTAACATATGATAAATATTATTAACAGTTGTTTAAAAAGCTTTTGTTCAGGAACTTCAGACACGATATTTGCTCATTTACCTTTATCTTCGCTCTGAGGCAAGGGGAGAAGCGTACTACAGGGAGAAGTCGGCGGGGAGAAAGGAGAGTTGTTGTGTTTTAGTTTCAGGCCAAACGTAAACGCCTAATGGGAGAGCCTGATTTCCATGAGGAGGTATTGGAGGGGAGTTTTAAAATTCTTATCCTGAGAAGGCTTCCGGAAAATCGATATTTCGAACGAAATAAAGCTTTTAAATGCCAATGTTTAAACTATTATCAGGTGAGTTATGGTTATATGCCATATTATTCACCTCCTTTGAATCGACGGTGTAAGATGAACTCCATAACTCCTTGGGGCTCTTATATTCGGATGACATTCGACAATTTTGATTTTGATTCTTCAGTCCCCCGGCATGACCTCTCCGAAGGGAATGTCGGGCTTCCTACTATTGACCCGTTCAAGTGGGTTTATTTTTGATAGTGATTAAAAACCTTAAGAAAGTATATCGGAGGTATTTTAATCTCTATATAATAAAAATTCTCAAGCGTTTCCAAGATTTTCTTATCCAGTTTTAAGCCGGCACCAGCAACAAAATCGGCGAATTTCAGTTCGTCGTTAACCTTCCTATCGCCAAATGATAAACTAAAATTATATTCACTAAAAGCGGATATTTCCTTACAGATTCTTAGCGCCATTTCGGGTTTTGATAAATATCTTTCTTTGCATAGAGTTGTGGGATAAGGATAATTTCTATAGGAACAAGTTTTTAGAAGGATACAATAAAGTATCCCATAAATTCTTTCCTTAAAAAACTTTTTACGATGCGCGTATTTGTTTTTGTGGTCCGACCAGTCTTTATTTTCAAAAACGGCAACACGCATTTGGGCGCCATTAGAATCAAAGAACCTCATTATTCTTTCGAGTTCTTGTTCACTTAGATGTGATGCTTTAGATCTTTTGCCCAGATACCGAGGAAACTCTCTTTTGAAATTTTTATAGAATCTATTCATAAAATTTCTGTTAATACTAAATAAACCGAAAGCGGTTTTCTGATACGGGCTGCCACTGACATCTATTGCGTGATTTAACGCCGTGTATTTTTTCTCAATTCTGTCTTTTTTCCTCCTCTCCTTTTTACCCACCATAATTTGGATTTCAGAAGCGTTCTTTAAATAATGTTTGTTCGCTCTGTTCCCGAAGCTGTGAAGTGAGATTCACAGCGTGCCACCGTAAATGACCGTTCCGATGGCCACTATCGAGCTGGTCAGGAACCAGAGAGAATAGGTTACGGTGACCGGCAGGTCTCTCCTGGAGATCCCCCACAGTATGAAGGGTATGCCGAATATGACCGGGATTATCCGGGTCAGGAGGGAGACGCCCGCGACGTTCCTGGTCGTGAATATCTTGACTATCTGGGGTATGTTCCCCAGCGGGCCGATTATCCCCGCGAGGAGCGTGACCCTGTAGAGAAATTTCCTGTATCCGGTGTCCAGGACGACGTCCCCGGTCCTTTTGGCCGGGCGGGGCCTCATGTTCATATCCATGGGGGACGGAGATACTTGTTGATTGCCTTTAATCGTATGCTCTGAACTCAGAATCCAGAAACGCATCTTTCGGCCGGACCCGGGCATGCCAAACATTTATATATCACTTATAGTGATAATATTATCATAAATAGTGATAATATGAAGCTTGAACTGAGGATAGTGGACCTGCTGGCGAGAAACGCCGGAAAGAAATACACGATCAACGGGATATCCAGATCCCTCGGGGGGCATTATTCCCTCGTCCACAGGACCGTCAACAGGCTGGCCGGGGACGGCGTAATTTCCATGGAAAGGGCAGGCAAATCGCATCTCTGCTCCATTAACCTCAGCAACGAGAAGGCACTCGCATTGATACAGCTGAGCGAAATCGAAAGGAAGAACGAGCTTTACGGCTCAAACAAGAGGCTGAAGATAATTCTGGAGGATTTCGTTGGATCCGCCGAAGCGGCGATGAATCCGGCTTCGGTAGTCCTCTTCGGCTCTCACGCCGGCGGCAGGGCGGCGGAGGAAAGCGACATAGACATCCTGCTGATAAGCGGAACGGAATCCGGCATCGACAGGATAACGAAAGAGGCATACGCGAAATACGGCAAGGAGATCAACGCCGTGGTGATGAGCCCGGACGGTTTCAGGAAACAAAAAAACACGGTCCTGGTAAGAGAGATAATAAAGGTCCATTACGTCCTTTACGGCGCGGAAAAATTCGTGAATCTGGTGTTTGAATGAGAGCGGAACGCATTATCATAAGGTCGATGAGGAGAGGCAGAAAGGAAAGGGGACTGAGAATCTCCGAGCCCAACGGCCAGCTGAGCGAAGGTCACATCCGGAAAGCGGACCACAATCTCATAGTCATGACCGATTTGAGCAGGCTGGGGCACGAGGACTGGGTCGTCATATCTGCATATTATGCCATGTACCAGTCAGCCATGGCACTGATAACAAAAATGGGTATGGAAAGCAAAGACCATGCCACCACCGTGGCGGTCCTTGAATATTTCTTCGGCGGGCGGATAAGCAAAGAAGCGATCGGAAAGTTCAATGAACTCAAGGAGAGGAAGGACAGGATCGAGGCAATGAGGATAGGCGAAAGATATATCGATTACATGTGGAAAATAAAAAGGGCCAGAGAAACCGTCCAGTACGGCATCTCAGTCAGCTACAAAGAAACCGGCATTGTTATGAGAAACGCAAGGGAATTCGTGAGCAAGATGAAGCTGGTTCTTGACGAACTGGACGAAAAGGTGATCGGGATCATCGGGGAAAGGATAAAGGCGCTGCGGGAAACCGCGATCAGGTGAAACTCGGTTGCCGTCAGAAAGTCGTTTTCTTGCCATACGAGGATCAGGAGCATATCCCGATGAAGACGCCCGGGCCTCCCCATGTCTCAAACGGGGATCAATGCACACGACCTGCCCCGGATGATTCACAGCGTGCCACCGTAAATGACCGTTCCGATGGCCACTATCGAGCTGGTCAGGAACCAGAGAGAATAGGTTACGGTGACCGGCAGGTCTCTCCTGGAGATCCCCCACAGTATGAAGGGTATGCCGAATATGACCGGGATTATCCGGGTCAGGAGGGAGACGCCCGCGACGTTCCTGGTCGTGAATATCTTGACTATCTGGGGTATGTTCCCCAGCGGGCCGATTATCCCCGCGAGGAGCGTGACCCTGTAGAGAAATTTCCTGTATCCGGTGTCCAGGACGACGTCCCCGGTCCTTTTGGCCGGGCGGGGCCTCATGTTCATATCCATGGGGACGGGAGATACTTGTTGATTGCCATTCCCCTGCATCGTATCATCGCGGTGACGGAATGCAAACCCTCAAACCCTTTCTATTCCCGTAACATTGGATTTAATGATTATCCGCCCACCCCTCACAGGGCGGGGAACGCGTTCAGCCCTTCGGGACCTTCTCCAGTATTCGTTTCCTGACCCCGCTGAACCGGGGGAGGCGCGTGACCAGGGGCTCCAGCTCCGGTTTCCACAGGGCCTTTCTGATGGCGAGATGTTCACTGAACTCCCGGGGCTCCCATTCCCGCCCGTAGAATTCCAGCTTCTTCTTTACCAGAGAGGTATCGAACTCGACTCCCTTCTCCAGAAGGAACCAGAGGTCATAGACGTCCCTCGCCTTGGCCCTGGTCATTATGGCCCTGACCTTCTCGGCGAGGATTTCCTCGAGGTGCATCACATACGTGATGTACGGGCGCAGGTCCCCGTAAAAGGGGACTATTTCCTTCCAGAAGGGCCGGACCAGAAGTCTTTCTCTTGAGCTGACCTCTACCCTAAGGGTCGATAGCGTCTTTTCCCTCCCGTCGTACAGCGGACCCTCTGTTTTCAGAATGAATGTATCCCCCGTTTTTTTCGTGTCGTGCCTGAAACCCGAGCCAAACCCGAAATTTTTGAAATCCCTGGTTATTTTGCCGATGATTTCACCCGCATCCAGTTCCCCGTTCAGCGTGAAGTCCAGATCGATACTGAACCTGTTCAGGCCGTATACCTTTTGCAGCGCCGTCCCTCCCTTGAAAACAAGCTCTTTTTTCACATGTCCGGACAGGAACAACAGGAACAAATGCTGCAGGTAGTCTTTTTCCGTCTGCCACAGGTCAAATCCCGTCAAGGTTTTCAATTTTTCCAGTTCCCGCCTTTTGAGCATGTCACACCTCAAGATCCTCATTCACGATGAGTTTCCATGTTTCATCCTTCCTCCCTTCCCGGGGAAGGGACGGATTGAGCAGATCATACCTCCTGTTCAGCCTTCCCTTCAGTTTTTCGTGCATTTCCTTTCCTTTCAGCTCCGAAAGGTACCCCAGTCTTTTCAGCAAAACGATAGATTCCATCTTAACGCCGTATTCAACCAGCTTATCCTCATCGAATTCGTTCTCCATCAACGCACTGAAAGTTTCGTCCACGGGGCAGTATTCCGGCAAAAGCAGGGAATCCACGATAACCTTTTCCGGTTCGCCGACAAAAACGGATTTTTTTCCGCGATACGTTTCCCTCATGTAGCCAAATATCCTGGTGCTCTTCAGTCTAACGAACCTCAGGGAATAATCCTCTTTTTTTATCTCCCTTTTCGATTTAGCGCATGCCACGAATACCGTCCTCGGAAGCTGGGTCGTCATTCCATGGAATTTCAGCCCGCTCAGAAAGGATATGTAAGAGGGGAAGACTATGTTCGAGGCTATGAGCATGGGGTCTGTCCCCCTCAACGCATACTTTCCCCTTTCTATCTCCTCTATATATCCGTGCTTCTTGATTCTGTGGAGATAAACTCTGACATAGCTGTCCTTTTTGTCGATTATCCTCGCGACATCCGCGGTCGTGAACACGGACTTTCTGAGATTCCTTACTATGTCGATGAAATCGCTGGTCTTCATACACACACCCTTTATTATTTTGTCACAGGCATATTTAAACTTTTCGTTTATTTATAATTATCATTTTTGATAACTTTAGTCGGACAAAAAGGTGAAATTAACGATTCATTTACATATGATTATCATTTTTGATAACCATCCTGCACGTTATTAAGAAGGTTGCGGCAGGGAGACCGGGCGGGACATGCCAGGGAATCCATTTAACTAAATGCGGCGGGAATAATTAAGTAATTGGTTAAGTGATGGTCATGACTGAAGGACCAAGGAAGGAAAAGGGGTACGTGCTCGTGGACACGCCCGGGAAGCTCAGGAAGGCGGCGGAGGAGTGGAAGGGGTCCAAGGAATTCGCCGTGGACATCGAGGGCGAGAACAGCATGCACCACTACGGGACGTACGTGTCCCTGGTCCAGATCTCCGACGGGAGGAAGACCTGGATAGTTGATGCGATAAAGCTGGAGGACATCGGCCCGGTGATCGGGATGCTGGAGGACCCCTCGAAGCAGAAGGTCTTCCATGACCCGGACTTCGACGTCCGCATCCTGAGGTACCAGTACGGGTGCTCTCCCAGGAACATATTCGACACCCAGTTCGCCGCCATACTGGCGGGGAAGAAGGAGATAGGTCTGGCACCCATTCTCAGGGACTATTTCGGCGTGGAGAAGCAGAAGAAGTACCAGAAGGCCGACTGGACCAGGAGGCCCCTGAAGAAGGGTATGCTGGAATACGCGGCCGGGGACGTGGACCACCTCCTGGAGCTCAGGGACATACTGAAGGGGGAGCTCAGAAGGCTGGGAAGGCTGAAATGGGCAGAGGAGGAGTTCAGGACGCTGGACCGCTCCGGTCTGGTCCTGAAGAAGCCAACCTATCAGGACGTGAAGGGGGTCAGCCGGCTGAACCCCAAGGAGCTTTCCGTTTTCAAGGAGCTGTACAAGCTGAGGGAGGGAGTGGCGAAGAGGCTGGACAGGCCGGTCCATTACGTGATCAGCAACAGGGTGCTCAAGCAGCTCTCGGAGAATCCCCCCTCCTCGGAGAAAGAATGGCGCTCGCTGAAGGGGGTCCACCCCATAGTCAAGAGGAAGCCGGGCATGTTCATGGAGGCGGTGAACCGGGCGCGGAAGTCCGCCATAAAGATCCCCCCGAAGCCCAAGAAGAAGATGACGGAGGAGCAGAAGAGGAACGTGGGCAGGCTGTCGGAGGACAGGGCATCCATCGCGGAGAGACTGGGGATACCCGCCCATCTCATACTTTCCAGGAATCAGATGAGGGACATAGCCGTGAGCGGGAACCTGGAGTCCCTCAGGTCATGGCAGGAATACCTCCTGAAGAGGTTCCACAGGAGAAGGAAGAAGGGATGAGTTATTGAGCGTTCCCCGCATTCTCAGCCGGGTGTTCTTGCCGGGTCGCCGCAGAACGAGAAGACTCCTGAATCCTCCGGATTTTTAATAAGAGAAAATAAATTAATAGTATGGAAAAAAGGAAATTCGTATACCCGTCACCCGACGTTGTGAAATATATCAATGAAGTCGTGAACCTCATGTCTGCAAGAAGAGCGGACAAGCACAAACTTCTGAGACCCGAAGAATATACCGAAGCGGTCATGAACGAAGCAAAGGGGATGAAAGGGGATGTATATGAAAAGTGCGCCGTGATTTTGAGGGGACTTATAACAGCCCATGGTTTTGCGAGCGGGAACAAAAGAACGGCATTCATAGTCTCGGCATATTTTCTCAAGAAAAACGGAGGGAAGGTGAAATTCAGGGATTTCGGCAAAGCGGAGAAAGTATTAAAGAATGTGCGCCTATATAATTTAAAGGAAATATCCGGTTGGTTAAGAACCGGTGAGATAGATGAAACCAAATTCAAGAGATAAGCTGGAAATGGAGAGGGAAATGGTAGACATAGCTCTCAAGTACAAAAAACTTCTCAGAAAGCTGGAATAGTATAATGGAAGCTTCTCAAGAGGTTCCACAGGAGAAGGAAGAAATCATCATGAACAGGGGCAGAAAGCTGACTCCCGGGCCAGAACCGCGGATCACCCCTTCCGGTTTCCGCTCTCTTCAGCTTCGGTGTCCGCCTCTTCGGGGTTATCCCTCTCCTCGGTCTTCTTCTTGAACTCCTTGTATTCCTTCACAGGATGCTCGTCCGGTTTCTCAACGTCTCCCTTGTATCCCTGTTTCTCTTCCGGCCCGGGCCCGGTCTGGTCCTGCTCAAGCTCATCTTCCTTCCCCTTCTTCTCCGGATCCTTGTATTTCTCTTCGCTTTCCTCCATGGGATCACCCTTTAAAATGCCCCGGAGGGCTAATAAACAGTGGATCATCTTCATTCCATGAGTTCATCTGCTTTTTTCAAGATTTCTTCGATGTCTTTGCCGGACTCTGAAAATATCTTTTCCCTTGACTCCTTTTTTATCAGTCCGTTGAGCTCCCTCAGGAATTCGTCGTGCCCGCAGAACCCGTCCGCAACGTACTGGCTCCTGGGATACTCGATTTCGTTCCAGGTCCCGATGTCGGCCTCGTTGTGCTGTGTCCTCAGCTCCCTCTTCAGTCTCTCGGCGTAATGAACGAATTCCAGTATTTCCGCGGGTTTCATACGAAAAGAATGGACCATTGGAATATAAAAACCGTCATCACGGCTTCAGGGAGCCCCCCGCCCCGGACGATCTTGGATAAGCCGGACTTTAAAAATTTAGAGATTTCTAAATTAAGATGAGAATAAAATACGGGGTCGGTGATTTAGCACGGAAGATATCTTCCGGGGTGTTCAACACGGAAACAAAGACAATACCGATAGTTACCGCTTTCAAGGAAAAAAATCCCGGTGAGATGGTCCATCTGGAAGATATCCGCGACGGGATAATAAAAGTGGTAGGCATTCTGGATGATGTCCCCCTCACAGAGTCATTCAGCGACGTGTTATCCAGGGAGCCTGTCAAAGAGCACTGTCTCACGATGTCGGGAGACAGCAGGAAAGACAGAAGTTTCGGGATCACGCAGTACGGAAAACATCTGATGCCCCTCTTTGCTTATAATATATGTCAATCTCATGAAACCGGCTTGCCTTCATACATGCTATTCAGAGCGGTGAGGAAAGTCAACGAAAACAGCGACTACCATCCCACCTTTATCAACTCTGAAATAATCAGGCACATATACGGAAACGGTCAGGATCGAATCGATACCGGGAAATTGGTCGAGATTATGGACAAAAGAGGTCTACTGGATACATCTGCAGATAAAACTTCACCGAAAAAGGAGAAAAACAGGATAGTGAAATATCACCTGGAAATAATGCTGAGAGACGACAGCAAATTCATCCCTCTTGTAGACATCAACGGGCCGGACTACGAAGACAGTGAGATCTGCCTCACCGAAACCGGCAGGACTTTGTATGAAAAGTACGGGCTGCCGTCAGAACTGTTCTTCGCCGGGGACGGGGGCACCCGCAAGAAAATGGAACAGTACCTGGAACTGCTCCATGAGGAGGACTCGAAGGCGATGGAGATATATTCCGATGCCCTTTCCAATTACATCGAAATATGCCCGCATGAGATCGGAAAAGAAAACAAGGGACACAAATTCAAAATAATATATGAAATATCGGAAAACGGGGGAGAGATAGAAGCCGGAAATTTAGCGGAAAAACTGGAAATACCGAAAAGAAGAAGACTATCAGTCCTGAGGGAACTCAAAAATAAGAACGTTTTGTACAAAGAGAAAAAGTCCAAATATTTATTCTACAAATTCAGCCCGTCTTTTGGGAAATATATCCGTGAAAGGGGTTTGACAGCTGAATCGGTGAAGAATTTCCACAAGAATCCCGCCTGACGGCCTTGGGAACAGCAGCTGTTTTTCAATCTTATCGGCCCTGTCTCATCATGAGGCCGGATCCCCGGGAAATGGTGATAAGAACGGTTCACTTTCCCTTCCTGGAATAGGGGGGATGCGCATCAAGCAGCCTGCTGACATAAAACAGGGGGTAATATTTCACGCTCACTCCCCCAAATTTCCTTTCCCCCAAGAAATCTTCTGAAAGGATGTACCCATTGTCGGGACTGTACTTCTCAAGAAAGCTTATGAAGGACTTGGTAAGGACGGTCTTCGATAGTAGCCTCTTGACCTCTATTGCGATTCTTCTCCCCTCGCTCTCGACAACGAAATCCACCTCGGCCTTTCCCTTGGACCTCCAGAACCTGGGCTCGATGGCCATTTTGACCATCTCACTGAAAACGAAGTTTTCATAAAGCTCCCCCAGGTCAGTCCTGTCTCTGGCGAAGCTGTCTATCACGGAGTTCCTGAGGCCGTTGTCGAAAAAGAATATCTTGGGGTTTTTGACCAGCTCCGTCCTCCTGTTCGTAAAGAAGGGCCTGGCCTCCCCGCAGACAAAGGTCTCCTGGAGAATGCCCATCTTTTCCTTGAGTTCGTGGTAGGAATATCCCGATTCGGATGAGATTTTATCGTAATTGACCAGTTTCCCGGCCTGCAGGGAAAGCGTCCTGAGGAGACCGGACAATCTTTTCCTGTCCTTTATTCCCAGTATTTCCCCCATTTCCCTCAGCATGAAAATGTTGTGGATGCCCTCCAGAACCTTTCGCTTTTTCCCGGGATCGCTCTCCAGAACGACCCTGGGATACCCCCCGTAGAGGACAAACTCCCTGAAATGGGGCATGACCGCCTTTACCAGAGGCGGGGAAAGCCTTTTCGCCGTGGAATCGTACAGTCCCCTGTCCCGGAATCTCAGGAACTCCCTGAAAGAGAGGGGAAAAAGCCGGAATATCAGCACCCTCCCGGTGAGATATTTCAGCCCCTTCAGGGAGAGTTCCGTCGAGGAAGAGCCTGTGATAAACATCTTTATGTCCTGAGTGTCGTAGATGTATTTCAGATTCTTGCCCGCCCTTTCCGAATACTGTATCTCGTCTATTAGCAGGTAATCGCGCCCCTTCACGTACCTATCTATGAAGCTGTCCGGGTCCTCATCGAACATCTCAAGCACCCTGGTGTCCTCGAGGGTGATGAAGGCAGCGTTCTCCAGCCCTGAATGAATGCGCTGTAGAAGGGTAGTTTTTCCCGACTGCCTTGGTCCAAGCACGGCTATCATTTCAGGGTCTTTCATGTATCTCCCTATCTCCTGCTCCAGGTCCCTCCTTATGTAAATTTTATCTCTTCTATTTTTCATAATATTTAAATAATAGTAGACTTATTATTTAAAACTATCGGTCGCGATTCAACCCTCCGGGAACAGGCTGCCCTTTTCAATCTTATCGGCCCTCTCTTATCATGAGGCCGGATCCCAGGGTCCTGAAGGGCCTTCGCAGGGAGCAGGAGAAGATAGGGAAGCGGGTCAGGGTGAGTGACGGTATTCCCGGGAAGGTGAAGACCATCGGGGGGTTCGACCTGGCCTACCGAAAGGACACGGGATACGCCTGCGGTGTGGTGCTCGATTACGGGACCATGGAGGTCCTGGAGAGGAAGATCGTGAAAGCCAGGATCGACTTCCCCTACATATCCACATTCCTCTCCTTCAGGGAGGCGCCGGCGGTGAACGCGGTCTTCAGCGGACTGGAGAAAAAGCCGGACGTGATGATGATAAACGGGCAGGGGATAATGCACCCCATGAGAGCGGGGCTGGCCAGCCACGTGGGGGTGGTGCTGGGGAAGCCCTCAATAGGCATAGCCCAGAGGAAGCTGGTAGGTGAATACAGGGTCCCCGGAGAGGCGGGGGACTTCAATCCCATAACCTACGAAGGGGAGCAGGTGGGGTGGATACTCAGGAGCAAAGAGGGATGCAATCCCGTATTCGTCTCCCCGGGCCACATGGTCTCGCTGGAGCGCTCCCTGGGAATAACCAAGCACTGCCTGAAAGCTCATAAACTCCCCGAGCCGGTGAGGCTGGCGGACAGGTTCGCGGGGGAAGCGGCCGACAGGGAATGATATGTTTTTTATTCGGACCGGAGGAAGCGCTTAAATAAATTACTACTCAAGAATGAATATGTCACAAAAAGGGTATTCCAACTACGTACACGTAATAAACACGGGAATGAAGGACGTGATAAACTTCTCACTGGAAGCTGGCAGGGGATTGTCCTGCTCCGAGGTGAGGGACAACGTGCTGGCCAGCCTGGGCGAACATTACACAGAGGTGGACGTCCCACCGCCAGGCACGATAAAAAACACACTGGAAAACCATTACCTTTCCGGGGGATTTGCCAGGAAGCGAAAAAGAAGGAACGAAAACTCATACACCTTCCGCATGGAGGACGCCGGGAAGAATCTTGTGCTGCCGTCCTCGAACAACATGACTTTTGCCGCCAAGAACAGGAGGCGTGGCCTCGCCCCCTTCATGGCCTACGGGCACGCCCACGACGATTCAGGGGAGAACCATCCACCAACTTCCATAAAGGAAACCATATTAGGGGAAATATATGAAGAGGGAGGAATGGAATCGGATGAGCTCTTCAGCAAGATGAACAGAGACGATATGCTAAACGGCCCCCAGAACAAGAGGAAAAAGTTCAGGAGGCACATGGAATTCCTGACGAAGAGCGAAGGGGGCTTCAGGCCCCTCATAAAGGGATACGATCCTGAGAAAAACGGCTTTATCAGGCTCACCGGTGACGGAAATAAGCTGGTGGAGGGAGTCGTGATTCCAAACAACCTCTTCTTCTGGGGGGACACGGGCACATGCAAGAGATTCGAAAAAAGCTACCAGAAGGTCATGGACGGAGACACCGGGAAATACTTCCGGACGGCCATTTCGGCATACATGCCCCTGTCACCCAAGGGGAAGCCATGCGATGAGAATGATATCAGGATGAAGAAAACGCTCCTGGACGTAATGAAGGATCGGGGAAAGTCCGACGTTATCACCATGATGGTGGAGATGGGAGGAGCGGATGAAGGGAAGGTCAGGAAATGGCTGAACGACTTCGCGAAGGCGGGGGTTCTGGAGAGATCGTATAAAAAGGACCCGCTCGAAGCGGGGATGAATCATTTCATATACGAGCTTGTCTGATTCCCGAAGGGATGCGGGTATAACAGCGTTATAGTTCTCGGGAAAGATTCCGGTTCATACATGATATTTAAATTTTATGATTTAGTCTTAAAACATCGGGCTTGATTGCATGTCTTTGAACAAATTCACTGTTTTTCGGAACACCAGAAAGGGAGACTGGATGGCAAAGAACGGTTATGGAACAGAAATTCTCCTCCCAAAATCCGACGAAAGGCTCTCTGTAGGATCTGAAATAATCGTTGACGGGATAAAGGAGGGCGATCATGTGAATTTTCCCAGATATGGGCTATATTATATAGAAGGTGTAAACCCTTCACCGAACAAGAAAAGAGGAAACAGGGACTATATTCCCGGCATAATCACTCAGGATTTTGTCCTGTACGGACAATTCGAGGATGAAAATAAGCATGATCACTGGTACGCAGATATCTCCTCAGAATTTCATTTTTTCGGAATGAATCTCAACAAGAAACGCGGCCCGAGGGATGCCCGGGTGGGAACCATGGTCGATATACTCGAACATGAAAGGGGAATGAGACATAGATGGTGCAACGACTGGGACGTTTCTGAAACGCAGTATCCCCTGTCACCCCTCACAGAGGAGCAAAAGAGTATCGCCGACAGGATATCCGAAGAAAGGCTCGAAGGCAAAGGAAGGATCGGGACCGTGGCATTGATGACTAACTCAGGTCTCATAATAAAATCGGATTATGTATTCGAATCGGAAAGTGAATTCGGAAAGCTTGAGGCGGACGCGATAGCAATTCTGAATACAGATAAACCCGAACTCAGGGAGGGGACGAGGGTCATATACGACCCCGCGATCAGATATGGCAGATGGGATCAGGTATTCAGTCTGGAAACTCACTGAATTTCTCCCGAGGATCGCTGGATTGATATATTTCGTCACCGTTTGGTCATGTATGAGTGTAAAGTTTTATATCTTTCCATGAAACCGGAGCAGACCGGGAAAACTTTATAAATGAAGACGCCTATAATCCAATTAAAGTGATGGCTATGATGATACCGATCCGATGCATGACATGCGGGAAGCCCGTAGGACACCTCTACGAGAAGTTCAAAGAGAGGGTCTCCAAGGGCGAGAACCCCAAGAAGGTGCTGGATTCCATGGGTCTGGACAGGTTCTGCTGCAGATCCCTTTTCGTGGGGCACACCGACATGGTAGAGAGGGTCGGAAAGTTCAGAAAGTGATTCATTCTCTTTTTCAGCATTTTCAGGCAGGTATTACTTCAAGAATTTTTATCTCGAAGTCCAGCGTCTCCCCTGCCAGCGGATGGTTGAGATCCAGTATCATGTGGGTGGCGTTGGCCTCAGAGATCACAGGGAATCCGTAAGGCCCGTATATGGATGTGAACCGGGCCCCCACCTTCGGATTCAGGTATATCATAAGCAGGCCGTCCTCGGTGCGGACCGTGGAATTCCCGTAGGGAAGCTGGACTACCTGATCCTGCTCGGGCTCGTGCTTCACCCATACGGTGTCGCCCTCGACTTCCGTCACCCTTATCTCCCACGGATAAACCACCGCGTCGTATGTCTTGTCCACGACGGGCGTCTCCCCGAAGGTGGCGTTGAAATCCTCCATGGTCATGTTGACCGTTTCCGGGGTGGTCTGGAACAGCGGCCAGGGGACGGTCTGATTCGAATCAGGCTCTCCGTAGGCCTCCTCCGGTTGCAGGGTGAACTCCTTCTCCTGGCCCTCGTACATCCCTATCACGGCCTCGTCGAAACCATCGACAACCTGACCGCTTCCGGCTATGAAGTTGAATTCCCCGGAGTTGTTGAAGTCCCTTTCCTGGGTCTCCACGTAATAATACACGGTGATGTTGTCTCCCGCCTCGATGGGAGTTCCGCTGACCGTCTCCAGCCCGAAAAATATAAGCACCGCTGCTATGGCGGCCACGACTATTATTATCAGTATTCCCAGAAGCAGGGGCACCGGCTTGTCGTTTCCCTGCACCTTCCTGGCTGCCTTTTTGGTCGCCTTTTTGGTCACTTTCTTGGGTTTTTTGAGCTCCCTGGTCGTTTTTGTTTTTTTCTTTTTATCAGCCATGAACCATCACAAAAATTTTTGTATATCTTTTAACCTGCTCCTTTATAAATTTGATGATTCATTCGTTCTTGAAAGAAGCATATTCCTCGGGTATCATACCCTTCCTCTGCATCTCCCTGCATATCTGGCAGAATTCCATGCCCGCATCCATGGGAGAGAGGTCGCCCCTCACCATCCTCCGGGTTATTTCGTCTATCTTCTTCACTATGAAGGGGTCGTCCCTGAGGGCGGCTATCTTTCCCCGCAGCTCCCTCTTGTACTGGGAGACTGCCGGCTGGGTGGTGCCCATCACCTTGGCCACAGCTGTCTGGGACAGCCCGTGGTCAGCCATCATCTTTTTGGCGATGAGTGCACGCAGCCCCGGGAGAATCTCCTTTGAAACGTATTCGCATACGGTTTTCATGTGAGCACCAAGAATGTTATGAATTGTGAGCGGAGATTTATAAATATAACAGCGTTTTAGACACCGGCCTCCGCTCGCTTCAACGCATCTGATCATTTTGCGGGACAGAAGGTGCGGAAAGCAGCTATTAACAAAGCATATCAAGCACCTTTCTGATCATTTTGAAATCTTCTTCCATGCCCATTGTCCCGTATTCGTTAATGATCTCTGCCTCGTGGCCGGTCACTTTCAGGACAGGGGGATGATCATCCATGCGGAAAAGCACTTGCCCTTCATTCGGGGGCTTTCCTGCATACGAGGTGAAACCGGACAGAGCGAGCATGTAACCGGAAAGAACATCTGCGTCGATATCGGAGCCCAGGTTATAATGAACCCTTTTCTGGAGCTTGCTCATGATTAATACTCAAAGATAAACAATATAAAATCATACCATCACTAAAAAATATTCTTTTTAACACGCTTTTCGCAAGAAATATTTTACAGTATAGAAATTCTTATATACTACCCCCGGCACACTATATATTGCGTTATTTGAAATCCAGAACACAATATGTTGTGTTTTTTGTCGGTAGTAAAAAACGCCGTTATATGAACTCACCGGGATAAAATGAAGTGTCCTTACTGCTCTTCGCAGGAATCAAAGGTGGTCGACAAGAGGATAGCTCCGGACCGGAATTCCTTCCGAAGGAGAAGGGAGTGCCTGAACTGCAGCAAGAGGTTCACCACCTACGAGAGGGTGGAGAACGCCGACCTGATCATAGTGAAGAAGGACGGGAAGAGGGAGAGCTTCGACAGGCAGAAGGTGAAATCCGGGATGATCAAGGCCTGCGAAAAGACACCGGTCTCCATAGAAGACATCGACAGGACGCTGGACGAGATAGAGATGGAGCTCAGGAACAGGGACTCGGTGGAGATTCCCAGCAGGTCCGTGGGCCGTCTCGCGATGAAGAAGCTGAAGAAGCTGGACAAGGTAGCCTACATAAGGTTCGCCTCGGTATACAGGGAATTCGCCGATCCGGGGGATTTCGAGAGCGAGCTGAGGAAGGTCATGAAGAAATAGGATGACAGGACGGCTCGGAGGGTTCGGAAGGGCCGTGTTTCGAAGGTAAACCGACGGCTTGGGGAGGTTTGACGGGCCGTCTTTCGAAATAAGGGGTGTTTGGCAATGACTGTGACGAAGGTAAAGAAAAGGAACGGGAGGACCGTTGATTTCGAGGAAGAAAAGATCGCTAATGCTATTTTCAAGGCCGCCAGGTCGGTCGGCGGGGAGGACATGGACCTCGCCAGGAGGCTCGCCGGGGAAGTGTCCCGGATAATGGGGGATAAATTCCACGATAAGACCCCCTCGGTGGAGGACGTCCAGGACGTCGTAGAAAAGGTCCTCATAGAGAGCGGCCACGCCAAGACCGCCAAGGCGTACATACTCTATAGGCAGGAGCGGGGGAAGATCCGCGAGGCCAAGGAGGTCATCGGGGTCAGGGACGAGCTGAAGCTCTCCGTCAATACGATAAAGGTCCTCAAGGCCAGATACCTGCTGAAGGACGAGGAAGGCAACGTGGTGGAATCCACCGGGGAGCTCTTCAGGAGGGTGGCCAGGCACATATCCCTCGTGGACATACTCTACCACGAAAACGTATACGACGTCAACAGGGAACAGACCGTCAAGGAGGTGAAGCCCCTGAAGGAGATTCCGGAGAAGATGAAAAACCTCGGTTTCAACATCCACGACGCCAGGATGCTCTTCAGGGCATACAAGAGGATGAACGCCAGGCGTATGATGAAGGTCAATTTTCTGGAGCTGGTGGAGATACTCAAGAGGAACTGGGAAACCATCAGGAAAAGACAGGACGAGTTCTACGACACACTGACCAGATTCGAGTTCACTCCCAATTCCCCCACGCTCATGAACGCGGGGGCTCCGCTCGGACAGCTTTCCGCCTGCTTCGTGCTCCCGGTGAGGGACTCCCTGGAAAGCATATTCGATTCCCTCAAGCACACCGCCCTCATACACCAGAGCGGGGGAGGTACCGGTTTTTCCTTCACCAACCTGCGATACAGAGGGGACATGGTCAAGTCCACGAAGGGAATAGCATCCGGACCGCTCTCCTTCATGAGGGTGTTCGACGTCGCAACGGACGTGATAAAACAGGGCGGGAAGAGACGCGGTGCCAACATGGGAATACTCAGCATTCACCACCCCGACGTCCTCGATTTCATCGGGGCCAAGGACTCCGAGAACAAGATCCTCACCAACTTCAACATCTCCGTGGCCGTCACGGACGAGTTCATGAAGGCCCTGGAAAACAACGGGGAATACGAGCTCAGGAACCCGAGGACAGGGGACGCGGTCAAGAAACTTTTCGCCCGCCAGGTCTGGGAAATGATAACATATCAGGCATGGAAGACCGGAGATCCCGGGGTGATATTCATCGACGAGATCAACAGGCACAACCAGACTCCTCACATAGGGAGGATAGAGTCGACCAATCCATGCATCGCCAGGGACAGCTGGATCCACACCGGGAGCGGGCCGTTTCAGGTAGATGACCTGATCGGCACCCAGTTCAGGGCAAGGGTCAACGGAACGGACATGACGACCGGGGAACAGGGATTCTTCAGGACGGCGAAAAAGGAGGTATACAGGCTGAAAACAAAGGAAGGGTATTCCCTGAGACTCACCGACGACCACCCCGTGCTCAGGGCGGGGAGAACCACGAGATACACGATGGAATCCGAATGGTGCAGGGCAGGGGACCTCATGCCCTCGGACAAAATACTCCTTCACGACCACGGCCGGAACCCCGAATGGGACGGTGAAAATACATGGGAAGAGGGCTACCTTCTCGGACTCCTCGTGGGTGACGGGACGCTGAAGAAAGACAGGGCAGTTCTTTCGGTGTGGGATTCCGGGGGCGGCGGGACCGGAGGAATAATGAAAACTGCCTTCAAAGCCGCAGAGAAACTGCCCCGCCGGAGTGATTTCAGGGGATGGGCTGGAATAAAGGACCGGAACGAGCACCGCATGTCCCTCGCCTCCCTGAAGAGGCTCGCCGAATCCCTGGGCATGTCCCAGGGAAACAAGACGATCACGCCTGCCATGGAAAAGGCATCGAGCGATTTTTACAGGGGGTTCCTCAGGGGGTTCTTCGACTCCGACGGGACCGTTGTCGGAAGCCAGAAGAAGGGCGTGAGCGTCAGGCTCCCACAATCCGACCCGGAGAGGCTGGAAGCGGTCCAGAGGATGCTCCTCCGCCTGGGGATCGCATCCGGGATATACAGGAACAGGCGAAAAAGGGGTAAGAAAGAATTGCCCGATGGTAAGGGAGGAAGCAGAAAATATCCGACAAAGGCACAGCACGAGCTGGTGATATCGGGTGAGAACATAAAAGCATTTTCGGAAAGGATCGGTTTCAGCGACAGCGCCAAATCGGAAAGGCTCCGGGAACTCCTGAAAAAATACAAAAGAAAACTCAACAGGGAAAGATTCACCGCAACGGTGTCGGGATTGCTGCCCGAGGGAATCGAAGACGTCTTTGACGTTCAGGTCCCGGGGATGCACGTATTCGACGCGAACGGAATGCAGATACACAACTGCGGAGAGCAAACTCTGCTCCCGTACGAATCCTGCAACCTGGGTAGCGTGAACCTCTCCAAGATGCTGAAGGAGGGGGACAAGGAGATAGACTGGGACAAGCTGAAGAGGACCACGGAGCTGGCCACCCACTTCCTGGAAAGCGTGATCGATTCCAACAAGTATCCAATACAGCAGATCGAGCTCATGACCATGGCCAACAGGAGGATAGGGCTGGGAGTGATGGGCTTCGCGGAGATGCTGATAAGGATGGGCATCCCCTACGCCAGCGAAAAGGCGCTGGAGATGGGAGAGAAGATAATGAAGTTCATCACGGAGGCATCCAGAGCATACTCTTCCAGACTCGCGGAGAGCAGGGGAAACTTCCCCAATTTCAAGGGCAGCATATGGGAAAATCAGGGGATGAAGCGCATGAGGAACTGCGCCGTCACCACCATCGCACCCACCGGAACCATAAGCATAATAGCCAACACCTCCTCGGGCATAGAGCCCCTGTTCGCGGTGGTCTTCGTCAGGAGGAACGTGCTCGGAGGGGAGACCGAGCTGATCGAGGTCAACCCCCTGTTCGAGAAGTACGCAAAGAAGCACGGTTTCTACTCGGAAGAGCTGATGAAGAAGGTCAGCAAGACCGGCTCCCTCCACGGGATAGAAGGAATACCAGAGGAGGCGAAAAAGCTGTTCGTCACCGCCCATGACGTGAATTACGAGCATCACATAAGGATCCAGGCCGCCTTCCAGAAGTATACGGACAACGCAGTGTCCAAGACCATCAACCTCCGCGCGGAGGCGGGCATAAAGGACGTGGAGAACGCCTACATGATGGCCCACAGGTTAAAGTGCAAGGGAATAACCATATACCGCGACCAGAGCAAGGTCACCCAGGTCCTGAACATGGGGGAGGGCAAGAAGGAGGAGAAGGAGACCGTCAACGGCAACGGCCATGAAGAGGGCGGGCTGAAGGAATCGGACGAGATCTGCCCGGTCTGCAAGGCCAAGCTCTATTCCGCCGAGGGATGCTTCACCTGCCTTTCCTGCGGGTATTCGAGGTGCGGGTAGGGTACCACCTCCACACCCAAAAAATTATCACCAAATCAGGCAGGTGGCTTCCGCAGAGAAAACTTCCACACATTCTCGAAGACTGTCTTCTGGGCATTTGCAATGCTTTCATCCTCGATTATAACGGCGATTATCTTCTTTTCGACTGTAAAATATGCTATCTTGTTGTTCCACATGTAGGTGACCGAGGGGAATTCCCCCGGCTGACGGGGAAAAAACCGTGTTTGCCTGAGTTCCTCCTTTTCCCTTCCCTTCATCCATTCCCTCGCCACCTTGGAATCCTTGACAACGACCCTCGCCTTTATCCCCAGTTTAACCCTCTCCTTCACGAATCTAGGCAAATAGAATTTCATGATATCGTAATGCTGTTCCGGGTTCCCGTATACGCTGATCTCTTTGGGCCTCTCCCTCAATATTGTGTCATGGATCACTTTCAGGCCCGCCAGGCCTTCGAAGAAATCGACCGAAGGTTTCTTTGTGACGCTGCTCTTCATTTTCCTCAGCTGCGGCAGAATCTCCTTCACCTGGTCCTCCTTTTCTTCCAGCATCTCAAGGATCCTCTCCGGGTCAGATGCTTCAAAACACTGCACCCTCCCCCTCATCACAGAACTAACCAGCCCCCTTTCCATCAGGGATCTCGAGATGTCATAGGTATATGTCCTGAAGGTGCCCGCCTCCTTTGATATACGATTTACTGTGGCCGAACCTAATCTCAAACATGCAAGATAAACCTTAATCTCCCTCTCTGACAGACCTATTGATTTCAGCGCTTCTGCCACTTCCATAATCATAATAACACATCACGAGTATAAAAGCTTAAATTTTGTCGTTAAATTTACTACTACAAAGCTTAAAATATACTCCCTGACATTACTACTATATGGTCAACACAAGACAGTTAAGGAAACTATTCAGGGATTACACGGAAGAGAAGGGATACAAACCGGCCAGCCCGGATTCCCTTGTAAGCGACACCTTTCCGACGTGTTTCACCCTGAGCGGAGGCCCGAATTTCGTTGACAGGTATCTGAGGCAAGAGAAACTGAAACCCGAAAACTCCTTTGTCATACAGCCCTGCCACAGGTTCTGGGACGCGGAGAACGTGGGTGACGGGACACATCTTTCCTTCTTCGAGATGGCAGTCACCAATTCCTTCGACGGTGTTCCGAGGAATGAGATGTACAGGCACCATTTTGATTTTTTGACGAAAGAACTGGGATTAGATCCTGATTATTTTACTGTCTCTGCATTCGGGGGCGGCAGTTGCTACGGGACAGAATTCAAGCAGGACGAAGAGGCACTTGAGATATGGAAAGACCTGAGGCTAAGGAGATATTCTGTACAAAGGGGATTTGGCCCCGATCCCCGGAACGGAAGAATGGTCAATTCGAGCTTTGTTGCCAACAGCGTCGAGCCCGTGGGGGGTCCGAGGACGGAAATCTGCTATGGGAATCCTGAAAATGGCCTGGAGATATGGACCAGCGTGTTGTACAACACCTTTGTTGACTTCAACAAAGAAAAAAACGAGTTCATTTTCAGTCCCATTGGACAATCAACCATTTCCGCGGGTTTCGGATTGGAAAGGGTTGCTCAGGCCGTAAATGGCCTTGCATCAATTGACGAAGTATATTCCGGTAAACATTCCAGGGATCCCGTTGTTTCGGACCACGTCAGGGGGATGGCTTTTCTGGCAAAGGATGGGGCGTTTGAACTCAAGGGGGACGAGAACAGCGGCAGGAAAACCCTCCTCAACAGGTACGTGAGAAACTTTTTTCATCATTTGGGTGAATATGACAGAGAACAGCTGAAAGACCTCATCTCTGAAACCATCGATTATTATAAAGAAGACTACACTTCCTTGAGAGAGAAAGGAGATGAAATACTAGAGAAGATTGAAAGCAGAGGCAGAAGACTAAACATGATTCCCGGGAATCATTAAGCTGGACGGCGGCTCTGCTGATAGATATGATGAAATCTCAGAACCAAAATTCAGGAGCCCGATATTAATTCTCATTTCATTATCTCCGACAGTTCGCTGAGCATACCGAAGCTTATAAGACTGCTGTCTCCGGCGCCCTTCGCAGGGGGATAGTCCCCGGCATAGCCCCTGAGTTGTTCCACGCTCAGATCTTCGACCGGCTTTGTAGTCACGTATTTCACGCAGGCGCTCCCGAATGTACAATAAATTTCCCTTTTTCCGGGAACTGCGCAAACCATCCTGACCTTTTCCCCCGACCCCTTTCCATAAGCCGCGGAATCGAAGACACAGAGAACCTTTTCATGGTCATCTCCAATATACTCCTGATTTATTTTCTGGAAATCAGAACCTATCATATTGATTTCTTCACCAGTAAGACCCGGTCTCCCTGAATTTCCTGCCTGCCTGAAAACACTGAAACTTCCGTAATCTCCGCCTAAACCGTCCATACTAATCAACAAAACGTCAATATTTAAATTAGGACATTGGGACAAGAATCGATCTATTTTTTAATCCCCGTTCCAATTCCTACTCATGGGGATGATATACGTCTTCACCGGGGACGGGAAGGGGAAGACCACTGCTGCCCTGGGGACTGCCGTCAGGTCCTGCGGGCACGGCAGGAGGGTGGTGATCGTCCAGTTCATGAAGAAGAGGAAGACCGGTGAGATCAAGTTCTCGGAGAAGACAAAATCCTTCGAAATACACCAGTTCGGCGGCAGGAAATTCGTTGATCCCTCCAAAGTGACCAGGGGGGACGTGGAAAAGGCGAAGGCAGGTCTGGTGTTCTGCCTCAAACTGCTGGACAAGAAGCCTCCCGACCTTCTGGTGCTGGACGAGATAAACGTGGCAATCAGGTACGGCCTGATGACTAAGGGGGACGCGCTGGAGCTCATAGTGCAGGCACCGGAGAAGACCGACCTCGTGCTCACGGGCAGGCACGCCCCTCCGGAGATAATGGAAGTGGCCGACCTGGTAACCGACATGAAGGATATCAAGCATCCCTACACCAAGGGGTCCGGCGCCAGGAAGGGGTTGGATTTTTAATGCCCTTTATTGTAATATTAAATGTAGCCGAGCGGGAGGAGAACGGAGGGTGATAAGATGGCCAGGGGCTTCGATTTCGAATACGTGCTTTTCAAGAGCGATTTCAGGTATTTCCTCGCAGGTGTCATACTGGCCGTAGTGGTCTTTGCCGCGGGCATGCAATACAACAGGATAACCGGCATGGCCACCAGGGACGAGATGATAGACACGATGATAAGGATAGAGGGCGGAGGAAGCCCCGAAGTCCGCGAGATACGGGTCAGGCCCGGCACAACCGTGTTCGATGCCCTCAAGCAGGTGGCCTACGTGGAGTACAGGATATACGAGGACGGAACGGAGCTGACCGGAATAAACGACCGGATGAACGAGAACGGCAGCCGCTGGACGTGCGTGATAAACGGAGAGACCGCGGAAAGGATAGACGCCAGGGAAGTCCAAGAGGATGACAGAATAATCTTCAGGTACCTGAAGAGCCGGTGAAAACACAGAACAGCTGATTAACTATTTAAGGAAGAAACCCAAATTTTAATTGGAATTGGTTTACATGGTAAAGTTTTTCGGGAAAGGTGAAGGGGAAGGGGATTTCGAGTGTGCGATATGCAAAAAGCGCCTCCCCAGCAGGGAAAAACTCATGGAACACGAAAAGACCCACCTTTCCGAACCGGCCGGAGACGAGGCAAAGAAGAAAAAAGGGAAAACCGAACCGAGGAAGGGAAAGAAGAAAAATATCCCGGAGGAAAAGAAAGATAAACAGAAACCCAAAAAACCGGAAAGAATAAAGCTGGGAATACCCGGTTTCGATGACATGGTGGAAAAGGGAATACCATCCGGCAGTTCCATATTACTTTCAGGGGGTCCCGGCTCGGGTAAAACTATATTCTGTCTTCAACTCGCGAACAACTTCGCATCCATGAAGAAAAAATGCGTTTACATGAGCTTTGAGGAGAGCGTGAACAGGCTCAAGCAGCACATGAAAGACTTCGGATGGAACCCGGACAAATACATAAAAGACAATATGCTCGCCATAAAGCAGTTCGATCCGTTTGAAGTGGTAAGGCTCATAGAGGCAATGGTAGAGGAATCCAAGGGAGAGCTTCTGATAAAGACCCCCCCGATAAAATTCATAAAGGACTTCAGGCCCGAGATAGTCGTGGTGGATTCCCTATCGGCCGTAGCGGCCGCATTCTCGGGTCACGACATGAGCTACCGCCTCTACATATCCCAGCTGTTCGCATATTTCAAAAAGATGGGAGTTACCTCATTCATAATAACGGAAACAGAGGAAATACCCACCGAGATAACCAGGAGGGGATGCGAGGAGTTCCTGGCGGACGGTGTGATACTTCTCTACAACCTCAAGAAGACAAACATAAGAATAAGCGCGATGGAGATACTCAAAATACGGGGCGCAAAGCACCAGAAAAGGATAGTCCCTATACAGATAGCGGATGAAAAGGGAATAACTGTGTACCCCAAACAGGAGGTCTTCGAGGCCATAGAGGCCTAGCCTGCCAGCTCCTCTTCTATTTCAGCTATCCTGTTTCTTGCGGCGCTGACCCTCATCTCATAAAGCTTCTTGCTTATTTTACCGCCCCTGTAATATTGGTTCTGCGCAGACTTTATGAGCGACAGCATCACGCTCTTTTCCCTTCTGAGCAGGTCGTCTTCGCTCTTTTCTTCCGGGGATTTCTCCGCGGGCTTCTCTTCGGTACTCTTCTTCTTTTCCGGTTCCTTTTTCTTGGCCGGCGGCTTCCCGGGCGTCATTTCTTCCCCGGAAGGTTTCTCTTTTTCACCGCGGACCCTCTTCTTTTCCGGGACGCGCCCCCCTTCCTTCCCGGCAGCTCCTCCGGCCCTGAATTTTTCTGCCTCCTCGCCTGCCCGCCTCTCCCTTGATATCTCCTCCATCCTCTGCCTGTAGGAGTCTATCATGGAATCGTAAGTCTTCCTCGTTATGATCCCCTTCTGGTAATAGTTCTGCTGGGCGAGCTTTATCATTTCTTTCAGGTGTTTCTCCTCCGTTTCCAGCGATTCTTCCTTCGGTATCTTCCCGCCGGCAGGTATGTATCTTTCCCTGAAGAACCACCCCAGAGCCGCAAGAACGGGAAGCACGGGCAGGAGCCACCAATAATGAGAAAACCAGTCACCACCGGCTTCCCCTGAGGGGCATTCCCCGCAGTCCTCCGGGCAGGTGGTGCAGTTCTCCCCGCCCCCGCAGATTCCGTCGCCGCATACCTCCGCCGTGGCGTTCTCCGGAACATAAGTGCAGTTCCCTGTCTCCGTCCTGTTCCCCCCTCCGGAGCAGTTGCCGGAGTAAACACATTCCCTCGACCGGGTTCCGTCGGGAAGACATGCCCCCCATTCCCCGCATTCCCAGCTGTCGGAGCACTTCACGGTCTCGTTCTCCTCTTCGGGAGCAGAAACCACCGGAGCAGCAGAAGGACTTGAAGAGGGTGAAGAGTCTCCAGGAGGGTCGGAAGCGGAATTGAAGCAGCCGGAAGTGGATATGGAGGAACAGTTAACGTCGCAGGAAAGGGAACCGCTGTTGAATCCGTAATCCGAGCACCCGAGCCCCCCGAAATCGCTCCCGTCGCATGTCTCGTTCGCGTCCTTCGTCCCGTCACCACAGTATGATTCCTGCATGACGGCGAAGCCGGAGAATCCGGTCACGTTTATCCCAAAGGTGTCGGTCGCGTTGTCCTGGGTGCAGTTGGCGGTCATGTTGGTCCAGTTCCCGCTGCAGGTCCTGTTCGTATAATTCCAGTCGGAACACACATGAAACCCGAGATGATTCTCACTGGTGAATCCCGCGGAGCCATAACCCACGGTGACCGTCGCGTTGGAAAAGCCGAAGGTGGCGTTCAGCCCGTATGTATTGAGGTAGCCCTCAACCGGAACCGAAAGGCGGTCCATGCTGAAATTCTCCCCGGTGAAACCGGATACGTTGAAATCCCTGAAAAACACCCCCAGCGATTCGTTGAAGGCCGAGAATTCGACGTCATAGGAGTAGGCGGGAATCTGCTCTTCGATGGAACCGGAAAAATCGAATGACCTTATGATCTCAGAAGAGTTCGGGTAATAGAACGTGACCGATCCGTTCACAGCGGAGGAGCCGGAATCGGTCATGTTCATGCTGAGATTGTAAGATTCCGCGGCAAGGAAATAACTGCCGCTGGAATTCACCGTGTTGCCTGCGGAATCGTTGGCGAAGAAGGTGACATTGTACCTGCCCGGTCCGGAGCTGGTGAAATTTTTATAACCGCTGTTGTTCAGCGAACGAGAAACCGAACTTGTGTTGGGAAGATCCACGACCGACCAAACGCGACTGACGCCTGAAATGCTGTCGGTGGAATTGATGAAAAGAGAAACATTGCTCCCGTTCATGACCAATGACGGGCTTATCATGGTCGAATTGATAACAGGATCGGTGAGATCTATCGTGAAACGGACCGAACTGGTGTTCCAGAAACCGGAAGAATCGTTGGCATAGAGGACGAGGGAGTTCCCCCCCTCGGTGCCGTTCACCGTCATGTTGGTGGTGTAGAAGACGGAAAGGTCCGACATCCCCACCTTCCCCTGCCTGTCCGAACTGAAGTTCAGAACGACATCACAGTATCCGCCGTACGGGGAGCATGAAGAAAGAAAATCGTTTATGGCCGAGGCATTCAGGTCGACTTCCGCCTCGCAGGTGGAATTGAATTCTCCCGTCATGTTCCATTCATAAGGACTCCCGGATCCGCCCACATCCAGCGTCACATTGGCCGGATAGACCGGATTGCTGAGCATGGCCCCTCCCTGGCCCCCGATATACCCAAATCCGGAAACCATACCGGCGGAGTAGAGGCCGCCGGAAGTGGGGGAATACGCCTCAGAGCAATCGAACCCGTCGCACCTCACTATCCTTCCGTTCTCTCCCACTATGAACGCCCTTCCACCCTGAACGCCAACCCCCCACATGTCATCGGTCCCGGGGGTGGATATCCCATACCAACCGCTCCCGTCCCATTTCACTATTTCATTGCCCCATGTGGCCACGCTTGCGGCGAATCCGTAGGTGGAGTTGAGCACCTCCATCTTCCTGAAGTTGGTGTTGCCGACATCCTGGTAATCGGTCCAGTCGGTCCCGTTCCACCTGGCAATCTTGGAGAGTGCTGCAGAGAACCCGAATGTCTCGTTGATCATGGAAATTCCGCGCACCTGTCCTGTGCTGAAGGGACCGGACTGGTTGTGCCAGCTCCCGTTCCACTTGTAAAGGTTGCTGTTCTGATCCCCCGCGAAGGCCAAATCGCTTCCTGCGAAATCCACGCTCACGAGTACCGAATCCGTTACCGGCCCGGAAACTTCCCACTGCGTACCGTCCCACCTGATCACATAGCCACCGCTCGCATTGCCCGTCACGGCGAAGGCGAGGGTCGAATTGTGCACCGAAACGTCGTTCAGAGTCTCGGAAACCGGGGAAGAAACCGTATTCCACACACTCCCGTTCCACCGGAGTATCGTACCGAGCCCTCCGACGGCGAAACCGAACGTCTCGCTGTAAAAATCAATCCCCCAGATGTTGCTGGAGGTGTTCGAATCTGCCGTTTCCCACCCGTCATAAGCGAAGCCGCTCACGTTCATCTTCGCCGTGACCGCGGTGGAGTTCTTTTTCAGCCGTATGTACCCAGACGAGATGCCCGGCTGGGTTATGCTCACGTTCTTCTCTTGGGAGGAATCATTAAACCGGTTCTCTGTGCCGAATATGTCCGTGACGTTGGGCTCTGAATTGAGGCTGTACGCGCACCAGTCCGGGTCTCCGGAAACCGAGAAATTCAGCCATACCGAGGAATGATTGTATGACATGTTCTCCGGCGAACCTACGGAGATATCCGTGCCGGGGGAGGCCTGAACCAGGAGCATGAGACACAGTAACAGGAATGTGACCGGGACCAAAAGCTTCTTTATATCAACACCTGGCATTTTCACCCCCCTCTTACATTAATTATTAGAGAGCTTCTGCTTAATAATCCAAATTTACAATGTAAATTCGCATCCCGGACACCCCGGATTGAGAAGAGCATTGTTTTTTTTATTAAAATATAAGAACCGGCATAATATTCTATTAGATATCATGGTCTTGAAGAAAATCGAGAGTCTCGGTGACCAGTATTCAGTCATGGTCATCACCCCCGTGGAAAGGATACCGGACACGGCGAACAAGATAATAAAATCGTACCTGAAGGACGGCGCATCCGGGGTCTACATCGCGCTCAACAAGCCCCACAAATCGGTCGAGAAGCTGATGAAGGCGGACAAAATAAAGACCGAAAAGATATTCTTCATAGATTGCATGAAAACCATGAAAGAAGCAAAAAAGGAAGAACGGGTCTCCCACATACAGAATCCGAGCGACCTGACCAGCATGAACATCGCTCTCAACCAGTTCATGGAGAAAATAGAAGGCAAGAAGTTCCTTATACTCGACTCCCTGACGACTCTCCTGATATACAACAAGGAGAACCTGGTGATAATGTTCGTGAAGTCGCTCATAGACGAGATGAGGAAGCGGGATTCCGCGAAGATGGTGATCCTCACCCCCGAACCCCGCGGAGGGGAGCTGATAAACAAGATAGCCCTCTTCTTCGACAGGGTAGTCAGAACATGAGTTCCCCTCAACTAATCGCATCGGCCACCTTTTTGATGAGAATGTCCTTGGTGAACGGCTTGTTTATGTAATCGAAGAGTCCCTCCTTCAGAAGCGCGTCCTTTCTCTCGGGCGTTATCTCCACCACGCTCACGAAAATCACTTTCAGGTTCTTCCCCTTCTTCTTTATCCTTTTCAGGACCTCCCATCCCGACATGTCGGGCATCATTATGTCCAGAAGAACGAGCATGGTGTTGTTCTTTTCAAGCTTTTTGAGGCACTCCTTCCCGTTGGATGCCGTGTCGACACTGAACCCTTTGGACTTGAGAATAGCTTTGACCAGCCCCACCGTGTCCGGTTCGTCGTCTACAATGAGAATCTTGCCCATTTCAACCCCCGATAAGAAGACTTGGTTCCTGTCATTTAAAAATCTATGCTGCCCGGGTTAAACAAAATCCGGAAATGTTTAAATGAGCCGGTGGAGGGGAAATTCTCCCGGTTTAAAACAAAAATCGGATATGTTTAAACAAAACTTATAAATTATATAACTATTTCTTAAGTGGGATGAACATGTTGGGGATTCACGACACTACTCTAAGGGACGGTGAACAGATGCCGGGAGTGGTTTTCTCCCCAAAAGAAAAGCTGATTCTGGCTAAAAAATCACTGGATTTCGGGACCGGGCTCATCGACACCATGCCATGCGTCTCGGAGAACGAGGCCAGGCTCACCAGGATACTCACGGAAATATCCGGGGACAAGGTATCCGCGACCTGCAGGTCCAAGAAATCGGACGTGGACACGGCAATCGCCTGCGGGGCGGAAAGGGTCACGCTGTTCACCCCGCTTTCCGACGTCCACATATTCAACAAACTGGGGACAGACAAAAAGGAGAACATAGAAAGGTCCATGGAAATGATAGAATACGCGAGGGCGCACGGGCTCAAGGTCGATTTCGCAGGGGAGGACTCCACGAGGGCGGACATCCGATACCTGCTGTATTTCATAAAGTCGGTCGAGAAGCATGTCGAAACGTTCTTCATAGCCGACACGCTGGGGTGCCTCACCCCATACACGACACACCAACTGGTTTCCCTGATCAAAAACAACACCAAATGCAAGATAGGCCTGCACGCCCACAACGACTTCGGGATGGCCACCGCCAACACCATCGAGGGCGTTATAGCCGGGGCGGATGTCTTCTCAGGGACGTTCACCGGCATAGGGGAGAGGGCAGGGAACGCGCCCATAGAGGAGGTTTGCCTGGCGCTCAGGTTCGCGGCCAACACGGAGCTGGACGTCAATTTCGGGATGATAAAGGACATATGCGACACCGTGGAGAGGTTCTCAGGTATCAGCCTCCAGGCGCACAAGCCAATCGTGGGCAGGAACTCCTTCCGCCACGAGTCCGGGATACACGTGGACGGAATACTCAAGGACCCCAGGACGTACGAGAACTTCGACCCCTCCCTGGTGGGACAGAAAAGGGGATTCGTTATAGGCAAGCACTCGGGCAAGAAGATACTGAGGAGAATCATGGGGGAAAACGCGAGCGAGGAAGTGATCGATCAGACACTCAGGAACATCAAGATGATATCGGAGGAGGGCAAGATCTCGTTCTCGGAAGACGATGTGATGAATTTTCCCCCGATAAAGGAGAAAGCGAAGGTAAAATGAGGAAAACAAAATGAAAAGGGGCAGGATTCTGTGGCTGGTTTACAAGAGACTGAGAATAGGCCTTGCATTTCTGGGTTTTGTGTTAATGTACGGAATATACACGGGAAATCTTAACTGGTTGACCATTTCAATAGGAATAGGCGTGTTTTCTGTCGAGATATTCGGAGCGGCCTATAATGATTATGTTGATTTTGAGGAGGATATCAGAAACAAAAGACATGACAAGTGGACCGTTTCCGGGCTATTATCCAGAAAACGCATGAAACACTTTTCATTGTTGATGCTTTCTCTGGGTCTTATCTTCCTGTGGATTCCGGGTCTCCTGTCCCAGGGAATATATTACGCCTTCATGATGTGGGCCTACTCTTACGGGAAGATACGCCTCAAGAAATACAATATTACAGGGTATCTCATCATGGGTTCATCTTGGATATTTTTGCCCGTCTCTATGATGATCCTGTTTTCCAGATCACTAATTTCATTCGATTTGTTCTTCGTGCTCTTCTTCTTTTTCCAGTACGTCTACCTGCTGAGCCAGAAAGATTCAACGGATCCGAAGGACGAAACGAACCTGTTCCTGGCCAGGGGATGGGGGAAATCCCTGACCATCTGCACGCTTTTGTCCGCCCTTTCTTCCCTGTCCCTCCTGATCATCTGCCTGTCCTCGGTTTTATTAATCCCTGTCTGGTTAGTCAATTCATTGATAAAGACACTACATTTCAAAATGGTCTCCCAGAATAAAATAACCAGGGAGAAGAGGGGCGGGTACGTGTTGATCGAGATTCTGTCGCCATATCTTTATTTAGGAGGTGCTATTCTTGCTTAATGGCGATTATTTTGAAAAAATTACTGATTTTATCAGGGTTGAAAAAACTTTCTTCTCATCATTCTTAGGAGTCATGGGATTTCTTTTTTTCAACCAATTAAGTTTTTTTGCGTTTCCAATATTCATCAGTTCTTTTTGCGTAATTGCGGCTTGCAGGGCATTCAACAACATTTTCGACAAAAAGGAAGATAAAATCAACAGGAAAAAGATCAATCCTCTAACGGAAAAAAGAGATGGGTTGATCATTGTGGTATTCCTGTTTCTTTCTGGATTAATATTATCATTCATGGTATCAGAAATGTCCATGTATTTTTACATAATTGCGGCTTTTAGCGGAATGATATATTCGCCTCTCAGAGTAAAAACGTTTTTACTCGTAAAGAATATTTTCAGCGGTGTCGTACTTTCGTTTGTTTTTTTAATAGGCGCGGGATTTTTCAATTTTGAAGTCATACTGAATTCTTTCATGCTTTTTTTCTTCGTATTTTCAGTGAGTATCGTTTCCGATTTGATAGATTTAAAAGGTGATAAAAAGGCCGGAATCAAAACGGTTCCCGCCGCAATCGGACCAAAAAACACCCGCATCGTTATCTCTACACTCCTCTTTCTTTTTTCCTTAATAACCATCTGTATGAGATTGAAAAATTTTTACATTTTTTCCGTCTTTTCTTTCTTAGCGATAATATTCATATTAACGGGAAAGATAAGACACGTCCAAAAGTTGGTAGGTTTTTCCACTATTCTGACCGTGATTGTTTTATCATCCGGTTTCTGGATTTAACACGTTTTTCATGGGAAAAGTCATGATTATGTTTTTACCTGAAGTTTTAATGCTTTCGTAAGAATATTTCCCCATCGTCCGCAAATATCCCAATATTACCATAGCAAGAAATTCCCAGTTATCTTTTTCTTTTTGGAGTCCATACGGAGGATATTTTATTGTTATCGAGACTGATTTTTTCGTCATCTCCACCCTTACCGACCCCCATCCCATGGTTTGCAGAAGATTTTTAAGTAGCGTCAGCTTTCTTTCATCCGCAGAATTTCTGTCTACAATATCATTGAAAAAATTAAAGGATATTTTAGACAGGCCCTCCATTAGTATTTGATTTTGTGAGATCAAATGGAATAATGTGTTTTCGAAAAAAATCAAAGACTTCCCCCTGAAATAAATTATGTTCGGTTTCTTCATTATAAAAAATTTTTTTTTCAGGGCATTTTTGAAATCAACACCTTTCAAATCATCGGAATGATTCAAACGATCATAAAACAGCTTTTCTTTCGATTCGGTCTCTTTCAGGAATTCTTTTCCTATTCTGAAAGTGTACGTACAGGACTCCGGTCTCTGGTTTTTATTTATGCATCTTATTTCATGCCCCGAAAACACGCTGAGCATTCCCTCGAACACGCCTTCCGCGTATGAATTCTTACCTATCAATCTCGTTACGTGTTCGTTAAAGGTTTTCAGGGTTATTAAATTACCTTTAGAGCTTATTTCAAGGTCATTAAGCGCGCCAATGTTAACCCAAACTCTTTTCGATATCTTCATTATCAGAATCAGGGGAAATTTTTTAAACACGGGAAGCACTATTAACGTGGCAACGAGGATTGCCCATTTCCTGGAGATTTTCTTCACTTCATCTTCGTAACCGCTCTCTTCGCACAACTTTATGTATTCTGCAATAATTTCTTCGAAGAACAAAACGTATCTTCTTCTATGTGCTTTGATTTTGCTAATTATTCCCCCTACCCTCGATTCCATCACCCCCCTCCTGATCGATTCGGACAAGCTCATATGCACTTAAATACATATATTCCGGAATAATAAAATTAACAGGGAAGGAGGGTGTTTCGGACGTCTTTGAACAGAGCCATAAGGGACACGCCCGCGTGTGAAGCAGGGAAATACTTCGGGAAGGTGCCGGAGGGGGCGATCAATTTCTCCATCGGGGAGCCGGCATTCGATCCGCCGGAATCCGTGATATCAGCATACGAGGAAGCCGTCCGGTCGGGGGCGAACAGGTACGCCCCGATACAGGGATATCCGGAGCTCAGGGAATCCCTGGCGGAAAAGTTCAGGAGGGAGAACGGCATACCCGCCGATCCGGATAACGTGATCGTGACCAACGGGGCGACTGAGGCGATCGCATTCACCATAATGTCGCTCGTGGAGAAGGGGGACGAGGTCGTCGTGTTCGAGCCGAACTACCCCATCGTTTCGCCCATGGTAACCTACTGCGGGGGAAAACCCGTCGTCATCCCCCTCAGGGAGGATAACGGCTTCCGGATAGATACCGAGGAGCTGAAAGAAAGAGTCAGCAAAAGGACAAAGCTGATGGTGATCAACACTCCGCACAATCCGACAGGGACGGTTTTCGGCAGGGAAGACATCAGGGCCGTTTCCGAGATACACCGGGGAGCGATAATCTCGGACGAAGTGTACGAGAAGATAACTTACGAAGAAGGGCACCATTCACCGGCCTCCTTCGCCGAGAACCCGGAAAGATTCATAACGGTGAACTCATTCTCCAAGAGCTACTGCATGTGCGGATACAGGGTCGGCTATCTCCATGCACACCCGGAACTGATAAGGCAGATCATGAAACTCAAGCTTTACGTGACCAACTGCTGCCCGGCCCCTTCCCAGAAGGCAGCGCTAGCGGCTATGGGGGACAGGGACTTCCCCCGCAGGATCCGGGAGGAGTTCAGGAAAAGGAGGGATATCCTCCTCAAGGGCTTCGAGAGAATAGGGATGCCCTGCTCCCGTCCCCGGGGGGCTTTCTACGCCTTCCCCAACGTCTCGGCAATGGGGAACGACGAGGAGGTTCACGGGAAGTTTCTGGACGCCGGGGTGCTCACCATGCCCGGGAGAATATTCGGCTCTTCCCATTCGGACCACGTGAGGTTTTCCTACGTATGCAGTCCGGAGGACATAGGAGAGGGGATACGGAGACTGGAAGAAATGGAACAATAATGATATTTAAGACTGAGATTTTTTCTTAAAGGTGAAGGTTTTGTTCTCATGGCTGAAAGCGAAATCATTCTGCTGAGGAAGCTGCTAAAGGTTTCCGAGAGGATCGAGTCCGAACTCAGAAGGATCAACAGTAACATGGAATCCGCCAAAAGGAAGAAACCGAGGTTCAGATTACTTTCGTAGATCCCATTCTTATGTCCTTGCCGTCGATTATCAGTTCGTTCGGGACCTTGGGCTCGAAGGAACTGTATCTCATCTTGTGTATCTCCAGTGTCCTCATTGGCTTTTCCTCGAGCTCCAGGAAGGAGAGATTGACCACGCCGTCGCACTCGAATGCTTCGCTGTGACCGGTGTCTATCTTGTCGCCTTCTGTCTCGCATATGAGCATGGTGCATCCCATCCTCTTCAGGTAACTGATGAGCTCGGAGAAATGGGACCGGTAGCTTCTGCCGTTATCCGAGAACATGAGCAGCTTGTTCACGTTGTCTATAACGAGCCTGTCTATGTCCGGATAAGATGAAATTGTACTCACGAATCTCTTCATGGTCATGCTCTCGTCCATTGATAAATGTTCTATTATCAGATTCTTGCCCAGGTACTTCTTCACGCCCCTGAGGGATTCTATCATCCCGCACGCCCTGAGAAGCTCATCCTTTTCCTCGTTAAGTGTAACGTAGCAGCATTTCTCCCCGCTCTTCGCCCCCTCAAGGAGGAACTTGAGCCCTAAAAGCGTCTTACCGGTCCCCGGGCCTCCCGAAAGCAGTATGCTCGTTTTTGAAGGGAATCCTCCTACCATGGACTTATCCAGACCCTTTATGCCCGTCTTTATCTTCTTCATTTTTCACCTCTGTGAACCGGGGGACTCCGACTCGGGATTCCTTCAGGTTGACCAGCATGAAAACGCTGCCGTTTATGCTGAAAAGGTTGCCGCTGACCTTCTTGCTGAGACTCCTTATATTCTCTCTGTTCAGCAGCCTTTTCGGGAGCATTATTCTGTTGCTGTTACCCAGCTTCCCGGTAGTGAATTCAGTGTCCAGGAGTTTCTTGCTCGTGGGAAGTACAACTAGATTTTCGGTCTCCTGGCCGAGAGCCCTGTACTCGCCCCTGGAAAGCTTCAGGTTTACGTATATGTTCCCGTTTTTCATGTCTATGAAATGTATCGAAGCCATGGTTTATATTTCAGACATAATTATTTAAACATATGTTTAAACGTTTAAACAAAAAAGGCATCGGCCCGGCAGAAGCATTTATCACCCGCATGACCCGGAGGAGACGGAAGGGTCTTCCTGTGGGTGAAGCGGCGTCAGGATTTCAGAATCTTTTTCACCCTTTCAAGAATGGTGTCCTTGGTGAACGGCTTCATTATGTAATCCGAAAGTCCCTGTTCCATGAGAGCACTCTTTCTCTCCGGAGACACTTCTATTATGCTGACGAAGGCGACCTTAACCTTCTTTTTCTTTTTCCTGATCTTGCCAAAAACGTCCCATCCCGACATGTCGGGCATCATTATGTCCAGAAGGACCAGGTCGATCTTTTTGTCGTTTACCTTATCGAGGCACTCCTTTCCATTGCTGGCGGTCTCGACCTCGTACCCCGAAGACTTCAGAATTGACCTCAGCAACTCCACAGTATCCGGCTCGTCATCGACGACAAGTATTCTCGTCATTTTTTCCATCCCTGTTTCTTTATTGGCAGGGTGAATATAAATCTACTCCCCTTTCCGAGCTTGCTCTCCGTCCATATCTTACCGCCGTGGTGCCTGACTATGCTCCTGCATATGGCGAGACCCAGGCCCGTCCCCCCGTGTTTCCTCCTGGCAGAGGTGTCCGCCTGGAAGAATTTGGTGAAAAGCTTCTTCATGTCCTTCTTGGAAATCCCTATCCCCGTATCGCTTACCGAAACCTTTATTTTCCCATCCCCCCGTGAAGCGGAGACTGTTATGCTTCCTTTGGGTCTGTTGTACTTTATCGCGTTGTTTATGAGGTTGGTCAGTACCTGGGTTATTCTGTACTCGTCCGCGGTGATCTCCGGGAGGCTGTCGGGCAGTTCGCTTTTCAGCTCCATGCCCTGTTTCTTGGCCTCCTCCTTCATGTCGGTCACCGAATTCTTTATCACGGAGAGTATGTCCACCTTGCCCATCTCAAATTTCATCGAACCCGCCTCCAGCTTGGACATGTCCAGTATGTCGTTGACCAGAAGCTGGAGCCTCTTCGCGTTCCTGAGGCATGTCTTTATCTGGGTCTTCTGGGAATCGTTCAGGTTCTTTCCGTCCTTCATCATGTCCAGGTAACCCACGATGGGGATGAGCGGGGTCTTTAGCTCGTGCGCCCCTATGTTCATGAATTCGCTCTTAAGTTTGTCCATCTTCTTCAGCTCCCTGTTGGCCTTCTTTATCTGCCTCTGCCTCTTCTCCAGCTTCTTGTTCGCCTCCCCTATGTCCTCCATTATGTTGAGGCTCGCTGCCCTCGCATCCTCCATTTCTTTCATCCTATTTTCCAGTTCCCCGGTCCTTTTCTTCACCTGCTTTTCCAGCTCCCTGCTATATCCTTCGAGCTTTTTCCTAGAACGCTTCCACTCCTTCACCATATGACCGAAATCCCGGGCGAGGTCACCCACCTCGTCGCCTGATTTTATGTCGATTTTCGTGTCGATGTCGCCCTTCCCGATTTTCCTGGCCGCATCCCTCAATTTCACGAGGGGCTTCGTTATTGATCTCGCGGTCAGGAAAGTGGCAGCGAACGCAGCGGCCAGGATCACCACAAAAAGCATCACGATCATGTTCATCATGTTATAAGACGGCTCCAGTATTTCCTCTTCGGATATTTCCGCTATCAGGCAGAGATCATAGTCCTCCATGTAAAAATGCGTCCCCAGCACGAGGGAGTGTTCGTAATTCTCGTAGACCAGCGGCTTCCCGGCTTCCCGATCTTTCCGGAAGCAGCTTTCGACGTTAACGGTGTCTATTCTCTCGGTGAGAATGACGTTATCTTCAAACCGGAGATCCGAACGCAGATAATGATCCCTCCCGACCAGGTAGGTCTCGCCGGTCTCCCCCAGTCCGGATGAATCTCTCATGATAGCGCTGATTTGCCCGACGTCCATCTGAAGAATCACCTCCCCGGCGATTTCATCTCCGGCGAACACAGGTGAACCTATGTATATACAGGGCTCTCCTGTATGGACGTGGATCTCATAATCCGAGATCAGGGGACCGCTCGAGTTTATCATCCTCATGTAAACCCCCGCTAATTCGGTGTCATTGAAATTTCCCCTGTTCAGGTTTTCGCCTGCCTCACCCTCTTCCTTCACCGACCAGATAACATCGCCTTCCGGAGCGACCAGAAAAATGTCGTAATAACCGTAACTTTCCGCGAAATCGTGGATGTATTCCCCGGATTCTGCCTCCAAGACAGATCCTTTTTCCAGAGCATCGAGTACGGTGGGCAAGCGGGAAAGTATGTCTGCATCGGAAATCCTTTCCGAAAGATACGAATCTATCCAGTTCAGTTTCTGCCCCGCGACACCCCTGAGATTATCCGCCGCCTGGGCCTCGACCATGTCCCTGGAAAAGGTGTTAACCGTGAAAAAGAGTATTAACAGGAAAGAGAGCAGTATTATCAGGAAAACTGTCATGAGTTTACTCCGGATTCTGAAAGAAAACGGGACCATCAGCCTGTATTTTATTATCGTATAAGCTATGATCGCCCCCGTTATCACGGAAAGTGTGGATGTGAGGGGCATCACCTGTATCCCCAGCAGGGGCAAGACCCCCTCGCTCACGACTCCCCCCACCAGCAGGATCAGTATGGAAAGCACGAGCAGAGTTGATTGTTTCCTCTTCTTCTTCGACCGGGATTTGGAATGGAAACGGTAACACACGAGAAGACCTAAAACTACGTATGTCACTATGTAAATTACCACGGGAAGGTATAACCCCCCCTCGAGTATGTTATAGCCCCAGTAGGAAACCTCTGCGGAAGGGGAGATCAACGGGGTGAACATCCCCACCAAAAGGAATAATACCGCCGGCACGTAAAGAATATATACCCCTCTCCCCGAGGCCAGTCTGTTCCTGCTGAAGACCAGGAAAAAATGCAGAAGGAAAGCAGGAGCCAGTATCGACGCTGCGGTCGAGATCTTGTCGTAAAACAGAGCGGATGACTCGCTGAGGGAAACGAAGACCAGGAAATCACCCGCTCCCCACGCACCAAGCCCATAAGCGACCATGGCGTAAAGTATGTTCATCCTGTTTCTCGGGTTCCTGTAAAGAATGTAGGTTCCGATGATTAAATTGCACAGGCATGCGATCAGGGGGAAAAGGGAATATACGATCACTTCACTCACCTTTCTCCTTCTTGAGCCTGCTCTCCAGATCCTTTATCCTCTTCTTCAGCTCCCGCATCTTCAGCTCCCTCCCGACGGCGAACTTGTTGAACTTTTCCAGCTCCGCGTTCCTCCTCTCGAGCTGTTTTTTCGATTTCTTGAGCTCCTTTGTCCTTTTCTTGACCTGATTTTCCAAGTCCCTGCTGTATTTCTCGAGCTCCTTCCTGGACTCCCTGAGCTCCCGGCCCATCATGTCCAGCCTCGTGGAAAGCTCGCCCAGCTCGTCCCCCGATTTCACGTCTGCACTGTATTTCTTACCCTTTCCGATGGCCTCCATGCCCCTGCTTATTTTAAGGATCGGTTTTATCAAGGCGGTCCTCAGAAAAATGAAGAGCAGCAGCACGAACAAAGCCATTATTCCAGCGTAAATCAAAATCTCGGTGATCGTGGCCGATTCTATCTTTTCGTCTATCTTTTCCAGCGAGAAGTCAACCTGGATGGTCCCGGCCACCTGACCGGAAACATGAACCGGAGTAACGACCTTCAGGCTCCTTTCACCGCCCCTGCGGACAATCTCGTGGAAAATCCTGTTTTCCTCATATGCATTCAGGTTGTCCTCGTCCGGAACATCCCCGACCCTTCCCGGACTGCTCGAAACGTATGTCACCAGTTCCCCGTTCCGGAACAGGTTGAAGCTGATGTCTGTTATTTCCGGATCGAGCCATATCTGCTTCTGGACGAGCAGGAGCATTTCACCCTTGTTTTCGATGGTCTCCCTGCTCTCGACACCCGCCTCCAGAGAATATGCAGTAGCCATGGCCCTTTCAACGAAGGAATCCACCAGGTCCCCGCTGTATATTTCGGTGGTGGTGTAAACAAGGACAGAAAAAAGGATAAGGGAGATGAAAAAAACAATCCCTATTATCCTGACCGTTATGCTTATTTTCATTTATCCCAGCCATTTATCCTTTATTTCTTCCAGCTTCCCCGACCTCTTCATGTCCCTGAGTATGCCGTTTATTTCGTTCATGAGCGCTTCGTTGCCGAGCTCTGTCGCTATGCCGTAGAATTCCTGAGTGAAGGGTTCTCCGGCGATTTCCAGCGAATCGTTTTTTTCGTCGATGTATCCCACCGCAGCCACGTAGTCCACTACCACCACGTCAACCGTTCCGTTCAGAAGACCCTCGATCGCATCCACCGAATCCCCGAAACTCATCAGAAGTTCCGGATCGGCATATTCCACTGCCGCATCCTCACAGGTAGTTCCGGCCTGGACCCCCACCTTTTTGCCCGCAAGATCCTCGGGAACATTCACATCCGTGTAGCCGCTCCTCACCAGCATCACCTGACCTCCGTTGAAATAAGGCACGCTGAAAAGCATCTCCTCCTGCCTTTCGGGGGTTATGGTGATGGATGACATCGCCACGTCAACTTCTCCTGATTTCATTACCCCGAAAAGCGGTTCCCATTCATAGTGGACCAGCTCAAGAGAAACGCCCATTGCTGACGCTATCTCCTCCGCAAGGTCTGCATCAAAGCCGATTATGTCCCCGGATTCGTCACGAAACTCCATGGGGGGGTAGGTAGCCGCGGTCCCAACCACGAACTTCCCTATGTTTATGACGTCCGAAAGCGACGAATCGGATGATGTTTCCCGCGTTCCTGTGGTCGCGCATCCGGACGCCATCAGCACCACCATCAATCCGATGCAAACAACTGCTATTTCACGTTTTCCTAGCATTCACAACACCTCCATATTTCATGCAAAAAATGATCATAACTCATCCGGATTTCTCTTTCAGTTCCTCCTCCAGCTTCCTTATCCTCTCCTTGAGTTCAATCATCTTCTTTTCCCTTCCGATGGTCATTTTGTTGAATTCCTCCATATCAGCGACCTTTTCCTCGAGCTTTTCTTTGGATTTTCTTAGTGCATCCTCTGCCTTCTTCCTCTCGGTGACATCCTCCCCGATGTCAAGCACCTTGGTCACCTTCCCCTTCCTCTTCAGGGGTATGCCTATCAGCTCGACGAGTCTTTTTTCGCCATTCTTCAATTTCAGATTGTACACCGTTTTCCCTGTGACCTTTCCTCCCAGGTTCTTCCTGAACTCCATGAATGCCTTCAGCTTATCCTTCTTTCCCAGCAGTCCGAAATCGGAGAATTTCTTTCCCATGGCCTCTTTCATTTTCAGACCGGTCAGTTTCTCAGTGTACTTGTTGGCTTCCAGCAGCCTCCCGTTCCTGTCCAGCGTAAACGCCACGAAGGGCATATTCTCAAAAATCAGCCTGAATTTTTCCTCGCTCTCCTCGAGTTTGTTTTCCGCTCTCTTGTGGTCAGTGATGTCCTTCGCTACCTCGACAATGCCTTTCAGCTTCCCTCCGGATTTCAGCGGATATCCGCTGACCAGCCATGACCTCCCGTCAGGCGTCTTCATCTCCGCCTTCTGCGGCTTCCCGGTCCTCCCCGCCTTTTCCACCGGACAGCCCTCGCAGGGCTTCTTCCTGCCGGCCCATATCTCGTAGCAATACCTCCCCGGAAGATCCCCCTGTTTGGATTTGACCGACCTGGCCGCGGCCCTGTTTACCCAGAGAAGGTTGTGGTGGGTGTCCTGATAGGTCACGATATCTGACATCGCATTCAGAATCGCGGATTTTTCAACTTCACCCAGTCCGGACACGGATTTCCCTTTACCCAAAAAAACACCCCATGAATTGTCGCTTATTGAATAGTATGTCAGAATTAGTATAATAGCTTTGGTTTACATGGTAAATCTGACTCTGACTCAAACGATCAGGCGTATCCGCTTCAGTCCATCTCTATGTCCGAGAAGTCCCTGTAGTCTCTGACGATTTCGAATTTTGACTTGCGGTGGCAGAGCGGACATCTCTCGGGGGCCTTCTCGCCCTTGAAGACAAAGTTGCATTTGGAGCACTTCCAGCTGGGAATCCCTGTTCTCATCTGCACCATCCCCGGCCAATGGCCGTATTTTCTGCCTCTCTCTGCCACAAACATCACCCGCCAAAAGACTGCGACATTTCAGTTTTTTTTGCGAAAAACGATTTTTCAGGCATAAAGATTTTGTTAATACGACTTAAAAACCTTTCTTTTTTGCACTCCCACGCAGTCAGTATAACGGTGATATTTCCCGGTTTTTGCCAAAAATTTCATTTATAAACCAAAAATCCATAAAAATAAGCAATCATTACCAAAGGAGGGACCAAAATGACAGAAGCATATTGCGTAAAATGCAGAGCAAAAAAAGAGATGAAAGACCCCAAGGGCGTGACTCTCAAGAACGGGAAGAAGGCAACCAAGGGCGTATGCCCGGACTGCGGAACGAAGATGTTCAAGATCGGCGGATAAGGATCATCCCCGGAAAAGGACGATCCGGGATCCGCGCAATCTGGGGTCATTCACCCCATTTTTTATTTTATTCCGCTTTTCCACTGTACCAGTCGACCATCTCTCTCAGCCAGGAGTCCGTATTTTCCTCCGGGCTGTAATTCATCTTCTTCATGGCGCTGGATATGTCGTAGTTCCTGTTCATGGTGAGGATGTCCATGTATCCGCTCTTCCCCTTCAGGAAGGCGAGCGCCTTCACAACCCACATGGGGAGGGTCCTTGGCTTCTTCCCCAGCATGGAAACCAGCCTCCCCGCCAGCTCAGTGAACTTCAGGGGAGCTGGATCGGCTATGTTGTAGACCCCCTGATCCGATTTCAGTGAAAGATCAAATGCCTGGACGAGATTAGAGATGTGAGTGATGTGGGTGAGGTTCCCGGTCTTGGGAATCGGGAAACCCTTCTCGAGCATGGAGAGGTTGGTCTTCCACTGGGGCGATCCGGACCCGTAGACCGGGGCTATCCTGAAAATGATGAAAGGAATCCCCGAATTCAGGACCTCCTGCTCCGCCATGAGTTTCGAGAGCCCGTAGGCGTTTATCGGGTTTCTCTGATAGTCCTCGTCCGCCTTCTCCCCGGGCGCGATTTCCCCGTAAACCGAGACAGAGGAAGAGAAAACGAACCTCCCGGCGTTCTTGCATTCCTCCAGCAGGTTTTTCGTCCCCTCGTGATTGATGAGCATGAGATTGTCCCTTTTCTTCTTGGAATAAGATACCAACCCGGCCAGATGTACCACCGTGTCGACATCCCTGCCCACGCCGGAAAGGGTCTCCTTCCTGGTTATGTCCCCTTTCACTACATCGAACTCCGGGTAAACCCTCCCGGCGTTCTCGTAGTCTATGGCGAGTATCCGGATGTCCTTCCTCTTTTCCGCTATCTTCCCCACTATGCTTCCCCCGAGGAAACCCGTAGCGCCCGTTATGAGAATCATATTAATCTCCTTTGTGCCCAAGATATAAATTCTTGTGCGGCCCGCCGGCCGTGCGACAGGGTTCCCTTAAGTCGATTGCAAAAAGACGGGGAATGAAATCCCGACCAACGACGGTGAACAATTTATATAAATCAGGGTGGACATACTAGAAATATGAAAACCGGAAAGGTGGAGAAATACCTCCGGGAGAAGCGGGAGAGCCGGGGATGCTACCTGATGACTCTCATAGACCCTCCCGACCAGGGGCCCGCAGAGGCGGGCAAGATGGCCAGGGAGGCCCAGGAAGGGGGGTCGGACATAATTCTCGTAGGGGGCTCGGCCTCCGCCCAGGGAGAGATACTCGACCAGACCATACTCAGGATAAAGGACAACTGCTCCCTGCCGGTGCTCCTGTTCCCCGGAAACATCGGAACCACCTCCAAGCACGCGGACGCCATATATTTCATGAGCCTGCTCAATTCCAGAAACCCGTACTGGATATCCCAGGCGCAGGTCCTCGGATCGGTCATAGTCAGGAAGATGGGCACCGAGGCCATACCGACCGCTTATCTTGTCGTCGAGCCCGGCCAGGCGGTGGGTTACATAGGCGACGCCAACCTCCTCCCCAGGAACAAGCCGTACATAGCGGCCCAGTACGCCCTCGCGGGCGAGATGATGGGCATGAGGATAATCGTGGCCGATTCCGGATCGGGTCCGCCCACGCCCTACAAGCCGGAATTCGCGGCCGCGGTGAGGAAGGCCATCTCCCCCGACACGCTCCTGCACTGTGCAGGCGGAATAAGGACACCTCAGCAGGCGGCAGGCCTGGTGAAGGCGGGAGCGGACGGAATCCACGTGGGAACCGCTTTCGAGAACCTCAGGGACATGAAATCAATGGTCAGGCGCTTCTCCGACGCCATGAAAGCTGAAGGGAAGAAACGGGTCTGATTCTCGCCGGAACAGGCAAAGGTTAAAAGAATTGCCGGCATATCACGTTATGGGAAAGGAAAGGTCCGGCTACAAATCCTTCAAACATCATTATCAGACAAACCAACTCACGGGGACCGAGGGCATCGAGGTCCTTTACTCGGCGGGATGGTATTATTTCTCGATCACCGGCGACGGAAACCTGACGGGTAAAACCGGGGAAAGGAGAACCCCTAAAAATGCCATAGGCAGCAAAAAGTGGAGAGAAATCAGCTGACCACGTCAAGTATCTCTGCCGGGCTCCTGACGAAGCAGTCCGGCTTGAACCTGGAGAGCCGCTCCTCCGAGTGGACCCCGTATGTGGCCGCGGCCGCCCTGACACCGGCGGCCTTGGCTGCCAGTATGTCGGTCTCCATGTCCCCTATGTAAACGGTCTCTCCGGGGGTCGATCCAAGTTTATCCATACACACGAACAGCTGTGTGGGATCGGGTTTCATCTTGCTCAGGCCGTTGAGCCCGACCACCGCGTCTATGTGGCCCCTGACCCCCATCTTCTCCAGCGTCCTTTCTATGTGATCCTGCCAGTTGTTGGAAACTATGCCTATCCTGTACCCGGCCGCCTTCAGGGCGCTGAGGATCGCCTTTATCCCGGGGAACGGCTTGCTCATGCCCGGCAGTTTACTGCTGTGATCCCTGAATATCTCCAGAGCCCTGCTGACCTTTTCCCTGGTGTTTATGCCTATCTTCCTGAACAGTTCCCTGTAATCCCCGGCAAAGGCGTCGCCGAACTCCCTCACCGTGGAGGGGATGGTCACGCCCAGCTTTTCGGCTATGATCTTGTAGATGTTGTAAACAGAATTCAGCGAATCCACCAGAACGCCGTCGAAATCCAGTATGACCGACTTGACCATAAAAACTACTATGTACCGAAGGGGTTTTTAAAGGTTACGCATGGCGGTTTTTATATGTTTTTTTAAGTTTTACTACAAAAAAATAACACAAGGGGATGAAATGAGACGAGGAAAGAAAGGATTCGATGCAGAGGAGTACATAAAGGAGAGGGTAACCCCGCTGGCTGAAAGCGCCTCCTCCCTCGGTAAGTACAAGTCCAAGGTCCTGTACATGATGCAGAGCGTGCTCGTCAATTACGGGTTGATCGGTCTCCAGTCCTCCGAAAATGAAAGCATGCCTCCTCTTCTCACCGAGGGATTGAAAGACGTCTTCGATTACCAGGAGGGGAACGTGAGGGAGATACTGGAAGAGACCGCGGAAATCGGTTTTGAGTTCGGAAAGGGCGTAAAGGAGAAACCCACCAGATTCGCGCTGGATTTCGAAATGCTCATGGAGCCGACCATAACCGCTGCCGGAGGGGATGTGGAAAAATACAGGGCAGCGAACAGAATGATTCCCAATATATCTAAACATATCAGAAATCAGGAAATAAACAAGAATTAACATTTTCCATCTCAAAACCGGAATATTTTCATATTTCCTGCACCAAAATATCCAATCTTCGTGATAAATATGCCGTACAGCAACGGGTTTGACCCGGGAAAGTGGCGGAGTCAGAGGTGGCTCCCCTACTGGGGAATTGCCAGAAGATGGGACCATACGAACAAAAGGCGACTGAAAAGATAATCGGTTTCCTGCACATCTACATCGCATACGGCATTCCCGCGCATGAGGAAAATTTGCTTTCCCCGGGAGGGAAAGGAGAGCATCATCCCAATATCCCCTCGAAATTCATGAGATCGTTCGGTGGTCATGAGAAGGCCTTTGAGGAATTCTCAAGGGGCATTTCCGGTGAATACGGCCCCCATTTCATGGATACAGTCAAAGAAGCAAGGACCACTGGTTACAGGATCGGGGGGAATGCCAGCAGGCTCACGACGATACCGGCAACGAAGGTGGAAAAGGCGATATCCATCGCTCTGCAACGCACAGGTCATGACCATGAGAGTCATATCGCGTCCAACATGGTGGACGAGGACATTTTTTTCCCAGCTCCTGAAACTGGAGATGGGAAGATGAACACGGCGTTATTTTAATTATGCACCCGCGACAAGATATTATCATGGGTGAAACTACCAGGCATTTCGTCTCGAGGGTGTACGCGGTGAAGGAGGGGAAGGTCCTCCTCATAAAGGGAAAGAAGGGCGGGCAGTGGCTGCCTCCCGGAGGGCACGTGAAAATGGACGAGCTCCCCACCCAGACCGCGGTCAGGGAGGTCATGGAGGAGACCGGACAGAAGATAGTTCTGAGGTCGGCAAAGAACAAAAAGATCGGCTCGGCCCACATGCTACCCCAGCCGGATCACATGGAGGTCCACGACATAAGCGAAGACCACCAGCACATAGCGTTCATATACTTCGCGGAGCTAGGGGAGAAACCCGAGGGAGGGACCAAAGACGGAAGCAGGGAAACCAGGTGGTTCACCCCGGAGGAGATAGATGCTGAAACCATGAGGGATTCCGTAAAGTTCTTCGCCAAGAAGGCCATAAAGGACATGATCCCGGAGAAGGAGCCGGAGCCCAGTCCCCCGGTCAAGGAGAAGAAATCGGTGTTATCGAAGATGAAGGAAGGGGCCAAAAAAATGACCGAAAAGGCGAAGAGTGAGCTTAAGAGGGGCGGGGAGAAGAGCCCGGAAGAGATGCTGGAAGAGCAGAAGTCCGAACTGGAAACCGGGGAGGAAAGAAAGGCAGAGAAGACCCAAGAAGAGACCCCGGAGAAGAGCGGGGAAAAATAATTTATTTTTTGCATCCAATATTATACCGAATGGTTTTGTCACAGAGGAAATTTCTCATCGGTGGAATGGATGCGGGTCTTCACACCTCATTCGCCCTTCTGGATCTCGACGGGAACCTGGTCTCCCTCTCGACCATGCACTCCCCGCGGACGTCCGAAACACTGGTGCGGATGACGGAGACCGGGAGGGTGGTCGCACTGGCCACCGACAGGACGAGATCCCCGGGGAGCGTTAAGAAGATAGCTTCCTCCATCGCCGCTAAGCTGATACTGCCCTCCAGGAACATGACCAGAAAGAAGAAGAGGATTCTCATAAAGGAGCACTTCAACGGAGAGGCGGAGGACATGAGCCTGAACTCCCACGAGAAGGCGTCCCTGGCCTCGGCCATATTCGCCTACAGGAGGTTCAGGCCGGGATTCAAGAAGCTCTTCGAGAGGCTGGAAAAGGAAGGGGAAGAGGAGAGATATGAGGAGCTGAAGAAGAAACACATTATTTCCAGACTGGAAGAAGAGGGCCGTCTGAAAGGAATACATTAAGGCGGATTTATATCCCTCTCCTGCGGTTCACCACCACTTCTTAAGGCCAAGCGCCTGGTCTGTCATCCTCACGCTTTCCATGGGATCTTCTGTGGCACCTGTCATGGCCCTTATGCAGTCCACGTTCTCCGGGACTATGTCGCTCTCCTGGTGTATGGCCTGGAAGTAGAACAGCTCCTTCCCGTTGACCACGTTCACGCTCTCCTTCCACACGGCTATCTCGTTGAGGTCGCTCCTCTTCCTCCCCATGTCCCTGGCGTACTCCATGACCCTTCCGGTGGAGGTGATCCCGTCGGCGTTGGTGACAAGGAGTATCCTGGGGGCCTTCTCCAGCAGTCCGGCTATCTCCTCCGAAGAGGAGTCCTTGGAAAGGTTGACGTTGACGGCGTGGAGGTGCATTATGGTGGTGGGAACCTTGACCGCCGTGGTGACGATGTCCAGCCCCTTCAAAACAGTCTGCACGTCCGGTCCGTGGTGGGACGGTATGGTGGGAGGATCGGGAACTATGGCGTTCACAGGACCTTTTTTATCGTCCCGGGGATCGGGACCTCTCCTTATCATGACCGCCCTCACGTTACGGATTCCCACACCGTTGTTTATGGTGCTCAGGGTCCGGGCCAGCCCGGTTGTGTTGCAGGAGACCACCCGGACGTAATCCTTTCCCAGGGCCTCTTTGTAGTTGGCGAGGGCGCTGAAGGAGGTCCCTGTAACGTGGTGCTTTTCACCTCCCTGAAATATGGCCTTCATCTTGCTGGGGGCGTATAACTTGTCCTTATTATCCGCGCCAACCTTGTTGGGGGTGCAGTCCACGATTATGTCGCAGTCCTGTATTAGATCATGTATGGTCCCGTGTGTCTTCAGGCCCGCATCGGTGAATACCTGGAGGTTCTCCTTGTTGTTGGCGAACAGGGGGAAGTTGTTCCTCACCGCCATGGCCGCCTCGAAGGTGGGGCGGGTCTTCACGACACCCGCCACCTCCATGTCCTTCTGGAGGGCAACCGCATCGGCCACCCTCTTACCTACGGTTCCGTAACCGTTTATTCCTACCCTTATCATCATACCACCTCTTCAAATTTAAGCAGGGAATCCCTGAGCGCATCTATGGCGGGAAGCGTTCCGTTGGCCAGGAAGTTCAAAAACGCCCCTCCCCCGGTGGAAACGTGTGTGAACCGGTCGGCGACGTTGAACTTCCCCGCAGCGAAGGCGGAATCCCCCCCGCCGACCAGGGTGATGACGTCCAGCTTTGATATGAATTCGGCCAGCTCCCTCGTACCCCTCTCGTACGATTTCTTCTCGAAAAGCCCCATGGGACCCGCCCACACGACCGTCCTGGCCTTTCCCAGGACCTTCTCGTATTCCTTTATGGTCTCCGGACCGATATCCAGGGCCATGTGATCCGCCGGTATGGAATCTGCGCTTACCACCCCAGCAGATTCGTTCTCTTCCGCGTTCCTGTTGATGACGAAATCCTTCGGGAGAACTATCTTGTCGCTGTCCAGTATGCTCTTCATGAACTTCTTCGTCTTCGGGTCGAGCCATTTGGCGTCGAATTTGGAATTCCCCGTTTCCAATCCCTTCAGGTTGAGTAAAATGAATGCCAGCCCGCCGCCGATAAGTATTTTGTCGGCCTTCCTGTGGAGCGTCTTGAGGGCGTTCAGCTTGTCCGCCTTCACACCGCCCAGCAGCGCCACGAAGGGCCTTTCCGGATTTTCCACCGCCCTCCTTATTTCCTCCACCTCTTTCCTGAGGCAGAACCCCCCTGCGCCGGGCAGCCTGGATGGGACGCCGACCATGGAGGCGTGCTCCCTGTGGCAGACGGAAAAGCACTCGTTGACGTAGGCGTCGCCCAGGGAGGCGAGCTCGTCCACGAAATCGTCGTCGTTCTTCTCCTCCCCTGGATGGAATCTCAGGTTGTCGAGAAACACCATGTCCCCGGGCTCCATCCGGTCTATCCTCTCCCTGACCTCTTTCCCTGTTATGCCGTCCAGCTTGTCGATTTTTCTGAACATGAACCTGGAGAGCCGCTCCGAGACCCTGTCCGTGGTCAGGTGGTCTACCTTCCTGCCCCCGGGCCTGCCTATGTGGAGCATGAGAATCACCTTGGCCTTCCTGTCCACCAGGTGCTGTATGGTGGGTATGCAGGAAACTACCCTGGAGTCGTCAAGTATGTTGCCTTCTTTGTCAACAGAAACATCCATGCCTACCCGGACGAGCACCCTCTTCCCCTCGACATCCAGATCCTCCAGATCAATAAAGCCGTTATGCGTGCAATCACCCGGTTTTTCACAGTATGATGAAGTATTACTTTATATTATTGAGGGGAAAGCTTTTAAAGATACTCATAACGGCGTTATCCGCGCAGAATCAGAGTCCCATTTTCTTCCTGGCTTCCGGGCTCATCTTTTCCGGAGTCCACGGAGGATCGAAAACCAGCTCCACGATCACGTTCTTCCCGAACCTGTCCTTCAGGGTACTCTCCACCCCGGAAGTGAACATCGCATGCATGGGGCAGCCCGGTGTGGTCAGCGTCATCCTCACAGTGATCACCTTCTTCCCGATCTTCACATCGTATATGAAGCCCATGTCCACTATGTTTATCCCCACATCGGGGTCGACTATCTGCTTGAGAGCAGAGAGGACGTCTTCCTTTGTCACCATCGAAACACCTGATTAGAACTGGTGGCGGGGGTATTTAAGCTTCATGTCCGACGTGTCTTGTTTGAAAGATAAAAATCTTTGCATAATCGATTGTATTATGAACATGAGTGAATGCAGAAAGCAAAACGAACTGTTTACCTCGGATAAATACCAGCCCATAGACCTGAACGGCGTCATGGATCTCATAGATTTTCACATGGGAGATTACAGAACTAATTTCTCTAATTCCTCCAAAACGTTTTACAAAAATAGAATGAAGAAACCGCACAGGACAGTCAAAAACAGCGGAATGAGCAGATCTGAAAAATTCTCTGCCCACAGGAAGATATTAAAAAAACAATTGTCTGATTACGCACTGAACAGACTCACCGACATCCTGGATTTTATCCAGAGGCTTTATTATTATTAGCGGACACCGGACAAATCAAAAGCCAACAAAAAAATTGACATTTTATAAATAGTTCATTCTAAATCACAGGTCTTGTACCCTGCCCGTTTCGGGAAGCGCTTGTTATCCAAAAGCGTGTTTATTCGCCTGTCAAGCAATTCCACATCCCTGTAAAAACCGGGATCGCCCATATCCTCGCCGGGCGGGGCGGCGAGAATCAACGACCTGATATCCCCCTGAACCTTCCGCAGGTATTCCCCCGGCGGGTTAATCATCCACTTGACCCTCCCGAAAGCTCTTCTGTAAACCTTTTCAATTCTCCTTACGTCCAGGAAATAATTTCGCAGAATGCCTTTCGCCTGCTCCTCGCTCATTTTCCTGCCGGGAGAGAGTCCCTTTATCAGCATGTTTCTACAGCTCCTGATAGAATTCCGAAAATCCGCGGGGCAGTTCGATTCCGATTTTCTCGCCTGTGATGGTTTCTGCGGTCTTCCCGCCCCTTTTGACGCTGCCGATCATCATGAGCCCATCGTCCTCATTCTTCAGAACTTTTTCCATTTCGGGGTGATCCAGAACATGAAATTCTTTGAAGGACAACTTCCTCCTGCTATCATAATCTGTCATATTACTGGTGGGGGTGGCCAACAAGACCGGAACCCCTACGTTGTCGACGGCTCCCAGATAGAATTTTCCCGCCCCGTCCGGAGGAATTTCCAGATACAGGTCTCCTATCCCGTGAAGTTTTGGTTTACCCACTGACATTATATTATTTACCACTTCAAAGTATTTAAAAGTTGGCTACTTGGACTGATCGCTTTGGTTAATTGGTTATTGGGCAACGCCAGAAAGGCGCATGATTAAAGTTTAGCTTTTCCCGGCGCCTTGCTCGTACCTGACTTCGCTCTCCCCGATTTCCCTGATTTCTCTGGAATCAAAGACCATGAAAAACCGGACCGGCTTGCCCTCGTTTTCGGCCAGCTTTATCTCATCGGCCACGCCGTCGCTGACCGGACCGAAAACCCAGAACTCATCAGCGCGTTTTATTATGCTCGCGTTGGCCTCGTAGAACCTCCCCCTCTCCACCGTATCCAGAAGGAAATAATCGAAGAGCATGAAAGGGTTCACAGGAACCTTGCCCTGCCCGAGAACGAACCTGCTTATGTGGGTCTTGAAATAAGCCGTCTTCTTGGACATGGCCGTGTAGACCAGGGGCATCTCATCCGCCATGAGAATAAACTGCCCAGACAATTAATAAAATTTCTCATGAACTATGGGCTTATTACCCATTTAGTAAAATCCCCGATATAATCCCGGGGTTTAAGGCCCTTCCCGGATCCGTTAGATTTCGGATAATAGGGAATTTCGAATAAACCGCCTTCTCCTATGTACACACCGACAGTAATTTTGCCGTCCATATCTCCGACCGCTTCTGAAAACTTGTCCGGTCCGATTCCCATTATATTTCTTTTCTTGTGTTCCATATTATATTTATTGGTATCGGGGAAATATAAAGGCCATGGTTTTGTCACTATTAAGGAGATAATCGGTCTATTTCTGGGATTTTCATAAGTTTAGAGTCCATTTTACGTTTCCGTCGATGAGATCAGAAGGCTTATAGGCCGACTCGGTTCCGCCCATGTCCGTCAGCAGTTCGCCCCTTTCAGGGTCATAAACGAAATTGAAGCTCTCCCCATACATACGCAACCAAACGCTGATTTTTCCGGGACCTTCAACCGCTCCTGAGAAGGATTCCACCCCGTAACCGCTGAGAACACCACCCATAACCTTATTTGTTGAATGAAAAATTTAAGTGGGCACTGAACCAGAAATTGGAGAGCAATCTAATAAGCAACCGATACAATTATTTTCCAAGGTGATCAGGATGGTCTGGCTCGTGGTCGTACTTGTGCTCATGATAGCGCTTTCTGCGTTCTTTTCAGGGTCGGAAATAGCGCTCTTCTCGCTCAGCGAGATAAAGGTCAGGAAGATAGCCAGAAGGAAGAGGAAGAACAAGAGATCGAAATACCTGGTCATGATAAAATCCGACCCCCACAAGCTGCTGGTCACCATACTGATAGGGAACAATCTGGTGAACATACTGGCAGCCTCGGTAGCTACCGTGCTCTTCACGGGCCTGTTCGGCTCGACCGGCATAGGCATAGCCACGGGTGTGCTGACATTCATGATACTGGTCTTCGGGGAGATCACGCCCAAAACGTATTTCCACCACAACGCGGAAAGGATGTCCCTCCGGGTGGCAATACCGATATATTACCTTAGCGTTGTGCTCTATCCCGTCATAGTCATAGTGGAGGCACTCAGCAATGCCCTTCTCCGCCTCACCGGGACGAGGAAGAAGAGGACCGCGATCACCGAGGAGGAGCTCAGGGCGGCCCTCTCCCTGGGCGCCCAGGCGGGGGTGATCCAGAGGGACGAAGAGAAGATGGTCAGGAACATATTCGATTTCGGGGACACCACTGCGGGGGAGGTGATGACTCCCAGGAAGAGGATGGTGGCTCTCCCTTCGAGCATGACTCTGGGAGACGCTCTCACCAGGATGCTAGAAGTGAAGTATTCAAGGATACCCGTCTACAGGAAGAAGGTGGACAACGTCATAGGGATGATAAACATACGGGACATACTCGGCCACATAAGGAAAAAGAACTTCGACCTGAGGATAAGGGACATGGTGTCCCCGGTGAAGTTCACCGGTAAAAACAAGAACATAGACATGCTCATGGACGAGTTCAGGGAATCCGGTAATCACATGGCAATAGTGCTGGGAAAGAACAGGAAGGTGAAGGGTCTGGTCACCCTGGAAGATCTCCTGGAGGAGATAGTGGGAGAGATATACGACGAGCCGGACGTGAGGAGGCACAGGATGAGGTTCATCGACAAGAAGACCGCCATGGTGAACGGGGACGTCCTGGTGGAAGAACTGAAGGGCAACATGGGTGTACCCCTGCGATCCAGGGGCCTCACTCTCTCCCAGATGGTCTCCGCCAGGTTCGACGGGAGGCCAAAGAAAGGGGACACGATAAAGATGAAGAATTTTATCCTCACTGTCAGCGAGGTCGACAGGGAGGATCCCTCGAAGGTCAGGAGGATCAAGGTCTTCAAGCGGAGGGGGAAGATCAGGAAATAATCCCTCCGGAATCAGTCCTCCAGATAACTGAAAATGTCATTGAACCCACCGACTCCGGTCTCGACACAGAAATTGCCGTTGTCCCCTGAAACATAAACTGCCTCCGCATACTTTTCCTTTGTTCCGTCACCTCCGGAATCGGGGTAATGAATGGAAAACCCGTCTCCGGCGCGGGGTATGATCTTGGGTGTTTTTATTTTCATCCCGCCGCCGGTCCCTGCGATGTGTTTCCATTTCTTTATTATGCCATGAATTCCGAAACAAACGGCCCTTGTGCTCAGCTGTTCCTTTTTGGGAAGAAACCCGTCTTGGAACACCTTTATGCGGGTTTTATCGTCATCTCCGTTCCCGATGACCTTGAATCCGTAGTTCTCTATCAGTTTCTTCCTGAAATACAAAGAAGTAAAATGCTTAAGCAATCCTTTGATGTATCCCATGGCCCGCTCACCGTTATCTTGACTTTAAGGGGCAAAGTTTTTTAACCGGAAAGCTTCCCAGGAAAGACAAATAAAAGATTTCTGGTCAATTATACAACATAGACCCGACAGGGAGACCGTGGGAAAAGTGAGGAAATCAGGATGACAGAAAAGATGACTTTTTACCTGAAGAGGGGCAAAGACGGGGGTGTTGAATTCAACGGACAGGAATACGAAGGCACTTCTCTGACGCCATATTGCATGCTTCTGATGGGCTACTGCATAGACTCCGCCATGACATACGGGTATCCCCCCTCATGGTCCACGAAGAAATGCCGGACTCCGGGTGAGGCGGAAGAGAGGATCACTGACTATCTGAAGAGCTGGGATTTCCTCTCCGGTATGGACATCGAGTTCCGTTTCCCGGAAAATGAATCTTAATAAGATTGTTGCGACAATAATAATAAACAGAGTCACATGGACGAAAAAAAGATAATGGGTTTCTTGACCTCCGAATACAGCTGGGAGCAGATAATATACGAGATAGTCGCCTGGGGCGGGATGAACCCCTGGGACCTGGACATATCCAAGCTTTCCGCTTATTTTCTGGAATACCTCCAGAAGATGAAGGAGATGGACTTCCGGGTCCCCGCCAAATACATAATAGTGGCGGCGGTGCTCCTGAAGATGAAGTCGGACTACCTCCGGTCCTTCAAGGAGCAGATAACCGGGCAGGAGGAAGAGCAGCTGCAGGAAGAGCTCATGGAGGCGGAGGACGATGACGAGGGTTTCCGGATAGACCCCATGGACATCCCTCCCAGGAGGCAGCCCGTGAGAAAGGTCGTCGTCACCGAGCTGGTCAGCGCCCTCAAGAAGGTCCTCAAAGCAGAGGACAGGAAGATAAAGAGATACAGGAAAAGGAGGGACAAGGTAAAGATATCCGGGGACGACATAAACAGGAAGATAAAGGAACTCCACCACAAGATAAACGGCATACTCGGAAGAATAAGAAGGAAGGAGCTGGAATTCAGCAAGCTGGTGGGGAACTGGGAGAGGGAGGACATAATCGGGAACTTCGTGCCTCTCGTCCACCTGGAAAACCAGGGAAAGGTGAACACCCGCCAGGAAAAAATATTCGAGGAGATATGGATACGCAGAGGTAAAAAATGAGACTGCCCCTGTTGATTCTGATAGCGGTTCTTGTTCTGGTGCCGAACGTCCAGGCGGTCACCGTCGCCGAACAGAAGGTTCTGGAAGATCCCGCCAGCGTCAGGGAACTCACCGTGGACATCGAGATATACGGAACCGTGGAGGTGAGCGGGAGCCCCACCTGGGTGGGAATCAACCTCACCATACCCCAGGACGGTCCCTACCAGGACGTCTCCCTGGACATCGGGAAGGTGGAGGGGGAGCACGGGACCGAGTTCGGTCTTATGGAAGGGGAGAATCCCGGAAACTCATTCTCCTACCGCGTGGAGGGCACGGTCAACTCCAGGGCCGCTTATACGACCTCCCTTCCGGGAACGTATTCCATACCCGATGAGGTGGAAAAATACCTCCTTCCCACCGAGAACATACAGAGCGACGACCCCAAGATAAGGGAGACGGCCGAATTCATAGTGAGAAATGCCCAGGACGACTTCGAGAAGATAGCGAAGCTCGCCATATGGATCAACGAGAACATGGAATACGACCTGAGCCTCTCGGACAGCAATTACGACGCGCTCACCGTTTACGAGCAGAGGAGGGGGGTATGCGCGGAATACACCACGCTCTTCATCGCCTTCGCCAGGTCCCTCGGATATCCCACCAGGTTCGTTTCCGCCTGGGCATACGGGAAATACGGCTGGGAGAGGCATGCATACGCCGAGGTCTATCTGGGGAAATGGGTTCCCGTGGACGTTCTCTGGATGGAGATAGGATACCTAGACGCCACACACATCAGTTTTGGCCATTATCAGGACAACAAGGTCAAGAACTCGGTGAATTACAGGGGATACGACATAAAGAACATAAGATGGACCGAGGACGAGACATCCCTGGCGATAAAGGATTACACCAGCCGGGACAAGACAGAGGACTACTGGCTTGTCAGGAGCTCCGACAAGCTGCGGGCGGGGGACGAGGGCATCGTGCTCCTCAAATTCACTCCGGACGATTACAGGGTGGCCACGGTTGACCTGGAGCCCTGCACCGGGGAGTTCGTGATAGCCAGGGTGGAAGACAAGGACAAGGACGTGATACTCAGGCCGGGGGAGGAGAAGATAGTTCACTGGGATTTCACCATAAGCGATAACCTTCCCGAAAACTACAGGCTCACCTGCCCGCTGACGCTGAACTCCAAGTCGTTCGCCCTGAGGACAGTTGATCTGGAGGTGGACACCACAAGGGACCGGAGGATGGGGGACAGGTTCAGCGCGAATCTGAGATCCAGCGTCATAGAGTTCGGCCAGGACCAGGCCGTGTACGTTTATCCCGGTGAATTCAGGGGAACAATAGGGGTGATAACTCCCGAGGGATACGAAACCTGGGATTCTCACGGACCGGAGATCAGGCATCTCTTCAGGCCCCGGTCCATGGGAGACCAGGAGGTGATCGTGTTCTCTTCGGGAGGGCAGGTAGAGAAACTCGGGTACGAGGTCAAGTCCGAGGTCAACATCTATATAGACGGCCTTTCCGCTCCGTCCCACCTGAAAGCGGGGGAGACCGGAAAACTCAGGGGATACGTCGTGAACACCGGCCCCATGGCCAAGAGCATGAAGCTGACCGTGCACATCGATGGGGATGAATCCACCAGTAACATACTGGTTGAAGACAGGCAAGAAATATCCGAGGACCTGATCTTCGGCTCACAGGGCCCCAAGGAGATATCTGTCAGCCTCAGATCGAGCGATGTGGACCTCACCGAGAGCCTGCTGGTGAATGTTTTCGAAGAGCCGGAGATATCTTACGACATTTTCTACACGGGCGGGACGGGAAAGATCACCCTGGACGTGAAGAATTCCGCGGCCAAGAACGTCTCGGTCAGGATCGGCAGCACGGAAAGGGAATTCCCCAGCATATACGGGGAGAAGGAGATAGAGATCCCGGTTCAAAAGGGCGAATACGTGCTGGAAATCAGCTTCAGGGACCTGGCCGGGAACCCCTACGATGCCAGTGAGAAGATAGAGTTCAGGGAAGAGGACTTCTTCTCGATGGTGAACAGGATCATAAATAACATCATAGAGAGCATAACTGGCCTTTTCGGGTGAGGACTCAGACCATGGGAAATTATTCTCCGAAGGGACCGAACATCGAATCCCCCTCGTTCAGGTAAAGGCCGTCCCCGTCGATCAGTTTTTGGATTTCTATCGAAAGGTCGACATTGGGGTTTTCCAAGTAAAAGGTGCTCCCGTCAGCGGACAAAAAAATTATTCCCGGAGGCTTTCCCGCAACGAACTCCGCGCCCCCTTCCATGGTTTCCAGCATGTACCTGATGTCCTGTTTCTCCTCTTTCCACAGCCACGGATAATCCCCCGGAGAGGGGTCCGAGGCGTAGAGCATGGTATCCCCGAAATAAAGGCAAAGCATCGAACTGCGGTTTTTAGGGGTGCCTGAAACGCCCCTGCACAAATACAATGGCCTGTCTTCGGGTCCGCTCTCCATTCTGATCATTGGAGCGAAAAAATAAAAAGAGATGGACCGGTCGGGAATTTCAAGACCCACCGGAAGCGTGAGCTCCTGGTTTTCCTTCGACGCTTTTGAGTAAAAGGGTCGTTTGAACCCGAGGCCTCCACCATTCTGGAAACCGAAAGCGTCAGCTTCTGGTTTTTGTTCGGCCTTTTTGAGTAAAAAGGTCGTTGCCAAGGTGGCGATCTTTAGCGCATCGGAAGCGTCAGCTCCCTCTTGCTCCTCCGCTTCTGCCGGGATAAGGAGAAGCGGTGCACCACTGATCTACCGGCCCGTTGTTTCGGAAGACTGCTTTATTCGATTTGTTCAAGCAGTCATGAGATATACTATCTTTATTCGATTTAATCTATTTAAAAATATTTAACGCATCAAAACCATTTCTAAACAATCATTAGTTTGGGGTGATCATATATGGTTAAGAGTTATTTGAATTATACAGGCGGAAAGTGGGTCAGATCAGAATCAGGAAAGACCTTCAAAAACATGAATCCCGCGACGGGGAAAGTCCTGTGCAAGTTCCAGGCGGGGAACCAGAAGGACGTATTCAGGGCGGTCGCTTCGGCGAGGAAGGCGTTTCCCAAGTGGAAGAATGTCCCTGCTCCGGAGAGGGGGGAGATACTTTACAAGGCGGCCAGGATGATGGAGCGTCAGAAGGAGGACCTGGCCAGGATGCTCACCCGGGAGAACGGCAAGAACATGGACGAGTCCAGGGGAGAGATACAGGAAGGCATAGACATAACCAAATACGTCGCCGGGGAAGGGAGGAGGATGTTCGGCGAAACCGTGCCCTCCGAACTGAGGAACAAGTTCTGCATGACTGTCAGGGAGCCGGTCGGAGTGGTGGGGATGATCACCCCTTGGAACTTCCCCTTCGCCATACCCGCATGGAAGATACCTCCCGCTCTCGTCGCCGGCAACACCATGGTTTTCAAGCCGTCCTCGGACGCCCCCCTGCTGGGGGTCAAGCTCGTGGAGATATTCGGGAAGGCCGGCCTCCCCCCGGGGGTTTTGAACATGGTCACCGGGTCGGGAGGAGTGGTCGGGAAGGAAATAGCGGAGAACCCCAAGGTAGATGCCCTCTCTTTCACCGGATCGACTTCGGCCGGGAGGAAGATCTACAGGGCGGGCGCGGAGAGGCTGATCGGTGTCGGTCTGGAGATGGGAGGCAAGAACCCGCAGATAGTTCTGAAGGACGCAGACATCGACCTGGCGGTGGACGGAGCCATATGGGGAGGATTCGGCACGGCCGGACAGAGATGCACCGCCACTTCAAGGATAATCGTGGAGAAACCAGTACTCAAGAAATTCACCGACAGGTTCCTGAAGCGTGTAAGAAAGATAAAGGTGGGCAACGGCCTGGAGAAGGGGGTATTGACCGGGCCCATAATAAACGAGAAACAGACGGACAAGATACTTTCTTACATCAAGATCGGGAAGGACGAGGGGGCGAAGCTCCTGACGGGGGGAAAGCGCCTGGACAGGGGGAAATACGGAAGGGGATTCTTCATCGCACCCACTGTCTTCACCGAGGTCAAGAAGAACATGACCATCGCAAGGGAGGAGATATTCGGTCCGGTGGTCTCGATCATGCCGGTGAAGGACTTCGGGGAGGCGGTCGATGTTGCCAATTCCACTGAATACGGGCTTTCCGCCGCGGTCTATACAAACGACGTGAACAATGCCTTCAGGGCGATCAGGTCCCTGGAATCCGGCATAGTTTACATAAACGCCCCCACCATAGGGGCGGAGGCCCACATGCCCTTCGGGGGAGTGAAGAACACCGGGAACGGCAAGAGGGAGGCCGGGACCGAAGCCATCAAGGAGTTCACCGAGATCAAGTCGGTCTTCGTGGACTATTCCGGCGGCCTCCAGAGGGCGCAGATAGACACAGAATAACAGTAAATCACAGCATATTTTCATATCTGTCCCATAGTTCATATCCACCCCGTATCCTGTGTTTATCCAAACCGGGAATATCATCAATCCATCTTTCTGATTTTATCATTTTCTCTTTTATTCCGATTCCAGCATCCAATAGCCGACTGTCCTCAGATCCATAACCATATCAATATAAAAGTTTGAACTGCCTTATTATTCCGATGAAAGAAAACAGGGGGAACGGCAAAGGTAGATGTAACCAATATCGTGGATCCGTTTCAGTGAAATCCGGATACAATGACCTGGTTCTGACCATATTCTACAAAAGCGAAGAATTGGAAAATTTCAATGAACATGTCGAAAGGGGGGAATACTCCACGGGACTCAAGATAATCGATTCCGCGTGGTCCAAGGTGCCGGTAAAATTAAGCCACGACATAAAAGCGAACAAAGTGAAAAGTGAAGTGCAAAAAAGTATAAAAAAATATCAGACTGAGAATGTAACGGATGAAGTCCTAGCCCCATCTCTCTGATTTTATCCTTTCCTCTTTGACCCCGATCTTCTCCAGCATGCCATGGACCGACTCCACCATCTTCGGCGGGCCGCACAGGTAGAACATACTGTCCCTGTTCATGTCACCCTTTATCGTCTCTTCCAGAAATTCGGCGTCCATTCTTCCGGTCCTCCCGTCCCATTTCTCTTCTGACGTCCAGGGGCGGGTGATGGTGACCACGAACCTGAATTTATCAGACTTCTCGGCCAGGGAAAAGAATTCATCCCTGAATATTATGCAACCTGGATTCCTGGCGGAGTATATGAGCGTGATGTTGTAGTCAAGACCATCCTCGACGGTGTGCCTCACCATGCCGGAGAAGGCGGCGATCCCGGTGCCCCCGGCGATGAAGACCAGGTTCTTGCACCTGCACTCGTCGAAGCAGAACATGCCCATGGGACCGCTCGCCTTGATGGTGTCCCCCTTCCCCATCTTCCAGAGGACCGGGCTGAATTTCCCCTCCGGGTATACCTTGAAGGTTATTTCGAAGTATTCCCTGCGGGAGGGGGAGGAAGATACGGAATAGGACCTGGTAACCTTCTCGCCGTCTATCTCCCTGGTCAGCTGCACGAACTGGCCGGGGTTGAAATCCATGGGCTTATCTGGCCTGAAGCGGAAGGTCTTGACGCTCTCGGTCTCCTTCCGGACGTCCACGATTTCGAGAAGCATGTCTTTGACTGGCATAATAATTATTTTGCGCTCATACTATTTTAATTTGTCATCCGGCTCAGAATCAGCATGATTTTTCCTATCCCCCAGAGGGTTAAAATACTTATCGAGATAAAAATCTGAAATTTTTCCAATCGCATAAGCGCTTGAACCCGGATCCATACGGTCACGCAAGAACAAATCCGTCCAGTTCTTGGAGTATCTTGCAAGTTCACCGATCTTAAGCAGCCTCTGGGAATCATTGGGCTTAAGCAGCTTGAACAGTCCCCTGTTTTCGTAGACCAAGTTGACCTTATTTTCGAATATCATCAGTCTTTCACGCGCAGCATTGAAAAATTCTTCGACATTATTCCCCAGCTCTTCCGTCCTTGATTCCAACCTCCTTTTTTTCATGTCCCGGAAGAATACAAATTTATCTCCGTATAAACGCTTTTCTTCAGCCGACGCATCCTCAAGAAAAGAAACATAATCCTCAAAGAGCCCCGCATAATCACTCTTCAGTCTTTCAGCCAAAAGGTGCCCGGAATCCATTATGTTTGTGTGAGAAGGCGATGAAAAGAATTTGTCCCTGATTTTTCTGAAAAATCCTGGAACCGGTCCTGTTTTTTCTCCGATGGTATGTTCTCCTTTTTCGTCTTTGCGCTTCTGGGAAAATATGCTCGTGGAGATGTATCCGCTCGCCCTGTCGATCGAACGGAAAAAATTATCACTGCGATAATCGATCGATCCTGCGTAATCATTGAAATGCCTTTTCTTCATCTGAAATAAGAGCGCCAAAAGGTTAAATATGCTTCGGTCAGGCGTATTCGCTCCTGGTCTCGTAATCGGTCTCTATGACGTATTCGCTCTTCACGGAGTACTCGCTCTCTATGTTGAGATTTCCCGCGTCCTCTGCTCCGTATTTCTCCCCAGTTTCCTCCTCCGCGCTCTCCTTGGTCATGGTGATCTCGTATTCCTCGTAGAAACCGGGTCCCGTTGACCGGCGGAGAGTGGAAGTGGCGAACTTCCAGAGTTCCTTTCCTGTCTTTGCATCCAGGCAGTATACGTGGCAGTCCCAGGAAGAGAAATAGAGCATGTTCTTCCAGACCACCGGACACCAGAAGACCGGGCCGTCCGTCTTGAACCTCCACAGCTCCTTCCCGTCCATGCCGAGGCAGTACATGTTGGTGTCCTCCGACCCCACGTATATCCTTCCCCCGTGGATGTAGGGGGCGGCCGAAAGTAATCCTGTGTTGAACCTCCATATCTCCTTGCCTTCCATGTTCAGCGCATACAGGGCGCCGTCCCTGCTGTGCTGATAAAGAATCCCGTCGTGAAAGATTGGCCCGGCAGCCGAGCCGTATTTCCCTGTCCTGAATCTCCAGATTTCCTTTCCTGTCTCCGCGCCGATGCAGTAGAGGTAGTTGTCGAAGCTGCCGAAATAGATTCTTCCCTCTCGGGCAAGTATGCCGACGCAATAGATTTCATCTCCGGTCTTGAATCTCCATATCTCCTTTCCCTCCCCGGATACGCAGTACATGAATCCGTCAAAGGAACCTATGTATACCCTCCCCCTGTAAACAGCGGGGGAGCCCGCTATGTCACCACCCGTCCGGAATTTCCATATGAGCTTTCCCGTGCGCTTGTCCAGGCAGTAAAGGAAGGAGTCCCTGGAGCCGAAATACATCCTCTCCCCGCTGACGGCGACGCAGCTGAGTATCTTGTCCCCGGTCTTGTATTTCCAGACCTCCTCCCCGGTCTCCGCATTTATCGCGTACATGAATCCGTCATAAGAGCCGATGTAAAGGATGCCCTCGCTTATCACCGGGGAGCTCTCCATTATTATCCCGTTCGTCCTGAACCTCCAGAGCTCCTCGGTACTTTCCGCATCGATGCAGTAGATGTTGTGGTCCATGGCACCGAAATAGAGTTTCCCCTCGTGAATTAGGAGTTTCTGGTCGATCGATCCCCCTGAGGTTATCCTGAAAACCCTGCTGAAGCTCCTGGTCTTCCTGACTTCGAAATCCTCCAGCTCCACGGAAAAACCGGAGAAACCGGAGTCAGGGACGTCAGCTCCGAAATCCATGTTTAGAAATTGAACGGTGAATTAATATACCTAGGCGTATTCGCTCCTGGTCTCGTAATCGGTCTCTATGACGTATTCGCTCTTCACGGAGTACTCGCTTTCCGCGGAACCGCCGGAGAGATCGACCGAGTATTTCTCCTCTTCGTCACTTTCTTCGCCTTCCGCGTCCCTTTTTATCTCCACCTCGAAGATGTCGTTGGTGGGAGGCAGGTATGCCTGGGAGAGGGAGGATGAATCGTACTTCCAGCGGACCTTTCCGGTATCCATGTCGACACAGTAATAATGGCAGTCCCAGCAGCCAAAGCATACGCATCCCCCGAAGAATTCCGGGAAATCAAAAACCTCCGCGCCGGCCCGGAACCTCCAGAGCTCCTTGCCGTCCGTGTTCAGGCAGTACAGATTCCCATCTTCCGAGCCGAAACAGAGCTTCCCTTCACGGACGGAAACCCCCGCAACCAGGCCTTCCGCCCGGAACCTCCAGAGCTCCTTCCCTTCCATGGTGAGGGCATAGAGTATGCCGTCCCTGCTCGGAAAATAAAGCACTCCCCCGTGCTCTCTCAGCCTGCCGCCGCTCCCGTAAACACCGAACCTGAACTTCCAGCGGATTTTCCCAGTTCCGGCATCAACTGCATAAAAGTAATTGTCGAAGGAGCCGAAGTAAACGGTCCCTTCGTGGAGCAGGGGAGGGCCGAAGAGCTGGATGTGGTCCCCGGTCTTCACTCTCCAGAGTTCCCTTCCGTCCGAAGAGAGACAGTAAAAATTGCCGTCGAACGACCCGAAATATACCCTGCCCCCGGAAACGCAGGCGCTCGACCCGATGTCCCCGCCCGTCCTGAACCTCCAGACCTGCCTGCCAGATTCCCCGTCGACGCAGTAGAGGCAGCAGTCCCTGGAACCGAAAAAGACCCTGCCCCCCGAAGAGGTGAGGGGCCTGCATATCTCTCCCCCGGACTCGAACCTCCACAGCTCCTTTCCGGTCTTCCTGTCCAGACAGTAAAGGTTCCTGTCGAAGGAACCGAAAAAGACCCTATTCCCGGAGAAGCACGGGCTTCCTATTATCCTGTCGTTGGCCCTGAACCTCCAGAGCGCTTTACCGGTCTTTAGGTCGAGGGCGTGGAAATACCCGTTGCAGTCCCCGAAATATGCGATCCCGTCCATCTCTGCCGAATAGAGTATCGACCCCCCAGAACCTATCCTCCACTGGCGGTCGAAATCCCTCGTCTTCCTTATCTCGAAATCCTCCAGTTCGGCGGAGAAGTCGCCGAATACGTCGCCAGTGTCCATGTTCATGTTTATACATTTTCAAAAAGCATTAAATCCTTTTTAACTCCCGGAACAACATTCTGTCATAAAAGAGGTTTCCTCCTCCGTTCTGAAGAAGGCCATCACAATGTGTCCGACCACAGCTCATTGACCGTGTAGTTAATCTTGTTCTTGTTAAGGAAACCGACTATTTCCTTTCTCTTCTCCATGGGCACGAGGATCGTGGCCTTTGCCAGCTTCCTGCCACCGAGCTTTTTCACCAGGCCCTTTCCGATATATGTCTTTTCCCCGATTTTTTGCCTGTATCCGTACAGCTTCCTCCATATGCTCATCTGCCTGGACGGCCCGAACCTGCTGACATCTATCCTGATCAAAAGATAATAACTGACCCCTTCCGGCATATCATTGTATTTCCCGTACAGCAGCATACCCGAGCTTATCACGTCACGCCTCAGAGACCATTTTTCAAGATCGCCGACCTTGACAGAGATTTCGTTCTTTATTCCCCTGATTCTCCACATCTCTTGTATTTTTGATTCTCTGAACAGTTTAAGCAGTCCGTTTATTTCCTCTTCGATATCCTCGGTCGTGTCTATAAACAGATCAATGTCGGATTCCTCCCCCCACGTCCCCCGGGCAACCGAACCGAAAAGTATTATTTTATCGATTTTCCCGCCCGTTTTGCTGTCCATGAGGAACGAGGCAAAGCTCATCGCGTAACCGATGAGAGATTCCCTTCCCGGCATCACATCATCTCCTTCAGTTCTTCTTCGAGCGACCGGAAGAGCTTCAGGGCATCTTTTATCTTCCCCGCAGGTTTCGGAATGCCATACGACAGGCTTTCGCAAAGCCTTTCCAGTTCTATCATTTTCATGATAATTTTTTTCTTGCCTCTGAATTCAGGCAACTTTTCAAGCACCCTTTCGGATTTGAACCACGTGTGGTTTATCTGGAAACCCTCGTCTATCTTCCTCTCCCTGTGCAAACGGGCAGAAAGCAATTCGGTAATCGCTTTCGAAGCGTTGTCCCCCACAATCCTCTGGGAATTATCGATCCCCCAGACTTCCACTCCCCATTTCATTATAGTCTCCTTCCTTTCCTCGAATGCTTCCAGGTGGTATCCGGATTTCATGCTGCATTTTTGGTAAGTTGCTATATAAAGTTTTCGTTAGTTTCTTACATATATAAGTTACTATATAAATTTTATGTAAGTTACTTTACAAATAAGTATTAACGCAACCCTTTTTAACTCCCGGAACAACATTCTGTCATGAAAGAGGTTTCCTCCTCCATTCTGAAGAAGATCTACAGGCCCAGATCGAAGTACAGCAAGAAAGGGGACTTCGGGAAGCTGCTGATCATCGGGGGCAGCCATGAATACTCAGGAGCCCCCGCGCTGGCGGCTTTCTCGGCCATGGCCTCGCTCCGCTCCGGCGCCGACATCGTGACCGTAGTGGCTCCGAAGAGGGCGGCGGACATCGTGGCGTCCTTCTCCCCGAACCTGATAACCGAGCCAGTGGAGGGGAAATTCTTCACGACCAAGCACACAGACCAGATCCTTGAGCTCTCAAAGAAGTTCGATGCACTTTGCATCGGTTCAGGACTCGGAACGGAGAAGGAGACCTTCAGGTTCGTGAAAAAGCTCATATCCAGGATCAGGAAGCCCTGCGTGGTGGATGCCGATGCGATAAAGGCGCTGAAAAAGAAGGAACTGGGAAAGAATTTCGTACTGACGCCCCACTCATACGAATTCTACAGCCTCACCGGGGAGAAACCCAAGACGGGACTGACATCCAGGATAAGCATCGTTGAGAAGGTCTCCAAGAGAATCAGGTCGACCATCCTCCTCAAAGGGGTCATAGACATAATCTCAGACGGCAGGCGGACCGCGATAAACAGGACGGGAAACCCCTACATGACGACCGGAGGGACCGGGGACGTGCTGACCGGTATATGCGGCTCCCTTCTCGCACAGGGAAACAGGCCATTCGAGTCCGCCTGCGGGGCCGCCTTCATAACCGGGAGGGCGGGGGACCTGGCGGCGGCAGAGAAGAAGCAGGGCATGCTGGCGACCGACGTGACAAAGAAGATACCCCAAGTGATCGCCTGATGTCACCTGAAGAGCTTCCCGTAGGTCTTGTTGAAGAAATTCTGCATGAAATCGTTTTCGGGGAAAGGATCGGAAAGGCACTCAACACTGTTTATGGGATGCTTTACATATTTGCTTAGTCTGTACAACGCCCCTTTAAAATCGTCACGATAGAACTTGTCATAAATCTTCTTGGCCTTTTCGGCCTTTATTCCCCTCAACACGCGGGCGTTTTCCATGAAATTCCTGCGGAAGCTCCTGTTAGAGTCATGATTCATCATGGTGATGAAAACCAATCCCGGGTTCTGGGAAAAACCTTGAATGCATACCGCTTGTCCGAAGGGTCCTCCGACTGAATCCTCTCTTCATCGGGAACGTATCCCTTTCTCACGCTGTACTTCAACATAACTGATTTTACACTGAAAATAATAAATAAGCATAACCCCATGTTTGAGCCGGACGCATGGTCACGGAAAACCCATCAAACGTTCATGGCACGGAAGAATCTCTTGCTCTTCAGCTTCGCCGGCAGCATGGAATAAAACATCTCAATAACCGCTATATTACTGGGAGCGGACGTATAAATATCGCTGAATTCCAGAAAAATATCCCGATTCTAATATTTATCCTTGCGGACCTTCAGCTTGTTCCTTTTCTCGATTTCCTTGGCCACGGAAGCGCGGAATTTTTCCATGGTCTCCGGGCTCATCTTTATGGGGAGTATCCTCTCTATGCCGTCCTTCCCCAGCACCACCGGGACCCCTATGCAGACGTCCTTCGTGTCTCCATATCCCTCTTCATTTCCCGTGAGGTAGGCGGAGGCTGAGAACACCCTCCTCTGATCAAGTAGTATGGAGGTGACCATCTCGGCGATGGCCATTCCCGGGGCTATCCAGGCGCTGGTCCCGATCATCTTGGTGAGGTCCCCTCCGGCGGATACTGTCCTTGCGACGCATTCCTCCATCTCCTTCCTGGAAAGAAGGTTGTCTATCCCTATCCCCCTCACGGAGGAGGCCTCGGGAACCGGAACCATCTGGTCCCCGTGGGTCCCCAATATGGTGACGTCTATGTCTTTCCTGGAGACATTGAGCTTTCTGGAAAGGAAGTCGCGGAAACGCGCTGTGTCCAGCTCTCCGGCCATGCCGATTACACGGTTATTTTCGAATCCGGTGACCTTGTGGACCACGTAATTCATGGCATCGATGGGGTTTGTGACTATGATTATCTTGGAGTCCGGGGCGTGTTCCTTTATTTTCCCGCATATCTCACTGACTATCTTCTCATTGGCTTCCAGCAGATCGTCCCTGCTCATGCCCGGCTTTCTCGGAAGTCCCGCGGTGATCACCACCAAGTCCGAGCCTTTTATGTCCCCGTAATCCGCCGTTCCCGTGATCACGGTGCTGACCCCGAGCATGGAGCCCGCGTGGCTGGTGTCGTGCGCCCTTCCCATGGCCTTGTCCCTGACCACTTCCAGATCTAGCATCACCACGTCAGCTATGTCCTTCCTGGCCATCTCAAAGGCCGCGGAAGAACCGACGTTGCCCGCCCCGCCTATCACGGAAACCTTGTGCCTCATGCCAATCGTATAGAATTAGGACAGGGGTTTTAAAAATCGAATTCCCTCTCAAGTGGAATTGGAAATCAAAATTTTGTGAGCCTTTCCCTTGATTCTTCTCTGCTCATCCTCTGGAAGTTCGGTGATGGCCCTCAGCGCCGACAATTTTTTGTAATCAAGACTCAAAGTAGATTTTTCTGTATCATGTTCCGGGCTTATTCTGCGGCGCATCTGTTCACCGCTAAGATAACCGGGAGGGGCCTCCTGGTTGAATGTTCTTATTAACTTGTCATTAGAAATTCTGGCCCGAAAAGTATCGAGAAATCCATAAGCGGGCTCTTCACCGGCATCATTGTATGGATCGTACGAAAAGATATCCTTCAGTTTCCTGCACGCAGACTTGAACAGACTCATGATAACTGAAGTATAATTTGATCAGAATCTTTTTATTGGTTGTTCTGGAATGATTCCGGGAGGGAGGTTTCACTCGATCCTCTTCAGGACTCTTATGAACCATCTTCCGGCATCCAGCTTCCAGCCCGTCCTGCACTGGGGGCACTCGAATTCCCTCCCCTCCAGGGGGGCCTCGAAGCTCTTACCGCATTCCATACATCTGAAATCGAAAGGCTCATTCATGATGAGTTCACCACAGAATAATTGTATTATGTTTTTATTAATCATGAGGTAATCCGGGCGGAAAGCGGCCCGGCATCAGATTTTTAAATTTAAATCCCATTTCATCTAAATTATGTAATACCGGGTCATTCCCGGTGGAAGAAGGTGCTTTTGATGATTCCGTACAAGCCGTTCGAGATGCAGAAGGAGATAATGGAGTTCTGGAAGAAGAAAAGGATTCCCCAGCGTATAGTGGATTTCAGCGACAAGAAGAAGAAATTCTACCTGCTGGACGGGCCTCCCTACGTCAACGGGGTCCCCCACGTGGGGCACGTGAGGACGACCACCATGAAGGACATATGGTCCAAATTCAGGACCATGCAGGGCTTCCAGGCATGGTGGCAGCCGGGCTTCGACTGCGGGGGGCTTCCCATAGAAAACGCCGTGGAAAAGAAGCTGAAGATAAAGTCCAAGAAAGACATCGAGAACGTGGTGGGGCTTGACAGGTTCATCGATGAATGCAAGAAGATGGCCGAGGGGAACAAGGATATATGGCTCGACATTTACAGGCAACTGGGTGCATGGAGGGGGTGGGTAGACCCCTACATGACTTACAAGAATTATTATCTGGAGTCCGGCTGGTGGACGGTGAAGAAGATGTTCGAGAAGGGGCTCTTCATAGAGGGACAAAGGCCTGGATACTGGTGCCCCCACTGCGAAACCGTGCTCACCGGATACGAGGTCACGGACTCCTACGCGGACATAGAGGACGTTTCGGTCTTCATAAAGTTCCCGGTAAAGGGAAGAAAGAACGAATACTTCCTGGTCTGGACCACCACTCCTTGGACGCTCCCGGCGAACGTGGCCATAGCGGTCCATCCCGAGGAGACATATGTGAAGGCGGAGGTCTCCGGGGAGACTTTCATACTGGCGGAGAAGAGGCTGGAGATACTCCAGGAGATGGAACTGGGCTACAGGGTGAAGGAGAAGGTTAAAGGAAAGGACCTGGAAGGAACCTCCTACAATCCGGTGCTCGACGTGCCCGTCCAGAAATACCTGGAAAAGGATCCCAAGGCGAGGAAGGTTCTCGTTTCAATACCGCTGATGAAGAAGAGGGTCGCCTCCAAGGCGGCGGTGAAGAGCGGAACCGGGGGCAAGGACGAATTCGGTCACATAGTCACCATGGACACGGGAACCGGCCTGGTCCACATCGCCCCCGGTCACGGTGACGTGGACAACAAGCTCGGGAAGCACTACGGAATACCCGAACTCTCCCCCGTGGACGAGGAGGGAAAGCTCACCGAAGAGGCGGGCGAGTTCTCGGGAATGTTCGTGAAGGACGCCGACAAGAAAATAATAGAGAAGCTGAAGGAGGAGAACCTTCTCCTGCGGTCGCAGAAGATAACCCATTCCTACCCCCTGTGCTGGAGGTGCAAGTCTCCCCTCATATTCCGGATGAGCAAGCAGTGGTTCCTCAAGGTGGACGAGCTGAAGGAGAATATGATAAACGAGAACAAGGCCATAAAATGGATGCCCGGCTTCGCCAAGGAGAGGATGAACCACCTGCTGACGGACGCGCCTGACTGGGCGATAACCAGACAGAGATACTGGGGGATACCCACGCCGGTATGGATATGCGAGAAATGCGGCTCCAGGAAGGTCATCGGCTCTGTGAAGGAGCTGAAGGAGCACGCGGTGGAGAAGGTCAGGGAAGACATGGATCTCCACAAGAACACCATGGACAAGATACACCTCAGATGCGGATGCGGCGGAAAGATGGACAGGATACCGGACATAATGGACGTGTGGTTCGATTCCGGCATATCCCCGTGGGCATCGGTCGGATACCCCAACGACAACAAGGAGCTGTTCGAGGACCTCTGGCCGGTTGACATGGTGTGCGAGGGGCAGGACCACATCAGGGGATGGTTTTACGCTCTCCTGTTCATGAGCACGGCCACATTCGACATGTCCTCCTTCAAGGCATGCAGCATGACCGGCTGGGTGCTGGATGAGAAGGGAGAGAAGATGAGCAAGTCCCTGGGAAACGTTGTTTACGGGGAGGACGCCCTGAAGGAACTGGACTCGGACACGCTCCGCCTGTACTACTGCTGGAACATCGCCCCATGGGAAACGCAGAATTTCAACCTGAGGATAGCCAGGGAGGTGAAAAGGGTGCTCAGCGTGCTCTGGAACTCCGCCATGTTCGCAATGAACTATTCCGATCCAGGAATTCTGAAGAGCAAGGTCTCTTCCAAGGACATGCTCCCGGAGGACAGATGGATGGTATCGAAGATGAATTCCGTCATAGGGCAGACCACAAGGGATTTGAACAATTTCAGGGTCCACCACGCGGGAAGGGATATGGGGGACTTCATACTCAACGATTTTTCGAGATGGTACATAAAGATAATAAGGGACAGGCTCTCTCCATGGTATGAAGGGGAGGACAAGAAGGCAGCCCAGTTCACCCTCCTTTACGTGCTGAACTCCACCATAAGGCTCATGGCTCCCATGACGCCGTTCATAACCGAGAAGATATACAGGACACTGTTCCCTGACGGGAACCCGGAATCCGTCCATATGGCAGAATGGCCCAAGCAGGACAAGGTCATGATAAACAAAGACATGGAAAAGGAGATGGAGGACGTCAGGCTGCTGGTCGAGACGGTCAATTCCCTCAGGCAGGCCGGGAAAATCAAGATAAGATGGCCGGTCTCGAAGATACTCCTGAAGCCTTCCAGGAAGGGCCTGAAAAGGACGGTGGAGAAGTTCTCCGGTATAATAAAGAACCTCGGAAACGCGGAGGAGGTCCTCGTGGTCGACAGGCTGCCTGCCGGGGAGAAGAAGCCCTGCGATCTGGGGGACGTGTACATAGGTGAGGTCCTGGAGGACCAGGCGATGATAAGGGAGCTTTCCAGGAACATACAGAGGCAGAGAAAGAAGGAGAAGCTGAAGGTCACGGAAAGGATAGAGCTGGAGCTCTCCTCGGACCGCAAGACGGAAACCGTCCTCAGGAAATTCTCGGAAGACATAAAGAAGGGAGTGGGAGCCGGGAAGCTGGAGATAGGTAGAACCCAGGGGGAACCGAAAGCGGAAACCGAGTTCGGGGACAGGAAGATATCCATAGATTTCCGCAAGATGAAATGATTTATTATTCCCCTCACATATTATTATCATGGTAACCAAGATGGGAGTCGCGCTGATAGTCTCCCTGGTGGCGGTGATAATAACCGGGGCGGGTCTTTTCAGAGCCGATATTCTGGGCCTTCTGGGGGCGATATTCATCGTGGTCGGGTTCGTGGAGACGTTCCTCCTGATGGGAACCGGAAGCGAACAGGAATGGTTCGGCATGAAGCTGATCATACTGGGCATAATACTTTTCATAATACTGAGCCTCGTTTTTCCCGTGTTTCCATGGCTCCAATGACGAAAACACGCCGATTCTACAAAAAAATTATAAAAGTATTTAAAACCATCCTTCAAATATAGTATTTTCCATGCTGTTCGAAAAACTAGATCTGGAGAGGATAAGGGAATATCTATCCCTGGAGGGCAGGAAAATCCTGGTCTACCACAGGGATGCCGACGGCGTGAGTTCTGCCTCAATGGTCCTGAAATTCTTCCCGGACTTCGAACCCATGCCCAGGGAGGGCCCCATCCTGGACAGGAAGTTCATGAAGGAGATCGAAGAGAAGGGTCCGGACGTGCTGGTCTTCCTGGACATACCCATAGACCAGGAATGGGAGAAAATCAGATCGCTGAAGGAATCCTCGGAAGGGATGAGGATAATGATAATCGACCATCACATAATAGAGAGGGACATGAATCCCGACGGGGTCCTGCACATAAATCCCAGGTTCGAGGTTCCCGGCATATACTGCCCCGCCAGCTACTGCATATACAGGATATTCAGGAGCATGGGCCTGGACGTGGAGCCGTTCGTGTGGATCGCGGTGATAGGCATAATAGGGGATTACGGCTTCGAGGACTGCGGCGACGTGCTGGAGGAATGCGCGGAAAGGTACCCGCAGTTCATGGAAGGTGAGGACTTCCGGAAGAACAAACTCGCAACGGCCGCCGAGATGATATCCGCCGCCATAACCCTGAAGGGCCCGAAGGGAGCAGGGAAGGGACTGGAGGCGCTTGCCAGGAGCGAAGAGTTCTCGGACTTCTACGACTCCAGGGTCTTCCGGGGGTACAGGGAAACGGTGAACCGGGAAATAGAGAGGATCACCGAGGACTTCGAGGAGAACAAGGATATTCTGGAAGAAGATAAGGTCATATTCTACGAGATAAAGAGCAAGCTGAACATAACCTCCATAATGGCCACGGTGTTCACGGAGAGGTACGAGGATTACGTTGTGATCACCAGGAAGAACTCCGCCCAGGGATGGAAGGTCTCCCTCCGCTGCCAGAAGGGATGGACCAACGTGGGAGACCTCGCCAAGTCCTGCTCGAAAGGGATTGGATCGGGGGGCGGCCATCCCAAGTCCGCCGGTGCCCTGGTCAGGGACTGGGACGAATTCAGGAAGAGGGTGCTGGAATTCGTAAGAAAATGACTGCTTATCCTAATTTCCTGGCCATAAATTGGGCACTCCTTTGACCCTCTGGTAAACCGCATAACCTGACTGCCCGACGGCTCCGACCGCCAGACCGACCTTCACACCCCTCGTGCAACCGGCAACAAAGCCTACGGGACCCCCCGGTATGCCAGCTAATCCGCCTGCCAGACACCCTATGCCCCCGCTCACCCAGATAAAGTTCTCAGCAACCCGGGTTCCAAGCGTTTCGTCTGCAAAACAGAAATTCCGTTCATATTCAGGGTCGTCCTTGTCCTTCTTGACATCCACGATCTGACCGGTAACCACGCAATCCCTGACGTTGATTATGTCCATCTTCCCGTCGTTATCCGGGAAGTCCGTGTCGTACAATGAAACCTTCGGCTGTTTCTCTCCCCACTTGGACGCTATTCCCACGCTTTTCCACAAATTCGTGAAAAACCCATCATCTTCACCGGTTTCCATCGTGACGACGTCCGCAATGCTGTCTTCATCCCCATTGCTGAACACGATTCCGGTTTTGCCGGATTTATAATACATCAAAACGCTCGAATAATTCGCCCATATGGTTACTTTTTCACCTGTGCTTTCATTTTCGGCCTCCATTTTTTCGGTGTCATAATCCAGTCTGAATATCTTCAGGTCATCAAAATACTCCTTCAAATCTTCACAGTATCCGCAATCCTCCGGTAAATCCCCGTTCACTTCAACTTCTATCTTGCATTTCGAGGGGATCCTCCGCTGCATCTCGCAATCATCGCTCGAAACCTCCATTTCAAATCCATCCTCAGAGTAACTGCCGTCTTCAAAGTCAAATTTCCTCTCATTCCCGCCGCTGTCCGTGTATACCATCCTGTCGAGCGTGGCTATCGTGATATTGTATTTGTATTTGCTCGTGGGTATGTTAATATGCACACCCGGAATCGATGTCTTCAAATACCCAGTCCTTTCCTCCTTCCTCCGGGAAAAATAATACTCGATGCCCTTCATGGGATCCCTCACCATGAATTCATCATCTGTCCACCGGAAGATCACGAAATCCTCCCTCGTGTCCATCTCCTTTATGAGTCTGGCATGCTTCTTTTCCTCCTCGCTTTTGAAATTTTCAACTATATCGTTGCTGCAGAATCCTATCTCATGCGCCTTTGTGTCTCTTATTTTGAGGTCCCCTTCCCCCACATCATCGCATCTGGAATACCCGAAATCATCTGAATACCGGTAGGTTCCGCATTTTATCATGGAATTTTTTACGGTCAAATCTGCCTTGCAGGGTGATACAAGATAGAATTTTTTCGCTTCCTCGCTGAGAAAGACATGACCCGCGCCTTCGACTTCGAGTGGCTCCGGATCCTCGAAGGGGCTTTTGATTAGCAGCGACTTATCTTGATGCACATACTTACCCTCCAAGCTATCGAGAACCGCGCCGACGACTGCAACGCCTTCTGCCTTTATCCCCATGCTCAAGAGCTTTTGCTTGTTGGCCGGATCCATGTTCTTGTATACTTCGCTCCCCCATGACTTCAATTGGGTAAGTTTTGATTTGGGGAAGAGTTCCAGTTGCTTACCTGCGGTCCTCAATCCTCCCAGCTTTCTGGAAACGGCTTTCGAAATTGACTCGGAGCCGATTTTTATCACTGACTTCCCCAGCTTAAGCGCCCTCCCGGCGGTCCACCCGATGAGAGTGATATCAAACACGTTGTCCGTCCACAGCCAAAACCCGGACCACGCATCCTCCTCTTCCCTGGGGAACTGCTCCCAGTAAACCAGAAATTTTGGATCACCATGACCCTTTATCCACTTCTCCACGGCCGCGATATCCTGGGGCAGCTGGAAATCCCGGACCGTGCATATCTTTTCTCCCGTGCTCTTGCTAGTATCGCATATGAGTTCGGGCAGATCCTTGTAATAATCAGAAACCTGCTGATCATCTTCACCGGTCAGATCCGGATCGTCCACCTGTCTTGCGACGATGCCTGCTCCGCCGCCGCCAGAAGTGATTCCTCCCTCCCCGAAGGGTACTCCCCCGCCCCCTTCTCCTTCGGGATCGGAATATGGTGTCGAGGTGCTTTTATAGCAGCTGTCATCCGAGCCCGACACCACGCTTATCGCGCAGGCGAGCTGTTCCCAAGACATCTTCGCGAGATCATAATCGCTTTCTGACGGCTGCGCCCCGCAGAGGAACGGGACGTACTTGCATATCTGGTCCCTGGCGGTGGCCAGGGGTCCCTGCGCGAACTGGTTGCCCATGCCCAGGAACACCGTCCCGCCTACGAGGGCGACTATGATCACCATGAGAACGTTCGTCGAGGTCATGAAGGAAGCTTTCTTGCGGGAGCCCATGATATATAATTCTGTCTCATTGGTAAATAAGCTTTCGCTGAAAAAGGCAGGGAAATCCGGCGGATAGCCTATTGCCCCACGTTTATGAACCTGGTCTGGTTGAAGACCGAGAAGGGGTCCTGCTTGCCCGGATAGCCCTGGGCGGAGCTCTCAACCACCACGTAGAAGGGCTTGACGCTCTCCCCCATGTACAGGTTGTGCTCCGAGTATTCGCATTCGGAGGGAGTCTCCCGGAAGATGATGAAATTGAACGGCTTGATTCCGAAGTAGGGGGTGTGCTTCTCCACCAGCGGCTTGAAATCCCGCAGGAAGGCGTCCAGGTCCTGATCAACCTTCACAAGCAGGAAGACGTGGCCGACCGTTTCGTTAAAGGCCTCCACTATGCTCGCATCCAGCCCGATCGCCTCATACATGGAGGCAAGGAGCAGGGAAAGGTCGTCGCAGTCCCCTCCCCGAACATCCCAGGTCTCCCGGGGACCCGCTATGTACTCGTCCTGCCTGGGATCGGATATGTAGTGGACCCTGTCACCAACCGCTTTGTAGACGGCGAACAGCCTGGTGGCTATGGAATTGGGGCTGCCGTATTTTATCGCGGATGAAACGGCGAGGTTGCGCATGGAGGACGTGTTGAATTTTACCGAATACTTCTCCGAATCCTCATGAGTGAAATCGGTGAGGCAACGGTAGCTCTTCTCGAAACTCACGCTCTCCTTGCAGTAGCACATCCCATCGGTCATGAAGTAGATATTGCCCTCTCCGGCGCATCTCCTCTCGCACTTCTCTTCGTCTGTGAGTATTGAATCGCGGAAACCCTGCTCTATCAGCATCAGCTCGTATCCGAGAAGGCCGAACATGAATATTATGACGAGAATCAGCGCGACGTTTTTCTTTTCCATATTATATTTTTGGAATGTTTTATAAAAAGTCAAACAATAATATCTGGTATGAAGGCATTCATTCTGAACTATCTTATAGGCAGCTTCGCCCTCGACGGGAAGGGGAGGATAATAGACTGCGAATTCTTCCCCCCGGACCCGCGGGAGATGGCGGAAAGGATCAGAAGATCAGAGAAGGAGAACATAGACGAGGAGGTCAAACTCCAGAAGAGGCTGGGGAAGAATTGCGAGTGCGAGCGCGTGGAGGACTATTCCCACCCGGCCTTCCTTTCACTGAAGGAGAAGTTCAGGGGATTCGCCCTCAAGAAGGGATGGATCTCATCAGAACAGGAGCTGAACTCCCTCATAGCCAGGACGAACGTTATACTCTCCTCCGCATCCGCGGGCAAGGTGGGGAGGGACAAGATAGTCATACAGACCGTACGCCTCCTGGACGAGGCGGACACCGACCTGAACAACATGGCAGGACACATGAGGGAATGGTACGGAATGTACTTCCCGGAACTCACCAGGGCGGTGGGGGACCACCAGAGGTTCCTCAGGATATTGTCCAAGACACCCGACAAGAAGGACATAAAGGAGATAAAATCCTCCTCGGGCATGCCCTTCGGTGTGGAAGACCTGGAGCAGGTCAGGAAGTTCTCCAAGTCACTGCTGGAACTCCACAAGTCCAGGGAAAGGCTCTCCGCATACGTCTCCGCTCTAAGCGAGGAGATCATGCCCAACACCTCAGCGGTCGCGGGACCGATCCTGGCGGCCAGGCTCGTTTCGCTGGCCGGGGGTCTGGAAAGGATGGCCAAGATGCCGTCCAGCAAGATACAGCTCCTGGGAGCGGAGAAGGCCCTGTTCAGGCACCTGAGGGGCAAGGGCAAGGCCCCCAAATACGGTGTGCTGTTCTCCAATGCGAACGTGCAGCAGGCCCCGAAAACCCTGAAAGGGAAGGTCGCCCGCCTCATCGCTTCCAGGGTCTCCATGGCCGCAAAGGTGGACCACTATTCCGGGAAGGACCGCTCGGCGAGCATGAAGAAGGAAATGAAAAGGAAGCTCAACAACATACTCGGCGGCAATTAAAGGATTCTTTTACCATTAAAAAATCATTTTTCATAGATGGTGAACCCAGCCGATTCCGAGGTCACGTTGCCCAGCACGATCTCCGTCCCCTGGATTCCGAAGGTGTTCCTCTCCATGGAAAGGGACGTCGTAGTCATGCTCCCGTCCCTGTATATGATTATCTCCGCACCCTTCCCGCTCCAGACACCCCTCACATCCTCGGCGAGCGGCTTGTATATCACCCCTTCGAGGTACAGGGTCAGGTTCTGATCCTCCAGGAAGGCGCTCTGGCCCTCCTCCAGAATGAATGGCTCGGAAAGCGCGGCCTCCACCGTTCCCTTTTCGCTCTCCACGTAATAGAGCTGCCCCAGTATGCCCAAGACCACCAGAAAGAGCAGGATCATGATTACCGCTATTATCACCCTGAGAACGTTGATCACCTGGATGGTGCTGAGAGGAAAACGGGAAGACATGTTAGAATAATGTTTTTCCTACTAAAAAATAATTTTTCATGTTATTTTTTCTTTTTCAGCACGACGAAGAGATGGTCCTTCTCGAAGGAGGATATGTCCTTCTTCTCCAGCACACTGAATCCCCTTTCCAGTATGGCGGTCTGCTCCCTGAACACGACCCTGGGATCTTTGACCACGTCCACCGACCTCGCCTTTATGGCGATCATGGCAAGTCCGCCGGGCTTCAGGAAACGCTCGGAATTCCTGAGTAGTATCTCCGCCTGGTCGTCCGCGGCGACGTCCTCGTAGATGACATCCACCGGTTCTATCCATCCGTAATCCTCCGGGCTGCGGGCGTCCCCGAGGACCGGGACTATGTTCCCCCTCTTTTCCGCAACGGGGTTCAGGTCGCGGATGCACCTCTCGGAAAGCTCCACGCCGTAGATTATCCCGTCCTTCCCCGCTATGTCGGAGAAGAAGGTCGCCGTCTGGCCGAAGGATATCCCGAGGTAGAGGACCTTCGACCCGGATCTGAGTGGGAAGTTCTTCAGCCCCCGTGCTATGGCGGCGCAGGCCTTCGATTTGTAGGGATTCCACTCCCTGTATTCGGAGCCCTTTATACTGAAAAGATTTTTTGTATAGGTCTTGTCGCCGGGGGTCAGGTTACGGGTGAGTATCCTCTCGTTCTCTTTCCAGACGCCGGGGAAGAGCTGGTTCATAGAAATTAATGGGGAGATTTATTTAAATTAAGAGACTGCTGATTTTATTGAGCTTATCTGAAGTGGTGTCTGAAAGCTTCAGTCTATTTAAAGAAGGAAACGATTTCGATCTGTCTCTCTGATCAGGCTTAACGAAATCATAATTCTCCGGCAGGAAGGAATTATTGTTCGGCGTCTTGGCCACACCGGACCCGTTCTCGGTCTCGATGTAAGTGAAGTGTATATGGCTTAAAGGCAACTTTCCGTTTCCGCGGGCGAATGCCTTGGTGTGCGATTTCACCCCCTCAAGTTTTCTGTGCGGCAAGCGTTTTCTGTCTTCCATTCCGAGCCAGAAACTATAATTCCTTTTGGGATCCATGGGAACAACGTCACAGGAGACGGCGACTACCATCTCCCTTCCCTCTGCCATGGACTTGTGATAAGTCTTCTCTATGAGATCCATTTGATCATCAGTTAGATTGGAATATACTCCCGGTATAATGCAGAGGTTGTACCCCTTGTTTCTCACATCCTCAATTATTTTCCTTTCAGACTCTTCCGTTATGAGCCTTGAACTCCTGTTTTTGATCAAATCATTATCATGATTCTCAGTTACTATCGGGATTATGTCTATATTCCTCCCTCCGTACGGACCCTTTTCGCTGGCCCTCAACTCCCCTCTGGCATCGTCAAGATACATAACCTGCTCCACTGATTTTTTATCCGGTTCAAAATATCCCTGTTTATCCCGTCTGACTACCATGTCGAACAGCCATGGATAGGCGTTATGCGGAAACTTCGGTATCACCGAGATATCGCCTATCTTTTCAGCACCATCAAAAAACGAAGAAAAATAATCTTCTTCCAGCAGCTCCTTCGCGGCGGGGTCAAAATCCACCTCCCCTCTCAGAACCTTACCCAGCAGAATCATCCTCTCGAAATGCGTATTATGATTACCGTTTTTGGGAGTCCTTCCAGACAAATCATCATAACTCTTTTCAAATCTCGGTAAATCCGCCCCGGTCTCTTTTATCCATTTGCTTATTTCTGATTTTTTGGGAAACCGTTTCTTTGACAAAGGGTGGCCTATGCCGATCACACACCCCCTGTAATGGTTATGAATGGCTGTCTTGAATGCATTTTTCAGATCCATGACGTTTCCCGTGTCGACCGGCATAAATCCCGAGTTATAGCTCAAATATTTCTCTGCCTTGCTGCTCGCTGAATCCGGATTATATTCAAACACTCAATTCACCTTCATTCCTTTATCTCAAACGAGTCTATCACTCCTCTGCCCTCTTTGTCCAGTCCCTTGATTATCCTCACCAATTCTCCATTATTTGCGTCGTTCTTATCAAATAACCTTTTAAGGTTTTGCGTCAAAGCGATGACCGCCGCCCTCGCTCCCCTCGTCCTGATGCCGCCGATGACCAGTACATGGCTCTTCGGGTTCATCGGGTTCTTCATCTTTATGATGTACCCCGTCCTGGGGTCCTTATGGGTCGTCTTTGTTTTCAGCGAACGGAAGTAGTGCCCTTTGTCCCCAAACTCGATCGGGAGATGATCCTTGATCCTGTCTATTATCACATTGGTCCTCACGTTCCCGATGAGTATCAGGTTTTTGCCGAGATCGGACTCCCTGATCTCGGTGTCGGGAGTGAAGTAGGGGAAGCTGAAATTGTTGACGAAGCTCCCGAGAAAAATTCCGAGATCATTCACATAGGTCCCCTCTTTCGATTTTGCATCGAACCTTCCGTGCTCATTCGGGTCGCCCACGATTATCCTGGCGTCCAGTTTCCCGTCTTTCACGAAGGGATGGAGGAACTCCAGCATCTCGGTGCTGGCAAGCGGGCCCGCCTTTTTGCCGGATGCGAGCGAGTGCCCGTCCTCGTAAAGCTTGGCGGCGATCACGGGGGAGACCATGCTGTATATGTTGGCGTTCATTCCGTACCTCTTTTCCACCTCTGTGATCCTGATTATACCGACCTTCTCCATCTTCCTCAGGTGGTAGTATATCTTCTGCTCGTGCTCTCCCAGCCTGCGGGCCAGATCCATGGCGCAGCCGGGCTTCTTCACCAGTTCGCTTACAATCTTCAGGGAAAGATCCGAATTGAAAATATTAAGCTTCTTCGGATGAACAACGAGGGAATCGTAAACGGTTTTGGAGCCGTTATTCTCTTCTATCAGCGAAAAGTCCATGGCAAACACCCCTCCCTTCCGGCGGGAGGTCGATGCTTAAAATGTTAGCAGTAAGTTTTAAAAGCTTTTACAATTTTTTTTGTAATACGGAGAAAATAATTTGAACTTTAGATGTACCATCAGATAGTAAAATAGCTCCCAGCATATTGATTTTTGGCGATAAAAAAAGATTTTATAAAAAATATTTTTGTAAAGGTTAAACCTTATTTTAAGCCGGCCTTATAAGGCAGATTTCCATTCCTTTAAACAGATGTCAGGGTATGGTAATTCGCCTGGAGCTGATGAAGATGGACCTCGCAATCTGCAAGATATGCAAGGAACCGATCTGGAATTTCCTGTGCACTGAATGCCTGGCCAAAGACATAAAGGAAGCTCTACCTGACCACTTAGTAAAGGGGTTCTCAAAGTTCCACCACAACTTCAAGAGGTATTTCTACAACAAAAACCATGGAACCGAGTGCGTTCACTGCAAGAAACCCAGTCCTGTTTCTGTATGCCCTTACTGTTATCTGAACGAGGCGGGGAACTGGATGAGGGGGGTTGACCAGATAATGGCCAAGAGGCTGCTGAGGCTGATACCCCCGTTCAGGCACAAGAGCGAATTCCCGAAGGCAAACGTGAGCATGGAATTCACCAATGCGATAACCGAACTGGAGAACGAAAAGGGAACCGAAGGCGTATGCGACAGGTGCGGGGAGTTCTCCGAGAACCTGAAACAGCACGGGGAAGACGGCCTGGTGTGCGAAGTGTGCAGGGGATTATGATTCCGGTCGGTCCGAAGTGAGGAATCTTATACTGAAAGTTCCCGCCCTCTCTTTGTCAACGTCATCCAATTTCAGGACGGCGTAAGAGCATTTCCGGGTGCTCATGGAAACGTCTTCAACACCGCTCAGAGCATACCCGGAATCGCCAGCCATCGAACCGGGACAGGCGATGTATCTCTTCTTGTTCGAAAATTCGGCTTTCCCGTTGCTATTGAATATATGTCCATTGACGTCGCGGTCGCTGACCTCATTCTTCCCGGCCTTTTCGGTCTTCCAGATTGAAGGGACGTGCGTGTGCCCGTGCAAAAGCAGGTCGAAATCTCTGTCGTTGAAATTCTTTGCAGCGTGAACACTGCTTACTATCCTGGATTTATTATATCCCCCCAGGCCGACATCCTTCTGGGATTCCTTTCCTGTCAGAGGGACCAGACAATCGTGGACCATCAGTATCCTGTATCCGAAATGCTTATGCTCCAGTACCCGCTTATCCCATTTTTTCAGCCACTTTATGTATTCCTCGCCAAGTTTGTTTCTCATTTTAAGGGCATTTTCCACGTTCTGCAAACTCCTCTCCCTCTTCCTGCCGGCATTCGCGTATTTCACATACCTCTCAAGCGCAACATCATCGAATATCGACAAATCATGACCTCCCGGAACCACGTACAGGTTTTTCATACCGGAGAGCTGATCTATGCATTTCCTCGATTTTTCCACATCCCCTTCGCAGATGTCCCCCAGAAATACTGCCCTGTCGTAGTTTTTGGGGAGACGGGACAGGGAATCGTAATTCCCGTGAAGATCACTGAATACGAGGTATTTCATATCACCACTTATCGATAATAATAATTTTTTAATATATAAAAACTGTTTTTTAACCGCAGGGGGGATAATAAAAAATGAAAAGGCTTCCCGAGAGCATGGAATTCTTCATAGTGCTGGAGCTGGTCGTTAAGGAATGAAAGCCAAAACTGCACATAAGCCATAAATACGTTCTCCTACAAAGGTTAATTGTGAACAAGATGAAGAGCCACTTTGAGCAAGAATTGGATGAATTGAACGTTTCTCTGCAGGCAGTCGTCCTGCTCGTAGTGGTCCTGCTCCTTTGAGGGCCTTCATCTCTTGAGTGATTCTGATGAAAGGTCCCTTTTCTTCTGGTGAGAGCAGACTCGATTTCTCTGTGTTCACAAAAAATAACAAGGAGGAACTGGTATGACTTATAAGAACGGGGATGTCTGCCTTAAGTCTTTCCCTGTCCCGGGAACCGTGACCGAAGATGTTCCGGAGGAAAGCTTCTTTTATCTGATCGAGAAGAAGCGCTTTAAATTATACCCCGAGGAACTGAACGGCATGGGGCGAAACAGGAAGGAAAGGCTTAAAGAGATACCCGGAAACCCCGCAACCGTGACTGTGACGCCCGACCACAGATCTTTCAAAAGCAGTTATGACGTAGACTGGGAGTAAATTCACCCGTTGGGTCTTATTATCACCTTGAGGGAATCCCCGGCCTTTGAAACAAGATCGAAACCTTCCTGAATCTTCTCCAGCGGAAGTGTGTGGGTGATCATGTCCTTGACCCCGATCTTCCCTTCCGAGATGAGTTTCAGCGACTCTTCCAGGTCTTCCGGGCCGCAGTAATAGGAAGTGATTACCTTTATCTCATTGCGCCAGAAGTCGTTCACGGGAACGACCACCTGTTTGTCCGGGGAAGGTACGGTGAACAATACGATGACCCCCCCTATATCCACGTTTTTCCATGCGGTCTCAAAGGCCGGCAGGGCAGCCGCGCATAATATGACAACGTCGAATTTCCCTTTGATTTCCTCATTCGCGTCAATGGCAGTTGCCCCGCATTTCTTGACGAAATCCAGACGGTACTTATTTATGTCGGTAGCGGTGACCTCGGCACCCTTGTTGAGGGCCAGCTTGACGTGGAGCATGCCCGACATCCCACTCCCGACAACAAGAACCCTGTCCCCCTTCCTGACATTGGCAAACCTCTGCGCCCGGACCGAGCAGGCCAGCGGCTCTATGAAAGTGGCTTCGTCATATGACAGGCGGTCAGGCAGCCTGAAAACAGCCTTGCTTGCCATCTCCCCCGGCACCAGGATAAACTCTGAGAAGGCCCCGCCCAGGCGAACATCCATATTCGGGCATACGGACTGGTGTCCCTTTTTGCAGTATCTGCACTCACCGCAGCCTATTTTCGGCGCGACAAAAACCCTGTCACCAGTTTTAAAATCAGTGAAGCTTTCACCAATCCCGGCTATCTCTCCTCCCAGTTCATGACCAGGTATCAGGGGAGCTCTGGGGAGCCGGTACCATTCAACGACGTCCGACCCGCAGATTCCGCAGGAATGCACCTTGACCAGAAGCTCTTTGCCTTTCGGTTTTGGTTTTTCCTTTTCCTCGATACGGATATCTTTGTTGCTGTAGTACATCGCGACTTTCATTTTATCAGAATCATACCTTTTTGGTGTCGTCGGCTGCGATACCGGACTTCTTCTTTGGCCCGGATGCTTTCTTGTTCTCGTTATAGAACTGCAGCGCCTCTTTGGGGCTGGCATCCTTGTGTATCAGCTCCCTGACCGCCCTGATCATCGCCACGGGGTCGTCTGCCTGGAATATGTTCCTTCCCATGTCCACGCCTACCGCTCCGGCCTCTATGGCGTTGTGTGCCATCGTAAGGGCATCCAGCTCAGGGATCTTCTTTCCCCCTGCCATGACGATAGGGACGGGGCAGGATTCTATCACCTTTTCGAAGCCTTCGCAGTAGTAGGTCTTCACCACGTGGGCGCCATGCTCGGCGGCCATCCTGGAGGCGAGCGATAGGTAGCGGGCATCCTTTGTCATGTCCTTCCCAACGGCTGTCACGGCCATGGCGACCAGGCCGTATGCCTCGCAATCGTCAACCCAGCGGGAGAAATCCAGGATCGTGTCCCTCTCCCATGGCATGCCCACGGTGATCGAATAACCGATTCCCACCGCGTTCAGCCGCAGGACGTCCTCCACGGATATGGTGATTCCCTCATGGAGAAGCTCAGGACCCACTATGCTCGTGCCTCCCGAAGCCCTGAGCATCACGGGAACGTCCGTTTCCGGGTCCACGCATGCCCTCACCATTCCCCTGGTGGAGAAGAGTGTATCGCAATAAGGTATGAGCGGCTCCACCGCCTTCTTCCAGTTCTCCAGCCCCGTGGTGGGACCCAGAAAATAACCGTGATCGACCGCCAGCATTAGCGACCTCCCGGTCTTGGGTTTTATTATCTTGGACAACCTGTTCTTCATTCCCCAGTCCATATCAACAACCTCCTTTGTTCATGTACATCATCCGTCCTCTTTATTTTCCGGCCGGACGATGAGATACCCCTTATCGATAAGCCAGTGATGGAACTGCCATGTCGTGAACAGGCAGGACTCCCTGCACTCCTTCCGTATGTTTTCGTGTTCCTCTGACCCGGGCTCGTGTTTTTCCAGCTCGATCTGCCTGGGACACTCGACATCCCTGCAGAACTCCCTTCTCTGGTAGTCGGCGTATCCCTCGATGGGCATGATCAAGTCTGGGAGAGGGGAAATAAAAAGATAATGTCATCTGATTTTTTCAATGTCTTTCTTGATACTCCATTTTTTGCCCTCAATGGCTTCCCCGGCGCCGATTATGTGGTCATATTCCAAAAGCTCGTCTTCCGAGATGACCAGAAGGTCTACGTTGCTACCTTCCACACGCAGCCAGGATAGTGTATCTATATAGCCAGCCTCCAGGGCATTCAGATAATCCCCATGGCCTTTGAAAGGATAATTATCTCCCATGAGATTTACTTATATCGTCAATTTTTAAGCTCCGGTGGTAAACCGGAGGGAATGGCCGGCAGATCACGAAAAAACCTTTATATATAATAAAGTTAATATACTAACTGTATAACAGTATAACAGTTCAACAGTCAGAATTTCAGCAGAATTCTTGAGATTCGAGAGTATTTAGTCTTAGGTGGATATGATGGACGGGAAGGAGAACAAAGAGTACGGAGCGAAGGATATAAGGGTAATGGAAGGTCTCACCGCAGTCAGGAAGAGGCCTGGGATGTACGTGGGATCCACCGGCCCCAGGGGGCTCCACCACCTCATATACGAGGTCGTGGACAACGCCATAGACGAGGCCCTTGCCGGATGCTGCGACAACATCTCCATCGTCATACACAAGGACAACTCGGTCACCGTTCTGGACAACGGAAGGGGCATACCCGTTGAGAACCATCCCAAATACAACAAGCCGGCCCTGGAGATAGTTATGACCAAGCTCCATGCGGGGGGGAAGTTCGATTCCAAGGTTTACCAGGTCGCCGGGGGACTGCACGGGGTGGGGGTCTCCGTGGTGAACGCCCTTTCCGAGAAGATGATCGTAGAGGTGAAGAGGGAAGGGAAGCTCTATTCCCAGGAATACAGAGAAGGCAAGCCCGTTTCCGGGCTGGACGCCGTGAATGATCACTTCCCCCACGAGACCGGGACCAGGATAAAGTTCTGGCCGGACAGGGGAATTTTCGAGACTATTGATTTCGATCTCGACACAATCAGCAACCACATGAGGGAGCTCGCCTTCCTGAACGCAGGCGTTCTGATATCCATAAAGGACGAGAGGAGCGGGAAGAAGGAGGATTTCAGGTATGAGGGGGGCATCGTCTCCTTCGTGAAACACCTGAACGAGAACAGGAGCGCGATACTGGAGAATCCGATATACTTCAGCAAGACCAAAGGAAAGACGGAGGTAGAGGTAGCCATGCAGTACACCGCGGAATTCAACGAACAGGTGCTCTCCTTCGTCAATGACATAGACACCGAGGAGGGAGGGACCCACCTGATCGGGTTCAAGAACGCCCTTACCAGGGCGATCAACAGGTACGCCCAGGACAACAACCTTTTCAAGGGCGACGAAAGGCTCAGCGGCAACGACGTGAGGGAGGGCCTCACCGCCGTGATAAGCATCAAGATGACCAACCCCCAGTTCGAGGGCCAGACCAAGACCCGGCTGGGAAACCCTGAGATAAAGGGCTTCGTGGACTCCGCCGTCAGCGAGGGCCTGGGAACGTTCCTCGCGGAGAATCCCAAATTGGCAAAGACCATAGCCGACAAGTCCATGAACGCCGCGAAGGCCAGGCAGGCCGCCATGAAGGCCAGGGAACTGGTCAGGAGGAAATCCGCCCTCAGCATAGGTTCGCTCCCGGGGAAACTCGCCGACTGTTCGGAGAAGGACCCCGCCAAGAGCGAAGTATACATCGTGGAGGGCGATTCCGCAGGGGGATGTTTTTCCGGTGACACAAAGGTTGCTCTGCTCGATGGGAGAAATCTGTCTTTCAGAGAATTGGTAGATGAAGATAAAAAAAGAAAAAAGAATTACTGCTATACCATCAAAAAGGATGGGACAATAGGAATCGGTCTTATAAGGAACCCAAGGAGAACCAGAAGAAATGCAGAAGTGGTAAAAATAATACTGGACAACAAAGAAGAGATTATCTGTACACCAGACCACGGATTCATGCTGAGAGACGGAAATTTCCAAAGAGCAGACAAGCTGAAAAAAACAACAAGCATCATGCCATTAAACAGAAAACTGTCAAAAGTCGAAGGTAGGATAAGAATAAAGGGCTATGAGATGGTTTTCGATCCAAAAAAGAGGAAATGGATATTCACGCATCTTCTCGCCGATGGATACAACATTGAAAATAAAAAATATTCTCCTGATTTGGGGGATTGCAAACATCACATTGATTTCAATAAATTGAACAACAATCCTGAAAATATAATCAGAATGGATAAGCAAGATCATTTGATTTTCCACACAAAAATCCTTGAAAAAACCTTACATAGCGATAAAATAAAGGAAAAAACAAGGAAACTTCATAAAAAACCAGAGTACAGGGAAAAAGTCAGAAAAATCATGTCTGCACCGGAAATGAAAAAAATGTTATCCGAGAGGGCAAAAAATCAATGGAGAAATGGCGAATATAAGAAATTCATGGTTAAGAAATATCTTGAATTTTATTCGACAAACAAGGATTACAGGGAGAAAACACTGAAGAGGCTGGACAAAGCCCAAAGAGATTATTGGTCAAAAAAAGAAAACAGAAAAATGCAGTCGAAGAGAACAAAAAAGTATTTCGATAATCATCCCGAAGCCAGGGATTTATTGAGGACTTTGTCAAAAAGGCAATGGAAAGACCCGAATTTATTGAAATGGAGAAGCACCAAAACCGGGGAACAATGGACAAAGGAATTCAGGAAAAAAAGAAAAAGGGCATACAACAGAACTTACTACAATCATACAATTAAATTCATGAAACGGGTTCTTGAAAATGAAGGAAACATAGAAAATTACGATAAAAAAAGAGTGAAGGGAGGTAACAGGAATCTTCTCAAGAAGACAACTTTTACTGAGAGGTTCTTCAACAACAATGAATCAGCAATGATCGGAGCTGTTAGAAATTACAATCATAAAATCAGTAAAATTCTCAGGCTGAAAAAAAAGATCGATGTCTATGATTTGGAGGTAGAGGGAACACATAATTTTGCACTTGCCTCTGGAATATTCGTTCATAATTCTTCCAAGCAGGGAAGGGACCGCCAGTTCCAGGCGATACTGCCCCTCCGGGGGAAGATACTAAACGTGGAGAAGGCCAGGCTGGTCAACATACTCAAGAACAACGAGATACAGAGCATGATCACCGCCATAGGGACGGGAGCGGGGGAATTCTTTGACCTTTCGAAACTTAGGTACCACAAGATCATAATAATGACCGACGCGGACAGTGTTTTGGGGGATTCCCCGATATTAATCTTCGACAAGGAGAAAGACCAGTTCTTTTTGACGGAGATCGGGGATTTTGTGGAGAATTGTATCGACCCGAAAAAATTCAGGGTGATGACATTCGACGAGAAAAAATACAAGCACGGCCTCAAGGAGATACACGAGGTCATAAAGCACCCGAGAAGAACAAAGATTTTCAACATCCGAACAAGGGGCGGATATTCTGTGAGGGTTACATCATGCCACAGTGTTTATACCTACAATAACGGCAAAATAGAAGTCAAGGAGGGCAGGAAAATCGAGAAGGGGGACAAGCTCATACTGCCCTCTTCCTTTCCGAGACTTGATAAAAACATTACAATAGACCTTTCCGATACCATTCTAAAAAACAAATTGAAAAGCAACATATCAATCAAAGTCGGTAAGAAGTACCTCAAATCAATCCCGAATAGTGCATGGATCGAAATCGGCAAAAAGAATTGGAAGAAACTAAAGAAGGCGAGGGAATCGAAAAGTATATCGAGAAAGGGGATGGGAAAAAGGATCGGGGTATATGACAAGATAATCCAGCAGTGGGAAGCCAAAATAGATAATGTCATGCCAAGATATGAAAAGCTTAAATTGTACTTGGGAGAAATTGGAGAAAATCTTTCAAAAATTAACTACGACGTATATGTACCTCTTCAAAGCTGGAAATGGGAAGAACTGCCCAAAAACCCAGAGCTTTATCTCGAAAATCACACAAAGAGAATGAAAATCAAGTTCAAACTCGATAAGGATTTGGCATACTTGATCGGATGGTACCTGGGAGATGGGTGCCCTGCCTTCACAAAGAAAAGTCCGACTAGGTTCACTCTTTCGATCGGTGAAGGGAAAAGGTATTATTATAAGCGAATAAAAAAGCTAATTAAAGACAAATTGGGAGTGAAGACCATTCCCGATGTTCGTGGAAAAGCGCATTACATACATTTTCATTCAAATGGTTTCAGATTGCTGATTGAACATCTCGGACTATCGCGTAAAAAATCCTTTGAGAAATTCATTCCGGACATTTTCTATAATGTAAAGCCAAGTGTCCAGAAATCTCTTTTGGAAGGATTGGTGCATAGTGACGGTCACATTGTAGTGAGCAGGGGGAAAGCAATATTTGGACACACGACATCTTCGAAAAGATTATCAGACGGCATTGTTACCATCTACAGGCAACTGGGAATATTCCCGTCGATGACCCGGAGAAAAGGAAAAACAAGAATGTACAGAGGGAAGGTATTCAGAAATAACTATGAAAGATATGACATAACCGTATCAACTAAAGATTTCTTGAGAAAAACAAAGGATATCTGGATAAACCATAAAAATTCAGACATGTTGATCCGGCATATTGAAAAATCCAAAAGGAAAAGGGACAAGAACATTTCCAAGCTTTCAAATGATTTCGTGACCATTGAAGTGGATAAAATCGAAAAGGTCAAAACAAAAGACAGATTTGTTTATGACATTTCTGTTCCAGGTGAAGAAAACTTTATCGCTGGCAATGGTGGTGTGGTGTTGCACAATACTGACGGCGCACATATCCGCACGCTTCTGCTCACGTTCTTCTACAGGTACATGAAGCCGCTGGTGGAGAAGGGACACGTCTACATAGCCCAGCCCCCGCTGTACGCGGTCAAGAAGGGCAGGGAGAAGCATTATGCTTACACCGAGAAGGAGATGGAGGAGCTCACCAGGAAGCTGGGCGGAAAGCTCGGCATACAGAGGTACAAGGGCCTCGGAGAGATGAATCCCGACCAGCTGTGGTCCACCACCATGGATCCGGGCAACCGCATACTTCTCCAGGTCAGCATAGAGGATGCGGCCGAGGCCAACCAGATTTTCACCACCCTGATGGGCGACAAGGTGGGGCCAAGGAAGGAGTTCATAAATAAGAACGCGAAGTTCGTGAAGAATCTGGACGTGTAATGATGACAGAGGAAATCGCTGAAAAGGGAGGGAGGGTCAAGGACAGAATCCTCGAGAAGGAGATGGAGGAGAGCTATCTCGATTACTCCATGTCCGTGATCGTGGGAAGGGCCCTGCCGGACATAAAGGACGGTCTGAAACCCGTCCACAGGAGAATACTTTACGCCATGCACAAGATGGGCATGTTCCATAACAAACCATTCAAGAAGTGCGCCAGGATTGTCGGTGAGGTACTCGGTAAGTATCACCCCCACGGAGACATAGCCGTCTACGACGCACTGGTCAGGATGGCACAGACATTCTCCATGAGATACCCCCTCATAGACGGGCAGGGTAATTTTGGATCGATCGACGGGGACAGCGCTGCAGCGATGAGATACACCGAAGCGCGAATGGCGAACCTGTCCGAGGAGATGCTCAGGGACATAGACAAGAAGACCATAAGGTTCCGGCCGAATTTCGACGGGTCCCTCAAGGAGCCGGTGGTGCTCCCCTCCAAGGTGCCCAACCTGCTGATCAACGGGTCCTCCGGAATAGCGGTGGGGATGGCAACGAACATCCCTCCACACAACCTGGGGGAGGTGGTGGACGGCACGGTGGCCATGATAGACAATCCCGACATCACCCTGGACGAACTCACGGAACACGTAAAGGCTCCGGACTTCCCTACAGGAGGCCGGATACTCGGGGTGAACGGCACCAGGCTGGCGTACAAGACGGGGAAGGGCTCCATATACGTCCGGGGAAAGGCCGAGATCGAGGAGAAGGGCGGGAAAGAGAGGATCATAATAACGGAAATCCCCTACATGGTCAACAAGTCCAACCTCATAGAGAGCATCGCCGACCTGGTGAAGGACAAGAAGATAAAGGGGATAACCAACATACGGGACGAATCGGACAAGGAGGGCATGAGGATAGTGCTGGAAATATCCAAGTCCCACCCGGCGAACATCATACTCAACCATCTTTACAAGCACACCCAGCTCCAGGTCACCTTCGGGACAAACCTGCTTTCTCTGGTGGACAACCAGCCCAGGGTGCTGGGGCTGAAGGAGATGCTGGAGGAATTCATAAAGCACAGGTTCGGTGTCGTCAGAAGGAGGACGAAATTCGAGCTTGACCAGGCGTCCGAAAGGGCCCACATACTCCAGGGCCTTCTGATAGCTCTGGACAGTATAGACGAGACCGTCCGCCTGATAAAGTCGTCAAAGAACACCGAGGAGGCGGCTGGGAAATTGATAAAGAGGTTCAGGCTGTCCAAAAAGCAGGCCGATGCCATACTGGACATGAAGCTCCAGAGGCTGACCTCCCTGGAGAGGGGGAAGATAACCGACGAGCACGCCTCCCTGCTGAAGCTGATAGAGGAGCTGAAGGACATACTCGCCCATGACGAGAAGATATACGGCATAATCAAGAAAGAGCTCCTCAAGGTGAAGGAGAAGTACGGGGACGATAGGAGGACCGAGATACTCGCCTCGGAAGAGCCGACCATGGAGGACGAGCGGCTGATCAAGAAGGAGGACATAGTCATAACGATGAGCAAGGACGATTACGTCAAGCGCATACCACTGGAGGAATACAGACAGCAGAAGAGAGGAGGGAAGGGAGTCATAGGCACCAGGACCAAGGAAGGGGACATAGTGAAGGAAATATACGTCACCCATTCCCATGACTATCTCCTGTGTTTCACCAACAAGGGCAAGGTGCACTGGCTGAGGGCTTTCAGGATTCCCGAGGCGAGGAGATACGGCAGGGGAAAGCCCATAGTGAACCTTCTGAACGTGGAGAAAGGGGAATGGGTCAAGTCCATAAAACCGGTGAAATCCTTCGACCAGGCCAGATACGTTTTCTTCGTATCGAAGAAGGGGAGGGTGAAGAAGACCGAGCTTTCCGCCTACAGCCGCCCCAGAAGGGGGGGCATAATCGCCATAAGCCTGAACGAGGACGACGATCTCATAGACGTCCGGCTCACGGACGGGGAGCACGAGATAATGATAGGCACCATGAAGGGTTATGCAATAAGGTTCGGCGAGAAGGACGTCCGCCCCATGGGCAGGTCCGCTGCAGGGGTGAGGGGGATCCGGCTCAGAAAGGGAGACGAGGTGGTGGGGGTCGCGGTCGTGGACGAAGGGGCGTCCCTGTTCACGGTCACCGAAAGGGGATACGGCAAGAGGACCCCCTTCCGGATGTACCGCAGGCAGCACAGGGGAGGGAAGGGGGTCAAGAACCTGAGGGTCAGCGGGAAGACCGGCAGTGCGGTCGGGGTCATAAACCTGCACGAAAGCGACGAGCTCATGTTCATCTCCGGGAAGGGCATGGTCATCCGCACAAACGCCGAGGAGATAAGGGAGATAGGAAGGAACACCCAGGGAGTCAGGGTAATGCGGCTGAAAGAGGGTGACACGCTGGCCTCATTCGCCAGGGTGGTGGAGAACGGGGAAGAAAGTGAATCTGGATAAGTCCGTATTTATAATATTTCCGTCCAATTCTTAAGATAAAGATCCTGATGACCGGACATGGACCGAGATACTGCCCTGCGGAAGGGAGAAATTTATATCAAAAGTCACTGCCCTAAATACGGGGACGGCGACAACCGGGAATGTCTCGGACCGAAGTGCTTCGCATACGATTTCTGCAACATGGAAGGGGGAATCGATCAGGCCAAGGGAAGGGAAGCACTGGATTTCTTCAATGGCGAGGGCAAACTTCTCCAGATATGAGGCAAATATCTCTGACCCGCCCGTATTGGCCTGAAACATTGATAACACGCACTCCAGACCGGACTTCTGGAAGATTTTATAAGCAATAAGACAACCTATATTCATGGAAAGGGCCAAATTCTGCCTGCTGGACCTGGACTACGTGGTGGATAACGACAAGCCGGTGATCCGGCTCTGGGGCAAGGACGAGAAGGGGAAGAGCGTGGTGGTGCTCGACAGGAATTTCCGTCCGTATTTCTATATGGACGTTTCCCAAGATCTAATCAAGGATATCCCGAGACTGAAGAAGCGGATATCCCAGCTCAGGGACAGCGAAGGCAAGGAGCTCGACCTCGAGGCCAGAAAGATGAAGCTCCTCGGAAAGGAGAGGGACTTCATAAAGATAACGCTCCAGAACCCCAGGGACATACCCAACATAAGGAGGATAGTGAAGGACTGGGACGGTGTCAGGAAGACGTACGAGAACGGGATAAATTTCTACAGGAGATATCTGATAGACCACGGAATGTCTCCTTACTGCTGGCTGGAAGCCGTGGGGAAAGGGGTCCCGGAGGACTTTCAGGTCGAGAGGGTCATCGAAGCCGAGGAAATAAAGAAGGTGGAGGGCGAAGATCCGGAATTCAGCGCCATGGCGATTGACATAGAGACGGTGAAGGACAGCATAATAATGGCCTCCTACATGACCAGCGGTGGGGGCAAGGGAGTGCTCACATACGACTGGGGAGAGCTCAGGCCCGGAGGGGTGGAGGTGCTCGGAAACGAGAAGGGAATGCTGGAAAGGCTCATGGAGATCATAAAGGAGAACGACCCGGACATCGTGGTTACCTACAACGGGGACCTGTTCGACTTCGACCGGATAAGGAAGAGGTGCGACAAATACAACGTAAACACCAGGGTGGGCAGGGACAGGAGCAGGATAATATATACCAAGAGGGGGAGGATATTCTCGGCCAAGATACCCGGGAGGGTCCATGTCGATCTGTACAATTTCGTGGAGAGGATACTGGGGGACTCCCTGGAATCGGACACCTTCACCCTGGACATGGTCTCCAGGGAGATGCTGGGAGAGGGAAAAGACGGAATGCGATGGAGCCAGATAAGGGAACTATGGAAGGAGAAGAAGGGACTGGAAAGGGTGGCTAACTACTGTCTGAGGGATTCCGAGCTTACTCTGAAGCTGGCTGAAAGGATACTTCCTAGGATATCCGAGCTGAGCGCTCTAACCAGCCAGACGCTCTTTGACGTCGGCAGGATGTCCTATTCCCAGCTGGTTGAATGGACAATAATAAAGAGGGCGTTCGTGGAGAAGGAGATAGTCCTGAACAGGCCGAAATACGACGAGATAAAGAGGAGGAGGAAGGCATCCTCCTATACGGGGGGGTACGTATACCCCCCGGAAGCGGGGATACACCACACCATCTCCCTCTTCGATTTCACCTCCCTTTACCCGTCCATCATAATAACCCACAACATATCGCCGGAATCCCTGAACAGGGGAAGCAAGAGAGACAGGGAGGAGAACTCCGTACCGGGGGAGGAGGGCCACTTCTTCGGGAGGGAAAAGAAGGGATTCATATCCTCCATAATAGAGGAACTGGTCAAGAAGAGGATAGAGATCAAGAGGGAACTCGAAAATCACAAAGATGGCTCCAAGGAGCACAGGGATCTCTACAGCAGGCAGTACGCACTCAAGATAATAGCGAACGCCATATACGGATATTACGCCTACGCGGGATCCAGGTGGTACTCCAGGATATGCGCCAAGTCCATAACAGCATGGGGAAGGCACTACATCCAGAAGGTGATAGAGTTCGCCAAGAACAGGAACTTCCGGGTAATATACGGGGACACGGATTCGCTCTTCCTGGAAAGGTGCTCCAAGTCCAAGGCGGGGGGCTTCGTCAAGGACGTGAACGAGAACCTCCCGGAGACCATGGGGCTGGAATTCGTGAACTCCTACAAATCAGGCCTTTTCGTGGAGACCAGGACAGGGACCACCGCCAAGAAGAGATATGCCCTTCTCGACAAAAGGGGAAACATAAAGGTCAAGGGCTTCGAGAAGGTCAGGAGGGACTGGAGCCAGCTCGCCAGGGACACCCAGGAAAGTGTGCTGGAGGCTATCCTCAAGGAGAACGACCAGAACAAGGCGGTGAACATAGTGGAGAAGACCATAGAGGACCTGAAATCCGGAGACGTGGAGATGAAGAAGCTGGTCATACACAACAAGATAACCCGTCCCCTGGAGAATTACGATCAGATAGGCCCCCACGTTGCCGCTGCCAGGAAATATGTGGAGAAGGGCCATGTTGTCACTCCGGGATCGATGATAGGTTACGTCATAACGAGGGGGAATGGCTCCATATCCAGCAGGGCGGAGCCGGCTGAATACGCAGAAAATTACGACCCGGACTATTACATAAAGCACCAGATAATACCCGCTGCCATGCGCATCCTCAATTCGGTGGGGCTCTCCGAGGAGGAGCTCGAGAAGGAGGAGCCAGGCCAGAAGTTCCTGGACTCCTACATGAAGAAGTCCCTGATGGGAAAGATCAAAGATAAGTGGATCAGGAAATAGTCCCCTTATAAATAGACTCCGGGAATTATCAACATGGGAAAAATCAGTGACCTGCAGTCCATGAAGCGAGTTTTTCAGGGTATCAAAGACCCTGTCATCGGAGTCGGGACTTCCGCGTTCAGCAGGGCGGGGGCGGGCAGATACCTCCCGGACTATCACATAATCTGCATGAAGAACGGTCTCGACATTCCGCTCATTTCGGAGGATTTCAGGGTAATGAGCCTGGAAAGCATGCCAGAAGCCCCCGGAAGAAGGAACTCGTTCAACATTCTGAGGAGTCCCAGGACAAAGGAATACGTCTCCCGCATCGGAAAACCCAGCATAATGTTCTACAAGGTCACCCGGAAGGCAGAGAAATTCTGCGACCGCATGGGATGGGGGATAATAGGCAACAGGACCTCCGTATTCTATGACAACAAAATAAGGTTCAGAAGGGCGATGGAAGACGTGGGCGTCAGCATGGTTCCCGGAGAGATATCCAGGATAGGGGAACTCAGACACGACGACATCGAGGGGACATATGGGAAAGATTACGTCATACAGATAGGGGAAAGCAGCGGGGGCAAGGGTACCTTCTTCGTGCATTCGGAGAGAGACTTCGAAACAACGAAGAAAAATGTCCTTGAAAAATCGGGTAACTGCGAAGTCATAGTAACCAAGTTCATAAGGGGTTATTCACCGGCAATCGCAGGGTGCGTGACCCGGCACGGAGTCATACTCAGCGGAATAAGATACCAGCTCATGGACATAAACGATGTCATGAACCCGGGCAAGGGCAACGGTGTGTTTTGCGGAAACGACTGGACCGCCAGCAGGGAGATCAGCGGAAAGATACGCAAAAGGGCCGCCGAATACGGTAAAGTCATAGGGGAATACCTCAAATCGATAGGTTACAGGGGGATATTCGGAGTTGACATGATATCGAACAAAGACGCACACATAGTGGAACTCAACCCCAGACTGATAGGATGCTTCCCCGTCCTGACGATGATACAGGAGACCCGCAATGAGCCCCTGCTGACGGGGTTCCACCTGCTGGAGTTCCTGAACAAGGATTATTCTATCGAACCGGAAGAGATCAACGGCATGACCCAGGGGAGGAAAAGAGGCTCCCATCTTTCCATATTCAACAAGAGCGAGGGCTTCGCGGTCAACAGGGGGTTGCTCAAGCCGGGGGTCTACGGGACATCGGGAGGGGAACTCGAATACATGAGGCCCGGCTACCGCATGTCCGACCTCGAGGACAGGAAGGAGATCATACTGACCGACGGGGTGCCCGGGAAGGACACGACCCTCAGGCCCAACAACACAATAATGAGGATGATGACCCGGGAGAGAATAATGGACAGGGAAACACACAAACTGAACGAATGGTCGAGAGGCATCATCGAAAAAATCTATAAAAAGCTCGATATCGTTACCATGAAAAAAGAACTCCCCCGGAGGGCTTAGAAGGCACGGAGGTTTTTGCTATCAAAACAATAGGAATAACGGAGAAAGTGAAGATAAAGGGCGAAAGAACAGAGGAGTCCATAGCCATAGTCGACACGGGCGCGAGGCTCACCTCCATAGACAAGGAGCTGGCAGAAAGGGTGGGTGTCGGCGAAGTAGTGAGATATTTCAGGGTGAAGGCGCCGGCGACCAGAACCATCACCAAAAGGCCGGTAGTCAGGGTGAGGATGGAAATATACGGGGAGGAGTTCAAGGCCGAGGCCAACATAGCGGACAGGTCTCACATGAAATATCCAGTACTCATAGGGAGAAACATCCTTCATGGAAACTTCACTGTGGACGTCTCAAGGGAATACTCCGGAGGGAAGTGACTAATCACCAAAATTTTTCCGTGAACTCTCTCGTTTTCGCATAACCGGACTTTTCATAAAACCGAACTCAGAATAGTTCTTGATCATCCCGAAAAACATCATGCTTTAATAGAAAATGTGTGCATTAATTTATCATGAAATTCAAGATTGCGGCTGTCGCAAAAAACGTAAAACTGCCGGAAGGGTATGAGATAACCGGAGAGGCGGACGGGAAAGTCGGCGATGTCGTTTTCTTCATGCTGAAAGAAGTGGAAAACACCCACATCAAACTGATAAGGGGACCGGAAGACGAGGCCTACGAACCTAAAGAGGGCGAGTGTTATCTTTCCTGCCTGACCAGGAGATATGCGCCCATGACCCTCATAGCGGAGCCGCCAAAAAGGCCTAAGAAGGGGGATGTTTTTGATGTGGTGTCCAGGGGCGGGGCCCTCAGCATCGTGGTGGATTCGAAGCCCGGGCTGAAACCCACGAAAGCGGAGTTCCTCGGTTTCGTTACACACAGAGGCAGAAAACTGAACGTGATGGGCTTTTCACTGCCCGTGCTCGACGTGGAGAAGGTCCCCAAGGTGATATATTCCGTGGGCGTGATAGAGGGCTGCGGGAAGACCACCACGAACAGGGCAATCACCGAAGGGCTGACCAAGAGGGGCCACAGGGTATGCGTCGGAAAGGTCACGGGACAGGGGAATCCCCATGATGTCAAGCTTTCAGAATACGCCGGTGCTCTGAAGGTCCACGGCGTAACAGACGCGGGAACCCCCTCCACGGTGGGTAATTCAATGGAGGAGCTTGAAAGTGTCTTCATGAAGGTTTTTTCAAATCTGGCCGCGGAGAATCCCGATTTCCTGCTCATAGAAATGGGCAACGGGCTCACCCAGAGGGAAGTTGAAATGATGCTCAGAAGTGGGCCATGCAAAAGGTTCAGGGGAAAGTACATTCTGAGCTGCCAGGATCCTCCGGGAGCATACGGAGGAGTGAGAATGCTCAAAGAAAAACACGGAATAGTTCCCTTCATGATATCGGGAAAGGGAACGGCCACCGGAGGGACCAGGAAAGAGATCGAGGACTTCACCGGAATAAAGGCATACAGTCCGCTGGCCCAGCAGAAGGAAATCACAGAAAAAGTTCTGGATGCGTTCGGGATGTGATCCTTCTTGTTACACCAGTTCCGGGTGCTTGACGTACTCGATTATGTGCTTCTGCTTTGCACCCAGCTGGCTGTACATCTCCACCGACACCAGGTCCTCCAGCATGTCGGTGATCATCCTGGCGGCGACCCTGGGAAACCAGTAACCAAGGAAATTGGTAACCTCCACCTCCATAACTATCCCTTTACCCGTGAACATCGGATTCTTGGAGTCCATCGCCTGCTTCCCCTTGAAAACGTGCTCAACTGTGATCCTGGGCCTGACCCTTTTCCTGAGGGCTGATTTGATCAGTGAAAGGTAGTTCTCCTCGCTGAATTTCCTTTCCAGTTTCCTCTGCTCGCTCCTCCTGGTGTACTTCTTCATTACATTGATGTCCTTCTTTATGTTCTTCTTGTATTCCACCTTGATTTTGCGGAGATCGAATTCGGAAAAAATCGCCTTTACTCTATCCACCACTCTCCTGTGCTCGAGCTTTATGGCATTCTTGTAATCCCTCTCTATGTGAGCGAAAAACTTCCTGTATTTCCGGTTCGTTTTTCCTACGATGGTCTCCATGACCTTCTTGTCCACGCCCCTTCCCTCGTACGTTATTATGTCCATTACGGAGGGGAAGTTCTTCATCCTGGTGTACTGCCTGTGGACGAAAACTACGACGCTCCCTGACTTCCTCACGGTGTTCCAGAAATCACTGTATATCTGGGTCCTTTTCCTGTGATCACCGGGATCCACTGCCGTCCAGGAATACTCCTTCCTGTAGCTCTCAAGCTTCCCCCGCTTCTTGTCCTTCACGAACTCCGACCAGAGGCCGATGGATGAGCTTTTCGGGGGGACGTCCCTGTTGAAATCTATACCGTATATCCGCTTTCTCGGGACATTTGAAATGATCAGCGTCCCGCCCGTGTTGAGCCAGCAGAGGGAACCAACGACGTCTGAATAGCCGTCCCTGGAAGTGGGGGTCTCTATGGCAGGGCCGCAGTGGGGGCACACCCAGACCGGACCCTCGCCGTTCCTGTAAACCGTGAATCCGGGGCGGAAATCGATGGAGGTGATCTTCATGTATATTATTTACTGTTTCCCGTATTAATTGATTTTCAGGTTTGCTGAAAAACACCACCAGAATCAGAAATCAGTAAAACTTATAAAAATTGGAAAGCCCAATATGTTTATCAACGCCGGGGTGGCTCAGTCTGGTTAGAGCGCCACTTTCACTAGGCGATGCTCATAAGCGTGTCTGTATGAGAGCTGAGAAAACCCCCAGGTTTTCGATGACAATAATGGGATACGTGGAAGTCGCGGGTTCAAACGCGCAAACCGAACTTGAGATCGTTTTTCGTGCCTGTCACGAATTCCGTCGCGTTCGGACGGCGCTGGCAGTCCCGCCCCCGGCATAAGAAATCTTAATCCTCAATATAAACCTCTATCTTTGTGCTCTTTGCGTCATCGCCGACAGGATCACCGTCGCCGAACCTGCGTTTCATGTCCGACATTTCGAGCTCTCTTCGTTTGTAAAAATTTCCCTTATATTCAATGGCGGCATTATCCCCGAATAGGCACAGCTCCCCAGCCAGTTCGGAAACATCTCCCTGTTCAAGCCCGTGATAAACAATTCTCACCCGCTTCCCCTCATATTTTCTCAGCTTCTCCAGCACCGAAGCGGGTCCGGACTCACCTGTGAAAACCAGTTCGGGTTTGTTCATATCATCCATATAACAAGAAAAAATAAAAATTCATAGTATACCACCAGACGAAGCGGAAACGTTTGGGGAGGAATGGATTTTTATTTCTTTTCAGCATTTCAATACTCATGCCGGGGCTCACGCAAAAGACGGTGCAAAAACTGTACGAACACAATTACAAAATCAAACCGGAAAGGACATATACTATTGGAAAACTCGTAGAAAAGTTTAATATCAGAAACGAGGCATTGCACAAGATTTTCGGCGAGGGATCAGGTGGACATATAACAGAATTTGAAGGGGATTACATCTTGAAGACTGTGAACGAAACTCTGAGAAAATACAGAGACGAACATCCGATCAAGTTCCGTGAAATAGAAAGCATAGGTTAGAATAAAAAAATAAAATGAACAGGGAACCTCCTCTATACGAAAAGGTCCCTCTTCATGTAAAGGTATACCAATATTATTATTGCCAAGACAACCCCGATCACGTTCATCGCCAGTATACTGAATATAAGGCTGATGATGCTGATCACCATGGTCAGTGTGTATCCCTTCTTCATCATCTTCCATAGCCACCAAAAGCAGAGGAAGTAGATGATTCCTAGTATTATGGTTACTGCTCCTGCTCCCATTGTGATCATTTCCATTCCTGGCATGAGAGCTGATACCATTCCCGAGAACATCACTGAAATCGCTCCGCCTATGATCGAGAGTATCGCTGATATAAGTACCAGTATCGCTATTATGGTCACTCCTGTGGGCCTGGTGGACCCTCCTGTAGCTGCTGGCATGGGTTGGGCTGCTGGCTTCTCAGTTTCGCCTTCTTCAGCCATTTAAACACCTTGCTTAATATTTGTGCGGGCTCCTATAAAAACCTCTTCCCTCATGATTAAACATGAAAAACCGGACCGGGGTGGCTGATCTTCCTCTGCACGGAGGGAAATGTCCCCCGTGGCTGTTCAGGAGGATGAAGAGGCTGGCCGGCCTCATAACCGAGGCGGTCGTCCACGAGTACGGAGTGGACGAGTTTCTGAAAAGGATGTCCAACCCCTATTTTTTCCAGTCGCTGGGATGCGTGCTGGGGTTCGACTGGCACTCTTCCGGCGTGACCACCACGACCATGGGGGCGCTCAAGGAGTCCCTGGACCCGGAAGAGCACGGGATAGCGGTGCTGGGAGGGAAAGGAGGGACCTCCAGGAAGACGCCCTCCGAGATCGAGACCATCAGCCAGGTCTTCCCCCTCACCGAGAACGAGACCGAATACCTCAAGCGGTCGAGCAGGATGGCGGCGAAGGTGGACACCTCTGCCCTTCAGGACGGCTACCAGCTTTATCATCACAACTTCCTCATCAGCGAGAAGGGCAACTGGTGCGTGGTCCAGCAGGGGATGAACCAAACGAAACGTTACGCCCGCCGATACCACTGGTTATCAGAGCACGTCTCCTCCTTCGTGGAGGAGCCGCACGAGGCGATATGCTGCGACCACACGGGAAGGGCGCTGAACATGGTAGCGAAGGACAGCAGGGAGGCGAGGAAGTGCTCGGTCGATCTCGCCAGGGACGGGCCGGGGGAGATCAGGAAGTACCTCCGCATGGACGGGCACCACTGGATAGACAACCGGATATTCCCGAAGCTGGAGGACCTTCATGAATTCCAGCCCCGGGACTACGAGGAGCTGCTCTCCCTCAGGGGGGTGGGACCCAAGACCATACGGGCGCTCGCCCTCACCAGCAAGCTGATATACGGGGAGGAGCCCAGCTGGAGGGACCCGGTCAGGTTCTCCTTCGCCCACGGCGGCAAGGACGGGACTCCGAGGCCGGTCGACAGGGAAACCTACGACGAGAACACCGGAATACTCAGAAACGCTCTGGACAACGCGAAGCTCGGATCAGGGGAGCGGCTGAAGGCGGTAAGAAGGCTGGAAAGCTTTATTTAAAATTGCACACAAAGAATTGTATATGAAATATCTCGTTCTGGGCATAACCGGCAAGAGGGGATGCGGGAAGGACACGGTCGCCAGGTACCTCAGGGACAATCACGGTTTCAAGGTTCTCATATACACCGACGATGTGCTGGCCCCCATGCTCAAGGCACAGGGGAGGCAGGTGACCAGGGACAACCTGATCAAGCTCGCCACGGAGCTCCGCAGGATGCACGGCGTCAAGGTTCTGACCGAAATGATCTCCGAGAGGATCACCTACAAGGACATATGGTGCATATCCGGCGTGAGGTTCCCGGAGGAGGTGGAGTTCCTCAAGGGCTTCTACGGAGACGTTTTTCTCCTCCTCAAGGTGGAATGCGATGAAGAGAAACGGTACGAGAGGGTCAAGACCCGGGGAACAAAAGGCGAATCGGATATGACCATCGAGGAGTTCAGGAAGACCGACAAAAAGGCCACTGAAAAGGTGATTGACAAGACCATGAAGATGGCGAATCTGTCCCTGGACAACAACGGAACGAAGGAGGAGCTTTACAGGCAGATAGACGACATGATGAAGGAGATGAAGGGTGACTGAATGGCCAGCATGGAGGAGCACGCCAAAAGGCTCGACTTCTGGGGGGTAATGGTGGCGCTCATCATATCGTCTTTCGGATTCGTCTCCGCCCTGTTCTGGAGGGATGCCATAAATTCCCTCATACAGAACATAGTGCCCGAAGGGGAGGGGCTTACCTACCACCTGGCGGCGGCCCTGATCGTAACCGCCATAGCAGTAACAGCCATATTCGTCCTTTCCAGGTTCACCAGAGAAGACGAAGAGGGCAACTGACTGCCTATATCACAAAAGAAGGCATCCAAACATCAGATTTCATGATCACCGTTTCGATGTTTCTTATCATATCTGGGAATTTCTCTTTTATTCCGTTTACTATGTCGTTATATTCCAGATAATCCCTGACAACCAACTCGATTTCCGCGTCCCATAAATTTCTGATGAAATACTGAATACTGGGCAATCGGCTAACAAAAGATATCAAATCCCCTTCTTTGTTCTTATTCCGATATTCCGTATGGATTATGGATTTGAAAAAAACCAAACCCAATCTCTCCAGATCCAAGTTGATCCTGTACTGTATTATGATTCCAGCGTTCTCTAGTTTGTTCATCCTGCTCCTCACAATGGCGGGGGTGGACCCGACCTTTTTTGCCAATTCCGTTACGGGGACCCTCGCATTTGCAATTAATTCCGCGAGAATTTTCTTGTCAACCCCCCTCAGGGGAAAGCTCGATATCTCCCCCCCGAAAACAACCGGTTCTGAAATCCGACCCGTGAAATACATTTTTGGGTATTGTCTTGAATCCAGCAGCACGGTTCCCCTTTGCTTTAGGATAATGTTTCCAAACATCGAGGTCATCTCGTTTCTGATTCTGTAATACTCGTAGTCAGAATCCGCAAACAACCCGAAAATTAAATCCCATTCGCCGTCGCATTCCCCATACCAGTAAACATTCCCGGAACTCCTCAAAAATTCGATCAGTTTGTTTTTCTCAGCCGCCACATTCTTCAATTGCAGATAGGTCTTATACACCTTGAATCCGAGTTTGTGTGGATTTATTGCAGTGCTAAAGCCCGAGATGACCTTCTTTTTCACCAGCTGATCAATCCTGTATTCGATGGACTGCCTTGACCTTTTCACTTTTTTTGACAACCTTGCGAGGGGAACCCTACAATTCTTGTCCATCTCCGCGAGGATTTTCCTGTCAAACTTATCAAGCTTAATTTTAAAATTTCCCATAATAATATTAAATGATAATCATATTTATATCAATTTTATTATTTATGCAAAATATTTTATGCAAAATTATAAATTTCATAGATTCCACCATTAACCAATGGCAAACAAAAATACATATTGGAATGTGCTGGAAAAAAGGTTCGGGGAGGCGGATCAGACCGTAACAGAAAGGTTCGGGAAAGATTATTTCAACGGAGTCGAGGGATGGCAGTTCCCGGAAGAAAAACTGAAAGAGGCCAACCGGGACGGACAACTTCTTACAATGGACGTCGACTTCCCGGGGGACGTATGCAAACTGAACTGCCCTTATTGTTTCGCGAAGGTGGGAGAGAAGACGGGCACCTATTACAGGCCAGATAAAGGGGACAAGAGCCTGGAAATAGACGAGGTCAAGGGATATGTCAAAGAGGCCAGAGGAATGGGTCTGGAAAGTGTAAAAATAATTGGTTACAGGGAACCCTTCGATAACCCCGGGATTTACGATTTCATAGACTTTTTGTCCGGGCAGGACATCCACACGGTGATTTTCACCGCGGGATATACCCTAGGTGAGAAGGAGTTCGGAGGGAACACGGGGAAGGCGATCGATTTCTTGGCGGAAAGGCCAGTTTCCCTGCTGCTGAAGATGCACGTACTGGACAGAAAGACCGAAAACAAATTGGTGGGACTTGGAAACCACCAAATGAAGCATCCCAAACTGGGAAGAAAGGGATACTCTGAAATAAGGGACATGTATATGAAAGCCCTGCTGGATGACGGAAGATTCAATTCAGAGGCGCGCACGAGGCTGGGGATCGAAAACGTAATCTCCTCGAAAAACATCGAAGAACTCCTCGCAATGTACGAATATTTCAAGATATACAGAAATGTTTTTGTGGATCTGGATCCTCCCATCCCAGTGGGAAGAACCGGAACGCTGGAGGAAGCGGAGAAGGCAGGACTAATGCCGCAGAGGAAGCTGAAGGAATTGTGCTGTAAGGTATACAGAAAAAACCAGAAACATGGCATTACCTTCAACGGAGTCTCTCAGTTTTTCGGGGCAGACCGGTGCAGCCAGCTGCCGAACGGGCTGTATCTGACCCTTTCCGGAAAGGTATTGACCTGCTGCGGAGGCGATGAAGAAATCGGGGACACAAGGAAAGAAAAATCGTTGAAGGAAATATTCGAAAAAAACCCATACAGAAAAGGAAAGGAGAGCGATACTCACCATATTTGCCCGTACAGAAGCAAAAAAGGTATTATGACAACATACTTCATACGTGAGGTGGAGGACTCGTTGAATAAAAAGGCAATATGATCAGAAACGAATCTTTCCAAACAGAGAACTGCCACCAAATATAACCGTATTTATATCTTCGCTTCTACCCTAAATAATAACAGCAGGACCGACGAACTGGAATACCCGGAACGGTCGCCATCAGTCGTCAATGCCTCGGTAGCTCAGCTGGCAGCCCTTCCCGGACGCCGCAAAAGGTCGATATCAAAAAGTCCGGAGGATCAGCAGCAGAGCGATCGGCTTGTATCGGTATGGTGAGGCCCGAGGGTCGATGACCTGGAGCATGGAAGCATGCGAAGGCATGTCTTCCGGAACGACTGACGCGCATTAGGTGCGCGTCCTTCGCCGTCATGATACCGATAGGTCGGGGGTTCGAATCCCTCCCGAGGCTTGTAGTCATCATAATGTAATATATTTAAATATGTAGTCATCAATTATATGTATGCATCTTGAAATCAGAAAACGAGGAAGAAAGAAAAAATATTTCTTGGCACATTCTTTCAGGGACAATGGCAAGGTCAGAAAAGTGAGAAGATATCTGGGAATGAACCTGAAACCGGATGAAATAGAGAAAACCCGGCCAAGGGCCGAGAATGCGATCAGGGAGCAAATAGAAATATACAGATCCGTTAGAGATCCTCTTCATACGGTTTTGACTTCCAAGGAAAGGAAAATCATCGGAAAACTTGTTTATAAGAGCGGTATTCGTGTCAGGCATCTTTCAGAAAAGGAGTGGAAGAGTTTCATAGAAACATTCACTTACAACACTAACGCAATCGAGGGTTCGACCGTTACCGCGAGAGAAGTAAAGGAGATATTGGAAAAAAACCAATGGCCAAAGGAAAGAACAAAGGAAGAGATTTCCGAAACATTCGGAGTTTCGGATGCCATTGAACATATCAGGAAAACCAGCATCCACATCTCTTCGATCCTGATAAAGAAACTTCATAAAATCGTTTTCAAGAACTCAAAGGAATTCGCAGGCAAATGCAGGGGTAGGGGAATAGAAGTTGTCGTTGCGGATCAGCATGGTAACGTCATGCACCGCGGAGCTCCCCAGAGGCAGATAGCAAGTCTGATAAAAGAGCTTGTTCATTGGTATGAAAAAAACAAGAGAAAATACCATCCAATCGTTCTGGCGGCGGTCGTTCACAACCAATTCGAGAACATACATCCTTTCCAGGACGGCAACGGGAGAGTAGGCAGGTTGTTGCTGAACAACATACTAATCAAACATGGATATCCTCCTGTTAACATAGACCTCAGAAACAGGAGAAAATATTACTCCACGCTCCAGTCGTATCAGAATAAAGGCAACATCAGACCTACAATCGAACTGATTTTGAAGGAGTACAGAAAGCATAGTCATAGGTGACTACAGAATTGGGATTGTAGTCACCAGCACAGCCAGAAAATTATCCGAATCCCTCCCGAGGCTT